>NZ_CP036269.1:1007500-1664939 GCF_007744675.1 Gimesia alba
AACCGATTGAATGTAAAATAAAGATCCAGCGAGTTGGGCGACCTATCAGGAAATGTGGATTGTTGAATGTCCTTCCCGACTGGCTTTCGGCACAAGTCAGGGATCTGAGTGAGTTCCAGAAGTATGTCGACTTTATAATTGACAGATCACATACTCCTGGAAAATTCCGGGAGCAGGTTGTCATCGGAGCAGACGATGAAAAACTCACCTGTCTGATAGAAGGCTATGCGCATGAGGGGCCTTTTATTACGTCATCAGTCATCGCAGGAAAATTTTCACAGGGTACTTGGGATTTTGTAATACCTGTAAAACATGCACCGGATGAATTGATTGAAATTCAAAGCATAAAAATTGATGAGGTATCGCTTTCAAATTGGAAGATGAATTCGAAAGGTAAAACGCAGTCAGACGTATATCTGAATTATGATGGTACGAATCTCAATCAGAAATTACTGAATTTAACAATCAATGTGATTCAGGGGGGCGTTCAGGCAGAAGTGAGTTCGAAACTTATCTTGCAGAAGCCAGGCTAGCTTGAAAAGAAAGTGGCGTATTTTGAAATTGACCAAAAAAGTCTGGAAACGACGAAGACATTGCGGTGACAGAATATTGGACGAATTGAATTGAAATTCGTTGAGATTACACAGTGTGATATTTATGACAATGTGGTAACAGACTGCTGAAAGGGTAACGATGATATCTTTTATGTTCTTTCTTGTTTTGATGCAAAATGAACTGGAAAATGTATCAGTATCCACGCAAAAAGATGGTGTAGACGTCGTGCAATCAAAGTTGGATGGCATTCTTAGTGAAGCCGCTGCTTCAAAAGAAAACAGTGTGGTTCCAGACTCATATGAGCGGAAGGGCATTCTTGAACCAGATGGCCGAAAATTTACTTATGCTGTAGAGGGGACAGCTCGCTCTTTATGGTTTGAGTACAACAACCGGGGAGAAATTGTACCTTGTAATCGACTGGATGATGGGGCTTTTTTGATCAAAATGGATGGTCCTGCAGTGACAGTTGATTCGCGGGGGGATGGTGAAAAATGGTTAAATATCTGTCAGCCTGTCATGAGGTTTGTTGCTCCTTTGTATTTTGATAAAAGGATGAATTTTGAAGATCGTTTGAACTGGATTCGTAATGAATTTCTCAGCCCCAAAGGAGAGTATTACGAGATGATTCGCAAAGGTAATGCTTGGATTACTCTCAGACAGGAGGGGGACAAGTATGTCTTAAAGCTCTTTGAAAAAAACTGGAAACATAATCCGAGATTAAGCGTTACTTTTGATACAGAAGCAGGCCTGCATCTAATTAAGTGGGTTGAAAAAGATGGAGCTGAAAACGCCGAACAGTGGAGTTATGTTTCTGAAATCAATAACGAGTACGCTGAAGTCATCCCCGGAGTCAGAATGCTGGTGTCCGGTACCTATGAGATTCAGGATACCGGCACAGCTGCCAAGGAGCGTCCTCCACATGTTACAGGAAGCATTAAATATACTGCGACCACGATTGGACAAAAAAAGACAGTTCCTATGGATATCGACAGCTTATCAATTAAACCCGGTTCTGTTGTCGAAGATCATCGTGTCGACCCGCATGTCGTGAGGAAATTTGGTGATACTCCCATCGATCCCGCGATATTAAAAAATGTTCTCGAACGTGATTACGGTAAGAAAAAACGTGTAACTCAATCGCCTTCGATTGGCAGTTATCGCTTAGCGATCCTGTTGTTTTTTAATGTGTGCTTTCTGGCGATTTTTGTATTTCTGTTTCTTCGGCGACGCCGAAAAACTCAATAGGCTAAAAAGATTCGATGAGAAATTGCGATAAGACTCATCTATTGATTGAAAAGTTCATCGTTGTCGTTTTTCTGTTCGTCTCTCTGTTATGTGCAGAGAATTTAGCATCTGGAATTGCATCCGACGATAGTCTCAGTCAGCTTGATCTGGTTGATGTAGACCTAAGGCTTTACCGGAATGAAGATCAGGTTTGCGGGCCGGTTGCTGTTTGCGCTGCGTTAACTGTAGTGGGAGCTCCACAACCGTATGCGGACGTGCGCGCATCAATCCCTGTCACGGATCAGGGAAGCAGTTTAGAGGACTGTAAAAAATATCTGGAAACACATTGTTCGCGCGTTATGCAGGTGAAGGCAACGCACGAGTATATCCAGCGGTTTCTGGCTGAAAATGAAGATTCTGCTGCAATAATTCATGAAAATCAAAATCATTGGGCTTGTATATCAGGAGACAAAAATTACAATGTTAGAGTGTTTAGGTATCCAGGGTGGGAACTTTGGAAACACACTACCAATGAGGGAGAATTTGTATATGCACTTTTAATCTCCAATCATTCCGGTGATGTTCAGTTACCGAAGCAATACGATTATTTGACGCTGAGCCTCTTGGTAAGTTTGGCGTTGCTTGCAGTTGTTAACTTTCGGTTTCTTATGCAAAAAACGGGATCTTGATTCAATCCAGATCAGTATACTTGTCCAAAATCGTTTATTGAACAGGAGATGATGAGATGAAACGGGGGATACTGGGAGTCATTCAAGTATTGGTTTTGGCTGTTTTATTTAATGCTTATGCATTTAACTTCAGCGTCGAAAGTTTTGAGGTCTCTTCTGCAGAGGCGTCGAGTGTTTTTGGAGGAGTTACCTGCAATGGGCAGGAGTTGAAAAACCGTTGTGGTAATACCGAGACAACCTGTGATGCACCTAATGATGCAAATTTCTGTGATGCATCGACTGTGGGGCAGAGTTGTGTTTCAGCTGGAGGAGGTGGTCAGTATGAAGGAACAGGAAGTGCCTTTGGTTGTATCAAAACAGGTGCAGCTGGCATTTTGTGCTATGGCACTTCAGGCCCCGATCAGGAGTGTGACGCAACGACAATTTGTGTTTGCAAAAAACCCTTTGGTAAGCCCCATGCATGTGTGAAAAAAACCATGAACTGGAAAGTGAAAGAATCAGCAAAAACATCCACTACAAATTGCACAGAAGGTGGTTAAAAGGGGATGCATGAAATCGCCTCAGAAATAATCTGAAGGATGAAACACTTTAAAGAAAACGATCAAACTTTTGCGATATCAAAACCTCACTCAGACAGAAATGTTTGAGTGTGGTTTTTTTACGTACAAACAAAAAAAAGTAAGTGCGCTTAGATGACGCTCAATTAAATGATTGAAAAATGCGATCTGAAATTCAATCTCTTTCTTAAGTTGATTCAATGCCAATTGACCATCGAAACAATATAGCATAGAGAACAGCTCACAGCTGCAACACCTCCTCATACCGTTCCATCGTGCGTCTGGAATTGAGTGCTTTCAAGCGTGGCAGGGCAGATTGATACAGGGCTTCCGCTTGTTCTGTTTCTCCCAGCTTGGCTAATGCGATGGCTTTGTAGGCGCGGGCGACGTCGGTGTAGAGGCGGGAGAAGGGTTGGTTCTTGACGAAAGGTTTTAAGCGGTGTTCGGTTTCGTTCAACGGTTCGATCGCTTGTTGAAAATTTCCCCGATTCAGTTCGAGCAGCCCTTTTGCCAGGGGAAAGACGTTTTCCAGTTGATCGCTGAGTTGCTGTTGTTCGAGTTCTTCAATCAGTTCCTCGGCACGCCCCAGATCCTGATCCAGCCTCAGCAGGGTATTCGCATAACCCAGGATCAGCGGAGCGTTTCCCGGATCGGCTTCGTAAGCCTGCACGCGGTATTCGAGCGCACGTTCCATTTGATTGTCATACTCTGCGATCTCTGCGAGCCGCGTCAGGTAGACCCAATGCGGAATTTTTGCAGCATCCGAGAAAGGGGCCATGACATCCAGCGCTTCTTCCCATCTGCCCAGCCCCGACAGAGCAGACGCTTTGCGAGAGGCGATTTCCAGAGGAGGTAATTTTTTGCGAAGTCGGGGCAGCCGTTTGAGGACTTCATTCCAGCGGCCCCAGCACAAGTCGTCCAGCATACGATTGTATTTGAGGGCCGGCGTTAAGAATGTGGTCAGTAATGCTATTATCGGTGGGAGCACAATTAAAGGAACCAGCATGGCCACGAACGCACTCGCCATGCGGTCCGTTCCCTGCTTCAGCATCCAGATGAAAATGCTTCCCAACAGAAAAATCCAGAACATGCGCCGATAGAGTTTCTTCAGCATCATCAGGAATAAGCCGCCACTGCTCATGTTTCGCAGGGCCACCATGTCAGCCGCGGAAATCGGTCCTTTCTCTGTGGAGACTTTCCGGGGCATCATCTCAGTAATTGCAGCCGCAAGATCGTCGGTGTGCAACACAATTTCCTGGTATTCATCTGCCTCCAACGCACGCAGCGCATCTTGCGCAGAGGCAGCTTGAATACATTCTGTCCTGCGTTTGCCGGACCGGTTCGTCGCCGTATAGAAATAATCGGGCATGAGAATCAAGCATTTACAGATGAAAAAGGGTGGTGAAATTTATATGCTGTATGGACAAATGATAACAAGGGGCGGGCGTGAACTGCAATCAAAGCATTCGAGTCACCCAATCAACGTTAGTCCAGAAAAATTCAGAAAGCGATGAACGAACAAACTTATGAAGCCTTTTATCAAGCCCATGTTGAAACTCACAAGGTCCTGGGATGCTCAGAAAACGAAGTGTCGGTATTAGAGCGAATGCATGGCGTTCGACTGCCGGAGGACTACAGACGGTTTCTGGTCCTGATGGGACGAGAGGCTGACATTCGCCATTTGATTGGCAGCCATTATTTGTTTCCTCAACTAAATGATCTTCAACAATGGGGAAAAGAGCTTCTGGCGGGATGTCAAATGCAAGAGCTACCTGAGAACTCGTTTGTCATCATGATGCACCAGGGATATCAGTTTTATTTTCTCTGGAATGGAGCCGTGTATTATTTTCTGGAAGGGAAAACTGAATTTGAAAGACGATTTGATTCCTTCACAGAATGGTTTTGCTGCTAAACGTTTCCGGAATGAAACCGCGGGAGCGCCCCCGATAGGTGTCTGGCAAAACATGATCGACTTGGATTGAACGCAATTGCCGTGAAATCTTCGAGTGCTACATCTACTCATTACTCAAAAAATCGGTAACTCACAGGAAAACTTGCGTGCCGAGCTCATTCGAGTCTGTTGCCTCTACTGGACATCCCACCTGCACTCTGTCATGCTGGATAGTAGCAAAAATCTGTTGCAATTATGAATTCGGGAGACGATATACATGAACGATCACACCAAAGATCATTCCCCCAACGAAAATCAGTCTGTGTCACGGAGAACGTTTCTGCGTGAAGCGGGTACAGTGACCGCGGCGGGGTTGGCTGTGGCGCCGGCGGTCTGGGCTGGTGCTGGAAAGAATGCGGACACGTTGCGCGTGGGTCTGATTGGTTGTGGCTCCCGAGGTTCCGGGGCCGCCGTCAATGCGATGCAGGCGGATTCGAATGCGCGGCTTGTCGCGATGGCGGATATCTTTGAAGACAAACTGAAAGCGAGTGCGGCACGCATTCAAAAATCGATCGGCGATCAGTATGCCGTCGATCCGAGTCAGGAATTCGTGGGCTTTGATGCTTATGAAAAATTATTAAATACCGACGTCGATGTCGTACTGCTGACCACGCCCCCGCACTTTCGCCCCGCTCATCTGAAACGTGCCATCGAAGCCGGCAAACATGTCTTTGCCGAAAAGCCGGTCGCCGTGGATGCCCCCGGCGTGCGGTCGGTAATGGAAACGTGCCGCCTGGCAAGGCAGAAACAGCTTTCGATCATGTCGGGCCTGATGCTGCGTTACAGCAAGGCCATGCAGGAAACGGTCAATCGCATTCACGACGGACAGCTTGGAAAGATCGTGACTCTGCAGACGAACTACAATATCAATGGTCTCTGGTCACATCCCCGCAAGCCCGAATGGAGTGACATGGAATGGCAGTTGCGCAACTGGTATTACTTCACGTGGATCTCAGGAGGCCAACTGGTGGAGCAGCACGTGCATGGGCTCGATCTGATGTCCTGGGTTATGCAGGAAGAATATCCGGTCAAATGTTTCGGGTTGGGCGGTCGACAGTCGCGGACCGATCCGCTCTACGGCCACATCTTTGATCATCATGCCATCTGTTACGAATACAAGGGCGGCGAGCGTTGTTTTGCCTTTTGTCGCCAGCAGGATGGCACCGACATCAATACGTCGCAACTGGTGTTCGGCGAAAAGGGAACCGCCGATTTGAATCGGAATACGCTCAGCGGCGCGAAAACCTGGCGTTACAGCCGGGCCCGCGGCCGCGAGAGAAATGGCGTGAGAGATCTGCCGTACGTGCAGGAACATGCTGCTTTGTTCAACAGCATTCGGACCAGTTCGCCGCTCTGCAATGGTGAGTACGCGGCCAAAAGTTCGCTGATGGCCATCATGGGCCGCATGGCTTCGTATACAGGAAAAAGCGTGAGCTGGGACGAAGCCTGGAATTCTAAAGAAGACCTGACGCCGCCGGAATACGCGTTCGGACCCTTACCAGTCGCCCCCGTCGCCTTGCCCGGCAAGACCAAATTTTATTGAGCGGAGTAATGAGACGGAACTGTCTGGTTCTCTCTTAGTGGGCGATGATGCCGAGGTCGAATTTTTCTACCACGAAAATCACGAAAATCACGAAAGACACGAAAAGGATGAGTTCTCACTGTGTCAAATTACTCAACCTTGTCTTACAAAGTCGCGAGATAATGGATGCATTCGCAGAGCAACTGGCGCAATTACACTCGAAAGGGACCTAAGTAACCTGGTTTGCAGTGTTTCTAAAAACCGGCGATTTGGCTTCTTTTCCCGTGATGTTTCTTTCTGCTTTCCGCCTGAGTCTCCAGTTAACAGTTTTACCCGGAAACCGTTACTGTCAGGGGCTCATCAGTGCAATCAAAATTTTCCACAGCACGCAGGGTATTCTTGTGCATCGTGCTGGTTTTCTCGGTGGTATTGATTCCCTATTCTCATGTGGAGCATGGCAGCGGCGGATTCGGGTTCACTCTGTTTTGTGTACACGTCGCGATCTACATTTCCGTGGTGGGCATCATCGATACCTGCGTGCTCATTTTTCGCGGCGTCTGGGATCGGATTACTCCCACGTTTTTCTTCCGCGCCTTCATCATCAATCTCGGTCTGTTCGCGCTGATGTGGTTGATTTTGGTTGCCAGCCTGCATTGACGGAAAATATGAACCGTTCCGCGCTATTTCGAGAGAGGCACAAACCGATGAAACTTATTGAAGCGATGCCTACGTTTTCCCGGTGGTATCTGTCGCTGGTTAAGATGCCTCGGCTGCCTTACGTTGCTTTTGGAGTGGCGTGTGTCATTGGGACGGCTGTCTTTCCACTTGTCGTGATGTTGACTGAACCATCCGTGTTTTTCAGCGAGACTTTAGTTCTGTATATTCCCTTTTGGCTTCCTGGGCTGGCGGGGGATCTGGCACTCCTGTACTGGAGTGAGAAACAACGGCCGTTTCGACCATCACTCATGCTGCGGCTATTGATTCTGGCGCTGGTGATGGAGGGGTTCTATTTGATGAACCATTATTCAAATCCTCCTGCAAAACCGCCTCAATCAACAATAAATGAAGAAACAATGAACCAAGTCATTTTCATGAGTATCTATGGGGTACAGAGTGTGCTGCTGCTGATCTTGGAACCGGGGTTACGCTGGTTGTTGAAGAGGCGGAGCATTTCCAAAGAGATGCAAGACGAAACCCAGGAGTCGCCCTGAACCTGTCTGAGGTTCTGGTGTCATCCGTAACGACAGCTTCTCCCCCTTGATTGAGAGCGCTTATGCCAGATTCCGTCAATCCGATATTCAATGCAGCAGATGTGCAAAAACGGCTGGAAGTAATAAATCAGCAGATCGCAACGGAATCGGAACCTGCGGTTTTAAGCCCCTTATTATTTGAACGGGCACAACTCCAAGTTTCTCTGGGTGACGATTCTGCTGCGTTAGCAGACTGTTTCTCTGCCTCGCATTTCACATGGGGGGATCGGCTGGCGCTGTCGCAGATTCACACCCTGATTTCACAAATCTACTTGGAGTACGAGCAGAAAGAGAAAGCCCTCTGGTGGGCGATGTCAGCCGTGGATCGGGGGCCCGATAGTGTCGAGGCTCAATTTATCCTGGGCCAGGTACTGGCATTCAGCGAGTTTCGGCGTCAGGCCGTCGATTGCTTTCGCAAGGTGCTCGCACTCGAGCCCCAGCATCAGGCGGCTCAGTTGGCGCTGGGAGTGAGTTTGCGCGAGACCAGTCATCATTATTTTGAAGATGCGATCGCGGTCTTAACCACGTATGTTGATGCTTGGCCCGATGATGCGGACGGCTGGTTTGAGCTGGCGTATGCGACATATATAGCCGAGATCCTTCCTGGTAGAACTCAGGGGGTGTCACAGGAATTATTTCAACGGGTTCGGATGTGTCCCGGATATGAAAAACATGAATTTCGTATTTATCGCTGTCTGAATGAAGTCGACGATTGTGAAGAAATGAAGGCTGCTACCGCCATTCTCCCCGAGAAAGCAGAACTGGAAACACTGGAATCAAAATCAGTTACAGCATATGCGCTGCGGTGTGTCTGGCGTGTGAGATTCTTTCTTGCCTGTGTGGGAAATGAGGCGAATGAGGAATATAAAAAAGAAATTGCAGAAGAATCATTCCCGAATAACTTCCTGAGTGGGAATTTGGTGGCCAGCGTCGTGACAGCCGCGTTTCGGTACACAGTGCAGATGATCAAGGAAGTGAGAAAAAACGAATTCGATGAAGCCACCGATCTCGCAGTGTTGGCTGCTGAGGCAGCAGTCTACGCGACGTACCTTTATCAACGGGCGATGCCGACCCAGACTGTCAGCAAGAGAGCCGCTAGCGAGTTGGCGCAAGCAGCACGGAATGATTTTCAGAGACTGCAGGAATTCGATGTTGATCAACTAGATGACTATCGGGAGAACGGTCCACTGGGAGATCTCTGGCAAGACCAGCCTCCAGACTGGTATCGGTCTGCCCGGAATGACTACGAACAAAAGCGGGCAGAATGGAAGTTGGAGATTACAGTATAAAACAATGACATTCGTCTCAGTCATCCTGGATTGCAGCCACGATCTGGCGGGCCAGTTGTTTTTCTTCCGGCGTGAAGGTGGGTTTCAGTTTGTGATATCGATTCTTGAGGCCAGGATAGGGGTTGCTTTTCAGGAGAGATTCACGGGTTAGCTGCCGGGTTACTTCATGCAGGGCCGGTAATCGGTCACGTTCTTCCCAGGTCTCGCAGGCGATGGTGGTGGCTTGTTCCAGTTGTCCCCCATTGAGCAGCGCCGTGACCAGTTCTCGCTCGGCTTTTGGTTTTAACTTGGCGTGTACGATGTTTTGTGTGACTGTGACGGCCTGTTTAAGTTGTTTCGATCGAATCAATGCAAACACAATTTCCACCTGTGCCTCTGGTTTCCAGCCAAAATGATTGAGGTTCTGTGTCAGCTCCTGTGCTTTGATGACTTCCCCTTTGCGCGCCAGCTGGATTGCGATTTCGCACTGCACCTCAGCCTGTAGTTCCGGGTCGTGAGTCTGTGCAGCCAGTCTTTGAGCCAACTGGAATTCTCCCGCCTCTACCAGGCGATTGGCTACGGTCTGTTGGATTTTGGATTTGTCTTTCAGATCGGCAGATGTGTTCAGCGCGATTTCAACCGCTTCAAAGTATTTTTTGGTTTTGACCAGTTCACTGACAAGAAACTCTATCGCTTCACATTTTTGTTCTGACTCGTTCAGTGTCTGAGTCACTTCCAAAGCCCGGTCAGTTTGATCTGCCGCGATCAGTTTTGTAATCATCTGGTGAAAGACAGGGACCGTGGTGTGCCATTGATGTTGCGCATCGTGATAGTCATAGGTAATGCTGTCGTCCCGTTGATATTCGGTATTATCGATTTTCTGAATGATTTGACAGGCTTGTTCGATTTCATTGGAGTCCAGGAGTTGTTTCACCAGTTTTCCGAATGCTGTCGATTGCTGATATCCGTCCTTAATTTTCAGCGCGAACTCCAGTGCCTGTGGAAATTTTTTCTGTTTCGCCAGACAGGACGAGATTGATGCATAAACTTCAGCCGATTGAAACGTTTCAGTGAGCTGCAACGCCTGTTCCCACTTTTCTGCATTGATCAACAATTCCACAATCTTATCCAGGACCATGTATTCTCCGTAAACTTTAGGGTCGATGTGTGGGGCCAGTTGTATGGCGCGGTCAATTTCTCCTGCTTTCACCAGCTGTGAAACAACATAGGCCAAGTGCTCAATCTGTTCTTCATGATCGACCTGTTTGACTTCTGTGTTATTGATCTGCAGGACCAGATCTTGTGCTCGTTGGAACTGGCGGAGTTGAATCAGTTCGTCGGCAATGCTGTAGATCGCGGCCCGTTGCCGGTTCGGGTTTTTTATCTCCCAGGCGACATCGAGCGCCTGTTCAATTTGATTCGCTCGGGCCATTTGCAATGCGATTTGCAGGAGAATCAATGATTTTTTGTCGGCACTTACTTTGTTTGTCAGCTTCATTGCTGCGTTCCATTGGTGTGTTTCCTGAAAGGACCAGGCCAGGTTGAAAGCGGCAATTTGCTGGTACTGCTCGGATTGAATTTCCGGTATCAATTCCAACGCCCGATTGGGATTCTTTTTCACTAGAAACGTAGCACTCAGCGCCAAGGCGAGGTCCCTTTCATCCGGATCAGTCAGTGCCCGGATTTCGATCAATGTTTGTTCGACGCCTGATTGTACTATCAGGGCACGCCAGATTTCTTTGAGTGTCTTTGATTTCACTTTCGAACCTGACATTTGGCCGGTGATTTTTCGAGCCTGTTGTATTTCTTCATTTTCGATCAAATTGCAGGTAATTCGCTCGAATGCTGTGTCACGTTGAGACGGGGATTCAATTTTCCGGGCGAGATTTAAAGCTGAATCGATTTGGTTGTCTTGAATTAACTTCGTTACCAGTTGTGTGTATGCTTCGTCTTGCCACTTGGGTGTATCCAGAAGTTGCACCATGTCGCAAGCGTGTTCGAGATTGTCTGTTTCCATAAGAAACTTGATCGCCTGACTCAGTGCGTTGGATTTTTCATTCTCGGTGTGCTGATGCCGGGCAACATAGAGCAGCAGGTCTTCCGGTGTCTCCCAGGGTTGTGGTTTCCTGGCTGATATAGTGTTTACGGGTTGAATGGCCGTCATCTGGGAGGGAGTTGACGGCGTACTGACTTCCTCTTTTGTATCGCAGCCTGTCAACAGGCACAGGCAGACAAAACAAAGCAGCCTCTTCATCGTTAAGTGAGACGAAGTGTTTCGATCCATGAGGAATTTTCGTTTGAATTGAGCCAGGAATCCGATGTTTTCTATTTTGTCTGTTCCAGATCGACGAGGCAAGAACAGATTCAATTCTCGGAAGAGATTTCATTCCACTCAGTTGCCTTGATGCCCGACCTTGTGGAGCGGATTGTCTGAGGTGGGGCGGTCAGCAGATATTCCTTTCCCGACTCAAAAATTAGGTCCCGGTTACGCCTTTTCTTGATTCCAGAACGATTCCGGAGAAAATTCTCATGAACCAGCTTCAGCAACAGAAAAGACATTATTCGATATCGATGGGATTCGATCCGTCATTTTCCGCTCTACGATTCTGGTTGGGAATCGAAATTCGGGCTGCCTTTCAACTGATCGATCTCCCGTTGCTGTTTCTTGAGACGTCGGCGAATTTCTCGTTGCTGGTACAGTACGCAGAAGATTGCAAACAGTAGGAATGCTTCAAGAAATGACATTTTGTTATCCTGCTACAAAAAATTGATGGCTTTCGGGAGACAATTCAATTGAACGAACCGCAGGCGCGAAGGTTCAAATTTAATGGGAAGAATAAGGGCTTCAATTCGCGTTTATAGCATCCACGATCTGGCGGGCCAGTTGTTTTTCTTCTGGTGTGAAGGTGGGCTTCAGTTTGTGATCTCGGATTGTGCCTTTAGAATAAGGCTTATATTCCAGGGGAGTGCCTTTGGTCAACTCCTGAGTGACTGCATATAGTGCGGGTAATTTTTCGAGCTTGTCCTCAATCCGACAGGCGATCTGTGCAGCCTGTGTCAGCTCACCCGCTTCAATCAGTGCCGAGACCAGCTCTCGTGCGCATTCCGGATTCAAACGGGTCTGTTCCAGCTTCTTGATCATATTTTTGGCGGCAAGCAGTTCTTTTCGGGATTCTGGCTGATCCTGGAGTTCCTGAAATTTACTGGCTAGTTTCAAATGCAACTCTGCCTTCAGCTCTGGAATCGGAGTCTGTTGAGTCAGCTCACGAGCCCACTGACGTTCTATGGCTTTCTGCAGCGCGATGTAGGTAGTTCGTAAAACTCGGGCCTGGTATTTTGTCTCTGCAGAAAAATTCAGTGCCACATCGTAGGCTTCCTGATACTTCTCTCGTTTGATTAACTGTTCGCAGAGATAGCCCGTATAGACGCTTTGTTCTTTCTGTTCGTTTAGCAACTGTGTCACTGCGAGTGCGCGTTCGGGTTGGTTCGCTTCCAGTAGCTTTTCGATCATCTTTTCGTAAACACGTTTGTCTGAGTGCCAGTGGTGGGGAGAATTATGGTATTGTCTGGATTCGGGGCCCGTGCATTGAAAGCCGGTGTCGTCCATTTTCTGAAGTACTTCAAACGCCTGGTCCAGTTGGTTTGCTTTCAGCAGTTGAACCACCAAAGGCGCCAGAGCCGCGGAGCGGTGGTAACCGTCTTTGATTTTCAAAGCGATCTCCCGTGCCTGATCGAACTTCCCCTGATTCGCCAGTTGAAACGAAGCAGCCGCGTAGATGTCGGCTTGCGGAAATGTTTCTGTGAGTTGTAACGCCTGTTCCAGATCTCCCTGAAGGAGCTGTGCTTCGATCAGCTTCTCAAAGAACTTGTAGTGTCTAAAAACTTCGATGTCGACGTGAGTGGCGTAGTCTTTGATTTGATCCAGGTGCCCCTGTTCCAGCAGTCGACCAGCAAAACTGGCCAGGGAATAGAAGCGTTCTTTCTCTTCCTGCTGAGTTTGTGAAGTCTTATTGACGAGCAGCATGACTTCCTGTGCCCGCTGCGGCTGGTCGAGCTCTAATAGCTTATCGGCGATATAATAAATGGCACTGGTTTGATACTTGAGGTACTCCATTTCCTGTGCCACCTGGATGGCCTGTTCGATGTTGTTGGAGTTCATCAGTTGACGGGAGATATCGTCACGGAGTGAATCATAGGGATCGACAACCCCCTGGAGAACCAGGCTCATCGCCGAGCCTATCTGTCCCGCTTTCAGCTGAGACCGCGCAAGGGTACCCGCGGCAATCTGTTGATACTCTGCAGAGCGAAGTTCCCGCAGGAGTGCTGTTGCCTGAGGAATCTGATTTTGATTCGCCCTACGGACAGCGACACAACATACCGTCAGTTCCCGTTCTTCGGCGAGTTGAGAACGGCTCTCTTTTAATGCCTGTTCGATGTCGGCTTCGGTTTTCAATGTACGGGACAGTAATTGAACCACCTTGTATTTGGAATTCAAGTCGGTCATCTGTTTCACGATGCTGCGGGCCTGTGTGACAGCACCGTCTTTGATCATTTTCGAGGCGATTCGGTGCTGCGCCCTGCCACGTTCAGTCGGGGAATCCATTTTTTCCACCAGTTTCAGTGCCTGCGCGTTGCGGTCTGTATAAATCAGTTTGAGGATTTGTCGCTTCTGTGCCTTTTCTTGCAGTTCCGGCATTCGTATCAGGCGAACTGTCCTGCTGGCGTAAGAGAGATCCTCGGCATCAACACATGCCACCGCTGTTTGAACCAGGTCGAAGTCTTTTTCATATCCTGAGGGTTGATGCCGGGTAACAAAGAGCAGCAGGTCTTCCGGAGTCTGCCAGGGTTGAGGGGCCTGATCTGGTGCACCATTCGTGTGTGTGGTTTTACTGGAATTCACTTTGGTGGAGATAGACGGCGTGCTGACTTCCTCTTTCGTTTCGCAGCCTGTCAAGAGGCACAGACAGATAAAACAGAGAAGTGACTGTCTCTTAAAGTGAGGCGACGTATTTCGATCCATCAGAAAATCTCGATTGAATTGAGTCGGAAATCCCTTACCAGAGACTCATTTTGTCTGCCTCAAGCCGACAAAGCAATACAGGATTTAACAAACGCGTGAGATCAGATTCACCACTAGAGGGAAGTCCTTGTCTGCCTCAGACTTCCCACTCGGTGGCCTCAATGCCCATGCGGGTCGCGCGGAGGGCATTTTGTGAGGCGTGCATCGGCATTTCGGTTTTCGCCATCTGTTGGAAGTTAGTTTGCAGGATGCGGGCGAAGGTCGCGGCGAGGGTGGCCTCGTCGTCGTCGAAGCCGCCGTGACTGAGGGAAGTGGAAAACGATTTCGGGTCGGCGTCGTTCGTATTCGGCGAGCGAACCCAGTCTGCCGATTTTCGCTTGAAGAATTTTTGCAGGTCCGGATCTTGCTCAATAAATTTCTGCATGCCGAGAATCGGTTCTCCGTCTCGGAACAAGGGGACGCGGGCTTCGTCTTCAAACGCGTTTGAGACGAGGTACAGGAGTGATTTGTGATAGATCTTCGCACAGTGATCGTCCCGCTCGGCTTTATCGGTCAGTGTGAACAGCGCGAATTTCGACAGGTTGCCGCCTTCGACCGCGGGTTGATAGGTCTCTTTAAAGAGTTCGACCGTGCAGGCAGGCGCCCACATCGTGCAGGTGGAAACGGATTGTCCCAGGCCGGTTTTGTTTTTCATGGGACCACTCTTGATTTTTCCTTTGGTGCACAGCAGTTGAATCAGGGGAGCCATGAAGATGGAGCCGGCACTATGACCGGCGATGTGCAGTTCAATCGAGTTGTCATCCTTGATCAGTTTTTGCAGGTGACGCGCCATTTTTCGCACGCCCCCTTGCGCACTGGTAGATGCAGCCAGCGCATTCTCTTTCATTTCATCCCACTGTGCTTTGCCGGTGAGGAAGCGCGCCAAAGGTTCCAGGGCATCATCCAGTCGGTCCAGCATGAAGTCTTTCGCTGTATCCAGCAGGCCTTCCGTGCGGCGTTGTTTCAAGGCGTCTTTCAGAATGTTGACCAGCGTCGTCCAGTAATCGGTTTTCCAGATGAAGGCCAGTGGATAAATTTCCGCATCCAGTAGAACCTGTCGGTAGTCGGCGACGCGCTGGATGGCGGATTTTTCATCGGTTAAACCGCCGTGAGCGTAAAGCAGGATGCGTTTCTTTTTCCAGCCGGCGGTCACGCGGGGAATATCCTGTTCGAAGATATTCTTGACCGCATCTTCGGAGGTTCCATACGTGCCGGTTTCACGGAGGCGACCATCATTGCCGATGCTGATAATGTGCGGCCTGATGTCGTGGAATGTATAACCCACGCTCGAAGTGGCGACTTCCGCATTGGCGCGGGCGATGGCGCCGGCGGTTTGCAGTTCAATGGGGACACCCAGCCGGGCGACCCAGACGTCGGTCCCGTTTTCCAGCCAGTCGGCGTAGGTGATTTTCGCAAAGCCGCCCCGTCCCCAGCTTGTGGACCAGGAGTTCTGAATCCAGAAACCCTCGCTGTCATAGGCGACGATGGCAAACGCGTGGCCTCCCAGTATTTTGGTTTTGTGAGGGATGGTTCCGTCTGAACCGATTTTGTTCCAGCCTTCATGCACGATGGCCGTCGCATACAGGATCTCCGCTTCCTGAATTGCGCAGTGCATGGCGACGAGGTCGCGATGATTCACGCGAAAGTACGCACCGAGGGGCCGGTGTTTGGAATCGTCGGCGCGTGCGGGTGTCAGGTTGTCATCCACTCGTCCAGCTTTGTAAGGCCAGAGTACGTCGGTGCAGACACCGTGCTTGTGCCAGCCTTTCATTGCGCCGCGTGCACTGGAGCCGGAATACCCTTCGCCGGGCCATTCATCGTAGCGCTTGGCCATCTCATACAACATACGGGCACTCACGGGTGTGGCATCGGGAACCACTCTGCGTGTCATAAGCAGACAGTTGACTACCGTGGCCAGTCCAAAGCCGGTGCAGGCTCCTTCGACGCCCTGATCAAGTACGGGAACATTCTTTTGCTGATAATCTTCCAGCGGGCGATATGTGGGTACTTCCGTCAGGGTCGGGACAAACATCCGGTCGCGGAAGTCGAGTGTGTCAGGCCGGGCATCCAGTGTTCGCTCTGTGAGTGTGACGGGTTTTGTTTTTTTACGGGCCATGAAAACGTCCCCTCTTCAGTAGAATGCTGTTTGTAGAAATGTGTCATTATGTATTGGTGTTCGTATTTATCTTACTGGGAGAATGGTATGGGTCAAGCAGATTTTCCGGGAAATGTGGGCTCTCGTTCATGTGGGGGCGTAGACGAAGTGAACCTGCTTGCATTTTACTTTGTCGTTACGAAGATTTAATAAAACAAGCATGAAAAATATCAGAAGCGAAGCAGGTCTTCTCAACAGAAAGAGTCAATGATGAATCAGTTCATGGAAGAGTATTGTCAGTATCCCTATTTTTTGATCATTGATCTGGAAGCGACCTGCTGTAATCGGCAGTCGGTGACCCGCAATGAAATGGAGATCATTGAAATCGGGGCCGTGATAGTCGACCGCGATTCGCTGTCGGCAGTCGATGAATTTCAGACGTTCATTCAGCCGGTCCGGCACCCCCAGTTAACGCCGTTTTGTACTGAGTTGACCTCGATTCAGCAGTCCGAAGTGGCTGATGCACCGCAGTTTCCTGCAGCGCTAAGTCTGCTGACAGAGTGGATGGCCTCTTATGCACCCGCCTTATTCTGTTCCTGGGGTGACTATGATAAATCGCAGTTTCAACAGGATTGCCGATACCATCAGATTCCCTATCCCTTTCCTTCTGCCCATCTGAATCTCAAAAAACAGTTTTCCCGCGCTCAGGGGTATCCTAAAAACTATGGCATGGCCCGAGCTTTGAAACTGGCGGGAATCTCCTTGGAAGGGACGCATCATCGGGGCATTGATGATGCGCGGAATATGGCCCGATTGATGCCCTGGATTATGGGGAAGAAATAGCGGTAGTCGGAGAACGCGGCTTTTCGTTATAGAATCAGTCAGCCGAAGCACGTCACGGATTCGCCCCGGTGTGGAAAATGGTAGGGCGAAATGCAGATCGATCTGAAAAAAGCAGAAACAATTTTAAAGTCACTATTTGCTTTCATCTGGTTGATTGTATATAATAACCTGTTCATAGGTTCTGGGCCAATCTACCTATTTGACAGTGGATTCCTAATTGACTTCATTGCGGTCAGGGTAGAAAATGGGAATTGAGCGAAACCGATTCGCGAAACCGCTTTTTGAAATGACAGACCCGTCACAACTGCATCAGTCTGAGAAACGATAATCACATTAAGGGAGTTATCGATGCACACTAAAGTACCGAATTCCAAGCACTCATCTCGCCGTGGTTTTACTCTGATTGAGTTATTAGTAGTGATGGCGATTATTGCCTTGCTGGCTGCAATGTTGCTGCCTGCGATTCAAAGAGCCCGGGAGAGTGCCCGTCGTACACAGTGCATCAATAATTTGAAACAGCTTGGTCTGGCCGCGTTCAACTATGAGAGCTCATTCCGCTGTCTGCCTTCGGGCTGGGTTGAGATATTAGAGCTTGACATGAACGGCCAGCCAATCGCTCCTCCGGCACCAATCAACAATGCCAATGTCGCATTTAATGAAGATGTCGTCATTCCCCTCGATACAGATCAACTTGATTCCAATGGGAACCGGATCACCCAGTATCGTCTGACTGAATGGGAAGTTTCTCCGTGGTGGGGCTGGCAAGCATTGATGCTTGCTGAGTTGGATCAGGCTACCATTAACATTGATTACGATCAGTTTAAATTTTCAAACGACAGTAAAGAAGCCAGTACAGTAGCGATTGAGAGCTTTATTTGCCCGAGTGCATCTCTTCCAACGAATCGGCCGCGTGGACTTGGCTATTGCAATTATCGTGGCGTGGGTGGATATACTGAAGGGACCCTGCCAGTGGTCCCTTATACCCGTCGATTTAAGGGGGGGATTTTCGGACCTAACAGTGCAACCCGTATTCGAGATATCGGTGATGGCACCACCAACACTCTGATGTTTGGTGAATCCTCTTTTGGATTCTGGGCAGACAGCCATAGTGCTGTCGCAGGATATGTTGCGAACTCTGATGGGAGTTCCACATTTCATGAGCAGCATAACTTTGATGGTATGCCAGAACAGAATACTGCATTTTTCCTGACCTTTGGTTCCTTCCATGATGATGTCGCTCATTTTGCACTTGCGGATGGCTCTACGAAATCCATGGCCAAAAATATTGATGCCAATCTCTTTCGTCAACTTTGTGTACGAAACGATGGCGAACGGGTGACCGGCGAGTGGTAAAGCAATGCTGAGCCAGATTTCGTAGCCAGTGGTGAGTCAGGCTCGTTCAAACGGGAAGGCGATCACTTCTTGTAGTGTCTGTTTTCCCAGCGCCAGCATGACCAGCCGATCAATGCCCAGTGCCGTACCCGCGCAGGCGGGCAAGCCGGCATCCATGGCCTGCAGCAGGTAGCTCTCTGCAGGCAGGGCAGGGCGGTGTTCTTTTTGACGTAGTGCCGATTGCTGTGCGATGCGTCTGCGTAATTCAGCGGCATCCGTCAATTCGTGATAGCCGTTGCAGATTTCGATACCCTGCAGATATAGTTCGAATCGCTCGGCGACGCCCTCTGGCCCCGGCTGGTCCTCAAAGCGTATTTGCGCCAGCGCTGCTTGCTGGGGAGGAAAGTCATAGAGGAACACCGCACCCAATTGACGCAGCGCCGGTTCCACCAGTTCCACCAGCAGTAAATTCTGCCAGCTCAAACAATCAGTTGTATCAAAATCGGAGGGAATGGGAATCTGATGCCGCACCGCTGTCTGCTGAAACTGCTCTGCTGTTGACGTCAATGCAGACAGGCCGGCATAGTTCTGAAACGCTTCTTCATAGCTGAAACGTTGAAAGGGATCCCGGGGGAGTTCCGGTCGAGTACTCTGATCGGAAAGGGAACCGGCTGTCTCATACACCTGGCGTACAAGCACTTCGACAAACGTCATTTGATCGTGGTGCGTTTCGCCTCGTCGATACCATTCCAGCATGGTAAATTCGGGGTTGTGTCGTTCTCCCCGTTCAGCCTGTCGAAAGGCGTGCGTGATCTGATAGATCTGATCCGCGCCCGCCGTCAACAATCGCTTCATGGCAAACTCAGGTGAGGTTTGCAAATACCGTGTCTCCGGTTGTTTGTTCGCTGCAGAACTCCCGGCTCCTTCCTGCGAATGCCAGCCTGTGGTGAAGGGGTCAATATAAGCATCAACGACCGTGTCGCGGGACAGAATTGGCGTTTCCACTTCCCAGTAGCCTTGTGCTTCAAAAAATGCACGAATCGACTGCAGCAGACGACTGCGTTGCTTTAATGTTTCCATCGATGCGGTGGGAAGGTAGTTTGGGACTGGCTGATTCATGATCAGAAACGCTGTTTCAAAAAGAGAGAGCTGAAGTTCAGTCGTTGCTGTTGGCGAACATTTTACGAATGGCTTCGATTCGTTTACGGTTTGCTCCCAGGTCAGAATATCCTACACGAGAAGCAGATCGAACATGGATCACATTCTGACGGGAATCAACCAGGAACTCAACGTCATCGACGAATCGAAAACAGAGAGAACGGAATTCGGCCCGGAGATAATCTTCGTTCTGCACGACAATACGGCATCCACGTTGCCTGTTGAGAATTTCTGTTAGCTGCTGCACTGCTTCATTTTTAGGACCGGAATATTGCAAAGGCGCGATCTGATGAGCGGGAGACTGATCCTGCGAGCAGACACAATTGGGCGAGTCCGGGCAAGGGCTCAAGTGTTGATCGACGACTCCCAGATTCGCGGGGGGACTGCTCAACGTGTTCCACAGGACAATGCCGAGATACGCAGCTAATAAAAAAGAGACGCACCAGAAAAGAATCATTTTTCTAATACGCCTCCTGTTGGATGTTGATTGATGCGGAGAGATGATCAGTCTTCTTCCTCTTCAAAATCGGATAACCCGCGCAGGTGTTCTTCTTCGTCGGTCGAGCGGTCCTGGTTGCTCCTGGCACGGGCACTTTTTAACAACTGTTCTTCCAGTGATTGTAGCTCTTCCTCTTCAGCAGACAACTGTTGCAACTGCTCCTGGATGCCTTTGATACTATTTAAGGTGTCTAACGGAGGCTCCTCTGTCTGTTCTGCTATGATTTCCGATTCCACTGGCTCTTCCAGAGGCTCTGCTTCGATTTCATCGGCAGCCGCTGTTTCTGTTTGTTCTGACAATTTTGACAGCGGTTTCTTCTTTTCTGGGAATAAACGCTTAGCCTCTTGATAGCCTCTCTGGAATTGGGCAATCGCAGCAATACTGACCGCCAAAGCAGCCCATTTGAAAATTCCCAGGCTATTTGCGCCCCAGAACCATTCCGCGAAGATGATGATGGTGATTAAAACGCAAACTCCCATTAATACGCTCTTGAATATCAGGTCGGTTCGCTGATGTTTCAGGGAGTGCCGGGCAATCGCCATCCGGGCAGAATAGTTGGCAGCATCCCGAAAGGAATTCATGGCGTCGCGGACTGCGTCTTTGTCTTGTGAATGAGTAGGGGCTTTCTTCAGTGTTTCCAGTTTTTCTTCCATCGTCATGCTGGCTGTGGCCGGTTGAGTTTCCAGAAGGCTGCTGGTCTCCAGGGGGCAGCTCGCTCCTATTTCAAAGCCTGGTTCCGGGTTGGCTTTCACTGAACGCGATTCTGATGGAGCGCTTTCTCCTGATTTTCCTCCGCGGGAACGTTCCAGTAATTTTTCCATATAAGCGGCGATAGAATCTGAATCATCTGCATCTTCCAGTTCCAACGCCTCTTTCTGCTCAGTGGTTGCTTCCGTCTCAGAAATTTGCTTTGACTGGGCGGGATTCTGATCAGTCGCCTGTTCTGGTTCGGTTGTCTCGGGATCCGTTTTTTTTGTGAATAAATCCAGTAAGCTGCCCGACTTTTCAGCCGGTTCAGCGGGAGTTTCCGGTTCGTCTTTGGAAGAATTTTTCATAAACGACTGTAACAAAGAACCTGTGGCCTCTGGTATTTCTTCAATCGATTCTGCTGAAGTCTGTTCCTGGATGTCTGTCTCTGCAGCTGGGCTGGATGCCATCTCTTCTGGATTCAGTCCGACTTCGGCCATCAGACTCTCACGCTCGTCTAACTGTTGCTCACGAATCTGAATGATACGTTCACGATCCTGAAGTTCCCCCTGGTCTTTCTGAATCTGTAACCGCTGCGATTCCAGATTGTCTCTCTGGCGACCGATCTCTTCCCGATCAATCATCAGCTGATCATGGTCCAATGCCAGCTTCTCTTTTTCTGAGGCGATTTCATCGAGCGCTATTTGCTCATCCGGGCTGTTTTGTTCTTGCTCCGGTTCTTGCTGTTCCCGTGCATTCAGCTGTTCTTCCCGCGCCTGCAACGTTTCCTGTTGCTGTTCCAGTTCGGCACGAAGTTGCTCCAACTCTTCCCGTTGCTCTGCAAGACTATCCTGCTCGACAGAGTCGGTATTTTGATCGAGCGATGCGTCGGCTGTTTGATCATTCTTCAATTCCTGCTCGCGGGCTGCCAGTTGTTCCTCGCGTTCAACGAGTGACTGTTCCCGTTCCGCCAGTTCCTGTTTCTGCAGGTCCAGCTCAGACTGATACTGTTCGAGCCCCGTCTGCTGCTCGGTGAGCTGTTCGCGTTCGGCTTCCAGTTCGGCGAGTGCTTTCTCTGACTGCTCGCTCTCAGTGGCTTTGGAAGCTTGTTCTGTTTCGAGCGTGGATTTCTGCTCGTTGAGTTCCTCACGAAGCGTCTCAAGTTGCTCCGCCTGTTCGGCCAGAGACTGCTCTCGTTCTGCCAGTTCCTGTTTCTGCAGATCCAGCTCAGACTGATATTGTTCAAGTCCCGCCTGTTGTTCGGCGAGCTGTTCGCGTTCGGCTTCCAGTTCGGCGAGTGCTTTCTCCGACTGTTCGTTCTCAGTGGCTTTGGAAGCCTGTTCTGTTTCGAGCGTGGCTTTCTGCTCGTTGAGTTCCTCACGAAGCGTCTCAAGTTGCTCCGCCTGTTCGGCCAGAGACTGCTCTCGTTCTGCCAGTTCCTGTTTCTGCAGATCCAGCTCAGACTGATACTGTTCGAGTCCCGCCTGTTGCTCGGTGAGCTGTTCGCGTTCGGTTTCCAGTTCGGCGAGCGCTTTCTCCGACTGCTCGCTCTCAGTGGCTTTGGAAGCTTGTTCTGTTTCGAGCGTGGCTTTCTGCTCGTTGAGTTCCTCATGAAGCCTCTCAAGTTGCTCCGCCTGTTCGGCCAGAGACTGTTCCCGTTCCGTTAGCTCCTGTTTCTGCAGATCCAACTCAGACTGATATTGTTCGAGCCCCGTCTGCTGTTCGGTGAGTTGTTCCTGTTCCGCTTCCAGTTCTGTTTGTCGCTGTTGATGTTGTTGCTCTTGCGCTTCGATTGCATTGGCACGAGATTCTAACGCCGTCTGATCTTCTTCCAGGCTGGTTCGTGCGTTTTCCCACTCCAGTTTTTCTGTTTCAAAATGCGTGCGCTGTTCTTCCAGTTGGCTCATCTGAAGTGTATAGGCTTCACGCTCTGCTTCCAGTTCGGCTGATTTGGCATTCAGCTCCGACTGCAGCTGATCCAGCGTGGTCTGCTGTTCGTTCAGCGTGTCTTGCCGTGCTGCGATTTGTGATTCCAGTTCCTGCAATGTGGAATTCTTTTGTTCGAACTCCTCGCGGACTGCTTGCGCTTCCTGTTGCTGAAGATTTAACTCTTCAGTCTGACTTTGCAGTCGCGTCTGTTGTTCGGCCAGTTCATTGCGGGTCGCTTCCAGCTGTGCCAGTTCTTCCTGCAATTGTACTTTTTGTTGTTCCAGTTCCTGCTGTAAATCGGTCTGATTTGCAGTCGCCTGTTGTTGTGCTTCTAATGCCTGCTTTTGTTCAGACAGTGCGGCTGTCTGTTCCTGAAGTGATGCCTGTTGTGTTTCCAGGTCCTCCGCCCAGGACTCCAGCCGATTTCGTTCCTCGATCAGGTTCTGCTCGAAAGACTCGAACGATTGTTCCCATTCAGAAATCGCATTTTGTTGTTGCTGTTGTTCTGTTTTTGATGCTTCCAGAAAGGCCCGTTCGGTTTCCTGTTCTACTTGTGTGCTGGCCTGTTTTGCTTCCAGATCGAGCCAGGCATGGAACAGTTCTCGTTGCTGTTCTGTTAGCGCTGCCTGTTCTCCTTTTAGTGACTGCTCCAATTGCACAAGTTGCTGTCTCTGCGCATGCACCTGATTCTGCCGTGTCAGCAGTTGTGCCTGTTCCTGTGAAATTTCCTGCTTCAGAAGATCTAACTGTTGGAGTTTTTGATCCAACTCCAGAATGGACTCCTCAAAGGTTGGTTGTAAATGCTGAGCTGCTTGCATATGGGGCGGCTCATGGTCATCTACCTTGGGATCAATTAAAAAACGTTCATGCAACTGGTGCAGTTCTGTTTCCTGTTGCTCCATTTCCCGTTGCAGCGCGACTTGTTCTGATTCGATCTTTTGCAACAACACCTGACGTTCAGCCAGCATCTGTTGAACTTTGGCAACGGCTTGCAGTTCTTCCGGGATTTCAATTCCGGCTCTTGATGCAGGTCTGTTTTCGGAACTCTCTAGTTTTGGTTCCACTTCAGAGGTCACTTCGTTGATACTCTCGACCTGAAAGCCGACGGGGCCTGCAAAAAACTTCATGCCGGCGGTTAACGTGATCTGGCGGATCGGCCGATCGTTCACCCAGACGCGCGGATCGATAGCTTGCAGGGTCACTTCATCGGTTCCAACATGAATGCTGGCATGTTGTTCTGCGATGCCCGGAACTTCAATCCGGATCGGACATTCCGCCGAGGACCCGATCTGATAATCACCGCGCGTTAATTTCACGGTCGCCATTTTATGTGTCAAAGGCACCAGCGAAACCTGTAGCTCGCTTGATGTCTGTGTTGCCGGTGAATGTGGGGGTGATGTTGTTAACATCCTGTTTACTCCCAAAAAGCGCTTTTAACGAATTTGTTTACAGTGGAATCGCATCCCTGCCAACCACCGTGTATGCGATTTCAAGGTGGATGATTCTAAAAAGAAACATACTATTTCTACTGGCATATACCTTGGAAAACAGAGTCGGTCAAACTTTTGGGCTGGGTCAGGGGGAGGGATTTCTCTTAAAAAGAAAGTTTTGGTATCTGGGCGGGAACATAGCGATTGTAGTGATAAAACGTCCGCCATTTTTTCGCTGATTCTGGTGAAAAACAGACAAAATTGCTGATCAATGCCGTCTCTTTAGTAGAGTCCTATGACATCAGCAGCCGGGATGCCTATAATAGAAAAGATCTCTTTTGTTCAAAGATGCAGGTCCATTTACCTTCAACCTCAGGCTGACGACCCTCGAACACGGTACTGATTTTATGGCTGACTGGCTGAAAATTCCGTCGAAAAAAAAACGCCGTGAAGAGGATATTCCAGAGCCTTATGAAATCGTGTGTGTTTGCGGGGTGAGTCTCTCGGGCTATCGTCGCAAGACCCCCTATCGGCATGCGTGTCAGCAATGTGATGAGATTTATTTCATTCTTCCCCGCAATAGTTATCCTGCACCCAAAGCGCGCAAAAAGAAGAAGCAGGTTCCTACGCAGCAGCAGCTTGCCGAATTGATTTTGAATTCGCCTTTGATAGTGAAATTCCGGGAAAAGCGCAAGCAGAAACAAGCGGCGCGCCAGGCCGGTGAAGCTGCCGCTTCAGCGCCCGCAAAACCGAAGGTATCACCCTTTGAGCTACCACCACCGCGGACCAAGCTGATCACTCCCTTCAGAGGAATCCTGGTCGGCATCGTGCTGATTGTGGGCCTCACCGCTTACGGGATACTCCACAGTCGCAAATTGGAGCAGGCGTCGGAAACATTGAAAACCGCCACTGCAGCAGGCGAAGATCTGTTAAAGCAGGGAGACTTACCTGCCGCGAATACTGCCTATCTGGATGCGTTTCACGCGCTGAATGTGCTGGGACGGACTGATCAGAGGGCCAACGAGATTCGTCAGACTTCGCTCGAATTACAGGCAATCAATTCGCAAGCCGTCTCGCCACTGTTTGAAATCGCAGATGAGGCGGTAACCAAGATCAAACAAAGCGATGCAGAAAGCTGGGAATCGCTGTTCGATGTGCGGTATGCGGGAACCTGGATGATCTTTGAAGCAGCATTGATTCCGCTTGCTGAGGACCCGGAAACAGAGGCGCCCCGCTATCGTCTGAACTTTCCGGTGCTGCTGGATGAATATACCTTGCATCTGGAATTGACGTCGCCGACCTTTATTGAGTATCTCAAACAGCATCCCGGTCAGCCTCTGATCTTCGCCGCGCAGATGAAAGCTTTTCAACAGGGGGGCGACCAGAGTGATACGGGCATCATAGAACTCGATGGGAAGACCGCGTTTTTATGGTCGCATCTGGATCTGTATGAGCAACTGGGAATTCAGTTCGATGAGTTCCACAATCGCGATCAAATTGAGGGGATTCTCAATCAACAAACCCAATTCCTGGGGCTGTCAAAATGAATATTCAGAATCGAATCCGAGGTTGTTTCTGCTTGTTGCTGACTCTGGTCTTGTGTCAGGGGATGGCTGCCGCCGCGGATCGCAGTATCGAAAATTTCGTCAGCCAGCGCGAACAATGGAAGAAACTGCTGGGTGTCACGCAGACCTTAGAGGGCCGCATTTCGACATTCAGCTCCAAATCACTGCGATTTCGCAATTGTCCGATTCCCTTTTATTTTGCCGGTCCGATTCCGAAACTGGACTCGACTTTCAAAAATGTGGAAGTGACAGGTGAGTTAGCACGTGAAAACGCGCGGATTATCTTCCGAGTTCAGTCTTTGAAAAAAATGCCGACTGATATCGAATATTTTGTAACCGAAGAAACCAAAATTGACCGGAGCAAACCACGGGAATGGTATGCCCTGGCGGACTGGGCCAGAAAGCGGGCTGAATTCTATGATGATAAAGAGCTGGCTCAAAAAGCACTCACCGCCTATCAAAACGGAATTGATCTCGAGTACCGTCAACTGCTGGTCAAACAACCGAATTCGCTGTTGAAGCTGGCTGATCGTGCGCTAGAATTTCAACTCGATCCGCTGCTTGTGAATGCATTTAAGCATGAGGCTTTGATCCTCAAATGGCAGGAATTACAGAAACAGAAGAATCCGGATCAGGGACCTTTCATCACACAATTACTTCAGTTTTTTCCGACAGCCAAAACGCCACAAAAGCAGGATGTGCCTGCGGAACGCAAACAGTATCTGGAAAATCAGATCGAGGTATTTAACCAGGCAGACCAGAAGAAACGGGAGCGGCTGGTGCGCTGGTTCTATTCACAGATCCTGCTGGAAGGCATCTTAAAGAATCTGTCCGAAGGGGGCAGCAACGGTTTTGAAATTGCAGCACGGATTGAAAAGCAATTGCCGGAACGTACGGATCTGGTCAAACAGTATCAGACCATGCAACTGGATTTCGATTTCGATCGGGTGGGCGAGCTGGCCCGTCAATATGTCCTGGATCTTTCACAGGAATATCGGAAACGGGGCAATACGAAAAAAGCAAAACAAACATTGATTAACTGGCTGGAACAACGCCGCAAAAAACTGGACGCCGGTGATGCCGACGGCCGCGTGCGGCTGGCCCGCGATCTGATCGAACTGACCAGTGACAAGCCAGCGGCGACGAAACTGCTTTTAGAGGCTTGGAAATTGAATCCCAAGTCGTCTGAAACAGCGGCCTTGCTGGGACGACTCGGGTTTATGCTGCAGAAAGACAAATGGCTCAATCCAGAAGAAGTCAAAGAGTTTCGCGATGATCCGATTCGTAAGGCCATTCGCAACGGTACCGTCATCGCAGGCATGAACCGGAGTCAGGTCAAAAAAGCATTGGGGGCGCCCACGCAAATTGGCCGCAGTATTTCCGGCGGCGCGATCAATGAGTTATGGATTTACGGCGAAGCCAGTAATCAGAGCCTGGTCATTCAACTGGCCCGCAAGCAGCGAGACGATGAGCTCAAAGTCATCCGGATTAAAAATGCACAAAACGCTCCATCCCCGATCAAAGAAGGCACCCCTGACGCGTCAGTCGAATAAGGAGACCTGAACTGGTCAACCTTATATCTCTGCCCCGCGGATTTCTGTGTGAAATTCAGTTCATATCCAGGGGTTTGCCTCAATCAACATTGTCAGAAATCAGGTCAGTCACTATGGTTTAGCAGCCCGTGATTCCGCTGTATTGTTGGTGTGTGCTCTCCTGCTTGCCGGAGTCGTCTGATTCTGCAATGGGGTGCTTTTTCGGCGAGAATACCAGCTCGATGTCAGTGGTGAATTACGGCTCAATATTGCCCCTCAACAAGGACTGTATGCGGTGACGGAAATGGAATTGACGCCCAGTAAAGAGCTGCCCCCTCTGTATCATGACTCCTCCTTCTGGGGCATGACGGTCACCCAGTTCTGGGGCGCGTTCAATGATAATCTCTATAAGCAACTCGTCTTATTGTTCTGCGCACAACAGGCGTTACAGGCTCAAACCAGTGACCAGCAGGGAACCGCTCTGGCAGTCTTCGCACTGCCATTCGTCTTCTTTTCCGGTCTGGGAGGTTGGTACGCTGATCGCCATTCGAAACGCACGATTGTTATCGCCTGCAAAGTCGCAGAAATCGTGATTGCCCTGCTGGCGATGGCAGCGTTCTTTACCGGACATTTACTGCCGCTTTTGGTGGTTCTTGGCTTACTCAGTACGCAAAGCGCCATGTTCGGGCCGGCCAAATACGGGATTCTGCCGGAAATGCTCCGCGATGACGATTTACCGCAGGCCAACGGCGTCATTCAGATGACCACCTTCCTGGCGATTATTTTTGGAATGGCGTCTGCCGGTTTTGTGAAACAGGCTTTTCCGGACGCACTCTGGAAAACCAGCTATTTCTGTATCGCTATTGCGGTGATTGGTACGATCTCTTCGTTCTGGGTTCGCAGAACGCCGGTCGCACATCCCGGACTTCCATTTCGCTGGTCAACACTAGGAGTCAATGCGGAAACCCGCACCTTGTTAATGCAGGATCGCCGCCTGCTGTCGGTGCTTTTGATTTCGTCAGTTTTCTGGTTCGTGGGAGGCATCATTCAGCCTCTGGTCAATATTTTCGGCATCGGTCAACTGCACCTCAGCGTCAGCCGAACCAGTCTGATGGCCGCCTGCATGGGCGTGGGCATCTCACTGGGGTGTGTACTGGCGGGACGTGCTTCTCATAAACGGGTCAATTTTAAATTAGTCACTATTGGCGCCTGGGGTA
This sequence comes from Gimesia alba, assembly GCF_007744675.1. Lineage (NCBI taxonomy): Bacteria > Pseudomonadati > Planctomycetota > Planctomycetia > Planctomycetales > Planctomycetaceae > Gimesia > Gimesia alba. The sequence goes on from NZ_CP036269.1 coordinate 1,035,863, forward strand.
TCGTAGCTTGTCTGATTCTGATGTCGGGCATTGGCTGGTGGGGACCTGCTGACGGTGTAGAAACGCTCAAAGAAGCCGACACCTCGTTATGGAATTCCTTCATCCCCCAAAATGGGGCCGAATGGATGGCCCGCTCGGTACTCACGCTGCTTGGCTTCTTTGCCGGCCTGTTTGTCGTGCCGCTGCAGGTGGAACTTCAGACCCGGCCTCCCAAATCGCAAAAAGGCCGCATGATTGGCACCATGAATCTGATCAACTGGGTCGGCATTGTGCTCTCCGCCCTGTTTTTCGGGACCTTCACGACCGTTTGCAACGCACTGCATTGGCCGATGAGCCACGTATTTCTGTTTCTGGCTCTGGTGATGCTGCCGATCGCGGTCTTGTATCACCCCAAAGATGAAGTCCTGGCCCATAGTGCCCCTGAACTTTCAAACTAAGGCTTGACCAGCGTCCGAGATCGAGCAGAATGAAGAGAGAAGCGTTTCTTCCGTTGAATCCACAAGTCGAACAGGGCACCGATGACCAGACAATTTGAATTTAATCCCGCCAACGTCAACACAATCCTCGATGAGACCTGGCAGCACCTGACCTCAGCCGTTGAGACGGAAACCCATCCCTGGCGATTGGGAAATCTGGCGACAGTCGCCGCAGACAGGCCGCGCGTGCGGACTGTCGTGCTCAGGGACGTGCAGCGGGGAGAACGGGAACTCATCTGTTATACGGATCGACGGTCGGATAAGGTCGCCGAATTGCAAGAGTCCCCCTGGATCGAATGGGTAACCTACGATCCTGTCACACGAGTTCAGATTCGTCTGCGCGGCATCGCGACATTGCACATTGATGATGATCGAGCCGCACAACACTGGGGGAACAGCAGTCTCGAGCATCGTCGGAGCTATATCACGGTTTCCGCACCAGGCACCAAGGCGGAGAGCGCCGTCCCCAATCTGCCGGATTTCCTATTCGACCGTTTGCCTAACGATGAAGAAGCCCAGTTGGGTTTTGAAAACTTTGCGGTGATTGTCTGCCGCATCGATCATCTGGACTGGCTGCAGCTCCGCCGCAACGGTCATCTCGCGGCCCAGTTCCTCTGGACCGACAAGTGGGAAGGCCATTGGAAGTACGCGTGATTCAGAATTGAATGAGAGGATGATTGCCAATGCAACGCTGGGTCAGTGTCATTATCGTGCTGGGACTAATGCTGCTGCTGTTTGGCCTGCTGATGCCAAACGTTGAGCAGTCTCTACAGCAGGCGCGGAAGAGCTCTTCAAAATATAACCTGCAGCAGATCGGGTCAGCGATTCTCAATTATCATGAGACGCTCGGCAGTCTCCCCCCCGGCGGCATCATTCGCGACGATGAGACCGCGATGCAGGGCTGGCTGACGATGATTCTTCCTTATATGGACGGGAGCCCAGATTATAGCTGGCTCGACTTGAATGAATCCTGGCAGAGTCCCCGCAATGCATATGTGTTTGATCAATCGCGCCCCGTGTTCCTGATCCCGGGTGTGGAGCAACACTATACCACAGCAGGTTTTGGCTTGACCCATTATCTGGGGAATCCGAATCTGTTGTATCGCAACAGTAGTGTCACCTTTGGACAAATGGAAAACGGAACCGCACATACCTGGCTGGCGGGTGAAGTGACCGGTGATTTTCAGCCATGGGCCTATCCTTTTAACTGGCGACCGCTGGGAACGAAACTGTGTGACGGCGACGATGGCTATGGACGGCCTGAGTGGAAAGGGGGGCATCTGCTGTTCGCCGATGGCAGCGTTTCTTTCTTTTCTCAGGGAATCGATCCCGGAATCCTGGAACGCTTTGCCGCGGCGCCACCCGTCGCGACAGCGGAACAGATCGCCGCCCCGGATCGAGTCTTTCCACCAAGGGGAACCTCATGGGATCGCATCGAGTTGCAGTCAGATCCCCAGAGCCAGCGGAACTATTTTGCCTTCGCGCTGCAGGCAGAGAATGACATGTTGCTGGTCATTCAGGTATTTGCGGTTGAGAAAGAGCCCGACCCGCCACCAAAAAAAGGAGGTAGCCCTCCCCTGTTAATCCTCCGCGTTGAATCCGCGACAGACATCACCGCGGCATTAGAGGAAACCTCAATGGCCCAGGATACAACCCCCGCGCAGTTGGCAGCGAATGTGAAAACACTGCAAGCGCTGCAGAAACGGTTGGTGAAACAAGACTCCGCCCGATAAAAGTGTGGTTCACCGGTTTTGAAGGCCCTATAATGGACATTGCCTGAAGTGTGACAACATTGACAATCTCCGAGTGTCACCGCGGGAGGAGTTGAAAGCATGACTCAGCAACGTCGAGCAGGTCTGACCTGGGTGGAACTGTGTGTTATTCTAGGCATTATTTCCCTGACAATTGCCTTGCTCCTGCCCGCCGTGCAGAGTGCTCGAGAACAGGCCCGTAAGTCGAGTTGGAAAAATAATCTGAAGTCGATTGGTCTGGCACTTCACAATTATCATGATGATCATCGGTGCTTCCCCCCCGGCGGGATCATTCGTGAAGATGATACTGCCATGCACGGCTGGATGATGATGATCATGCCTTACCTGGATGCCAATCCGCTATCTGTCATGATTGACTATGATCAACCCTGGGATCACCCGGTAAATGTTCCCGTTTTTAAACGTTCGATTCATTATTATATGATGCTCGATGTGGATTTAGGATTGACCAGTGAAGGTCATAGTTTGACTCAGGTGCTTGGGAACCCGAATCTGATGCATCGCAACAGTCAGGTCGGACTCAAAGAACTGAACGGGGAGGCTGCCCATAACTGGTTGGCGGGAGAAATCGCTGGCAATTATCAGCCGTGGGGTTATCCATTTAACTGGCGACCGCTGGGAACCAAACTGTGTGATGGGCCAGAGAGTTTCGGTCATCCTGCCTGGGACGGCGGTCATCTGCTGCTTGTAGATGGTCGTGTCTCTTTTTTTTCGGATGACACCTCCCCCGAAATTTTAAGACGCCTGGCAAATGCCCCCCCTGTTGCATCCAGAGAAGAGACCGCTGTGCCGGATCACATCTTTCAACTCGGTAATTTTTACTGGAAACGTTTTGACCTGCAGTCTGATCCGCACGGGAAGAATAAATATCTGGTGCAAGTCTTGCGTAATCCAGCAGGGACGCCTTTGCAAATCAATGTCTATGTTACAAAAAGATTCACTCCCGAAGAATTGACATATTATAAAACCAGTATTGAAGTTCTGCATTTATTATCGCAGATCACTCCGTCTACCGACGTCGCCTCGACTCTCAAAGCCACAACCCTCGCGGAAGCGACGAGCCCTGCGCAGTTCGAGACGAATGTGAAAATGCTGCAGACGATTCAACGACGATTACCAAAAACCAATTCCCATGAGGTACGGCCATAAGGGATTCTGCCGCAGTCCAAGAGAGGCATCAATTATGAACGGTCAGCGTTGGATTACTGTCGGTGTCGTGCTCGGTCTGTTGTTGCTGGTGTTTGGACTACTCTTACCTGCCATTCAAGATGCGAGAGAAACGGCGCGCAAGTCGACTTCCAAAAATAATCTGAAGCAGCTTGGGCTGGCGTTTCACAATTATCATGATACACATCGGTGCTTCCCCCCGGGGGGGATCGTTCGTGAAGATGGTGCACCGATGAATGGTTGGATCACACAGCTCATACCATTTTGTGAAGCCTCTCCTTTTTATTCCATGATCAATTTTCAGGTATCATGGAATCATTCGGAGAACAGAGAAATATTTGAGGAGACACGTCCGTTCTTGATGATTCCGGGAGTTGAGGCGAATTATACCAGCACAGGCTACGGGCTGACTCATTATCTGGGGAATCCGCATCTCCTATATCGCAACAGTTCTGTTACATTAGATCAAATAGGAAACGGTATCGCGCATACCTGGATGGTGGGTGAGGTGGCAGGCAATTATCAACCGTGGGGTTATCCGTTCAACTGGCGGCCACTGGGAACCAAACTGTGCGACGGACCGGAGAGTTTTGGTCATCCTCCCTGGGACGGTGGTCATTTTCTGTTTGCAGATGGTCATGTTGCTTTTTTTTCAGATGACATCACTCCTGAAATCTTAAGTCTTTTAGCAGCCGCGCCTCCCATTCCATCGGCGGAACAGATGACCGTTCCGGAGAAACGGTTTAAAACGGATGGTTTTCAATGGGCTGAAGTTTCACTTCAGTCAGACCAGGAAGCGAAGAATATCTATTACGCACGAGTTCTGCAAAATTCTGAAAGGATTCCGCTTCGGATGGAGGTCTTTTCATTAGTCAATTTCGAAAAAATTGAAGCAGAAGCAGATGAGGCAATGGTGAAAAGGTATCCTCTACCTCAGTTACTGTTTCGTGTCGAGGTGAACACAGACATCAATGCCAGAATGAAAGAAACCTCAATGTCACAGGAAACGACCCCCGAACAGTTCCAATCCAATCTGAAAACGCTGGAATCGCTGCAAAAACAATTGATACACAAATGATGGTTTCATTCTGTTGATGACTCTGTTAGCTTGCTTTCTGTTGGCGTGGATCGAGGTACGAGGATCTAGCATTTGGGAAATGGTGAGGCAAATGAAACAGGACACGAGACGATGACAGAGGCAGCGTCGAACTCAGATCGGATCTCGGGTGAGCAGTGGCTTCGGGGAACCTCGACATCACTGAAACGGACCAGGCAGGGATTTACTCTGTTCCTTTACGGCTGCATTCTGGTCTGCCTGGCGGCGCTGGGAGTACTCTATTTTGAGTTCAGCACAGAACTGCTGTCTGTGGTCATGCAGGTCCTGCCTGTTACGGCGCTGATGGGAAATCTGATCATCTTCGCAGGGGCTCTGTTACTTTTCTCAGTGCCGACAGAAGTCAATTCTCGCGGTTTACTCATCGGGGCGTCAGTCGGCTTTTTCGCCAAAGTGATTTTTGCGGGAACCGTCTTTTGGGGTCCCGGATTTCTGGGGCTGCCCTTGGCACTCTGCCTGAAGCTGGCAGCATATATTGGTTTGATTCTGTTTGCGCTATTTCTGAGAAACTTGTTGTTGTATCTCAATCGTTCCGATCAGCTGCTGAAAGTGTACGGTCTGTTGGTAACGTCGGTGCTGTTTCTGCTGGGATCCTGGTGCATGGAACTGGTGATGGATCTCGGATTGATCAAATTTACTTTGATCCACATTTACTCCGTGATGCTGGTGGGATTATTTCTGTATCCCTGTCTGTTCTATAGTCTCAAAAAAGTATTAGCCCCGTGAATGAAAGCGAACGCGCTGGCCACAACGGTGCAACAGCTTCGCTGAATAACGAACGAATACAGATTCCCATGAGGAAGGGCTGTAAGGGATTCTGTCACAGTCCATGAGAGGCACAAATCATGAACGGTCAGCGCTGGATTACGATCAGTGTTATTCTACTGGTCATACTGCTGCTCATTGCTTTAGTTCTGCCGGCAATTCAACAAGCCAGGGAAGCGGCCCGCAGATCGACTTCAAAAAATAACCTGAAGCAGATTGGTTTAGCGCTTAGTAATTATCATGAGACTCACGGTTCTCTGCCTCCCGGGGGCATCATCCGCGAAGATGGTACCGCGATGCAGGGCTGGTTGACGATGCTTCTACCATATATGGACAACAGTCCCGATTATTATATGCTTGATTTCAACCAACCCTGGGAGGGGCCGGACAATCTTTATGTGATGCAATCGGTACGTCCTACGTACCTCATTCCGGGAGTTAAAGCTCATTATACGAATTTCGGTTATGGGTTAACTCATTACCTCGGTAATCCCCATCTCTTGTACCGCAACAGCAGTGTGAAATTTAAGCAGATGACGAACGGCACTGCGCATACCTGGATGGTGGGCGAGGTGGCGGGCAATTATCAACCCTGGGGCTATCCCTTCAACTGGAGGCCGCTGGGAACAAAAATGTGTAACGGACCAAACAGCTATGGTCATTCTCCCTGGCAGGGCGGGCATTTACTGTTTGCGGATGGCAGCGTTTCTTTTTTTTCGGATGGAACCTCTCCCGAAATACTGAAAGGTCTTGGAGACGCTCCTCCTGTATCCAATCAAGAACAGGCAGCTTTTCCGAAGAAACGGTTTGAAACAGGCAATTTTCATTGGGACTATATTTCGTTACAGAGTCAGCCGGACGATGAAAACGTCTATTACGCGAAGACTTTACAAACTGATTCAAATTCGCTGATGCTGATCAACCTGTTTTCGAGTGAGAATTTGACCGAGAGCGAAAAAGAAGAGTTGATAGAGCATCAAAGAGCGTTTCCCACGCCACATTTCTTTTTACGCATTGACTCGGCGACAGACATTGCTCAGGCATTAGAGGTATCTTCACTGTCCCAGGCAGCAACGCCGGAACAGTTTCAAGCCAATGTGAAATTGCTGGAATCGCTGCAAAGGCAACTGAAGTGATGCCTTCTTCTCACGCAGGATCTGTCGGTTCCGCTCTGAAGAAGCTTTTCCTGTTACGAAGTTACTTGTCAGGGAACGATTTTGCAGTTCATCAACGAAATTGGTTCTGCTTTCCCGAACCATCTCGTCTTAATGAATAACTTGCCGCGAATGGTGACATGATCCCCCGGTTTTAATGCTGCGGCCTCTGTTTTTGTCAGTGTTGGGAAGCTGCAGTTAATATCATGTTTGAGTGCATTTTTAATTTGCATGTCCCAGCCGAGGAGATCTTTTTCTATGGTATCAATGGTGCCTTCAATCTGAATGAGTCTGGGTTCTGTTTGATACCTTCGCACGAACCGACGGGGATCTGATTCGAAGGCTTCTGCCAGCCTGTCTGCAGTAAAATGGGGGACGCTATCGGCCATTTTTGTGGGTTCAATATTCGCCTTGGGACGTTGAGGAGAGATTAGAAAAAAGTCGATGATTTCCGGGACCTGTTCCTGATCTCGAAATTTCCAGTACACTCCCAGGACTTGAAGCTTCTGGCCCGGTTTCAGATGCTCCAGTTCAAAGTGATCATCGGTTTTCAGCAGCGCGGTTTTTTTCTGATCATTACCCAGTTCGATCTGACCATTCTCCCGGTTGAGGTGCTTGATATTCCCGGTCAGATAGAAATATTTCATTCCCCATTTATTATCAGTTGCTTCACGATTTGTAGAAAATTCTTTTTCTAACTCATCTGCGGAAAGAAACTCAGGCTTAAAATCACCTTTGATTTCCACAATGCGGCAATATTCCAGCGCTGCCGTTGAAGTCATCGATTTTTTCCCGACTCCCTCGACTGTGATTTCCTGTCCTAAAGCCAGCCGCGACTCGGGATTTTTTTCATGATCCCCCAATGAAACGGACACGTCTGGTGATTCCAGACTCATCCATTGCTCGGGATCTTCACTTGCATCCAATCGGAAACTGAGTTCACCAGTAAAGCCACTGTGGAGCGATTTCAGTTTGCCAGTCAGGCGAATCGATTTGCCCTCATATTTTTTCAGGGCATCTTCCGGGTCCTTTTCACATGCTTCGAAGTATTCTTTAGCAGTAATCGCATCGATCTGGACAGGCTCTGGGGCGGTGTTCGATTCTGCTTTTGTATTATCAGCCGAAGATTTCTCAGCCGAAGATTTCTCAGCCGAAGATTTCTCAGCCGAAGATTTCTCAGCCAAAGATTTCTCAGTCGAAGATTCTGACTGGGACATTTTGTTTGAGGTTGATGCAGCGGGCTCTGAACTGCAGCCAGACATCAAAATAAAACCCGATAGTATGAGGTAGTAGCTCAATTCATAGCGAGACGAAAACATCAGAGAATCCTTTGAAAAGCAGCCGTTCCAGATTGGAATTACGACAAATATCGCTTCAGTTATGGTTTCCATACTATACAGCGGTCAGGTGTTTTGTATAGTAGGTGCAGAATTATATTTTTTTGAGGGATATGAGATCAGGAATCTGATGATGTCTGATGAAACCGACGCTGCAGAAATGAATCTGAGGGAAGCGGAATTCTCATCAGGCGAACAATGGATTCGGGAAGGCTCTGCTTCATTGAAACAAATGAAACGAGGCCTGGATCTGGTCTACTTTGGTATCGGGCTCGTAGTTGTTTCAATATTAGCGGCCTTGTATCTTCTGCTGACATCGCGACTGCCAATGGTATCCATGACGGTGCTCCCTTTCGTGGGATTGTTAGGGTATCTGATGATCTTTGTGGGGCCGATCTTATGTCTTTCCGCTCCTGAGGAATCGGGGACTCGTGGTTTACTCGTTGGATCGGCCGTCGGTTTGAGTGCCAATCTTATCTATTATGGCACAGATTTCTTTGACCCTGGTTTTTTAACGATGCCCATGCGACTTTTCTTGAAGCTCGCATCTGTGGTCGGGTTGATTCTGTTCGTTCTGTTTATAAAAAAACTGACGATGTATATTAATCGACCGGATCTGACCGCAAAAGCACAGTATCTGTTGGTCACAACGGTTCTGCTTCTGATGGGAGTCTGGTTGGTTTATTTTCTTGAGCATCTCCGCATCTTTTTCAATGTCAGCCCACTCATCATTACTACAGGGATCATATTCGCGTTGGTGATCTATACCTATATTGTGGGGAGCATCAAGGAAGAGTTAATTTCACCGTCTTAATCAGTTTCATTGACTCGTTCATTGCAAGTCACTGTCGATGAGAGGCACGCTGGGGAAAGAACTGTGAGTGCAGATGCACCAACATGGTTCTATTATGAAAAGGAACAAAGGAACGAAGACATGTCAGAGGAATTCAGTGTCGAAGGAGGTGTTCCAGAAGAAGCCGATCTGATTGGTTATTTGAGAAAGGCGCTGGTTCCCGGGGCGTAGGAATTGCTCCGACACTTGTATATCAATTGGGAAATGGCGGCTATTTTTCCGTAAATTCCGGCTTCTGGAATCAAAAATCTGAATTTCTTTACACTGAATCGCGTTCGGGCCGGGGGCTCAGCTTGACGCGTAAATTCAGGGGCAATATACTCGCGCGATGGACTTATTTATCTCGTTGTGAGAGAATGAGTTTCGGACTATTTCATATTTACTGCGAGAGACTCTCATGAAGAGCGAACATAGACACGATCTGCAAACCAACGACCTCGGGAAACTGATAGTTCAGGCTGAGCCCTATTTGGAAAAATATGGCGTGAAAGCGATCGTGGCAGCCGGCGTTATTTTTGTTGTCGTGCTGGGCTATTTCGCCTGGTCTTCCTCGCGAACGGACCAGGAAGCAGAAGGCTGGACCCGTTTAGCCGCCAGTACATCCACTGAGGATTTTGAAACCGTTTCCGAAGAATTTTCCGGCACCAGTGTCGGGCAATGGGCGTTGATCCACGCAGCAGAAAGCCATCTACAATCCGGCATTCGCAATTCGTTTACCGATCGCAGTGCCGGGGATCGTGCTCTGGGAGATGCGAAAGAACAATTCCAGCAACTGCTCGATTCCGCCAGCACCTTGCCGGAAATTCGCGAACGGGCTTTGTTTGGAATGGCACGCACAGAAGAATCCGTATCGGACGGCGATCTGAAAAATGCGATTGAACTCTATCAAAAACTGATCCAGGAGTATCCCGATTCCATCTTCCGGAAGTTGGCCGAGCAACGTGTGAAACCAGAGGAAGGGGAAAAAGTCGCCGCTCTGGACCAGGAAGAAACCAAGAATTTTTACAAATGGTTCCATGCTCAGAATCCCAAACCCGGCGATCGTCAGCGACCCGGCTTTAATATGCCGATGCCTGGTGCAGCACCCGGCGGCACACCCACGGGTTCAAGTGAAACACCCGGACTTCCGGCACTTCCCGGTCTCCCAAGTCTGCCCGGGCTTCCCGAGCCCATAACGTCTTCTCCTTTGACCGATGACAACAAGACGGACGAAACGAAACCAGGCGATGCCAAGCCAGAGGTCCCCGCGAAAGCAGATTCCAAACCAGTTGAAAAGCCAGCAACTCCAGAGGAGTCTGCCAAAAAAGCGGAAACACCCGCTGAAAAACCGAAGTCGGAACCAGCGACCGAAAAGAAACCATAATGTCTGACGAACTTTCGTCACCTCCGGAGCTCTCCAGCGAACCGATTGAAATTACGGTCGAGGCACGCGCTCATGGCTGGCGGATCGACCACTACTTGTGTCGCCTGTATCCTAATTACACACGTGTGCTGTTTCAGAAAGCGATCAAGCAGGAAGCAGTACTCGTCAACGGTTTGCCAGTCAAAGCGGCGCGGCGGATGCGTGTAAACGATCGCGTTTCCGTGCGTTTGCCCGAGATGCCCGACAATCAGCTGCCGCCCGAAGATATTCCGATCGACATTGTTTACGAAGACGACTGGGTTGCCGTCATCAATAAACCGTCCGATATGATCGTCCATCCGGGAAAAGGAAATTACGCAGGCACATTGGCGGGTGCGCTGCAGCATCATTTCGATCAACTGAGTGATGTCGCCGGTCAGTATCGGCCCGGCATTGTGCATCGGCTCGATCGCAATACAAGTGGCATCATGGTCGTTGCCAAGGATAATCAGGTGCATGCGAAACTGAGCGCCCAGTTTGAAAAACGGGAAGTTCAGAAAGAATACCGGGCGATTGTCTGGGGCCGCATGGAATTCGATTCCGACTACATTGATACTTTCATGTGTGTGCATCCCCGGGCACGGGAAAAGATGATTGTCTGTGACGAGGGGGGCAACGCCCGCAATGCATTTACGTATTACGAAGTGATCGAGCGCTATAAGGCATTCACTTATGTGAAGCTCAAACCTCGTACCGGGCGCACGCATCAGCTACGGGTTCACATGCAGCATATTGGCCATTCGATTGTGGCTGACCGCGTCTACGGCGGCCGGATCGCATTAAAAATGAAAGACCTGAGTGTCGAGGCCGAAGCGGCAGCAGCGGAGCAGGAGAGTGATATTTTAATCGAGCGCCAGGCACTTCATGCGTATTGTTTGGAATTTAGTCATCCGCAGAGTGGAAAACCGATGAAATTTGAGGCACCATTACCGGAAGACATGGAAATGACACTGGCCGCGTTAGATCAATACCAGAAGGAAGAATGAAGATGAAACTCGCTAAAGTTTTATTGTCCAACGGAGAACGTCATGTCGCCATCGTGGAAGAAAATGGCGTTCAGCTTCTGGATCTCAGTCAGGTCGACAACTGTCATCGCTTATCAGATATTTTGTATGCTCCCGATCCGATCGGACTGGCAAAGTTTCTGATCGATACCGAACTGCCTCCGGTTCCCTTGAACCAGTTGGAATTTCTGGCCCCCATTGATCATCAAGAAGTCTGGGCTGCCGGCGTGACTTACAAACGGAGTCAGGTCGCCCGGATGGAAGAGTCCGAGACGGCCGCCTCTCACTACGATCAGGTTTATACGGCCGATCGCCCGGAGCTGTTTTTCAAAGCGACACCAAATCGAGTCTGTGGTCCAAATCAACCGGTGCGAGTGCGTTATGACAGCCAATGGTCGGTGCCGGAACCTGAGTTGGCGCTGATCGTCTCTCCCGATTTACGACTTGTTGGCTACACGGTTGGCAACGATATGTCGGCCCGTGACATCGAAGGCGAAAACCCGTTGTATCTGCCTCAGGCAAAATTCTACAAGGACTGCTGTGGTCTGGGCCCCTCTGTTCTGTTACATGAAAACCCGCTGGAACGGGAAGCAACGAAAATCATTCTGACGATCGAACGCGGCGGCGAAGAAGTCTTCCAGGGAGAAACCTCTGTTGCCGAGATGGCCCGTGGGCTGGAAGATCTGATTAGCTGGTTAGGGAAAGAAAACGACTTCCCCAGCGGTGCGGTTTTATTAACGGGAACCGGCATTGTGCCCCCTGATGAATTCACACTCGAAGATCGCGATATCGTCTCGATCGAAATCAGCGGGATCGGCACCCTGATCAATCCGGTTGTGAAAGACGCCGCCCCGTAGGTAGCGTCTTTTAATTCGAACGCTCCTTACTAATGAAGCTTAACCGGGGCTAATGCCCTGCGGCTAATGGGCCTTTTCTGCGGTCATAGTCCAGTAAATAAGGGCGACATCACACTGTCGGCCAAGACATATTCTTTCATCGCTAACGCTGTCGACCTCAAAATCAGGATCGGAGTGATTAAAGAAATACTACCTAGTGGAGTGTCATTTTTAAATTTTGGGTTGATAGATATCACGAGAGTGCGACAACGGAGCACGTAAACAACACCCCCAACCCTCAATTCCTAGCCTGACAAAGCACTAGTCGTCCATTGTTTTGATCGCGGGTGCTCTGGTTTGCAGGACTGCTTCGATTTCCGCCAGTGAAGGCAGTGCGTCCCGATTTCCCAGTCGTTCGCATTTCAGAGCCGCCGTCACACACGCGAATTGCAACACACGCTGCGGAGGCCACTCTTCCAGAATGGCATAGAGCAAGGCGCCGCTGAAGACGTCGCCTGCGCCCGTTGTATCGAGCGACAGCACAGGCAGCGCCGCACAATGCAGGCAGCCTGCTTCCGTAAACAGCCACGCCCCGCGCGTGCCATCGGTAATGGTGACGATCTCAGGCCCTTGTGCCAGCAATTCCCTACCGGCAGCGTGGACGTCGTCAGTATCTAGATATTCGGTGATGAAGCGACGGGGGCAATTCATCACATTCAGATAAGGAATCAGTTCCGGCATGCCCGGCTTTAATGAGCCCGTATCCAGAGAAACGAGCGCGCCGGCCTGCCGCGCCAATCGGGATGCCTGTAGACTCGTTTCCGGCGGCCAGCCATCCAGGTGCACGGCTCTGGTTTGTGAAAACAGTGTAGAGTCCAACTCAGAAGGCGGCAGCCAATGTTGAGGTCGATGGCAGGCGATTGTGCGGGTTCCCGCCTGTTCGTCAATCCAGACCTGCGCATACCCGGAGCGCGTTCCCGGCAACATGCGGCTGGCAGAGAGATCCAGGTTTTCCGCCGCGAGGTCTTCGGCAATCAGCGGGCCATATTGATCATCGCCCCAACTGCCGAGGAACGCGCACTGTTTTCCGAATCGCTTGAGTAGAACCTGTGCGGTGGGGACCGGCCCCCCGACTTGATAGGCGTCGCTGATGATATTAGTTTTTGTATCCTGATCCGGATGTTCTGCTAACACCACCAGATGATCTACGACCACTAAACCGACGCCGACAACATCATACTTCATAAACGGACTGCTTTATTTTTGAATTCTCATGGAACGGCTAAAGTTTCTTTTCCCAGAAGAGAGCCTGTCCCATTTCCGGGTCGAGTTCATAACCGGAAAATCCGAATTTGGCATACGCGGCGCGGGCACGCTCATTACCTTCCAGAACTTCCAGTGTGAGTTTACAACATCCGCGCGCTTTGGCAATGGTCTCGACGTGATCAAATAACTGCCGGGCGAGCCCCTGTCCTCGATAACCGGATGCGACAAACACATCATGAATATTGAACAACGGTTTGCAGGAGAATGTCGAAAATCCTTCAATACAAATCACAAGCCCCACAGGCGTTTCATTTTCAAACGCCAGCACCGCAAAGGCATCCGGCCGCTGATGCAAGTTGACCGCTAGATTACGTTGCACGTCCTCCGGAAGTGGGAGTCCGCCCCCTTCAGGGCTGTTCGCATAACTGTTTAAGAGGAACACGACTGCGTTGGCATGTTCGGGATTGGTCAGATCTGCTTCGAAGATTTTCATCAGGTTTTCTTTTCCTCGAGGAATCGGGTAATGTGGTCTGTCGAAGCCGTACTTTACTTTTTCAATTGGTCATTTTAATCAGTGCACTGGAAATAGGGGAGCCTCTCTTTCGAAAGAGAGGGGCAAGCAGGAAATTTGTCAGATTTTAAATTGACAGGGGATCTCAAACGTAACGATGAAAATTATTCCGGTTCTGGACATTCTCAATCAAAGTGTCGTGCGTGGCATCGCCGGTCAGCGCGACCTGTATCAGCCGATTCAGAGCCGTCTGACGCGTTCCAGTCAGCCCCTCGACATTGCCCGCGCGTTGCGCGATGAATTTGAATTGACTGAATTCTATGTCGCCGATCTGGATGCCATTCTGCATCAAAGGCAGAATCGGGATCTTTATGACCGTCTGCTACAGGAAGGGTTCACGTTCCTGCTCGATTGCGGCCTGCGGTCTGCCGATGATGCTGGGCCGCTGAGTTCGCTGGAAGGCATCTCCATCGTCGCCGGTCTGGAAACCATTAAGAGTCCTCCCGAGCTCAAGGCACTGGTGCAACAGTGGAGCGCAACACAGACGGTCTTCAGTCTCGATCTGAAACAGGGCGAGCCGCTCGTCAGTCCGTCGTCAGAGAATCTGTTTGCCAGTTTGAGTGACCCACTGGACATTGCTGAGCTCAGTTTAGAGCAGGGGGTCCAGCAGATGATTCTGCTTGACCTGGCGCAAGTCGGAACGGGAGCAGGGACTGGCACAGAAACACTCTGTCAAACATTACGCAGCCGTCATCCCGCACTGCGGCTGATTACAGGTGGTGGCATCAGTCAGCCCGCTGATCTCATCGCGCAGGCAGAACTCGGTGCGGACGGTGTCCTGGTCGCGTCTGCTTTGCACGATGGACGTATCGGGAGAGACGCAGTGCTCTCCCTTTTCTAGACTGTGTCCAGTTTTACTGTAGCGTCTCCAAGGTCATCTGGACCGAGTAAATTAGAATGAGACACGCTATGATAAAATGTGATGCGCTCTAGAGCAGGTTATTTCAGCAGATCGGGGAGTGCTTTTTTCAGATCGGAGACGGTCGCACTCCGATTGACGACCTTGCCCGATTTGTCGACGAGGAACATCGTCGGCAGTGAGATCACGCCGAAGTCACGTGCCGGGGCACTTTCCAGTCCGCCCTCTTCGTGAATCTGAGCCCAGGGAACTTTATGCTGTTTGATGTACGCTTCCGCCAGATCGGGAGTCGCATCGAGGTTGATTCCCAGTACGTCAAAACCCTGGCTGTGATATTTACTGTAAAGCTCCAGAATTTGCGGCAGATCTTCCGTGCAGGGTTTGCACCAGCTGGACCAGAAGATGACCAGCAGCGCTTTGCCACGATATTGCTTGGCGTCAATGCTGCCGCCGGTCAGTGATGTTCCTGTCAATTCGAGTTCTTTGCCCGCCAGATTCATCCGTCGCAAAGCACCCGCACCGCGGGTTCCTGCTTCTGAGCTGGCATGGCTTTCGACCAGTTTCGTATACCATTTTTTGGATTCGGCTACTTTCCCGCTGAACTCCTGAGTGACCGCCAACTGCAGCATCGCTTCGGCGGAATCATCTGAGTTGGGGTACTTCTTAATGAAGTCTTCCAGCTGCGTCAGCCACCAGGTCTGCACATCGCGGAGTTTGTCGCTTTGCGTTGTCTGCAACTGCGAACTGTAATCCGCCAGCAGGGTGCGATAGGTGACATACGCGACCAGATCCTGATCCTGTGAGGTCTTCTGGACCTGATCCCGAATTTTCTGCAGCTGTTTCAGTCCGTCCTTGTATCCGACCGTCTGGACGGCGGCTGCCAGTCCATCGACCATCTGTCGCGTCCACTGTGACCGTTCATCTTCATTTTTCGAAGAGGCAATCAGCTTTTCAATAATCACCACCCGGTCGGCATTGTATTTGGCAATGGCCTGAGGACCTTTGTCCGGAGTCGGGCTGTTTTGATCGAGTTTCTGAAGATCATCCAGTAAGCCCTGCATTTCTTTGGAAAGTCCCACTGTTGAATTGGTTGGCAAAGTGGCGTTCCCCGCAACCGGCTGCATCAGGGTTCCCCCTTCGGTCACCTGCATCGATTCGCCTTCAATCGGCAAGGGAACCTGGGTCAGTCGCCAGACATCGCCGACGCGAATCAGCTCACCAAATTGAATCAGGCCGCTTTTGCCTTTGGTATCAACAATGGCCATCACATTCTCAAAAACGTGCAAATCTTTGTCGGTTTTGATGCTATCTGCGGGAATCAAGCCGGGCATAGCTCCGTCAAAGCGAACCCAGACTGTGTCCGGGGTGATCATTTTTGTTTTCGAAAGCATGGCAGGAATTTCCTGCGGTGCTCCCTTGGCCGATTCACGAATTTTATCTGCAAAGGGATTCTTGATGCCGGCATCTGCCACTTCATCTTCTGTGATCAAGAGCGACTGGAACAGCTTGGTATTGTTGTTGGCTAACGCGGCGATCGCGACTCGTGTAACCTCTTCTGCGGAGATCATTTTCCATTCATCAATCACGCCGTCTTCGTCTTTATCAATGCCCCAGCGCGTTCCCGCCAGATTCATCCAGCGTGAGCCATCGACTTTATTATTAAAGTTGGCATCGATATCCCGATAGACTTCCAGTCCACGATTGAAGTAACGCCATTGATCTACGACATTATCGCCATTGGTGTCGACGAAGCGTCTCAAGACTTGACCATTCGGGCCATACACAATCCAGCCAGAACTGTTTTTGTTCTGCTCGACTTCGACCTTGCAGCGACTGTAATCCGACTTTTCCGGAATTTCAATTTCGACGTCTTTCTGGATTGGCTTGAACGTCAACGCCAATTCGACAGACGGGGCATCAGCCGCCGGTAGCGAACGGGACAACAAAATGAGGGAAGCGAATACAGTTAAAAACGAGATTCGACCAATAGACATATCACGGGACTCCGATTCCGCTGGCACGCAAACTTTACAGAATAGACAAACAACAGTATCGGGATTTTAGTAGAAAACCCGTAACTTGGTCACCCTCAATTTTTCGGTTTCCTGGTAAACCCGCCTGTAATGCACCAAAGGGACGATCTAATTTAACAGCAGCCCCGCATAACCGACGACGCGGGAGCGATCGCCCGTGATATCCCCAGATGTGGCATAGCCAACTTGCTCTACACGACTCAGTTTACCCATTTTTTGGAGTGTTTTCATCACAATGACGGCTGGCAGGACGCCACACATCGAAATATGGTGCTCCTGGACTGTTTCCAGCAATCCATCCGGATCCATGTTACGCATTTTCTCCAGCGCCAGTTCATCTAGACGACGATTTTCCTCATCGGTGGCAAAATGATTCATGTCACTGGAAATCAGCAACAATGGGGGTTCTTCTAATCCCTGAATGACACGGGCCAGTCCCTCGGCAAATTCTTCACAGCGTTTCAGATTACCACCACCGATGGCGATTCCCACGACTTGTGCATGGGGGGCCAGCCGTTTGATCAAAGGGAGCTCGACTTCAATGGCATGTTCACGCCGATGGGCGGCGGCATCCCGTTCCAGCCCCGGTATCTGCTCCGACAGTGTTTTGGCCAGTTCACCATTCGATTCCAGTTCGCCATTCGGTAACTGCCAGACTCGATGCGGGGCGACGGCCCACTCGACTCCATCGCGCGTATGCTTTGGGCCGATTACAATTATCGTGGACGGGAACTCAATTCGTTTCAGCACCTCAGCGGCGATTTTACCGGAATACATCCAACCGGCATGCGGGACCATCGCGGCAGCCCAGCGTTCGGGTGTGCCCGGTTCATGGAACAGGTCATCTAATAGTCCTTCGAGTGTGCCCGAATCGGCGGGATAAAATGTGCCGGCGACTCCGGCTGGCCTGATTGCCGGCCCCAGTTCTGCGCGGGGACGATTCACGATCTGGAATTGAGCTGCCGCCGTCTGAACTGCCAGACTGAAGACCTGTGCCGACTCGGGTTGTATGATCCCCACGGCCTGTTGTGCCTGGTCGATTAAGTGGGCAGCTTCCTGTTCGCTCTCAAAGAACCAGCCTGTCTTCTGGCCTTCAATCAGTAACAGGCTGCGATTTTGTGAATCGAAGTCTGTCAGATCCACACCTTCCACAGTGCCGTGCATTGCAGGATCAGAGGCCAGCACCAGTTTGACCTGAAATTCTCCCGGACGCAGATTCAGTCGTGAGATGTTCTGTACCAGTTGCTGACAGAGTGAGAACACTGTTGACTGCATTGGAAACGATTGTTTCAACGTCCATTTTGAGATCGCCAGTTCTTCGTCGGTATCTGTTTTCATCAGCAGTAACGCCACGCCCTGAATGTTGGCATCAGAAACGTGAGGGCAGTAATACTGGGGAACCTGGCCGCTCATTAATGCTTCAATGGTTGATTGCACGTACTGCAGATATTGTGCAAATTCACGTTGTCCTAATATTTGCTGGCTGGAAGGCTTAACTGGTTTCGTCGTCATATCTGCTAATTTGGCGGAACAGGAAATACCCTGATAACGTAACAGAGTGGTTCCCGGATCTTTCCAGGCAGTCGGGGGCAGCCCTGCTTTGATGCAAGTCTGATTCAGAAACTCTTCCGCGTTCCAGCCATGATCAAGGGGAACGCCGGGCAGCAGTAAGCCGCTTCGACCGTCGGCTCGAATCTGCAAACCGTGCAGGCCGACCGTAACGGCATTGACACGATCGGTGCCCTGTTCTTCGACCACTTCCAGCTCAGAGAGCAGCCAGACTTCCAGATCGAGCTGTGTTAATTCACTGGAGGAAATCGGAGGAAACCGGGGATCGTCTTTGGCCGCTCGAACCGCTGCCTGATGCAGGGCCTGTCCCAGAGGCAAAGGTTGTCCGAAGTTCCCACAGCAGGAACGGAGTTGTCCCTGGCGTTTCAAGCTGACAAATGCCCCGTTGACGACCATCTCTTCCAGCTCATCGAGCCTCAAGTCTTCGGGCTGGGTCTGTGTTGCCGTACCCACGACAACAGCAGCCGCTTTCTGTAACAGTTTCTGTTCATGCTCACTGGTGAGTTCGATATCTCGCGGTGTCTTATCAGCCTGCATCGGTGAAGAACCTTTCTGTGGTTCGGCTTGTTGAGAGTGAGTGTCGGGAAGTTGTTTCAGCATCGCCTGGATATCAACGGGCAGTCTTTTTTGGCCCCAGGTGCCAGGCTCGTCATTAAAGTGACCTGCGATCTTGGTGCCACAATAACGACATTGATTCTGGTTCAACGCATATTTGCCCAATTGATACCAGTTTCGTTCAATCAGTGTCTGCTGGCATCCGGGGCAATAAGTGCTCTGTCGCGCGGCATCGTTGACGTTCCCTGTATAAACATATTTGAGCCCCGTGTTCAGCGCAATCTCGCGTGCACGGATCAATGTTTCGGGGGGAGTGGCGCCATGATCCAGCATTCGAAAGTCCGGATGGAAAGCGGAGAAGTGCAGCGGCACTTCGTCGCCGACGTTGTCCAGAATCCAGTCGCACATCTGCTGAAATTCACTGCTGTCGTCATTGGCTTGCGGAATCACGAGATTTGTGATTTCAAACCAGACGTCGGTTTCCTGTTTTAACCAGCGCAAGGTATCCAGGACCGGTTGCAGATGCGACAAAGTCACGCGGTAATAAAACTCTTCCGTGAACGCTTTCAAATCGATATTGGCAGCGTCGATATGTTCAAAAAAATCAGCCCGTGCGGATTCGGTAATGTAACCGGCGGTAACAGCGACGGTTTTCACGCCCCGCGCGTGGCAGGCTTTCGATGTTTCGATAGCGTATTCCGACCAGATAATCGGATCGTTATAAGTAAAGGCGACGCTCTGGCAGCCTAACTCCGCAGCAACCTCGGCAATTTCTTCAGGCAGAGCCCGCGCACTGAGCCGCTCGATCTCCCGTGATTTGGAAATGTCCCAGTTCTGACAGAACTTGCAGCCCAGATTGCAACCGGCTGTTCCAAAAGAGAGCACGCTGGAACCCGGATAAAAATGGTTCAACGGTTTTTTTTCGATGGGATCGACACAGAATCCGGTGCTGCGGCCGTAGGTGGTCAAAGCCATCTTGCCACCAATGTTCTGCCGCACGAAGCAAAAACCCCGGTCATTTTCTGAAAGAGCACAGGCGCGCGGACATAAGTCGCAGACGATTTTTTCACCATCTCGGTGCCACCACCGACCCGGGTAGAGCCCTTGTTCAATGTCGGCTGACTGGTCTGGCGTGAGAATAGGGAGCGTTTTTTTTGTCATAGCAGTTGTGGATTAAGAAACGGCGTTGGGAAAGGAAGGGAGCCCTGTCCTTTTAGAATAATTCATTCCGAAGGGCAGGGCCAACAGTATGTTGAAATTTCTGACCGGGAACGCGAATAGAATCTCCGTCATCCCCCAGTCGGCAGGAACCTTGCATAAATTTCTTGAACAGCCTGCTGCACCTGTTGTTGTGCTTTTTGGCTGTTGTCGGGTATCATCAGAGCCCGTAAATCGACTCTTTGATGACCCTATCTATTATACGAAACTGTCCCGCTAATGTTTGCAGATTATTTTTGGTTTTTTGTGGCAGTGACCTCTTATTTCGCCGGTTCGGTCCCATTTGGGCTGCTGACGGCAAAAATAGTGGCGGGAACCGATATCCGCAAAGTGGGCAGCGGCAATATCGGTGCCACGAATGTGGCGCGGACACTTGGGGCGAAATGGGGGATTCTGGTTCTGTTGCTGGATGCGTTAAAGGGGTTATTGCCCGTCTTATTTATTCCGGCATTGTTCGTGAGCCCTGATTCTCCTGATTTTGACCATGCTCGGGTATTGAGCGGCGTTGCCACGATTCTCGGTCATATGTTCCCGATCTGGCTCGGTTTCCGGGGAGGCAAAGGGGTTGCTACCAGTCTGGGCGTCATTCTGGTGCTGGGCCCCTGGTCCACGTTAATTGCCGTTGGCGCTTTCGCTTTGACGTTTCTGGTCACGCGAATTGTTGCCCTCAGTTCGATTCTCGCAGCATTTGCATTTGGTGTGGCTCAGTTTGTGCAACTGGGAACGTCTGCCTTTTCGCAGCAGAAATGGAGTCTCGCTGTTTTCAGTATCGCTGTTCCGCTCTTAATTATCGTGCGGCACTGGAGCAACGTGGGCCGGATTCTGCGAGGAGAAGAAAAGAAATTTCAGTTTGGCGGCCGCGATAAGGCGGCAGAGAGCCCTTCAGAAATCAAACAGGACGAAGAAGCGTAATTGATTTCTGGAATAATCCAGCCAGCAGGATAAGATCGTCCTGATCAAATCACTGGCTCTGATTTTTTCTTACGCGATTCCTGTTTCTTACAGGAAAAATAACGTCAACTAAGATTCCACTCGAATATTGTTAGTCAGGGCATACTGATCGATTTCACTTAAGGCAGCATGTGTTGCCAGTTGTTTGTGGTAAAAAGAATCAGTGCGTCCCGAGAGCACAACAATCTCTCCCAGAATGTCTACTTTCAACGACTGAACCTGACTACCAGTACGAAATGTAATCGTCTGCTCAATCTTCTCTGAAAGTTTCCTGGCTTTCTGTGAATACGTTTCAACAGTCATAAGCAATCCTCCTTGAAATAAGTCAATGTTCCGACAGACAATCACTTGTGTTCCAGCCAGCGGCGAGATCGATGCTGTCGCAGGACTCAAGGCGGGTAACTCTGAAGCAGTAACTCTTGATCGGCAAGCGGCTAACACGGTTCCACCGGGAGCGGAACACAAATCCATTTTCTGTTATTGTAAATCCTCAGTGGGAGAACTCGATAAAATCGATTTCTGAACTCAATCAAAACTGACTTAAGGTTCCTGTCGCTTAAGCACGTACGTTTTATAACTCCGACTGATTCTTAATGATGTAAATTTATCGACCTGCGCAGCATTCGTCAAATAAAAATCTCAACGAATGTTTTGATTCGCAGGAAATACCTCGTTCTGGAAGCAGGTTTTTATTTCCCGTCTGCTTTTGAGTTCCAGATCCAGACCAGTGCGTCTGGCAGAACCGCTTTGCCGTGGCGACTGCTGTGCATGCCGTGGCCGGTCACGAACCAGAAGTCATAACCGCTGTAAGCCAGGGCGGCTGCCATGCGTTCGTTGTTCAGGAACCAGTTCCCCAGTTTGTTATCCAAGTCATTATCGCCATCCTGCAGGAAGACTTTGATGGGCTTGGGAGGATCCTGTTTGCGAATCAGCCCGGGATAATCGTGAGCCGTTTTCCAGGGGCCAAACTGATTGAGGGGAATGGTGTTGTCTTTCCGGGAGGGATAATCATTGATGCCCCGGAAATCACAGAAACTGCCGACAAAGGAAATGACCTTCTGAAACTGGTCGGTCCGATGCCAGGCTGCGGTGAAGGCACAACTGCCGCCGGATGAGGCACCGCAGATCAAATGGTCTTCCGGCTTCTCGGAAATCCGATACTGCTTGCGCACCAAAGGCAGCATTTCTTCATCCAGAAACGTCGCATATTGCGCGGTGCAGGTATCGTATTCATTACTGCGGTTTCTGACGGGCTGTTTGCCTTTGGATTTGGCGGGAATCACGCCGGGATTGATAAAGACGGCGATGGAGACCGGGATTTTTTTTGCGTGGATCAGGTTGTCGAGCACAATGGTGGCGTTTCCATCGCCATGGCAGTATCCGCCGCCGTCGGTGAATACGATCAGTTTGGCGGGATCACCGGTTTCCGAATACTGTGCGGGCACATAGACCCACCAGTCCCGGACCGTGCCCGGATATTGTTTTGTGCTTTTGAAGGCGGGCATCTGAGTCAGTTTGCCTTGTGGAACTCCTTCCTGACGAATGCTTTCGGGTTTCCATTCGTAGCTTTCAAAGCCAAAGCGACTGAATCGGCCCGCGGGTAAACGGCGGCCATTCACGCTATAGCGATAATGAACGGAAGAAAAATTGGGAAAGCGTTCCACGCGAGCAAAGTAGCCGGAATCTCCCAGTTCGATCATGGGCCACTGGCGATCCTTTTCGGCAAAGATGATCATTTCATCGCCAGGCTTGCCTTTCAAAAACCAGCCTGCGAAGCCGCCGCCATCGTCGGTCTTTTGAATTAAATGACGATGGGTGCCTTGGGTTAAGTCTTTTTCTTTCTGATAGCGTTTCAGGAAATAATCGAGAACCTGTTTCTGATTCGCCTGATTGGCGGGCGCTTTTAACAGCTTAGAGACATCTTCCAGATTTTGGGGTGCTGCTGAGACGGAACTGATGAAGCACAGCAGCATAACTGCCAGAGAAGCCGTTTGAATTGTTGAGCGGCAAACAGAAAATCGCATTCCACGATGCTCCTGAAAATAATTGAAGTAAGTGAGATTAAGTGCTCTATGAAGGACGGCAACCAGGCCGGACTGTAAAGATACACGCTTTAACGAATCTATTACACTACGAGACAGGCCGTTTTGCAATTCACTTACCTGTCGAACCTCAAATCTTCTGATTCGTCTGAGAAATTGGATTCTGTCCGTTTGGATCGACCACGGTTCCAGTTACAATGAAAGCAGAAATTGGCAGGAATTATGCGAGAAAGGTAGTTTTGTGACGATGACGCTCAACCCACATCATGCTGTGTATGTTGGCAGTTTTGACCCACCGACATTGGGGCACTTGGATATTGTGGAGCGTGGAGCTGTGATTTATTCCAAGATCACGGTGGGCATTGGGATCAATCCCGATAAACGACCCCTGTTTTCTCCAGAAGAACGTCAACAGATGCTGCAGGGATTGCTGGCCGCCTTTCCGAATGTCGAAGTCAAATGCTTTCAGGGTCTGGCTGTGAACTTCGTGCAGGAATGTGGCGGCGGCGTCATGCTGCGAGGCCTGCGTACCCTCACCGATGTGGAAGCCGAGTTTACCATGTCTCTGGCAAACAGAACCCTGGCCTCTGAGATTGAAACCGTTTTTCTAATGGCCAGTGAAAAATACACGCATATTTCCAGCTCTCTGATCAAACAGATCGCCCAGCTGGGCGGTGATGTCGCAGAAGAAAAACTCAAAGACTTTGTGCCGAAACAGGTTGTCAGTCCCTTAGTCGAAAAATTTGCTTCCCGAACTTAAAACGAAACTGGTATCTGCTTCATTGGTAGATTGAAAAAAAGGAGAACATACGATGGTAAAAACCGCTTCAACAATGCTGCCTTTAGGAACACAGGCTCCCGACTTTTCATTGCCGAACGTCGATGGCAAAACAGTCTCCCTGAGCGATTTTCAGGATTCCAAAGGTTTGCTGGTCATCTTCATGTGCAACCATTGTCCGTTTGTCATTCATCTGCGCGAAGCTCTGGCGGCGTTTGCTGATGAATACATGGCAAAAGGATTAGGCGTGGTCGGCATCAGTTCGAATGACGTCTCATCACACCCTGATGACAGCCCGGAAAAAATGATTGAGGAAGCCAAAACCGCCGGCTACAACTTCCCCTATCTTTATGATGGAACTCAGGAAGTTGCCAAAGCCTACAAAGCAGCTTGCACTCCTGATTTCTTCCTGTTTGATCAGGAACAGAAACTGGTCTACCGCGGGCAGTTTGACGACAGTCGTCCCGGCAATGATAAACCGGTGACCGGCGCCGATCTCAAAGCAGCCTGCGATGCTGTTGTCGCTGGCGCACCTGTGACGGAAGATCAGAAACCCAGCATCGGCTGTAACATCAAATGGCAGGAAGGCAAAGAACCTGAATATTTCACGGGGCAACCCGCCGTCTAGCACTTTCTGATGCAACGATTACTGGCTCTCTCCACTTAAATGTGGAGAGAGCTTTTTTTGTGCCACGATACCGTTTCCGTTTCTATTTCTGATTGTCGCTTGTAGATGGTTCGTCACCAATTTACAATTTATTAACATTCTTACTAAATGGGATGGGCTCTGAGAATAGGAAATCGCAAGCGTGCGGTGGCTTCTGGTAAAGATCATGATAGAGGGGATTCTCGATGAAAAATCGGATGTTCAAGCAGGTGGGATTGCTGTTCCTGGTGGCTGCATTCTCTGCGTTCTTTGTCGTTACCGCGCATCTGAAATCTGCTGAGAACAAGGAGCAGTCTTCCCCATCACTGGCAGACGCACTGCCTCACCTGGAACCGACGTCTCCAGAAAAAGCATTGAAAACTTTTCGTCTGCAAAACGGATTTCAAATGGAATTACTGGCGGCAGAACCTCTGGTGACCGATCCCGTGGCGATGCAGTATGACGAGAACGGCCTGGCGTATGTCATCGAGATGAATGACTATCCTTATACTGATAAATCCAAGGATGAAGCCTGGGCCGAACAGAAGTCGGCTCCGATTGGCAAAGTACGTGTGCTGGAAGATGTGGACGGTGACGGAACCTTTGATCGCTCGACGATCTTTGCCGACCAGCTTTCCTGGCCCACCGGTCTGGCATTCTGGAAAGGGGGCGTTTACGTTTCTGCGACTCCCGATATCTGGTATTTCAAAGATACGGACGGCGATCACAAGGCAGATATCAAACGCAAAGTTTTCACCGGGTTTCGCAAATACAATGTGCAGGCGGTGATGAATAATCTCAAGTGGGGACTGGACCATCAAATCTATGGAGCAGGGGGCAGTAATGGGGGAAGCATTCAAAGTCCGGCTGCTTCCAAAACCGACCCGATTAATATGGGGCGTCGTGATTTTCGCTTTGATGCGGGCACGGAGACCTTCGAAGTCATTTCGGGCGGTGCGCGATTTGGGAATACGTTTGATGACTGGGGCAACCGCTTCATCTGTAATATTCGCAATCCGCTGATGCAGATTGTTCTGCCGTCAAAATATCTGGTTCGCAATCGCTATTTGCCGGTTGCGTCCGCCATCAATAATGCCGTGGATGCCGGTGATACCATATCTGTATTTCGTGCCAGTCCTCCGGAACCCTGGCGGGTCATCAATGCGAAGCGACTGTCCGCCGATCCCACGTCCCGCTCGCCTCGCAGTGAAAAAAGTGCGACTGGCTTTGTGACGTCTTCAGCGGGCGTGACTATATATCGGGGAACCGCTTATCCCAAAGAATATTATGGCAACGCATTCATTGGAGAGGTCGCGGGTAATTTAGTGATGCGGTATCTGATGACCCCAGATGGCGTGACGTATCAAGCGCATCGGGCACATGAAAAGGTCGAGTTTCTGGCCTCCACCGACAACTGGTTTCGTCCGGTGAATTTTCTGAATGCCCCCGATGGCACACTGCACGTACTCGACATGTATCGAGAAAATATCGAACATCCCTGGTCAATTCCCGATGATATTAAAGCACACCTTGACCTGACCAGCGGCCGGGACCGCGGGCGGATTTATCGAATGGTACCTCCTGAGTACCCGGCCGGTTATCAAAAACCACAGCCGCCGCGATTGGGTTCTGCAGACATTAACACACTGGTCGCGGAACTGGAAAATCCCAACGTCTGGTGGCGGGATACTGCGCATCGTTTGATCTTTGAACGGCAGGATCAGGCCGCGATCCCTTTGCTCAACGCGTTGCTGGAAAGCAGTGAGTCCTCTCTGGCGCGCTTGCATGCACTCTGGTCCTTAGAGGGATTAAATGCACTCAGCGAGGCGAATATACTGCAGGCGCTCAACGATAGCGAACCGGAAATCAGACGCGCCGCTGTCAAGCTTGCCGAACCAAAGCTGAATCAAAGTGAATCGCTGCGAAACCAAGTCCTGACTCTGGCGACGGATGAAGATCCCCGCGTTCGCTTCCAGGCCGCATTCACTCTGGGCGAGATAAAAGATCCACGGGCTGCGAAAGCCTTGTACCAGATTGTCCGCCGCGATTATGGCGACGCCTGGATTCG
This sequence comes from Gimesia alba, assembly GCF_007744675.1. Taxonomy (NCBI): domain Bacteria; kingdom Pseudomonadati; phylum Planctomycetota; class Planctomycetia; order Planctomycetales; family Planctomycetaceae; genus Gimesia; species Gimesia alba. The sequence goes on from NZ_CP036269.1 coordinate 1,062,299, forward strand.
CACCGCCGTTTTGAGTTCGTTATCAGAGTCAACGGCCGAATTTTTGAAAAGCTTACTGGAAGACGTCGAATTTGCTGCCAGCCCCGATGCCAAGCCCCTATTGAGCCAGCTGGCAAATGTGATTGGCACACGAAAGCAGGTTCCGGAAGTGACTGAAATTCTGGAACTGGCGTTCCGTTATCGGTATCCCGACCAGCAACAGAAGACGGAAGCGGTTCAAGATGAAATCGTGCTGGCGATAGGCCAGGGTTTAAAGCGAGGCGGCCAAACGATTCTGGCATTCGCGAAGGAGGACGAGTCAGGGGCCGCGCAGTTGGTTCGAGACCGCATCGCACGGGCGAAGCAGGTCGCTGCCGACCGAACACAAACCGTGCCAGCCCGTCAACAGGCCATTGAACTTTTGAGCTGCACCGACCTGGCAACAGCCGAAGCGGATTTGCTGCCTTTACTGGCGGCACGCGAGCCGCAGGTGATTCAGGTTTCTGTTGTCGAAGCCTTCACCAGTTTTACCGATACGCAAATCGCGGAACTGTTACTCAAACAATATCCCGCTCTGACGCCGAGTGTGAGAACGGAAATTGTCAATCGTCTGTTAAGGAGACAGAACTGGATCTTACGACTGTTTGCAGCGATCTCCGACCGGACAGTTTCGATCACGCAGATCCCGCAAGTCAGACGGACGATTTTGTTAAAAAGTACAAATCCGGAAATCAAAAAGCAGGCTGCCCGGCTATTTGCTGGCGAGACCCTCGGTCCGCGGCGTGAAATTATTGCGCAATATCAGCCGGCACTTTCTTTCAAGTCGAATCTGGCAGCTGGAAAAAAAGTCTTTAAGCGCGAATGTCTCACCTGCCATAAGCTGGGATCAGAGGGTTCTGAAGTCGGCCCGAATTTAGCGACGATCAAAAACAGAACCGCACCGGAAATTCTGGTGCATGTACTCGATCCGAATAAGGAAGTCTCGCCGAACTATCTGGAGTATGTGGTCGTCACAGAAGACGGGCTGATCGAAACCGGCATCATTGTGAATGAGACGCCTTCCAGTATAACTTTGAAAAAAGCAGAGAATAAACAGATTACGATTCTGCGAGAGAACATCGAAGAGATTCGAAGTTCGGGAAAATCATTGATGCCCGAGGGCTTTGAAAAGAAAATCAAACCCAGGGAAATGGCGGATTTGATCGCCTATCTCATGGCACTGGAAAACTGACGATCATCAATCAGATGATCGAGGGCACATCCGGTTGTTGATGATTTCCCAACCGGGATGACTTATTAGCCGCAGGGCGTTAGCCCCGGTTCCTTCCATATGCAAAGAGGCATTCGAATTCAGAAACGCTACTTGGCACCCGAAAGGGCCTGCGAGACACTCCACACGTACACTCCTCATTTTGATTAAAATGTAGAAATTTTTGACGAATTCTGTGGATCATCTCAATCCATTTTCGTTTTCATAGTAGAGACTCTATCTAAAGGGACGACTCGCTGTCTTGAGTCGTCCGGTTGATCAACTTTTTTGTAGGGCGGGCCTTCGTCAATACAAAAATCAACCACGCGTCTGGTGGCTTCCGTCGATCAGTTCGAAAGAACTGCGCGCAAGCGACTTTACGCTTCAGGAGAACTCATCATGCTATTTCGAAAACCCAATCGTCATCGCAGGGCCGCCCATCACTCATCTCATTTTTCAGCCGTTGAACACCTTGAAGATCGTCAACTTCTGTCGGCGGTGAATTCTCTCTCAACAGACATTATCGATTCGAGTACGGAGTGGAACACCATTACCGAATACGCGTCGATTGACGGGACCGGCAACAACATCGACAACCCGGAACTCGGTAGTGTCGGTACACAACTCATCAGGCTGGCCGAGGCCGATTATGGCGATGGCCTGTCGACTCCAGGAGGCGAAGACCGACCGAGTGCCCGCGAAATCAGTAATGTGATTGCAGCCGTAGATTCATACGAAACCAACGACCGCTATCTGACAGACATCCTCTGGGTCTGGGGACAATTCATCGATCATGACATCACCCTGACCGAAGCCGCTCACGATGAAGACGGCAATCCGCTGGAATCGTTTCCGATCGATGTTCCGACAGGTGACCCATTCTTCGATCCCGATGGTTCCGGGGATGATGTCATTGGTCTGAACCGCTCCGCCTTCGAGTTAGACGAGAACGGAGTGCGACAGCAGATCAATCAGATTACCGCGTTCATCGATGGTTCTGGGATCTACGGTTCGGACGAAGAACTGGCGGCGGAGTTGAGAACCTTTGTTGGGGGGCAGCTGAAAACCAGTGATGGTGACCTGCTGCCATACGGAGACGACGGATTCTTTCAGGCAGGCGATATTCGCGCCAATGAGAACGTGGCTTTGACTTCAATGCACACCATCTGGGTCCGCGAGCACAATCGGATTGCTTCTGAGTTGGCAGATGAAAACCCGGATCTGACTGATGAAGAACTGTACCAACAGGCTCGGCAGATCGTGATTGGCGAGTTGCAAGCGATTACGTTCAATGAATTCCTCCCGGCATTGTTCGGCACGGGGGTCGTCAGCGAATACATGGGATACGAGCCCTCGGTCGATCCCAGTATCGCCAATGAATTTTCCAATGCCGCCTATCGCTTCGGGCACACAATGCTGTCGTCCGAACTGTTGCGGCTTGACGAGACTGGGAATGTCGCCGACGAAGGCAATATCGCGTTGTTGAACGCGTTTTTCAACCCGGGCGAACTGGAAGAAAATGGGGTTGATTCCCTGTTGCGCGGGGCCACTGTGAACGTGGCACAGGAAATCGATAACGAACTCGTCGATGATGTTCGCAACTTCCTGTTTGGACCTCCGGGCGCCGGCGGTTTCGATCTGGCGTCGCTGAATATCCAGCGTGGCCGCGACCATGGACTGGCGGACTATAACTCAACACGAGTTGCCCTGGGTCTGCCGGCCGTGGAAAGTTTCTCCGACATTTCATCTAATCCGGAAGTCGCTGCCAAACTGGAAGCACTGTACGGCACTGTCGATAACATTGACCTATGGGTCGGCGGTCTGGCCGAAGATCATTTGCCGGGATCGAGCATGGGCGAGACGTTCACTGCGATTATCGTCGATCAGTTTGAGCGACTGCGCGACGGAGATCGTTTCTGGTACGAAAATGTATTCTCCGGTGCTGCATTGAAAGAAATCGACGGCACGACACTGGCTGATGTGATCGAACGCAACTCGGATGTTTCCGGGCTGCAGGAAAATGTGTTCTTTGCTCCCACTGTCATGCGGCTCGATCTGGCGGAAACCCATGCCAACGACGTCACCATTCGCGAGAAAAACGGGAATCTGGAAGTGGTCGACAACAGAACGCATCAGGTCATCGGCAGTCAGTCACTGGACAGCGTCGAACGTTTGATGCTGACAAGTACCAACAACGGGTCGCAACGCGTCACCCTTGAAGGCATCACTGTCGCAGATCTCCCCGGCGGTCTGGTCGTGGAAGCGGGCAAAGGCCGCGCTGACACATTGATTGTGAACGGGACGGACCAAAGCGATACGATAATTGTGAACGATGGTGTTGTTGATGTCTCCGGTATGCAACTGGAATTCACCGGCATGGAGCGGATTGTGATTCGGGGCACGGATGCAGATGACACGATTGAAGTGGCTGACGGCGTGGATATCGACGTCGACATACTCGACATCATCGGCGGGGACCACATGCACAAAGGCCCTCGTGGTGGAGAGCGCATGGCGCATCGTCCGGACGATCACCGCCCCCCACAAGGATCGAACCAGCAAAGGCCTGGGGATCAACGTGACGATAGGCACGAAATGCTGGATCAGGTCTTTGCTTCCAGTGACCTTGATCCTGTGTTAGGGATGCCGCCTGGCAAACGCCGTCGCTAGACTGTGTCCCGTTTTACTGTAGCGTTTCCAAGGCCATTTGGACCGAGTATCTGAGATTGAAACACGCTATGGTCAAATGTGATGCGCTCCAGTAGCTGGCGGATGACTTTTTGCTGACCACGCCGATCTGTCCCCACTTCACCAGGTCCAGAACTTGATCTCGGGATCAGGATTCTGGATCTGGTAAGGTGCAGGCGATGATGCACAGTCTTCGTTGAATCCAGGTTTTGAAACAATCTCTATTTCGAAGTGAGCTGGAAGTCGAATACGTTTTCGCCCGCTTTGACTTCTTCGGTCAGTGTGGACTTCGTGTTATATTTCGCAGGGACTGTTTCTTTGAATGGTGCCGCGCCTGCGCCGCCTTCTTCTTCGGAATTGTCATTCTGGACTGTTGTGATGCTGATTGTATGCGTACCGATTTTGGCACCTTTGGTGTCACCCACATAGATCAATTCATATTTGCCAGCATCGTCAGTTGTCCCCATAGAAGAGCGACCACTCTCCGGGCTGAACACAACCATGACTCCTGCCAGCGGTTTTTCATCCATGGTGACGGTTCCTGTGACTGTTCCCAGGTCGGGTTGATCACCGGGAGTATTTGAACATCCACTGGAGATGAGACACAGGAAAGTGAAAAGTAAACTAAATTTCCAGTGAGCTGCGAATGTCATGAAAGTCTCCTGAGCGCGATGAAATTTTTTAAGAGAAATCAAATGCTGAATGATTTTGAAAGGGAATCATAGTATGGCCAAGATCACAGAACAAGTTGGTGCACGATCCAGGTCTGATTATGGTTTTATGAGAACAATAATAAAGGGACAAGCAGTTTCAATCACTGCTTGTCCCTTATAATCTGGTTTTAGTGAATTTTAAGACAGGGCCTTAATACTCACCAACAACATTGCCATCATCGATTCCGATCAGGTACTCAAAAGTACTGTCGTTTGCGATAGTAGCGGCTTTGTGGTCGATGTTTTCGCTGAGAAATTTAATGCGGCCATCGCCAAACAGGAAATGGGCACCGCCTACATGACGGCTGCTGAAGGCAATTCTTCCCTGTCCTGAAGAGGCGTTGGCGTTGATTGGGGCCGCACCACCTCCAAAAATGGAGATCAATCCCTGGTTGGAACTGGAGCCAGCAGAACTGATGGCAGGACCAGTAGCGTTATAATCGCGGGCTGCATACAGGGCACCGGCAAATGCTTTGTTGTTGCCGAGTTTGTAAGCGCGTTCGCCGGCCAGAATTACATTACTGCTGCCATCTGATAAATCACGCATTTTAATTGAGCTATTGCGGAAAAACGCGCCATTGGCCGTGCTGGCGGGATCAGATCCCTGGTCTTTCTTTAAACCATAGGAGCTGTTTGACGCAATATAGTTTGTAACCGCCAGACCGTATTCTGACCCTCCGGTTGCTTTAATTCTGCGGCCTGCTTCGTCATGAATTTGGGGACCTGTGTCAGAAGGGCAACGGAAGACAGGCAGGGTCTGCCGCATGGTAGTACGAATGGTGGCATTATTGAGTACCGTTGATACGGGAACGGTGCCCACATTGAGCTGATTAAACAGCGGCGCCTGATCGAGATAAGGCAGCAATAAGGCATTCCAGGCCCAGTGACCTTCATTGTCAACCACCACGCCGCCATTGGTAGGCAGGATTTCTTCCACATAACCGGGAGGGAATGTGCGAAACGTTTCGTGATAGTTGTGCATTGCCAGCCCCATTTGCTTCAAATTATTTTTGCAGGTGCTTCTGCGGGCGGCTTCACGTGCTTGCTGTACGGCAGGTAAAAGTAATGCAATGAGAATCGCAATAATGGCGATCACGACCAGTAACTCAATCAGGGTAAAGCCCCGTTGAGAACGCGAGCGACTAAACTTGTTCATAGAGTCGTTCCTGTCTTTCTAAACCGAATCCGGATAACAATATCTTCAACTGGAATAATGAATAAAAATAGTCCAGAGAAACGCAAAAATTGTAGGATCAGACCTCTATTCAGGTGGCCTGACAGATAAGAGGCTGAGGAAATGCTTCACCAAACACCCTGTTCTAGTGAACAATATTCAAGGTGCCCTCATTAAGCATTCGTATGCAAAAGCAGTGATTTACCTGAAAATTTTTCAAAAATAATTGTTTTCCACATAAAAGAGTCCTGTTTAGTGCTCACATGTTACTTTTTGCATCACAGTTACCTAAATCTAGTTTAGAATTGACGAGCGGGTGGCGAATTTTCGCATTAAAGATCATTTATGAATAGAATTCGGAAGTAAGTTGCCGGGAGTTTGTACGATAGCTTGATAGGCGGCTTCATTTTCTGTGTCAGAAGCTGAGAGTTTGTATCGTTATAAAGAAGGTTTCATGAGCAACGACCTGGAAAATGCCGCCTTGCCCGACGATTTGCAGATGCAGTTTCTGCATGAGTTTACGCAGCATCGGAACCAGATTTATTCCTACATCTATTCTCTGCTGCCGAATCGGGATGATGCCGAAGACGTTTTTCAGCGAACCAGCCTGATTCTCTGGAAAAAGTTTCCGGAATATGATGCGACCTGCAGCTTTTTCTCCTGGGCGTGTGGCGTGGCGTTCTACGAAGTGAAAAACTTTATTCGAGTTGCACAGAGAAAACGGTTACAATTTCGAGAAGATGTAATTCAGCAACTGGCTGATGAAAGAGCGGGGATTCCTCAGCTGAAATGGAATCAGCGGGCCACTGCGTTACAGGACTGTATTAAAAAGCTGAAAGAGAAAGATCGTCACCTGGTGGATCAGGTCTACCGGGATCAGACGCCTGTCAAGGAGGCCGCCGAAGCAGTCGGGGCCGCCGTTCAGACACTATATAACAGGCTCAACCAGATTCGTCATCAATTGACTCACTGTATTGAACGCACAATGTCCTTTACAGGAGAGGGAAAATGAATCAAAGCAATCAGCAAAACGAACTCCTGTATGAACTTTTCGGTGCGTTGTGTAATGAAACGATTACACCAGAGCAACATCAACAACTGCAGGATATTCTGGCGACAGACTCCGATGCCCGATTGAAGTATTTTAACTACATGGAGCTGCATCTGAATCTGGAGCGGCTGCACGATGAACAGCCTGAGCCCGAGATCGATTTTCATTTTCATACACAGACACTGCCGGCAACCGAAGCAAAGACTCCCGCAAGTCGGTCATTGAAAGCGCCGCAGGCATTGTGGCTGTTGCTGACTGCTGTCTGCGCTGCGATCGTGGGCGGCTTTCTGTTTCTCAATCAATCTCCCTCTCCAGCACCACAAATCAGCCAAGAGATGACCCCTGAGAAGACTTCGGTTGCGAAAGTCACTCAAACGGCAGCCGTCCGATTTGCCGAAGGGGCGCCGTTTCTGAAAGTGGGTTCGACCATTGAAGCCTATCAGGAATACGCGATTTCAGAAGGACAGGTTCAGCTCGTGTTTGCCAACGGTGCGGAAGTCATCCTCACTGGACCGGCTGTATTTGAAAGTGAAGGGGACGAGCATCTGGCGGTCCGCTACGGTTCCTGTTCTGTGTTTGCTCCTGATGGCGCTGAAGGATTTACGGTGGAAACGCCGCTCTCCAATGTCGTCGATTATGGTACCCGGTTTTCTGTGAATGTTTCGGAAGCGGGAAATACCGACGTGCAAGTCATCGAAGGCGAAACCGATGTCCGACCGATTAAGCTGGATGAGAATACCGGGGTTGCCGCAAAACGTCTAACCAAAGGCATGGCTCAGCGTTTAACCACCAATAATGGTCTCGTTGTAAATGAAATTCCCTTTGATCGTGCGCAATATGTTTCCGAATTGCCAGATCGTGTGATCTCCTATAACACGACTTTAGGCCCGCGTCGAAAAGCAGAAGATCTGACGAGCGTCAAAATTCAGCGTGGGGGAACCGCTTATGAGTACGCGGTTGAGGATTTGATCGGGATTGAGCTAACGCATTACAAAGGCAGATCTTTTCTGACTCGCGATGATGGCGTTGACCCCGCTATGGATGGGAATCCACTGACATTACGCCGGCATCTGCTGGATCAGGATCGCAGCCTGCTGACCGGGGTGGTGAATCCCTTTGGCTCTGAAACGCCGTTAACTGAGCCTCCTGTGATGAATGAAGTGGAAGATCCGAACCAGCCTAATACGCCCGGGATGGCGATTCGGTTCCGCAAGCCCGTGGTGAATGATGCAGGGCCGGATATTGTTCTGTTTGATCTGCAAGTCATCGTGCATACAACAACAGGTGATGCGTTTTATGTCACTCCCTTACCGTTTACTTCCCAACGCAAAACGCACAAAATAGAGCAGTTTGATATCGACCTCGCTTCACCTGAAGCAAAGCCGTTAGAGAAATTCTGGTTACATCTGTTTAATAAAAATCAACAGGCAGGCATTGGTTCCCGCAGTGAACTGGAAACCGCTTCCGGCAACGGGGGCAATTTGCATATCGTCGGTGCCAAGGCATTGGCGGTCGGCATTGATCTGTCTGATCTGGGTTTTGCTGAAGGTGAAACCGTGGAAGGTTTATTTATTCAGGATGCCCAGGATAACGTTGACGTGATTGATCCGGTGTTTATCGCCGGGCTCCCCCCCTTGAAACACTCCAAAAAATAATAGCGAACTTAATGTGATGTGATCCGAAGGATAGAAATCGTTTTGTCTTCCGCATCAAAATAATGAAAGAGGCCTTGTTCATGCGACTCCTTACACTAAGTCTGTTTCTTTTCGTTTCTGCGAATCTGGTGAATGCCGCAGAAAAAACGAAACCGGTCAAAGCGGCAGTGGATCAGAAGCAACTCCACTTCTTTGAAAAAGAAGTGCGTCCCCTGTTGATCAAGCACTGCCTGGAATGTCACAGCGAGAAAAAACAGAAAGGGGAATTGCGACTCGATTCCCTCAAGGCCATGTTGCAAGGGGGCGAAAGCGGCCCGGCCATCGTTCCCGGTAAGGCGCATGAAAGTCTCCTCGTGGAAGCAATTAACTTTGAGTCTTTTGAGATGCCACCGGAACAGAAACTCTCAGACAAAGAAATTGCCACGTTAACCCGCTGGGTCAACACCGGCGCTTACTGGCCTGATAACGCCGGTTTTGTAATCAAGCAACGTAACAACGAAACGTTCTTTACCGACGAAGATCGCAGCTTCTGGGTGTTTCAGCCTGTGAAGCAAACCAAAGTTCCCGAAGTCAAATCGCAGGCCTGGTCTAAGAACCCGGTGGATGCCTTCATTTATGATCGTTTGAAAAAAGAAGGCCTGACCCCCGCGGGTGAAGCGGACCGTACAACGCTGATTCGACGTGCCTATTATGATTTAATCGGCTTGCCGCCGACGGTAGAGCAAATCAATGCTTTTGTGAATGATCCCTCTCCCGACGCCTGGCCGCGATTGATCGATGAACTGTTAGAGAGCCCGCACTACGGCGAAAAATGGGCGCGGCACTGGTTGGATGTCGTGCGTTACGCCGAGTCCGACGGGTTCAATCAGGACGCATTCCGCCCGGAAATCTGGCGATACCGAGACTATGTCGTGCGTTCCTTCAATAGCGACAAACCGTATTCGCAGTTCGTCAAAGAGCAGCTGGCTGGTGATGAAATTGCTCCGGAAGATCCCGAGGCACTGGCGGCGACCGGTTTTCTCAGACACTATCTATATGAATATAATCAACGCGATTCCCGCACGCAGTGGAATGATATTCTGGACAATATCACCGATGCCACCGGTGACGTGTTCATGGGCGTCAGCATGGGATGTGCCCGCTGTCATGATCACAAGTTTGATCCGATTCCGCATCAGGACTACTACCGCCTGCGTGCCTTCTTTGCTCCGCTAATGCCACGCGATGATGTGCCTTTTGTCACACCACAGGAACTGGCAGAGTACAATCAGAAATTAGATGCCTGGGAAAAGAAGACAGCAGTGATTCGCAAACAAATCGACGAATTGACGAAGAGCACTCTGGAAAGAGCCGCAAAAAGTCAGATTAAAATGTTCCCGCCTGACTTGCAGGAAATCATGGACAAACCGGAGCAGGAGCGGACGGCACTGGAACACCAGTTGGCAGATCTCGTTCAGCGGCAGGTGGACCTCAAGCAAAAATCCTCACTGGCATCTCTCAAAAAGAGTGAAAAGCCCAATGGGAAAAAATACAATGAGCTGCTCAAAGAGCTGGCTGCTTTTGATAAGCTGAAACCAAAACCGTTGCCGACCGGCATGAGTGTGACCGATGCACGCGGTGCAGCACCCATCACGACCATTCCCGATGACCCGGACCACCGACCGATTGATCCCGGCTTCCTGTCTCTGTTGAAGCCCGGCGAAGCGGAAATTGTTCCAATTTCAACAGCCCCGCATTCTTCAGGCCGCCGCACAGCGTTGGCAAACTGGATGGTGAATCCTCAAAACCGTTTAACTACGCGTGTGATGACCAACCGTGTCTGGCAGTATCACTTCGGTACTGGTCTGGTTTCGACTGCCAATGACTTCGGTCATATGGGCGAAGCACCCAGCCATCCTGAATTGCTGGACTGGTTGACCAGTTATTTTGTCGACAACGGCTGGAGCATCAAAAATATGCACCGTCTGATTATGAATTCGCACACCTATCGTCTGTCTGCATTTCATCCTGCGGCGAAACAGGCCGAGCTCAAAGATCCGCAAAATCGTCTACGTTGGCGTGCCAATATTCGTCGACTTAATTCGGAGGATATTCGAGATTCGGCACTGTTCCTCTCAGGCGAACTTGATACGAAACTGGGAGGTCCCAGTGTCAGAGCGAGCCAGCCACGCCGCAGTATCTACACGATTATGAAACGCAACGTACAGGACCCTGTTCTGGGTGCATTTGATTTGCCAGGCGGGATTAAAAGCGTCGCGCAACGGGACGTCACCACCACCGCGAATCAGGCACTGCTGATGATCAACGGCGACTGGTTCCTCAAACGTGCGAACGCGATGGCCCGTACTTTGAAAGCCAAATCCTTTGCCAATGATCAAGAGCTGATTACGTACCTGCATAAGATGACGTATGGAACAGCGCCCGAACCTGCGGAAGTGGAGTTGCTGTCCGGATTCCTGAAGTCACAGGAAAAACGCATTAAAGCCGAAGCAGACAGCCAGGAGCAAACCTTCATCGGTCAAATCACACAGACGACCGGCGAAGCCGTCAAACTCGGGAAAGGTTCTACTCTGAGTAATCTGCATGTGGCCCAATCAAAGTCGCTTCCCGATCAGGATTTCACGATCGAAGCTTATGTGCAATTAGAGTCGATCTATGAAAATGCCGCCGTCAATACCATTGCTTCACAATGGACGGGAAACAACAAACAGCGAGGCTGGTCACTGGGAGTCACCAGTAAGAAGTCGGCTTACAAACCACGCAATCTGATCCTGCAACTGGTGGGTAACAACAAGGCCGGGAAACTGACCTACGAAGTGGTGCCCTCCAACCTGCATCTGGAATTAAATAAGCCCTATTATGTCGCTGCGACAGTCAAGATTTCTGAAGCCGGTGAATCGGGAATTCAGTTTTTCGTGAAAGAACTGTTTTCCAAGAAACCGCTCCAGAGCGTCTCAGTCAAACATAAAGTCATCAGTGACTATCGTCCTGAAAATAATCTGGTACTCGGGGGTCGCGATAAAACGACTGGCAGTAAATGGAACGGTCTGCTGGATAACGTGCGGCTGTCTGGAGCTGCTTTGAGTCAGGAAGAACTCCTGATTCAAGATAGCGGGAAAAACCCCTCAGCCACGATTGCGTTCTGGCAATTCAATACCAAGAGCGGACTTTTGAAAAACAGCCTGGCAAATGCACTGCATATCCTGCCTCCCTCTGAAACTTCGATGGGCGCCAGCGATGCACGCCATCAGGCACTGGCAGATTTATGTCACGTTTTCTTAAACTCCAACGAATTTCTCTACCTCGATTAATCATTCGTGACTCACGATAGCAATAGCGGAAAGATAGACTTATGAGCAATCAATCATCACAGGCATATCCTGATTCGACGATGAGTCGACGCCAGCTTCTGTATTCAGCGGGTGCAGGTTTCGGCGGGCTGGCCTTGAATGCGCTCATGGCGGAACAGGCCAATGCCGCTGCCAAAGGCAGCACCAAACCATTGTCCCCTTTAGCCGCCAAGCAGACACACTTCCCGGCAACGGCGAAAAGTGTCATCTTCCTGTTCATGGAAGGGGGCCCAAGCCATATCGACCTGTTTGATCCCAAACCGCAATTGCAGAAGCTGGCTGGAAAACCGCTTCCGGAGAGTTTCAAAAAACCGATTACCGCGATGGGTGAAGTCAACGCGCCACTGCTTCCCTCCCAACGAAAATGGAAACAGCACGGCGAAGCGGGAACTTGGATTTCCGATTGGCTGCCCCATACAGCGAAGTGTGCTGACGACATCGCGGTCTTACGCGGTTGCTGGACGAACGGCATCAATCATGCGGGTGGCGTCTGTCAGATGAATACGTGCATTCCGCTGGCTGGACGCCCTTCTTTAGGCAGTTGGGTGACCTATGGTCTGGGAACTGAAAATGAGAGTCTGCCTGCATTCGTTGTCATTCAGGATAATACCAGCACGGTTGTGAATGGTCCGCGTAACTGGGGGACGGCGTTTATCCCTGCCGTCTATCAGGGAACGCGGCTCAACACCGGAAAAACACCGATTTCCAATTTGTACCGTCCCGATGAAATTTTTCCATCCCAGGAATCCGGCAAGTTGGACTTATTGGCGCAGTTAAATAAACGTCATGCAGAGTCGCGAAAACAGCAGTCGGAGCTGGCTGCCCGAATGGAGTCTTATGAGCTGGCATTTCGCATGCAGGCTGCAGCTCCGGAAGCCGTCGATCTGACGCAGGAAACCGAAGCCACTTATAAGATGTACGGCATGGATGAGAAAGAGACCAAAGTCTACGGCACGAACTGTCTGTTAGCACGTCGTCTGGTCGAGCGGGGCGTCCGTTTCGTTCAACTGTATAATGGTGCCGGCAGTAAATGGGATTCTCATTCCGGTATTGAAAAACGTCACGCCGCTCTTTGCAAAGGCATGGATAAGTGTGTCTCTGGTCTGCTGACCGACTTGAAACAGCGCGGCTTGCTGGATTCCACTTTGGTGGTCTGGGGCGGCGAATTTGGTCGCACTCCGATGAGTGAAAAAGGAGACGGCCGCGATCATAATCCCACCGGGTTCACGATGTGGATGGCGGGCGGCGGTGTCAAAGGGGGCCAGACCATTGGCGGAACTGATGAGCTGGGGCTCTATGCGGTCGAAGATCGGATGCATGTCCGTGACATTCATACCAGCATTTATCACTTGATGGGCCTCAGTAACATGAAACTGGAATATCGCCACAAAGGCAGCCCGGAACGCCCCACCTTGAACGAAGGTGAGTTCATGAAAAAACTGGTGACTGGCTAGTCGTTCCTAAGTATCTTTCATAAAAAGAGTTACGTGATATGCGCAAGGGTTTGAGTGTTCCAGGAGACTCAAACCCTTGCTTTTTGCATAAACCTGATAATTTCACTCTTTTCCTTGAATCAAACTCGTTTGAAATTCCTCTCTTGCACTTACGCCGCAAACCGATACTATAATATATAAGCAACTCTAAGATATTATTGGTTCTTTGAGTGCGATGTGCCCTCCATAAAATACTATCCTGTCATCAGGGATAGCCCACACTTAAACCATTACCAAGAGAGTCTTCTTCTATGAACGGGCGACTTTTCCTGGCGTGTCTGTTTTCAGTTTCCTTTAGTCTGAGTGCTGCTCAAGCCGAAGACCCTGCGAAAAAAACGGATGCCCTCTCTTTTGAAAATGACGTGCGCAAAATTCTCAAGGTTCACTGTCTGCACTGTCATGGTGAGAATGGCGAAACGGAGGGGAGCCTCGACCTGCGTCTCAAACGTCTGATGGTCAAAGGCGGCGACAGCGGCCCCGCGATCGTTCCCGGCAAAAGTGGCGAAAGTGAACTGATTGCCCGCATTGAAGCCAAGGAAATGCCCCCCGAAGGCAAACATATGCCCGAGGAAGAACTGGCGATTCTCAAACGCTGGGTTGATCAGGGTGCACACACTTTGCGACCAGAGCCGGAAAAAATTGACGCTGATTATGTATTCCCGGATGAATTGGCGTTCTGGTCTTTTCAGCCTGTGAAAAATAATGCCGTTCCCAAAGTCAAGCAATCCAAACTGGTTCGCCAGCCTGTTGATGCATTTCTACTGGCCAAGCTCGAAGAGAAAGGTCTGACCTTTACTTCCGAGGCTTCGAAAGCAGCACTGGCACGCCGTGCATTTTTTGATCTGATCGGTCTGCCTCCGACGCCGGCAGAATTGAAACAGTTTCTCAATGACAAAAGCCCGGACGCGTACGAAAAGCTGATCGACCGTCTGCTGGCATCAAAACATTATGGCGAACGCTGGGGCCGTCACTGGCTGGATGTCGCCGGATATGCTGACTCCGAAGGTTACAACAACAAAGATATGGAACGCCCCTGGGCATATCGTTATCGTGATTATGTGATCCGCGCGTTCAATGAAGATAAACCTTACGATCAGTTTCTGCAGGAGCAACTGGCGGGCGATGAAATGGTCAAGCCCCCTTATCATAAGCTGAAGCCGGAAGAACTGGAAAAGCTGGTCGCGACCGGATTCCTGCGGATGGCCCCGGATGGAACGGGCAGTAATCCCGCCGAAAAAGAGGTCGCTAAGAACCAGGTGATTACGGACACTGTGGATATTGTTTCGTCATCGATTCTGGGTTTGACCGTCGCCTGTGCTCAGTGTCACGATCACAAATACGATCCGATTCCCCAGAACGATTACTATCGCTTCCGTGCCATTTTTGAACCGGCGTTCGACTGGAAAAACTGGCGAACACCGGCCGGCCGTCGTATTTCGATCATGTCAGATGCAGACCGGAAAATCGCCAATGAATTTGAAGCCGAGGCAAAAAAAGTCCTCGCCGAACGCACCGAACTGGTCAACAAGTTTATCGACCGGACATTAGAACGCGAGCTGCTCGATGTTCCCGAGGAGAAGCGGGACGCGATGCGCAAAGCCTATAAAACAACCGGAAAAGAGCGAACTAAAGAGCAGGTCGCAATGCTCAAAGAGTATCCGCGGATTAATCGTCTGTCTGCCGGTTCGCTGTATCTGTATGACCGCACCTTACACGAGCAATCGGGTAAGGCGACTCAGAAAGCCAAAGAACTGGCCAAAACGCTGGTTGAAAAAATCAAGCAGGAAACGCTGGAGAAAATTCCTGAAGCACAACGGGCCAATGCGTTGGCGGCCCAGAAAGCGGATGCGAAAAAACGGACTGACGAACAGAAAAAAATCATCGCCGAGTTTCCCGGGCTATTGGTCTCCACTTCCAACCTTGCGGAGTTTGATAAGGCAGGAGCTGCAGAGGTCCAGCACCATAAAGACGAAGCCAAGCGGTTTTTGGATCTGAAAACGACGGCTGTCCTGAAGGAGTACAGCGACAAAGCAACCGCGATCCGCGACAAGAAACCGAAAGAAGAATTCATTCGGGTGCTGACCGAAGTCCCCGGCAAGGTTCCCAAAACCTTCTTCTTCAATCGAGGTGATTTCGAACAACCCAAGCATGAATTGTTGCCCGCCGGCCTGACGGTGATTAAATCCAATCTGGAAAAAACGGTTGAGATCCCCGCTGTCAACAAAGAATTGCCGACAACCGGACGCCGATTGGCATATGCAAATTATATCACCAGCGGCCAGCATCCTTTGACTGCGCGGGTCTTCGTGAATCGACTCTGGCTGCATCACTTCGGTAAAGGCATCGTCGCCTCACCCACCGATTTCGGAAAGCTGGGAATCCCGCCGACGCATCTGGAACTGTTAGACTGGCTGGCGAACGACTTCGTAACGCATGGCTGGAAAATCAAACGTCTGCATAAAATGTTGATGACGTCCACCGCTTATAGGCAAAGTTCACAACGTTCCGACGAATATGATGTGGCCGACCCGGACAATCTGCTTTACGGTCATATGCCCGTCCGCCGTCTGGAAGCGGAAACGATTCGCGATTCGATTATTGCCGTCACCGGAAAGCTCAAAACCGACCTGTATGGTCAGCCCGTGCCCGTGAAAGAAGATGAAGTCGGACAGATCGTCGTCGGAGTAGCGAACGTTGATTCGGCGGGCCGTCAGGGGAAAGCCATCAAAATGGATGATCGCAAATTCCGTCGCAGTATCTATGTGGCCGTCAGTCGCAGTAAACCTCTGGCGGTTCTCGATATGTTTGACGCTCCGAAAATGGAGCCAAATTGTGAAAAACGTTCATCTTCCACCGTCGCGCCACAATCACTGTTAATGATGAACAGTGGCTTTATGGTCGAACATGCCGAATATTTTGCAGAGCGACTGGAAAAAGAACAGGCTGGAAATCAAGCTGAGCAGGTCAAGCTGGCCTGGATGCTTGCGTTTGGAAAAGAACCTTCCACTGAAGAAGTGCAGCAGTCAGTTGAATTTATCAAATCGCAGATACCCCAGTTCAAAACAACAGCGAAGGCCGCCGGAAAAACGCCGGAGCAATTGGCGCTGGCAACTTTCTGCCAGGCGTTGTTGAGCAGCAACGGGTTTCTGTATGTTGACTAAAATCGATTCACATTGAATCAGCTTTAAAAATTTTTGACGCCTGGTATCAGAACGGTATCGAATTATGAATCATAAACCAAACATCTCAGCCGCCCATTCCCGCCGTCATTTTCTGGCGACCAGTTCCATGGGCATTGGTTCGGTCGCATTATCCTGGTTGTTGAATCAGGAACAGTTACAGGCTAAGACTCCTGTGGTGCGGCCCGAGTTGGAGAAGAAGCATTTTGACCTGAAGCTGAAGCCCACGCATCACGCTCCCAAAGCGAAAGCCATGATCTCCATGTTCATGCAGGGCGGCCCCAGCCATCTGGATATGTTCGACCCCAAGCCGATGCTGCAAAAATATGACGGCAAGAAATTCCCGGGCGACATCAAGTATGACAACGCGGCTCAAGCGAGTTCCAAAGTACTCGGTAGCCCCTGGAAATTCAGCAAGCATGGTGAGTGCGGTACGGAATTGTCTGAACTATTACCCGGTCTGGGAGAAGTCGTAGACGACATCGTACTGATGCGGTCCATGCATACCGGTGTGAATAATCATGGCCAGTCCATTTATGCGATGCACAGTGGCCGCATCCTTCCCGGCCGGCCGACTCTGGGAAGCTGGCTGACTTATGGACTGGGTTGTGAATCGGAAAATCTGCCCGCGTACATCGCGATGGTCGATCCGGGAGGCGCACCTGTGCTTGGCGTGGATAATTGGACCAACGGCTGGCTGCCTTCCCTCTATCAGGGAACCGTGATTCGTCCTAAAGAGCCACGGATTCTGAATCTGAATGCGCCCCCCCATCTCAGCGGGAAAGCGCAGGAAAAATACCTCGATTTCCTTGGTCAACTGAATCAACGCCACCTGAATCAGCATCCAGGCGAAGACGATCTTTCCGCCCGCATTGCCAGCTACGAATTGGCTGCCAAGATGCAGACCGCGGCGACGGAAGCACTCGACCTGAGTCAGGAGACAAAAGCTACGCAAGCCATGTACGGCATCGATGTTCCTGAATCAGCCGAGTTCGGCAAACGGTGTCTGATCTCCCGTCGCCTCATTGAACGCGGCGTCCGTTTTGTGCAGATCATGACAGGCAATCAGCATTGGGATCACCACACCAGCATGCGAACCTCACTGCCACGAACCTGCAAGCGGGTGGATGTACCTTCTGCCGGCCTGGTCAAAGACCTCAAACAACGTGGTTTGCTGGATGAAACCCTCGTGCATTGGGGCGGCGAAATGGGACGTTTACCTGTAATCCAGAATGACGCCGGCGTTGCGAAACAGGGCCGCGATCATAATACCTACGGCTTCACCATGTGGCTGGCCGGCGGTGGTTTGAAATCAGGCATGACGTATGGCGAGACTGATGATTTTGGTCACTATGCGGTGAAAGACAAAGTCAGCCACAGTGATTACCACGCGACCTTAATGCATCTATTCGGCCTCGATGCCGAGCGGTTGACCTTCACTCGCAACGGAGCAGAACAGACATTGATTGACGGTCAACCCTGCCGGATTGTGAATGACATCATTGCCTGAGTTCAGTCACTGAAATGACCGATACATATCGATAAAAAAACGCCCTGGTTCAACAGGGCGTTTTTTTTGTTTGACTCATCGAAGTAAATTCAGCACTACTTTGCGGGGACGGCGATCATATCGATCACCAGAATCCGATTCGGAATCCCCACGCTTTTCACCGTCGCTTTAGAAGCTGCCGGCGGACGCTGAGGGTTGTAATATTCCTGGCGGATCTTGCCGAAGTCGCCGCTGATTTCATTTTCAGAAACATAATAAGTGGCTTTCGCCAGATGCTCCATATCACTATGGGCTTCGCCAACGACCTGCTTCAACTGATTGAACACACTGTGAATCCGGGTACTGTTGTCGCCCGGTTCTTTAGATGTAATTCCCGAGACATAAATTCGATCGCTGACATTCGCAATAGCCACCCGGCTGAATACGGGCGAGGATTTCATACCGGTCGGCGTTTTATACGTGACGGTCTCCGCAGGCCGCGTTGTAGAAGAATCGTCTGGCAGTGCGACGATCATCTCAATTTCGATCGGCAGGGAGGAATACCATTCGACCAGTGTGACGGGATGCTTGCTGTCGTACGGGAAAAAACCGTCGATGACCTGGCTGGCTGCTGTTGCCTCGGACATCGGAGTCAGGAAGGCTTTGATCTGGATAATATTTTCTGGTGAACCTCCCAGGTACTTGAGGGTCTGGAAAAGTTCTTCCATCGTCTTTTTAGTGGACTCCGCCAGGGTGTCAGCTTTTACCGCCTGACCTGAAATGTAAGCAGTGCGTCCTGCCGGCAATAAAGCAGCACGGAATCCGGAAACATCGTCATTAAAAATCTGTGCTTGTGCCAGTTTCTTATTGGAACCTGATACGGCAACAGCATCCATGGCCACCAACGCTTTGGGATCAGGCAGTTTAGTGACCACATACGTGCACGCTGGTTGAGCCGTGACTTCCAGTTCCTGGGCCAGTCGTTGTCGTACTTCCGGCACCAGATCTTCACGGGCAACATAGATATTCAACTTCACCAGTTGATTCAGATTACTGTCTACTTTACCGAGTAAGTACTTCAGATTCTTGAGTACGAGCACGGTCTGGTCAACGGCGCCTCCTGCAGCAATTTGTCCTCCTTTGATATTCAAAGGCAGGATCTGGGAGGTATGTGCCAGGACATCGTCTTTGACAATTACACAGAGTGAAGCCCCTGTTTTTGTGGAAGGCTTATAATAAGAAACCTCAGCAGCAGCCAGACCGGTCATTGTTAAAAACAAAACGGCAAGCAGTGAATTTGTCAGAGTTTTCATGATGGACTCATCATTCTAAGAGGATTGATTTCAGTTCATTCCGAAACGAAGCACTACGAATCAGAATTCGTTTCCATTATTTTACTCGCCAGAATTCATCAAAGAAATTGGCATCCACGACTTTGCCCGGATATTGGCTACTCGCGGGAGTACGCAAGTCGATAATCGCCCAGTCAGGCAGCATCGGCACCTGGCGTGCATTATTCAGATACGCATATTCGCGATAGGTAAAGCCGCTGTTGAGGACCACGTATTTTTCGGGGTTCAACGGATTCGGGAAAATCAGGATGGGAGCATGATGATCGGCAGGGTATTGCTTATTGCCGACGACAATCGAATCCTTGTTCCATTGGATAGGCAGCTTGTCCACAATTTTTTTGATGAGTTGGTTACTCTGGGGATCGCCCCACAGCACCAGATTGCTTGCAGCGATTTCTTTATCCGTGATCAGTGAATCCTGCATCACGCGGGCATCACCGCGAAACTGCTGACGCCAATGCACGATGGCGTGTTTCATTTCGGACTGAACCCACTTGTCTACAGTCGGCGAAGCACAGGTTCCGGACGGGGAGACAAAAATAAAGGAATCCATGAAGGCATCGTCAATCGGGCCTTGCAGATTATGTTTTTTAACGAGTTGACCCGGTTCATAAACGGCGGGTCCCAACTGCCAGCCCGCAGCAGTATTATGAAACGAAACCTCCCAGGAACGGTCTGATTTGGGGCGTGGCGCTTCGAGTACGACATCATCAATCTGAACGGTGACCGGTTGCGTCATATCCATTGGTGACTCTCCCGCTGCCATCTTCAGTGTGAATCCGGTGACATTCCTGGTTTTGACGTCCACCCGGTTTCGCGAACGCAGACGGGCATCAATTTGTGCCTGCGTCCATTCTTCGCCCATCGCATCCAGGGTGACCCACGCCATCTGATTGTATTTCAAAGTATAGGCAACCAGATGCACGGTACGGGGAACTCGCTGACGGCCCACGCGTGCGAGGGAATCCATTTTGTCTTCGATGACCAGTTTGGAATCGGGGTGAATCTTGTGTGCCGTGTTGGGGCCGATGATATGCACGAGATCAATGCCGACTTTTTTCAAGGCGTCTTCCATCACGTCGGCTGCCTGCTTCTGACGGTCGATTTCCCCACTGTAGGCAACGGTCGGACACTGATACAGATTGAGCGCGTAACCGGGGCAGTCATACATTTGCCACAATTTCTTTTCGTACCAGGTCGGTTTCAGTGTCTCTTTCTGAAACACATCCAGGAACAGAGGTGTTTCTGAAAAGCCGGCTCCCGGATTCGCAGCGAACCAGCGATCCGCATAATGTACGGCGAACTGCCAGCAGGCAGCGCCTCCCATTGAAAATCCACGAACGGAGACGCGGTCGTCATCGATACGGTAATTCTGCTTTGTTGATTCCAGTGCTTCCAGTACATCGATTTCACCGGCGAACTTGAAGGCATTGGAATAGCGACCGTAGGGATGCAACACGATGGTGTTGGCAGGCGTGTATTGTCCACGTGAGCGTTGCTGCTGGCTGATGAAGTTGACTTCGCTCAGCCGTTCGCCTCTGCCATGAAACCAGAGGTCACACCGATACTGGCTTTTTCCTTCAAACGTATAGCTGTCGGGAATCACCAGGCCGTAGGGTTGCACGGTCTGATCGATCTTCGAGATATAACCGCGGACGACCAGTCCTGTCTGACGTGTCCAGGGGGCTTCCCCTTTGAGTAGTTGATCGGCCCGTTCCTGCCCCTGTTGTAATAGCTTGAGCCCGTTGCCAATTTCGCGTTCGTGAAAGAATTCCTGATATTCAAGGGCACACCGCACGGCTCGATGATAGATTTCGACATCCGGAATCAACGCTTTGATTCGCGCGTCTTTGCTCTTGTTCAATTGATCCAGCGAGGTCTGGAGTTTCGCCAGTCCCTGTTGTAGCTCCTGTTTTTTCGCTGCGGGAACTTCAACGCCGAGTGCAGGGATGCGACGGACCTTGTCGGGAATGTTGTCAGCCGGGCCGTCCGCATACACCAGGGTAGGGGAAAGTGTCACACACAGGGCTAACGCGATTGTAGTTTTGACAATAAAATTTCGTGGAAAAATCATAGGGGGGCTCTCGCAGGATATCGGATGATCGGGAATGTTGTAACTTCTTAAACGATCGTGACTAACATTGTTCTTACTATCATGCCGCACGGACGATGATTTGAAAACTGTTTCGGCAAAGATATTCTGCGATCGAGCAAAGAGACTGTTTTAGGGAAAATTGGCATGGACCCTTTGAATCGTGTTTGTTAGAACAGTGCCGCACCTTGCCCCCTGAGTCTAGAACATTTCTTTCCTTATTGTCAGTGGAGTCATACCATGTTCAACAACGTTTTCTCGATCTGCCTGATTTCCGTGATTTCCCTGGGGCTTGTGACTTCCGGTTCTGCGGCAGAGGAAAAGAAAACGACTGCTGCGGCTAAGGTGCATACACTCCAGCTTCCAGGAATGGAACTTAAGGGAGAGGAAATTGATTATAAGGTGAAACGGGATGGCAAGCATGACGTCAGTCTCCGTGGTCAATCTGCATTGAAAATCGACGAAATCGTGATCACTGCCAACTTTATCCATGTCACGTACTCAAAAATAGAGGATGCGGTTCTCGACCTGAAGGGAAACGTCACCATTTTCAGTAAAGGCGACAAACTGCGGGCCAATGCCGCGGAAGCCAAGTTTGATTTTGGCGCGAAAGCCCTCACGCTGAAAGGGGATGAAGAACAAGAGGCACTTTTGATCCGGTATACTGGTTCAAAAACCACCCATATGGAAGCAGCCGAGATTGAAATTCAATTTAAAGATCAAAACGTCGTGTCGATCAAATCGCAGGGACCTGTCGAAATCTCGGAACGGAATGCGACCAAAGAAGATCGTCTCTTCAGCCCCCAATCCAGTCCTGGTGATCTTTTTGGAGTTCCTCAAACTCCTCGTCCGACCTTCGAATCGGATCCGTTTTCCAGTCCTAAAGCTAATTTTTTCAGTTCTCCGAAGGAGTAAAAAACAGAACTGTGATGATCACGAGTCAGGTCTGGAGGACCAGATAGGGCTACTATATTAGTCTGGAATGGGAGTTTTGTGATGTTGGCACGAAGTTTCGTTGTACTGTTTTGTCTGTTTGGGTATCAAATTCTTTGCCAGGCAACGGACCCTGAGTTTGACGCTGATAAAAAGTCAAAAATCGATTCGGTCCGGTTGACGGAAACACAGACACTTCAGTTCGGCCCATTTTCCATGCGGGGAAAAGATCTGAGTGTTCGAGTTAAGAGTCCTGACCAGAAAATCATCACGCTGAAGGGAAATGCACAGCTTTTGTGTGGTCAAACACGGATTTCGGCAGACTGGATTGAGGTTTCGTATCAAAATCAGCAGGATTTGAGAATGAGACTGGAAGGGAATATCGAAATCGAAAACGAGCGGGATCAACTGCGGATGTTTGCACGGCATGCCAATCTATTTTCTTATGCTCATCGGCGGTCGTTGATTCTCCATTGTCGGGATCGAGAACATGTCACCCTGCTGCGAACCAGTAAGCAGAAAACGACTCAGATTGAAGCCTCCCGGATTGAACTCTATTTCCCCGATCCGCATTCACTGCGGATTACTGCCATTGATATTGTCAGTGTCAATGAACGCCCGGCTAGATCGACAGATCTGGTGAAAGTGGAGCCCTCCGCCCAGAGTGAGTTTGATTTTTTTGACGGGATTTCGATTACTGACTGCCAGATTGGTTTTAAAAAAAGCCAAAAGAAAACGCGTCAGCCAAGTACGGAAACTGAGAAATTGCAACTGCTTAAATAAGCTGAGCCACTCAGATGTCTCTAATTCAGAGAACAATCTCTGCTGTTTTCTAAGGTGAAAAACGCTCTTGACCCGTTTTTCACTTTGCAATAAGCTTCCGATCCACACAAATCTCTCTCAAATCAAATCTCAATTCTCTTCAGGTTTTCTACTTTGTCGATTCCGGCACTGTTTGATAACTCAATGCGTAATTCAGTTTGAAAAACTGAATGGGCACAGGTTGTATTCACACCACCTGGCTGCTTGAGGATCAAATTGCGTTCGGGACCGGTCTTCGTTGAAAACAAACATTCTGAAAAGACTTTTTTCTCACAAACGGGGTCGTACTGTGAAGAGCTCAGTCAATTTATTAATCGTCGTAATCATGCTGACAGCCGGTTTTACGGGGTGTCAGAAACTGAATTTGAACCCACAGAACTGGTTGAATCCGGCCAGTCTGCGTTCTCAAAGTCCGGACGAAGACGAAACGTCGCTGGCTGATGAATTTGAAACAGACGTGAAAGTAGAGACTCCCTTCATTGGAGAATACACGCAAATCACGGGGAAAAATCTGATCGCACTGCAAGGAGTGGGACTGGTGACCGGCTTAAACGGGACGGGTGGAAATCCGCCGCCTTCGGTGCACCGTGAAGCATTACTTCGCGAGATGCGCCGCCGCAATGTGAAAAATCCGAACCATATTTTACGCAGTCCCTCCACAGCACTGGTGATTGTAAAAGCCTATCTGCCACCGCTGATTCGCAAAGGCGAAACATTCGACGTGGAAGTCTATCTGCCCGGAAACAGTGAAGCGACCAGTCTGGAAGGGGGCTGGTTAATGGAATCCCCCCTGGCTGAACAGGCGATGATTCAGGGACGTGGCCTATTGAAAGGTCATATCCTGGCCAAGGCACGCGGGTCGATTCTGATCCCGCCGATGTCGGAAGAAGATCGTAAAAAAGGGACCGCAGGCATTCTGCGCCGTGGACGGATTCTGTCTGGTGGAATTTCCAAAGCGGAAGACCGTGATCTGGCGTTGTATCTGCGTAATGATTTCAAGAGTATTCGAAATGCACAACGTATTGCCAATCGAATTGGCGGCCGCTTCCATCACTTTGATAAATACGGAATCGAAGAACCATTGGCAGAAGCCAAGACCGATAAGAAAGTCGTGTTAAAGCTGAAGCCGCGGTATAAGCATAACGATTCACGCTACCTGCAGGTGGTCCGAAATATTGCCTTCCGGGAGACCGATGTGGCGCAACGTGTGCGGATGCAGAAGCTGACCGAGGAAATTATGATGCCTGAGAAAGCCGAGCGTGCTGCGATTCAGCTGGAAGCGATCGGTAAAAAATCGATTCCGATTCTGAAAGCGGCTCTGAAGAGCCCGCTGTTGGAAGTTCGTTTTCATGCGGCTGTCGCGCTGGCTTATCTGGATGACGGATCGGGCCTCAAGGCGCTGGCAGAAGCGGCTCGCGAAGAACCGGCGTTCCGTGTCTATGCACTGGCGGCGATGTCGGCCATTGATGAGCCTGAAGCACACATGTATCTACGCGATTTGATGAGTATGACCAGTGCCGAAACCCGCTATGGTGCATTTCGCGCTCTCTGGACTCTGGATAAAAACGATCCGTTTATTCGCGGCGAAGATATGAACGGGCAGTTCCTGCTGCACGTTCTGGAGACCGAACTGGAAACGGTTGCCGATCATGATCCTGATGCCAAAGAGGGGAACCCGAAAAATGGGGGACCTATGATTCATATTACCCACCGTAAGCATCCGGAAGTAGTTCTGTTCGGTTCGAAACAGGAGTTTCGTGTGCCGATTGCCGTGCGGGCTGGAAAAGTCTTAATCACCGGTGCACCGGGTACCGAAGAAATTACCGTCAGTAAATACGAGGTTGGCGAACCGGATCAGCGGAAGCGAGTTCCCAAAAATATTGCCGTCGTGATTCGAACGGCGGTCGAGATGGGTGCCAGTTATCCTGATATTGCCCAAATGATATTACAGGCAAATCAACAGGGTAATATTGACGGCCAGGTTGAAATCGATGCATTACCCGAAGGGGGCCGCATGTACTATCGGCCTACCGAGGAAGATGCTTTGATGGCTCTGAAATCGGGATCTATGAAATCCAACAAGCCTAAGCGGAAGAAGGGGGCTCGTATCGGAAATCAGAATGTGGTTCCGAATATTTTCCACTCGGGAGCACCTCAGGAGAAAACGTCAAAAAAATCTAAGTATGACTTAGATGAAGATGAAAATGGAAAAGCAAGTTTAGCAGATTACCGCAAGTCAAAATCATCAGACGATGATGACGACGATAAATTCATCAAACAGACCACGTTCCAGAGCTTGTTCCGTTACTTCAGAAAATAAACCGACTTCGAACTTTCACCAATTTTATAACTGTTACTTTTGCGTTGTGTTTGCCAGTTTCAAGTCAGGCTCCTACTATCTGTTTTCCCGTGTAAGGTTACGTGATGCTGAAATCATTGGAACTGTTCGGCTTTAAGAGTTTTGCCGACCGGACCATCTTTGAATTTTCGGATGGCATCACTTGCGTTGTCGGGCCCAACGGAAGTGGTAAGAGTAATGTCGTGGACGGTATCAAATGGGTGTTGGGAGACCAGAGCCCGAAGAGCCTGCGCGGCAAAGACATGACCGATGTGATCTTCAACGGTTCGCAGGGACGCAAGCCAAACGCTTACGCCGAAGCCACGCTGACGTTTAATAACAAAGAAGGCTTTCTGGATATTGACGCCGATGAAGTACACATCGGCCGTCGCTTGTGGAAGAACGGCGATTCCGAATATCTGTTGAATCGGAATCCAGTTCGCCTCAAAGATATCCGCGATCTGTTCATGGGGACGGGGGCGGCGACCTCGGCTTACAGTATTATCGAGCAGGGACGCGTTGATCAGATTCTGCAGGCCAATGCCGCGACACGTCGCGTCGTCTTTGAAGAAGCGTCGGGAATCAGCCGTTATAAATCGAGAAAAGTCGACGCCGAACGGAAACTGGAGCGGGTCGGACAGAATATTCTCAGACTGACTGATATTGTTGATGAAGTCGAAGCACAGTTGAACTCAACGCGCAGTCAGGCTTCGAAAGCAGCGAAATATCGTGAAGCTTCGACCGAACTTCGCAAATTGTGGATGGGAATGGCCGCGGATGACTGGCGGCATCTGACTTCTCAGCTCGCCTCTCTACAGGCAACCATCGGCCAGTATCAACAGCGGATTGACGAGTTGAACAACGAGTATCAGACGTACGAAGAAAAGTTGTCTGCCATTGATTCCGAGGTCGCGGAGTTTGATGACCAGCTGCGGTCGGTTGAGAAAAAACTGGCATCGCATCGGGAAGGCATCGCCGGCAATCAGACCGCGATCGAACATCAGCTTGAACGAAAACACGAATTTGAAGCTGAGATCATTCGTTTGCGCAAGCAGCGAATTCTGATGGCGAAGCGCACATCGGAAATCCAGCAGGATTTGCAAGCGGTTGAGAATGAAAAAGTCAGTTCCGAGTCCGAGTTTCAACTGCAACGTGAAAAACTGGAAGAAACGCGTTCGCGGATTGCGATCGTCACGGAAGAACTGAACGCGGCGAATGCACAAATTCAACAAAAACAGCAGCAGGTGCATGACTTGAATAAGGAGTCTCTGGCGCTGGATAATCGGCTGTTTTCGATTCAAACGCAGCTGGAGACATATCACAATTCAACAGACAAAGCGAACGAAAAACGTCTGCAACTGGAAGCCCGGGGCGAGGAAGCTGAGTCTGCCCTGGCGAAATGCGAAGCCCAATTCGAATTAGCGGGCGAGAAAGTCGCTGCGTTTGCACAAAGTCTGTCAGATGTGGATGAAAAACAGCAGAATCTTCTCAGCGAACAGGACCAGAAGACACAACTACTGTCTGACCTGCGAGAAAAGCGGAGTGCCTATCAGGCTCGCAAAAGTGTGCTGGAAGATCTGGAACGACGCCAGGAAGGCATCAGTATCGGCGTCAAGGAAATCTTGAATCGCGCGCAGACGTCAAACTATTCTCCCTGGAATACCATTATCGGGAGCGTGGCTGACCTGCTGGATGTGGACCTGGAGCAGGCGGCACTTCTGGAAGTTGCTTTGGGAAATCGTTCGCAATTATTAGTGATACGCGAATTTGATCCGCTGTATCAGTTCTTGAAAGAAGGTAAGTATTCGATTTCAGGACGCGTCGGTTTTATTACACGGCCCCACAACCAGACGGAAAATGATCAGACAATGTCTGCAGTGAACGGCTTCTCTGTGGATGGCGAGACGGCGCGTACAGAATCATTTTCGGCAGAACAAAACGAAGATTCACTGGATTTATCGGCCGAGCGCGGGGTGATTTACCGGGCTGACAAGTTAGTCAAGCCGACGCCTGAAAATCAGGCACTGGCAGAACTGCTGCTGGCGGATACCTGGATTGTAGATTCCCTGGAAACCGCCGTGAATTTGTCTCGAACCACAGGACAGCAATGCCGTTTTGTCACACTACAGGGAGAGCTGATTGAAGAAAATCAGTCGGTGTTTGTAGGGGCAATCGGCGGAGAGTCTGCGATTTTCACGCGGAAGAGCGAATTGCGAAAGCTGAAAAATGATCTGATCAGAATCGATCGGACCTTAAACGAGAATGAATCCGCGCTGGAAAAACTGGATGCCTTGTTATCAACGGTCGATGAAGAACGGAGCGTCTGCCAGGAGCAGATGCAAATTGCCTCCGAAGCACTCTCTACAGAGAAGGCTGCCAAGGTTGCCGCAGAGCATAAACGGGAGCAGTTAAACGAAGAATTAGCAACCGTCAGAAACGACCTGCAGGATCTGGAGCTGCACGCTCAGAAATTGCAGACCGAATCGGCGACAGTATTAGTGGAGAAACAGGAGACAGAAACCAGACTGGAAGCGCTGCAGTCAGAGATTGAGCAGGACGAATCGATCTTGCTCAACAAGCAGTGCGAAGTGCAGGAAATGAAAGAGCAGCAAAACGCCCGCCAGTTGGAACTGGCGACGCACGAAGAGCGTTTAACCGGCCTGACACAGCGTTTTGGCCGGTTGAAGCTGGAATTCGAACAGCGCGAGCAGCAGCAGGAAGAATCGAGTCGGCGTTATGAATTATCGCTGGAAAAAAATTCGCAGATCAAGCTGCACATCTTAAATACACGCGCTGTGCTGGACGAACAGTTTTTGATTCAGGAGACATTTCTGGAGCAAGCCAGAAGCCTGGCAGCCGTGCGTGACGAAAAACGGCAACTCAAAAAACAGTTGAGTGCCGAAGAAGCGGCGCTGCGGAAAGAACGCCGCGAACTGGGGGAAAAAAAACACGAAGAAGAATTCAAAACGCGCGATATCGAGCATCAGATCAGCACACTGGCTGAACGTATTGAGGAAGAGTATCAACTCTCGCTGGAGGAAATTGTCTCCACAGGAGAATCGATTCTGAAACAATACCTCGAGGAACAGGCCGAGGCGGAACAGGAGCAGAGTGAAGCGGAAGTCCAGGCTGAATTGACAGCAGAAGAAAGCGAAACAGTCTCAGAGGATCTTGGATTACTTTCGGAAGACAATTCGGAGCCGGTTGAAATTGAACTGGTTGAAAATGAAGATGCGGACCAGACGGAACCTGGTTTTAATGCCACGCTCTATCTTGAGATTCGCCCCGAGATTGAAGCGCAGGTAAATCGACTGCGACGAAAAATCAAAATGATGGGCAGCGTCAATTCTGACAGTCTGAACGACCTGGATGAGTTGGAATGCCGCTTCGAATATATGAAATCGCAACTGGATGACCTGAACGAAGCGAAATCTTCTCTGGAAGAAATCATTCGCCGCATCAATGCCGAGAGCAAGCGATTATTCTACGATACGTTTGAAGTGATCCGCGGTCATTTTCAGGAAATCTTTCGAAAGCTGTTTGGAGGCGGTGAAGCGGATATTATTCTGGAGGATCCGGATGATGTTCTGGAATGTGGAATTGAAATCGTGGCCCGTCCTCCTGGAAAAGAGTTGCGCGGTTTAACCCTGTTGAGTGGTGGCGAAAAAACCTTAACCGCGGTGGCGCTCTTGATGTCGATCTTCCGCAGCCGGCCCAGCCCGTTCTGTATTCTGGACGAAGTTGATGCGGCGCTGGACGAAGCGAATGTCGAACGTTATGCCGGGCTGATTGATGATTTCAAAGAAACGACACAGTTCATTATGATCACGCATAATAAGCGTTCGATGACTGTCGGAAATGTGTTGTATGGCGTTACAATGGAGCAGTCAGGAGTTTCGAAACGGATGTCGGTGCGGTTTGATGACATCAGCGAAGACGGAAACTTCAAACAGTCGGCGTCTGCCGATGAGTCGGACAGCTCTTCCGAAGCCGCTTAGATAGTGTTTCTTAATTCTAATGCCTCTTTGCATATGGAAGGAACCGGGGCTAACGCCCTTCGGCTAATAAGTCATTCCGGCTGGCAAAGTCGCTAAAAACAAGATCAGCCGCACGGCGTTAGCCGCGGTTTAGGCCGAACTCGGTGAGGTTACATTCATGAGAATCACACTCAAAACCAATAAATAAACGCAACCTGGCCGCAGCTTGATTCTGCGGTGGTGAAGCTCCTGTTGACGACCCTATTTCAGCGATCCGATTGAGGTACCCCATGTCTGATTTGACCCATTTTGATGAAGAAGGCGCCAGCCGCATGGTGGATGTGGGGGGCAAAGAAATCACTGCGCGACTGGCGGTTGCGGAGTCCTTTGTCACGATGAAAGCGGAAACCCGCAAGCTGATTCTGGATCGTGCGATCTCGAAAGGGGATGTGCTGGAAATCGCCCGGATTGCCGGCATCATGGCAACAAAAAAAACATCCGAATTGATTCCCCTGTGTCATCCACTCAGTATTAATAGTGTGCGTCTCGATTTTGAACCGCTGGATGAAACGAGATTTCGAATCGAAGCCACAGTCAAAGTCGATGGCAAGACCGGCGTGGAGATGGAAGCGCTGACCGCTGTCAGTGTGGCTGCCTTGACGATTTATGATATGTGTAAAGCCGTCGATCGGGGAATGAGTCTGGGTCCCACTCAGCTCGTCGAAAAATCAGGCGGAAAAAGCGGGCATTATCTCAGAAAATCAGACTGATTTTTGAGCATCGGGGCGATTACCCGATTCGATTTCCAATCGAGAACCGCTGATTTGTTCGGGTAATGCCGGAAAGATGAATTTCGCTCGATGAAATCATACACGGAAGCCCTGTTTGCATTCCTATCTGTGAGGAGAATGCTTACAATGGCTCCGCATACTGATCTGAAATGAGGGGTCATATGTTCCGTGTTTAATCATAACCGACCGCCAGACAAAAAGCTGGAAAATCGATTCGATATTGTGGTGAGGCTGTAATGGGGGACCATCTTACGACACATGACCTGTTGGCACGTGTCGAAGAGTTAATTGGCGGTGAGCTGGAACAGGCAGAACGTGTTTTTTTGAGCGAAGTCAGCTCGAAACACCCTTATGTTCATGATGTTTTGCAGCATATTACCCGTTTTCAGGGAAAACGGCTGCGTCCCATTCTGTTGCTGCTTTCCGCTGCAGCCACGGGGGGCATCAAAGAGAGTCACTATGTACTGGCCTCTGTTGTTGAGATGATTCATCTGGCCACGCTGGTGCATGATGATGTTCTGGATGACGCGCTCATCCGCCGTCATGTTGCGACTGTCAACTCACGCTGGAATAATGAAACCAGTGTTCTGGTCGGAGACTTTTTATTCACACACGCTTTTCATTTGAGTGCCAGTCTGGGTGATGCCCGCGCCTGCCGTCTGATTGGTCGTGCCACGAATCTGGTTTGTGAAGGCGAACTGGCCCAGATCTATGAGCGGGGAAATCTGAGTCTTTCCGAAGAGCAGTACCTGCAGATCATCAATGGGAAAACAGCCGAGTTGTGTGCCATCAGTACTGAGCTCGGAGCCCTGTATGCGGACGCGGATGAGCAAATTGTCGAAGCCCTGGAAGATTATGGTCGTGCGCTTGGCGTGGCTTTCCAGATTACCGACGATTTGCTGGATTTGCTGGGCGATGAAGCACAAATGGGAAAATCGCTGGGTTCCGATCTGCAAAAAGAGAAACTGACTCTGCCTTTGATTCGGTTGCTGGATCAAAGCAGTCCGGAGGACCAGGCTACGATTCAGGAAATCCTGTCACAGCCAGATCAAGAGACCAAATCACGTCTGGCTCAATTCATTAAAAACAGTGATGCCATCGAGTACGCCGCGAATCGGGCGCGTGACTTCGCAAAACAGGCCCGGGAATCGCTCAAATTTTGTCCCCCATCACCGGCCAGACAGATTCTTGAGGAACTGACAGAATTTGCGATCCAGAGAACGATCTAATATGATACAGGAAGCGTGCGAACAGAGGTTGGCATGCTGCGGTCGTGGTGAGAAGGGCGTCTCTTAATATAATGCTGCTATTTATCGGGTAAAAGAGGCCAGAGAACATTGTTTAGCAATCCAATATTCATTCGGGAAGCATTGACTTCACCCCGCCAGATTCGCCACTACCTGATTCGTTCCGGTTATGTTGCTGCGATCTTTATTTTGATCTTCACCGCCGGCCAAACGATTCTGGGGACTCAACAGATCCAGACCACCACGATCGGAGAATTTGCCCGTCTGGGGAATCTGATCTTTCAGATGATTGCCTTCCTGCAACTGCTGCTGGTCCTGTTTTTTACGCTTTTGTTTTCCGCGGGCAGTATCGCTCAGGAAAAAGACCGCGGTACTTTGATCCTGCTCTTAATGACCGAGCTCAAAGACCGTGAGTTGGTCAGCGGCAAAACCCAGTCCAGTCTGCTGGTGGTTTACGTGCTGCTGGCTGCTTCGATTCCGGTGTTTGTATTTCTCTACCTGCTGGGGGGAATTGAATTATCCCAGATTCTCTGGATGGAACTTTTATGTCTGATGACTGTTTTTGCGACGGGGAGCTGGGCTGGTCTGGTGGCATTCTGGCGCGAAAAAACATTTCAGACGCTGGCGATCAGTGTATTGGGAATGGTGGTTTTTCTGGGAGTGGTCGAGCTGATCGTGAGTCTGCTGGGAGCACAGTCAGCGGTGCGGCCCTGGATTGCAGGCCTGGACCCGTTTCGTACCTTGTATGAAATCTTAAACCCGCTCTCATTGAATACGGGATTGCAACCCGTTTCAATCAGCGCCTGGCCTTCCTTGATCAGTCTGTTTGTGCTGGGGATCGCTCTCAAAGCGTATACGGTTCTCAGACTGCGGGTCTGGAATCCCTCACGCTCTGTCTATAAAGCGACGCCCAAGGAAGAAAACGAAGAAGAAGTCATCACGAAAGAGCAGGCGCGAACCATCTGGCCCAATCCTGTGATCTGGCGCGAGATCATGACCAAGGCTTACGGGCGAAAGATCTTTGTGATCAAGCTGGCCTATTTTCTGCTGGCCGGTTTCACGCTTTGGGCCGCCGTCACGTCGGACGCGGTCGCTGAAGGGACATTGTATTTAGGCGTGATTCCTCCCCAGGGGCTGGCTTTTGCAGGGATTGCCTGGCTGAGCCTGGTGCTGGCAAACACGCAGGCCGTGACGTCCATCACATCAGAAAAAGACAGCAAAACGCTGGAACTGTTATTAGTAACCGATATTTCTGCCAGGGAATTTGTACTCGGAAAATTAGGGGGCATTTTCTATAACAGTAAAGAAGTGATTTTGATCCCGATTTTGATTCTGTTGTATCTGGTCAGCCAGGGCGTTTTTTCCACAGAAGGCTTTCTCTGTGCTCTGATTGGTTTCATCGCCCTGATGATATTTGCCGTCGTGCTAGGTCTGCATATGGGGCTGACCTATGACAATAGCCGTTCGGCGATCGGAGGCAGTTTGGGCACGATGTTTTTCCTGTTTATCGGGATTGGCATTTTCATGATTCTGCTGGTGCAGGCACGATCTTCATTTGCACTCCAACTGCAAAGCTTTCTGGTGTTTATCGTCGTGGGGAGTGCGGCCCTGCATTCGGCTTTGACGCATCGTAATCCCTCGCGGGCGCTGGCGATTTCGGCCTGGTTACTCCCGTTTCTGACCTTTTATGCGATTACATCGTTTTTACTGGGAGGAACTCTGGGAGTTTTGATTACGATTCTGTTTGCGTATGGGCTTCCTGTGCTTGCTATGTATATTCCGGCAGTATCCGAGTTTGATGTTGCTCTGGGAAAAACCACTTTTGATAAAGGATAGAGTGGCGGCCCCGATTCATGATGATCGCATTTATTGATTCCGTCGCAATTTGGTTTCCAGGATCACTGGCGTTATTCGCTTTGATTTGTGCTTCCGGTTTCTTTTCAGGGAGCGAGACGGCCATCTTTTATCTTTCGCGGGGAGAGCTCCGGCAGTTCAGTAAAGGCAAACCCAGCGAACAAATTGTGGCGGCACTGGCCGCGGATGCAGACCGGTTACTGACGGCGGTTCTGTTCTGGAACCTGTTAATCAATCTGTCTTATTTCGCAGTCGCAGGGGTGATCGCCAAAAAGTTGGCCGATGCCGGGATGACCGCGGGCGCCGGCTTTTTTACCGTTGGGAGCCTGCTGGCGATTATCCTGTTCGGCGAAGTGCTCCCGAAGAGTCTCTCGATTGTCTTCCGTCGAAAAATTGCAATCATGGTGAGTTGGCCGCTGGCGGTTTCGGTGCGGGTTCTGGATCCGGTGATTCCGTTGCTGCAAAATATCAGTCGCATGATGCGGCGGACATTCTGGCCGCAGATTCAGAAAGAATCGTATTTGCATTCGGAAGACCTCGAACGGGCCGTGGATGCGTCGGGTGCCAGTGAAGAGGTAATTCGTCACGAACGACAGATTCTGCATAACATTCTGGATCTTTCCGAAATGCTGGTGGAAGAGGCAATGCGTCCCCGGGGGACCTATCTCACGTTTAATATGCCTTTAAAGCTGGAAGATCTGACGAAAATTACCCCGAATACTGATTACATCATCTTGCGTAAACGTGAGAACGATTCAGATGAAATCGACCGGATTATCTCGCTGACGGAATTATCTTCGTTTTCCGAAAAAACGTTGAATCAAAAATCGAAGCGGGTGATTCATGTTCCCTGGTGTGCGAATCTGTCTGATGTCTTTTCCCGATTCCAGCTGGAAGACTGCCAGTTTGCTTCTGTGGTGGATGAATATGGTGAGACGATCGGCATTGTCTCGCACGATGATATCATTGATACCATCCTTTCGCCTGAACCAAGCCGGGCCAAACGCATCTTGCGACGGGAGCCGGTTCGCGAAGTGGAACCCGGCGTCTATCATGTCGAGGGGATCACAACGCTCCGCTATCTGTGCCGCAAATTGCAGCAGGATTATGAAATTGCAGATGACGGCTTATTAACGGTCTCCGGGATGTTCCATGAAAAGCTGGAACACATTCCTGAAGTGGGGGACGTCTGCGACTGGCAGGGCTTTCAGTTGAAAGTCATCGAAGTTCGCAAGCTGGGGCACTTGATTGCAGAGCTTCGCAAGATGGAGCCGACGGACGAAGTGCCGGCCGATGAAGAGTAATTCAGCAGATCGATGTTGAGACTGTATCAGCTATCTGCGCCGCTGTGAGAGCAGGGTGTTAAACAGGCTTTCTGCCGTCTCGAAGACTTTGACATTTGCGGCAATCTGGTGCTTGAGCAGCGGGAGTTCTGCGATGCCGCTATCGATCAGCGGGCTGCTTTCTCCGGTTTCGCTTTCAATTCCGTACGAGACATTCTCTGCAATTTCAGCGACGCGTTGACTGGTGCGGTCAATGCTGGAGAGCGCCGTATTCATTGCAGAAGTGACAGAAGAAATTGCCATAAGAGGCTCCGGAGACTGAATCGTATCATAGCTGTTGAACAGAATCAGGTAGGCTGCAGGGAAAACCATTCAATGCATGATCGCTTTCCCTCTTAACTATATACCATATCATCGGAACTCTGGTCGGCAGGAATCAGAACGGGGCGCCGCACAAACAGGCAGACACGAAAATCATTCAGACCATGGCGATTGTGCCGGTTATGGGGAGTGTCGCGATCAAAACGAATTTACTTCTTCCACATCCCGGACATCAGATAAAAGGCGATGATGGGGACGGCGAGTGTGGTCAGCATGAAATGCCAGGGCCACGTCTGTGGGAAGACAAAGTTTTTCAGAACAAACTGGTCGATTAAGATCGCACCACAAAATGCCCAGCCGCTGAAAATGAAAGCGAGCATTTTCTTTTCTTTCAGCTCTTCAGGGGAAAGCTGGGCAGGACCGCGGGCTGGTTTCTTTTTCTCGACTTTTTTAGCAGGTTTGGTCTCTTTTTTCGATTTGGTTTTTGTGGAAACTTCTTCAGAAGGATCTTCTTCAACCTCTTCTGCAGCCGCATAAAATTGTTTGATTCCGGTATTGATAGAGCGGGGCATGGCCAGCACCCAACGGGAAGGAACCTGATATCGCATGCGCAGGTCGTCTTCCAATTCATGCGTCGGTTGATCTGCACAGGCGACTAGCAGGACATCGTCATCAATGAAGAGAGGCAGAATCGTATTGCGTTTGGCCACGTGTTCCGGAAGCTGAAGTAGAATACTGTGGTCAGGTACCGTTTCTTCCAGATCGATATAAGGCATCCCCTTAGAACGGGCCATGGCCTGAGTCGCCGTTTCCGCATTGACGAATCGCATTTGGACGGCGGCATCTCTCATGGACAATCCACGCTGATCCGCAAATTGCTTCAATTCCGCAGCCTGATCTTTTGTGATATGTCCCTGTTCTACCAGGATCTGTTCGACTGATTGCGGGCCGGTCTGTTCATCCTCGTCGAACTCTCGCCCCAGGCTTTCATCGTATTCTCGTTTTCGTTCCGGATCGGTTAAACAGAGCATGGCTTTCGCCAGTTCGTTTAACAGCTCTTGAGACTCATTCGAGTATTTTCCGGACGCATACTTGCGAACATGCGCGTTTAATTTTTTATAATGTGCTCGAATCTTTTCTTCATCGTCTTCGAATTTGACCAATCGCAGTAAGTCATAATGATGTGGAGGGCGATCCCCTTCCGGAATTCCCAGCCAATCCTTGTAGACATCTATTGCCACCTCAGAGGACTCCTTGCTCTTAGATCAAAAACGACGTGTTCGATATCAGTTAGACATTACAAATAACAAGCATTTAGAAAGATCAGGTATAGCGTCTGGTCCATGATCCAACGGGACCTTACTCGACCACGTAGTCCTTCGCCAGAACTTCGAAGCGGTCGATGCCTTCGGTATCCAGCCCGGAATCACGGACGATTTCAGTTGCCGATTCGTTATTGCCTGTCAATTCCCGTGCGGAAGCATGGATTCGACCATTGGCATCGTAACGATAGGTGACTTCCACAGGCGATCCCTTGGGCAAATTCGCAGGCAAGTTGAAAATCCGGAAATCGCCGATCGTCGAACAGGCATCCGGATCACTGGCTTCCCCTTCCAGAATGACCACATGAATCCGCTGCTGATTGTCTGAAGTTGTCACAAATTTCTGACTGACACTGGCAGGGATCTCTGTGTTTCGCTTGATCATAATATGATTGATCTTGCGTGTGCGGTCATTGGGGTCGGTAATTTTCACACCCAGAGAGTGCGAGTTCACATCAGCTGTATTGACGCTGCGCAAACGCTTGATCACGGCTTGAGCCATGCGGCTTTCGCCACCCGTTGCCCGGGCTTCCAGAATCGCTGCATGAATCGCCGCACCCTGTGCCACTGCTTCTTCGGGGTTCATTGTACGAGAAGGTTCGCTGCCGCAAACTTTTTTCAACATCTCTTCGACCACAGGCATCAATGTTGAACCACCGACCAGCACGACATCATCGAGCTGACCTTTTTCCACGCCCGCCTGTTGCATCACCAGTTCGGTCGTGTCACGTGTTCGTTGCAGCAAGTCGGCTGTCATACGTTCGAAATCGCCACGTGTGAGGGCAACCGTTAAGGTGTTGCCTTTGTGATAAATGGAAACCGGAGTCTGGGCTTTCTGGCTTAACTCGCGTTTGGCGTCTTCACACTCCTGCACACAGGTCCGCATGGCGACGGGATCTTCGCGCGGGTCACTGCCAAATTTCTTTTTAAACTGTTCTGCGACGTGGTCGACGATACGTTGACTCCAGTCGAGCCCCCCCAGCATGACGTCACCGTCAGTCGCGAGCACGCGGAATTGGGTCGGCGAATAACGGACGATCGTCACGTCAAACGTACCACCACCCAGGTCATAAACGAGAATCGTGCGTTCGCCGTTCGGCATCGCGTCGGGGTTACCGAGTTCGTCCCGCTTCCAGGCATAAGCCAGTGTAGCCGCCGTCGGTTCGTTGATGATATCAATCACATTCAAACCGGCGATCCGACCAGCGTCTTGAGTTGCTTTACGACGCACATCATTGAAGTAATAAGGAACGGTAATCACTGCATTCGCGATCGTGCCGATTTCTTTTTCGGCATCCTGCTTCATCTTTTTGAGAATCAGAGCAGAAAGAAATTCCGCGGTCAGCTTCTTTTCCTGATAGACCACATAAAAATGATCGTCGCCCATATGTCGTTTGACGGCTTCGACGATGCGGGTGGGATCGTCTTCAATGGCGGTTCGCTCAAAAGAGGGACCGACAACAACACGGCCTTCCTCTCCCAGTAAAACCACAGAAGGGGTAATCGAACGCCCGTCGGTATTCTTCAAAGAGATGGGCTGACCATCAGTGTCAAGTTGTGCGATTGCTGAGTAGGTTGTTCCTAAATCAATGCCAACAGTATGACCTTCAACAAACTTCATAGTGCTACCTTAATTTCGTTATTCAATCAGGTTCATCATGGAACAGGACGTATGAGTGGAAATGTGAGAAGCGGGAAACAGTTCAAGGGAATTTGCTGCTTGTTTCTTCGCTTTCAGGAATCGAGATTTGTATTACCAGTTACGTTATGTGCTGACTCAATCCACCTATTCTGCCACTGTTATGATGGGGAATCAAGGACTTGATTGGTGGGAAACCAAAAACTGGCAAAGTCTTAATGAAATGAAATACTCTTTTGTGGGCAAAATTTCAGTGCTGCCCTACGCTGCATAATTGACAGATTCCGCTTAATCTGACTAAAGAAATTATATCGGATTCAGAGTCAAAGTACACTCTATAACGAGAATTCAAGTTCGCGATGTATCGCCCTTCGATCGGAAACCCCGTCTACCTGTGAAACCGGAATTCGCGTGAGGGTTGGCTCGCAGCGAGGTTCACTCTACAATCTAGTTCTCAGTCAGATTTTCATTCTCGAAGATTTCTCGCTATGATCGCGAGTCAGGCGAGAGGCATGGAGTCTGTCTGAGAGTGAAAAAACATGATTTTTAAGTAGAAAAACGTAAAAACAACCCCCGCGATTCGCAATACGGAAATGATCACAGGATGAACCAGCCGTCCCCTTCTCTGGATTCCCAGCAGGCCATTGAAATCGCCCGCTCAGCCGTCACCGAAAAACAACTTTCTGAGCCTGCTTTCACCAATTTGCAGCGCTGGCTTACTGAACCTCAGTACGCTCCTTATCAGCCCGCGCTGTTACAGCTGATCGAAGCCGGAGATTTCGGGACGTTGGACACTTATTTTTGGGAAGTGATCCCCTTCGGAACCGGTGGCCGACGCGGTTTGATGAGTGATTTGGGTTCTGCCACAATCAACGAAAGAACAATTGCCGAATCGGCTCATGGACTGGCCGCCTATTACAAAAAAGCCTCCGGTAACGAAACCGGTAAGGCGGCCATAGCCCACGATTCCCGAATCAATTCGAATCGCTTTGCCCGTATCGCCGCGAGTGTGATTGCTGCTCACGGCTTGACTGTTTACTTTTACAAAACCGCGCGCTCCACGCCGGAGCTTTCTTTCGCGGTCCGACATCTTGGCTGTGATGTGGGGGCGATGATCACGGCTTCTCATAACCCCCCCTCGGATAACGGCTTTAAAGCTTACTGGTCTACCGGAGGTCAAGTGCTGCCGCCACACGATCAGGGCATTATTGATGAAGTGTATCAGGCAACCGAGATTCCGATGCTGGACTTTGATCAGGCGGTCGAGCAGGGATTGATCAAGTATATCGACGAAGAGGTCGCCGGTGAATATCGCAGTTCGGTCATCGCACAGAGTCATTCGACGAACCGCGATCTGAGTGGACTGTTTTCCCCCCTGCATGGAGTGGGAGAAACGTCTGTGTTTGCAGTGCTGCAGCAGGTCGGATTTACCGGGATCAAGCGGTTTGAGCCCCAGTGTGAGCAGAACGGGAACTTCCCCAATGTGCCCGATCAACTTCCCAACCCGGAACGTACGGAAGTTTACCAGCCCGCGATTGCGCTGGGTCAAGAGACCGGAGCCGACATCATCCTGGCCAGCGATCCGGATGCCGACCGATTGGGAGTTTGTGCCCGCAACGAATCAGGGGAATTCGTGCATCTCACGGGGAATCAGATTGGTGCTTTACTGGCCGATTATGTACTCGGCAAGCGTAAAGAGGCGGGCACGCTGACGCCGGATCATTTTGTGGTTGAGACGATTGTGACGACGCCGCTCATCGCCGCCATTTCTCGCGCAGCGGATGTGCGGATCATCAATAATCTGCTGGTCGGGTTCAAATACATTGCGGAAACGATGGATGAAGAGGGCCCTGACAAATTTGTATTTGGTACGGAAGAATCTCTGGGATATCTGGCAGGTGAATACTGCCGGGACAAAGATGCTGCTGTTGCAGCGCTGTGGGTCAGTGAACTGGCAGCGGAGCTGAAAAGTGAAGGGAAAACACTGCTCAATCGTTTGAATGAACTGTATGTCGAGCATGGCTACCATCTGGAAGGACAGGTTTCCAAGACCTGTAAAGGGTCGTCGGGTAATGAACAGATCAAGCAGTTGATGAAAGCATTTCGTCAGACACCCCCTCAAAATATGGGAAATCTCACATTTACGCTGGTCAGGGACTATCAAAACCTTGAAATTCGCGCATTACCCGAAAATAGCCCGTCCGAGACCTTTTCTAAACCTCAGGGAAATGTTCTGATGTTTGAAGCACAGGCAGAGGGGGCACCTCTGACTGTACAACTGGGAGTGCGACCATCAGGCACGGAGCCCAAGATTAAGTTCTATTACTTTGCACAGGCTGAGGTGTCGGATCCGGCCCAACTGGAGGAAAACAAAAGTGGGGTGCAGTCGACGATTGAAGGCTTTAAACAGTCTTTGATGGATTGGATTGATCAAACCCTGGAAACCAGTTAATTTCGCTTCTCAGTCACAACTCGTCTAAAAATTCGGCGGAATCAAGAATCTTTCGATTGTGTCGCGTTGGTACGAACCTACAATTATAAACATGATTAACATAAATTCTGTGACAAGGGAATTCGTCACAAGTTCCTCACAGAAATGAACTTCACATGAAAGCAGCAAACGAATCTGCCAGACCGCGAGTAAAGCAGTCTTCTTTTTGTCTGCTCCCACCTACTTTGAGATCATCATCAGTGATTTTTAATTGAATCTAGTTTTATCAGTTTTCAGGCAGCATCATGACGAAACAGCGTATCGGGATTTGGATCATCGGAGCATGGGGTGGCGTTTCAACGACAGCAGCTATCGGACTGTTATCGCTTCAGAAAGGGCTCACGGGGACCAGCGGTCTCGTTTCAGAACATCCTTACTTTGAAAAGTTGGATCTGGTGGGCTGGGATCAAGTCGTTATCGGCGGACATGAAATCCGCGAGACTTCGTTTGTGGAAGCAGCCAGGCACTTCAGTGAAACATCGGGTGTCTTTCACCCCGCTTTGTTACAGGCAGTGGAGCCGGAACTCAACGAGTTCGATAATAATGTCAAACCAGGAACGCTGATTCATGTCGGCGATACGATTCGTTCGTTAGCCGGTGATTCCGTCAAGCAGTATGATCAGGAATCGCTGCAGGATACGCTGGCACGGCTTTCCGCAGACATGACCGAATTCCAGAAGCAGCATGATCTGGCGCACGTGGTGGTCGTCAATCTGGCCTCGACCGAACCTCCGGTTGAAGAATCGGCCAAGGCACTGACGCTGGCTGAGTTGAAAGAAAAACTCGCATCGGCAGAGACGTCGCCGGTTCCCGCCAGTGCCCTGTATGCGATCGCCGCTATGAACGCCGGCTGCTCGCATCTCAACTTCACCCCGTCCGCGGGGACGGACCTGCCGGCATTGATTGAGCTGGCGGAAGAGAAACAGATCTTACACGGCGGCCGTGACGGCAAAACCGGCGAAACATTGATGAAAAGCGTGCTTGCACCGATGTTTGCACATCGCAATCTGAATGTGATGAGCTGGGTCGGGCATAACATTTTCGGGAACCTGGATGGGAAAGTCCTCGATGATCCAGTGAATAAATCCAACAAGGTGCATTCCAAAGATCATCTGTTGACGGAAATTCTCGGTTATAAGCCACAGACTCTGGTTTCCATTGAATACATTGAATCCATGGGCGACTGGAAAACGGCCTGGGATCACATTCACTTTAAAGGCTTCCTGGATACAAAAATGTCGCTGCAGTTTACCTGGCAGGGAACGGATTCGGTTCTGGCGGCGCCACTGGTGCTCGATATGGTGCGCTTTACGGAACGCGAATGGCGTCGCGGCAATCGCAGTGGCGTGATGACGCATTTGAGTTCGTTCTTCAAGAGCCCGATGCAGGCCACCACTCCCGAATTTGAGCGTCAGTATCAGCAGCTTGAGGAATGGGCCAACACCGTCTCTGAGGAATAGAATCACCGTCAACATGAAGAAGTGTCTGGCTTACTTTCAATTGATGCGTCTGCCTGCTGTCTTTACAGCGATGTCAGATATCATTCTCGGCTTTTTGTTGACGCACGGTTCGTTCAATCCGCCGGTCTCATTTGCATTACTGCTGGTCGCCTCTGCCGGTCTGTATCTTTCAGGCATGGTGTTCAATGATGTGTTCGACCGGAAAGTCGATGCGGAAGAACGTCCTTCGCGCCCCATTCCTTCAGGACGCATCTCGACTCAAAAGGCAGCCGCCTTAGGCGGCTTGTTGATGCTGGCAGGCGTTGGTGCCGCGCAAACGGTTGGCACACAGAGCCTGATTGTCGCCGGTCTGCTGGTCGTGGCCATACTCGGTTATGACACGATTCTGAAAAAAACGTTTCTGGGCCCGGTGATGATGGGCATCTGTCGTTTTCTGAATGTGATGTTAGGCGCGAGTGCTGTCGCACGCGAAATCAATCTCTGGGTCAAACCGCAACTCCGCATCGCTGCCGCTCTCGGACTGTTTATTCTGGGGCTCACCTGGTTTGCGCGGATGGAAGCCAAACAGAGTCATCGGGGGCATTTGATTGGTGGTATGCTGGTGATCAATGCAGGGCTCGGCGCACTGGTCTGGATGCTGGCGACCTATCCCTGGCCGCAACAGCTTAATCTAACAATGGTCCTGGCGGCGACCGGCGTGGTGATACTGACCATTAATCGTCGTCTGGTTCAGGCCGTTTTAAATCCGATCCCTCAAAATGTACAGATCGCTGTCAAAACGATGCTCACTTCATATGTGATGCTCAACGCGATCATGGTCTTCGTCTGGACCGCGAACCCACAGTACGCCATAATCACTGCAGCGTTACTGCTTCCGACGATTCTGCTCTCACGCTGGATGTCGGTGACCTGATTCAGCGGTTACATGGACGGCTGGAATCCCATGACCTGATAACGGGCCAGCTCCATTGTATCTGTCAGCTTGATTGCACAGATCG
The DNA here is from genome assembly GCF_007744675.1 of Gimesia alba. NCBI lineage: Bacteria > Pseudomonadati > Planctomycetota > Planctomycetia > Planctomycetales > Planctomycetaceae > Gimesia > Gimesia alba. The sequence goes on from NZ_CP036269.1 coordinate 1,105,239, forward strand.
CTTCATAAGACAGCATGACTTTCCGTGCGCCCAGCGAATCCGGTTTATCGCGTTCAAACAGCACGACGCCCGTCGAAAGTAAAAAGTTCTGAAACGGGATGGATTCCTGATACGTGGTGACCACGATTCCCGATTTGGGGATGACTTCCGGCCAGTTTTCCAGGATGGAACGCCAACTTTCTGCGCTTTGCATAATCTCTCTCTTTAGTAAGTGGTCGAGAAAAGAACTCATTCACAACGCGAAAGATAGGATTTCAGAATCAATTGGGCAAGAGGAACATTTTCCACCAACGGGATTTTCCTCGGTTTTCAGATTGCGGGACACTCGATATGATTCCACAGGCGTGCGTCGTGCCTGTATCGATCACACGGATGAATTCCTTTCAGAAAACGGCCTTCCTTGAATCATAAACGAGAACCTGCTGCCATCGCATTTGGCGAATTTGTGGCCTTGATGGCTTCGATGCAGTCTCTGGTAGCATTATCGATTGATGCCATGCTGCCTGCACTGACCGAAATTGGTCAGGAACTGGGGGCCAAAGCAGTCAACGACAGCCAGTTGATCGTCACCATTCTGTTTCTGGGGCTGGCGTTCGGGCAGGGCATTTATGGGCCTTTATCTGATACAACGGGGCGAAAGCCGGCTGTGTATCTCGGCTTCAGCCTGTTTCTGGTAGGATGTTGTCTCTCTCTGTTTGCGACGGACCTGACCGTGATGCTCTGCGGCCGCTTCCTGCAGGGACTGGGTCTGGCGGGGCCGCGGTGTGTGATTGTGGCGATTGTCCGTGATCAATATGAAGGTCCTGCGATGGCGCGGGTCATGTCATTTGTGATGACGATCTTTATCTTCGTGCCAGCCATCGCGCCAACGCTGGGGCAAGGCATCTTACTGCTGGCGCACTGGCGGACGATCTTTGCCGCGCTGCTGGGATGCGGCCTGCTGACGCTGACCTGGTTTACATTGCGCCTGCCTGAAACGTTGGCAGTGGAACATCGCATCCCGTTTTCCCTGGGGCGAATTTATCGCGCCATACGTGAAGTCTGTTCGCACCGGGTTTCGCTGGGGTATACGATTTCGCTGGGCTTGATCACGAGTGCCTTCCTGGGATACCTGAGTTCGGCGCAACTCATCTTTCAGAAACAGTACGAACTGGGAACGATGTTTCCGCTTTATTTTGCGATTCTGGCGCTGTGTATCGGCGGGGCCTCATTTGTAAACGGCCGACTGGTAGGACGATTCGGGATGCACCATCTGACGCGCTGGTCCAAACGGATTTCGACCGTCATTTCCATTTTGTTTTTTCTGTATGTGCTCTCCGTCGGCGGGCATCCGCCGCTCTGGGCCATGATGGGGTATATGATGACCATTCTGTTCTGCTTTGGGATCATGTACGGAAATTTGAACGCGCTGGCGATGGAGCCGCTCGGGCATATCGCCGGCGTAGGATCCGCGGTGATGGGGGCGCTGTCCACGTTGATTGCCGTACCCTGCGGCATTTTGATTGGTCACAGTTTTAATGGCACCGTGCTTCCTGTGATTAGCGGGTTTGCGGTCTCGGGCGTGCTGATCATGCTGGTGATGCATTGGGTAGAATCAAAAGCAGAAACCCCTGAGGCAGAAGGAAATGCTAATTAGAACAGGCCATCCGGGACTTTGATCGGATCAACCGGTTAAAATTGGCAGACGTTTATGGTATGGTTCGGAAGTGGCGCAGTTCTCTGATTCGATTTTGCAAAAAGAACAATCGGGTTTGGTGATGGGATATCAATTCAAGCAGCAGGAATCACTGGCGAGCGGTGTCCGACGGATTGCAGGAGAGCAATTGAGTCAGGCGATCCGAGAGTTAAAGAATGCGGAACAGAACCCGCATCAGATGATCCATGAAGTGCGGAAACATTTCAAGAAATTGCGTGGACTAATTCGCCTGGTTCGTTATGGATTAGGCGACGACTATGCACGGCTCAATGTCTGGTATCGGGATGCCGGGCGGCGTCTGTCGCGCGTTAGAGATGCCGAGTCGATGTTGGAATCGCTGCAGAAACTGAAAGCACGTTTTTCCGATCTCGAACAGACTGACCTGTTTTCCGAATTTGAAAATCGATTTCTTGCCCGGAAACAGAAACTAGTGGAAGAATGGATTGATCTGGATCTGGAATTACAAAATCTCGCTCAGCAACTGGAATCGGAACTGGAAGCTGTAGCAAGCTGGAAGATCAAAGGAAAAGCAGCGAAGATCATTCGTGATGGTTTGCAACAGACCTACCAACGGGGTTCAGAAGCATTAGCCACACTGCATCAGAGTCCGAATGATGAGCTGTTTCATGAGTGCCGCAAGCGGAGCAAGTATCATCTGTATCATATGCGGCTCATCAATGCGGTCTGGCCGCCGATGTTGACAGCTCGCATTACAGAGCTTGACCTGCTGAATGATTATCTGGGTGATGATCATGATCTGACGGTGATGACGCAGCTGATCACCGGCGAAGCAGACTCCTTCGGTTCCTCTGCGAATGTGGAGCAACTTCTGTTACTGATCGGTCAACAGAGGCAAACGCTCCAGGCAGCGGCGTTCCAGATGGCGGATCGCATGTTTGCTGAGAAGCCCAAGGCGTTTGCCCGGCGGATGCAGGGCTACTGGAATCTCTGGCGCGATGAGCGCGGCGGCTCATCAGACACGAGTGACAGCAAGTAAAACGGGACGGTTCTTGAATTGCCCCTTCGTTCCGAGTACAGTGATTCCAGCGGTCAGATTTGTAGTTCCATAGTCGCATGGTGCGTTGCAGTGCAGGCTATATCTGAGAGATGAGAAATCAGGGGACCAGCATGGACTCAACAGAGGGCGAAGAAACACCACCAGAGGTACAGTCAGAGGCAGCCACCGGTGCTCACTCGAGCCGTACACCTTTCATTGTGAGAGGGTTGGTTTTCGTACTGCTGATTGTGGTGCTGATCAGCGTCTTTTCCGAGAAATTCTTTCAACCCCAACCCAAAGGGCCAACTCTCAAGGACGACTTACAGAAGTTGGGGCTGGCGTATCACGAATTTCATCGGGTTCGCGAACAATCGCCATCCAGTATGGATGAACTAAAAGACTTTCTGGACAATCCGCCGCCACCCCCGAAAGCGACGGGTATCGTCGCCCCCGATTCCGTCGCCGTGATTGTGTTACCGGACTCCTTAATTGAGATGATTCGAGAGGGGCGTCTGGTTGTTATCTGGCAGGCCGCGTTAACGGATTCCGGTCAGGAAAACGATCAATACCTGCTGGCGTATCCTGCGGATGCCGGTGAAAACGGTGGTTTGGGACTGACGGCCGCGGGGCGAGCTGTGGAATTGACGGCGGAAGAATTCAAGAAGTTTCCGCTGGTGAAAACAGAACAGCCGGACAACAAGGAACCAGAGACAAAACAGGCTGAATCTGAAAAGTCTGAGAAGAACGAGCCAGAAGTAAAAGAGACGCAGGGGAAAGAATAAACGCGACGTTTTATTTTGCTTCCGGAATCCGCAACAGGGAAATCAGCAGTCCGCGTTTTTCTCCCTTGACTTCTGCAATTTCCGGCAGGTGTCCGCAGACCTCGAACCCGAATTTTTTATTCAGGTGTTTTGTGCCCTGATTGTGGTCAAAGTGCATGCCGACCAGGGTCGTAATTCCCAGAGCAGGGCAGGCGTCGATCATTTTCTGTAACAGAAACGATCCCAGTCCCTGCTTCTGATGTGAACTGGCCAGATACAGACTGACTTCCGCCGTCTTGTCATACGCAGGGCGGCCCGCATAGAACGAACTCACATAAATGCAGCCGACAATCTGGCCCGATTCATCCTCAGCCACCCAGATCGGGCGTTTGTCCGGCGAAAACTGCGCAAACCATGCGTGCCGACTTTCCACTGTGATCGGCTTCGTATCAGCGGTCGCAGTGCCGGCGGGAATTGATTGATTATAGATGTCGACGATCGCTGGCAAATCATCAATGGTGGCATCGCGGGTAGTGATCATGGTTGTCTTATCCAACGAAAAACAGGACTTTGTAATCAGGGGTAATTGTTTCGAAGACAAGAAAAGAAGTTGTTTGTATCCAGATTATGCTACAATTGCGACCTGATGACAAAGTATAAAAAGGTATTTAGAAACTTCGGTAGTATATCAAACTGGTGGAATCAACGATTGATTTCAGTAACGGTTCTATTATGGGATAGGCAGATAAATATCATATCAGCAAATTCATCTATTTAGGTAATCATGCGATGAAAATATTCCTAATCTTTGCTTTTGTTTTCGTTCGTATTCTGGGGTCATTGAGTCAGGTAGATGCACAGGAAAAACTTCCCGGGTTAGATACTTCGGGGGTCCGGGTTTCGAATGAAGAAGTTGTGCAATGGATCTATTCCAGGCGGCTGGTACAAAATGATTATAATGCCGTCAGCATGTTCACTGAAGAACCGAAGTTAAGAAAATTTGTGGCTACTGCAGGGCTAGACTCTTTAATCTTGAACTTAGTTCTTAAGGGGGACGTTGATGTCAACAAATTAACGCATAATGGAACAGGTTTGAGTATTGCTCAGATGTGTGCCAAAAAATATCGTTTCAGCCTGCTCGTTGCCATTGCTGCTCACACTAAGCTTAATTTTTCTACAAAGAATCAAAAAGGCCGCCTGGGCTTGTTGCACCGTATCTTCCTCCAGGCACCCTCGGTTGGTTATATCAAGGTGCTAACGAAGCATCTTCAAGATAAATGTGAAATTGTATCCCCCAACCATCAAAACCTGGAGACAATGATTGAGTCAAATATCAGTTTGAGCTCCGAAGACAAAAAGGATGTATCAAAAATTCTGAAGGAACTGATGGAGAAAGGGCTTGTCGTAGAAGAAATATTACCTCCGAAAGCGAACTGATATCAGAGTATGGCTAAACTGAAATCAATGCAGAGACCAATTCACCATTGCGGAAGAGAAAGTAGAACTTCATTTAAATGTGGAAGGGAAGAGATCATTTTGTGATGCAGATGCGACGACAGTTCATTGGCCCCGGTTTTCTCATTGCGGTGAGTATGCTCTTACTCTGTACAAACTGCTCAGAGCAACGACCAGCACCGGTTGATATGGGCTGGTGCCTGTCCGACCATGGAGACAGGATCAGTGGAGGCTTTGAATTGCGAAATGGACGCGTGATCGGAGTCAATTTAGCTGAAATCAGAGATGACACTGATCAATCAAAACTCTTTGCGCTGAGCGATCTGGAATACCTGCGTCTGACGAATCAAGCCTTTCGTGTGATCGGTGCGCAGTCGATTTCAAAACACTTTGCCAGTCTCAAAGATCTTAATATTCGATATGAAATGAATCAGGAGATTGAAAACTCAACTATCACATTCACAGAATATCAGCAACTGTTGACTTTGCCGCAATTAAACAAACTCACGGTTGAGTTATTGCAATTGACTGATGAGAGAACCGCTCCTTCCGAATCATCGGTCAGTCCTGTTGAACACCTGGATCTGGCGTTGAATTTGCAATCTCCGCTTTTGCCGGTATTAGATGGACTCCATCTAAAAACGTTACGTTTGCAACTGCTACGGGAAAGCCGTCCCCTCAATGCAGAAGACCTGAAAAATATCAATCAGCAGGTTGATCTGGAATCGTTTACTTTTTTCGGGCCGAGCCTGGTTTCGTTATCAGGTCCCTCTGACGTACAACCGGCCAAAATCGATTTTTCCAGACTCAAAGGATTGTCCCGGCTGCAGGAACTGTCACTCTGTAATGTTGATTTTGATCCCGCAGGGTTGACGCATCTGCCACAACTCAAACGGCTCAAGATTCGAGAATGTCAGCTAAGAGAGTCTCCGTTCGAGGTTCTGTTTCAGCATCCGACTCTGGAAATATTGATTATTCAGGGTTGTACGAATGAAGATTTGGGGTTGAAACAACCGTTATCAACCGTCGATTCGAAACTGAAACAGATTGACCTGGAAATGGTATCCCTGTCCGAACTGAAAATGTTCGCGAACGTAAACTGTGATTTATACGTCACATTGGGGAGTATGAATTCAGAGCGATGCCTGGAACGTTTTTTCTGTTCGATTGGTCCGTCTGTTCCACAATTGACCGAATTGGAATATAACCAGCTTTCCAAACTGAAAAAGATGTCTGAATTAAAGCTTGTTCATAATCTACCAGGCAGGATTGATCCCGCAGCAATTCTTCGCTTTGCTGCTATTCCATCGTTACATTCACTGGTGGTAAAAGAAACAAATATTGAGGGTGCCCAAGGTAAGTTTCCGCGCATTCAGCGTAATCCGCGTTTGCAGCATCTTGTACTGCTAACTTATCCCGGACCAGCGCCTGGAGTACTCAATCAGCTTTTACATTCTGAGTTACTCAGCCTGTCGATCCGAAACAATAAGTATGCAGAGCGACGCCCGGTCAATCCCTGGGAAGGTCTGGAAGTCGTTCCACTGTCACAGCTTCAGAAACTTGATTTGGCTGATTTTCAATTTCTGCGTGATGCTTCCAGTATACCCGAGCAGTTTCTTCCCCGGTCATTAAAACAGATTTCATTTGAGTATTGTGATCTGGATGCAGACAGTTTGGTACACTTAATCAAGCGAGCGAATCAATTGGAACTATTCCACGCTAATTCATCGGACTTTGTGGAGGATGTCGATCTGCGGATTCTCAACGATTGTTCTGATCTGAAACGAATCGATCTGTTTAATAGTCAAGTTCCTGCAGAAGTTGCTTTTCAACTGAAGGCCAGACATGTTCGTGTGGGTGGGGCGGAGATGTTTTCCTGGTAAAATCTTGCTTAGTTTTGCCTATCACTAAGAATGACTGTCTTAGCCTTATTCTCAATTTTGGAAATTTCGTGTTTGCTTTGATGCGTTCCGCTTAGTCAATTGTATGGAGAGAAAAATGCATCAAAATAAATCTGTTCGGCTACTGGTTTCTATTCTTCTGTTCGTTTTTTTCTCAGGTATCGATGTCAGTGCGCAGGAAGGGTTTGAATCTCCGTTGGGATTCATGGTCATTAATAAAGCAGTCGTGGAGATTGAGAACAAAAGCGATCCGGAATTGCGAATATTGAGTGTTGGTAAAATAACCTTTGATCGCATGTGTGTTAAACAATATTCACTCTCTACACTGACCAGCCTGGAAGTTGTTGGAGGTTCGTGGCAGACCAGATTCACGGAAGCGGGCGCGTTTCGGGCCGATGCTTCATTCTGGCAAGAAATCAATCCAGCGCACAAACTAGAATCGTTGATTCTGAAGAATTGTCAGCTGGGTCCCGAGGTCGATTGGGAAAATATTTCTAGAGAACTGCCCCGATTGAAAAATGTCCAGTTTGCATTCAGCCCGAATACAGAAGCCTGGGACGGTCTAGGAAATCTAAAAACTTTTCCCGAATTGGAAACGCTGGGATTAGATACGCATGATTTTTCCCAATGGAAATTCCAATTCCTGTCTTCCCTCCCACATTTAAAAAAACTGATGATTGGAGGCTACTTCGGTCGTCATAGGGTGACCCAATCCTGCCCCAGGCTAATGCAGGCTCTTGAAATTCAAGCAGGACTGAAAGTTCTGGAGCTCCACAAATTCACTCTGGATGAGTTGGCTCTCAAGTCACTTTCCGCAATGCCTGACCTGAAGGAGTTGCGTCTGTTTGGTTGTGCATTGGATGTCAGCAATCTGAAGTATCTAGCGAGAATCCAAAATCTAAAACAGCTTACGATTTCAAATTGCTCAATGAGAGGCGAGCTGTCTCTTCTCAAGGATGACTCTGATTTTTTCCAGGGTTTTTCACAGCTGGAATCCCTGAAGGTGGTGGCCCGGAGTGGTTTACCGCTGAACCGTTTTAAGAATCTTCAGAAATTAGATTCGCTGTATTTGATTGATGGTGCTCTGTCTGCTGAAGAATTAAATAGGATCGAATGCAGTCGTTTGGAAACTCTGGATCTTTCTCATCTGGGATTTGTCGTCACTGATGAGAAGCTGGCTCCACTGTTCAAAAGAAATCGAATTGGATCACTTAGGTTTTTTCTGTGTGATCTGGACGGTCCGGAAATTGAAAAAATTTCTGCTCGCCCCGAGTTGCGCAGACTGGAACTAGACAGCCTGCACTCGATTGATAATCAGGCAGTTTCCTTTTCTCCTCAGTCTCAAATCACTCATCTGGAGTTGGGCGGTATGTCGGAACCACCCGGACTGGAAGAGATAGCGCGTCTCAAAAAACTGAAATCGTTAAAACTGCACGGAGATCATTACCCTCTGCAGAAGCTGATGCTCTTGGACAAATTGGAAACGTTTCAGACCTTGGTTCTGGATGGATGTCAGTTAAATATTCAGGACTTTCGTTCTATTTCAAAGTTAAGGCGATTAAAGCGATTGAGTCTTCCGCATTGTAAAATCTCCAGTAATGATCTGCATGAACTTGGAAAATTGGATCATCTGAAACTGCTCGATCTACGAAACACTCATATAAAGTCATCTAGTTCTCAGGACACGCTGGCAACCTTCGTAAATTTGTCGAAACGACTTCCTTCCAACTGCACGATCAGCTTGAGTCTGGATCTGAGTCAGCAGGCCGAAGAGAATGCTTTGTTGAAAAAAATGAATAGTGAATGAAACAACTCGGAGGTGAGTCACCTCAGAAACGATCTCTACAGATCGAATCAAATCAATTATTTATTTTACCGCACCTGTCCCAGCATTCTGCGGGCGGCTTGTCCCAGCATCACGGTATCGACGCCGACGGTGATCAGGGTGAAGCCTTTTTCGATGTAGGGTTTGACGGCGTCGACGGTGACGCCGAAAATGCCCAGCGGGATGTTATTGCTTTGACACGCTTCAGTCACGTGCTGAATCGCGCCGGTTACTTCGGGGTGATCGATTTCGCCGATCCGCTTCAGGCTGGCGGAAAGATCGTAAGGGCCGATCAGGACGGCATCGACGCCCGGGACTTTGACGGTCTCTTCGATTGAATTCACGGCGTCAATGTGTTCGGCCTGAACGACGACTGTGATTTCTTCGTTTGCTTTCGCCAGATAGTCATCAAAGGTGAAGCCGTAACCGTGGGCGCGGCCCAGACCGACGCCGCGGGTTCCTTCCGGGGAGTAACGGGACCAGGAAACGATGTTTGCTGCCTGTTCTGCAGAGTTGACCTGCGGGGCAATAATCCCGGCGGCACCCAGATCGAGCGCTTTCTTGATCGAGACTTCTTCGGGAGCAGGCAGCCGCACCAAGCTGGGCAACTTGTGGCTGACGCGGCCGACAATCGCCTGCAGATCCGCCGGTGCAAATGTGCTGTGCTCGGCGTCGAGGAACAACCAGTCGTAACCGACGTCCGACAGAACCTCAGCCGCTTCCGGGCAGGAGAGAGTGACCATGGGGGAAATCAGCAGTTCACCTTGTTTCAGTTTCGAGCGGAAGTTGTGTGTCACGGGGCAGTCCTCAAAAATATTGGTGTGGGAACGAGTGATCTAATCCGGGTTGGAGAACAATCTGGTGGATAAGATTGTTTCTGCTGTCAGTGTGCGGTATTCTGAAATGAACGTGTTACCTTCGATCATTTCATTCAGATACCGGAAAATAACCGATGTTCAACCCCGTTTTTACTTTGCGATCCAGGCTGTTTGTGTTTTTATTAACATGCTTCATCGTAGCTCCCCTTTGGGCGAAAGACAAGAATACCGAACCGACAAACGCCGCCGAAGCCGCGGCGAAGAAAGCGCAGCAGGAAGCCGAGATCAATAAAAAGTTTGCAGCCTGGAAAGCGACACTCTCACCAGAACAGCAGGCCTGGGAAACGGTTTTGGAAGAAAATCTGGGTGGTTTTTATTTGCCGATCTATAAAAAGCAGAAAGTAACTGGCCGCGTGACTGCCTGGGATTATGTCGCCGACGATCCGAAACTGCCGCGCGTGCTGTTAATTGGGGACTCCGTCTCGCGGGGTTACACACAAGCCGCACGGAAGTCGCTGACTGGTAAAGCAAACGTGCATCGAGCCCCGGCCAATTGTGGGCCGACGGCGACCGGATTGAAGAAACTGGATGTCTGGCTCGGGGACGGCAACTGGGATCTGATTCACTTCAACTTCGGCATTCATGACCGTAAAACTCCCGTTGCCGACTATGAGAAACGGCTGGAAGAAATTGTGAAACGTCTGAAGAAAACCGGTGCCAAACTGGTCTGGGCCAGCAGCACGCCGATACCGTCTGACTGGAAAGAAGGACCGCAGATCAAGACCTTACTCGAAGAAAAGAATGCAATCGCGGCCCGCGTCATGAAACGCAATGGTGTGGAAATTGATGATCTGTTTACGTTCATTACGCCACATCTGGCAGAAACACAGAACCCCAAAGACGTGCATTTCAACGGCAAAGGTTATGACATGCTGGGAAAAGAAGTGGCGAAGCAGATCGAGAGTTCGCTGAAACAGAATTAGGGAGTGCGCAAGATTTCAATATCGGTTCTGTAAACGTTTGACAAAATGAGCGGAATGGCGCTAGCCACCGTTTGTGTGAACCGCAACGTTTATCAAAAACGGCGGCTAGGTCGTGTTTCTTAATTCGAGTGCCTCTTTGCAAATGGAAGGAACCGGGGCTAACGCCCTGCGGCTAATTAGTCATTCCGCCTGGGAAATCACCAAAAACCGGATCAGCCGCACGGCGTTAGCCGCGGTTAATACCGATCTCGGTAAGGTTACAATCATGAGAATCACACTCAAAACCAATAAATAAACACTACCTGGCGCCATACCGCTCACAGGTTGGATTGTTTCAGCAAAATTGCTATGACAACAGCCAGTAACCGATGCCGGCGATCAGGCAGATGCCGATGAGGACTGAGGCGGCGATGACCAGGTTTTTGTGTTTGCCTTTCGCTGCGTACTGGTTGGGAGAGGCGACGCGGAAATGGTAATTTCCGGCGAGCGTGAGTGTATTACCGGGGAAAATGATCTGTTCCTGAATGCGTCTGCCATCGACTTCGGTGCCGTTTTTGCTGTTCAGATCTGAGACGATCCAGCCGGTATTTTCAAAATGGAAGGCACAGTGTTCGCCCGAGATACCAGGCTGGTTAAATTGAATATCGCAGCCGGCATTGCGGCCCAAGACCACACGTTGTTGGGTAATAGGGAAGCGTTGTTTGTCATCGATTGAAATGATTTCGATGGGCTGGATTTCTTCGCTGATCGCGTCGGTTGCCTGTTGAGCCATCAAATCGGTCGATTCTGCGGGCACGCTATGACGCAGGATACCGCTTTTGGATATATCCGATTCGCCACGCGTCAAGCGTTCGATGCCTTCTGTTTTTTGCTGCGCCATTTCAGCAACATGACTGGCGGTGGCAATCCGGGATGAGAGTTGTGGCTTAACGATGCTCGACTGGGCGATGGCACTGCGGGCTTTGGCTTCACGTACCCGCTGTGACACAATTTTATTGAAACGGAACTCGACTGGCGTTCGTTTCGCGAAGGGTTTTAAAGCCGCGGCGACGTCTTGCATGGACTGAAATCGGTCTGCGGGTTGTTTGGCCATCATTTTTTCTACAATCGCGACCACTTCCATAGGAACTTTGGGGGCGATTTCGCTGACTGGTCGGGGCGTCTGTTCGCGATGGGCCTGGATCTTCTGAGCCGCGGTCCCTTTGGGGAAAGGAAGTTTGCCCGTCAGCAGAAAATACATTGTGCAGCCGAGGGAGTACACATCGGTTCGCGCATCCACGGACTGCCCATCCCTGGATTGTTCGGGGGCGATATATTCGGGTGTGCCAACACAGCCGTGGCCAAAGATCATGGCCAGCGAAAATTCGGCCTCAGGATTATCTTTGAGTAATGCGAGGCCGAAGTCGAGAACTTTGACCAGTCCTTGAGAATCGATGATTAAGTTTTCCGGTTTCAGATCGCGGTGCACGATCTCGGCTTCGTGTGCCTTGTGCAGACCAAGGGCTGCCTGCAAGATGACATCGCAGACCTGGGGGGTAGGCAGTGACTTCTGCTTAAGCAGCACCAGCTCCAGCAGGCTGATGCCTTTGACAAATTCCATCGCGATATAACAGATGGCGCCTGTGTCATCATAGTTGATGGTGTGTACGACGTGGGGATGCTGCAAGCGGGCGCCGGCGGTGGCTTCGAGTTTGAGCCGCGTCAACATGCCTGCATCGTTGCGGCATTTATCATTCAAAACTTTCAAGGCCACCGGGACAGTGGTGTCCACGTCCTCTGCCAGATACAGGCTGCCCATGCCGCCGAAACCGAGAACTTCCAGAACTTTATAGCGATCAATAAAGAAGCCCCGGGTACGGCCCGAGAGCAGACGTTCGCCCTGGTAGCGAGTGAGGACTTTTTCTGTGACCAGTTTTTGGGCTACCTGCTTGGGAGACTCCGCTTCTTCCAGCTTAAACTTGTCTACAAGTGCGCGGACCTCTTCCCCGGAGAGTAATTTACTCTCCTGTAGCAAATCAAGAAACGCTTCAACATCACGTGGTTTAGACATAACACACTGTTGTGAGAAATGATTTTAAGAACATGCTGCATTATATCCATGTGCAGTTCATTTTGGTAGCGGCTGTGAGAACAGACAAAAAGTGGTGCACTGAATCTGTGATCAAACAGGGATTGGTTTCAGGGTTCTTTTTCTTGACAGAAGTGTCTGAAGGTCTCTATATTGGATAAGTATGTCCGGAAATATTCAAGGTACGCAGGAGAGTTGGCAACCATGTTTTTGAATTTGCGTTTACCCCGTTTGTTGATCTTGTCCGTCTGTGTCGCTGGAGTACTTACGGCGGTCGGGTTTGCCGCGGAGGGGGTGAAAGAGGAAAAAACACGTACCGAGAAAGAGGAGGGGCCGAAAGAGGCTCCCAAAACCATATCCGTTGATGCAGCGCGCGAACAGGCACGATTGCTACATGACGCTCTGCATTCGACGTTGCTGATTGTGCATCGGAAGTATTATCGTGAGGATGAAAAGTTGCCGATTCCGTCCAGTGTGCTGGATGATGTGTTTGAGGAAATGCAGCGGACGCGGAACATCAAATTCCGCTGGATTTCGGTGAATGCGGAAGCGATGAATATTGATCATGAACCGAAAACCGAATTTGAGAAACAGGCGGCCGAAGCGCTTTCTTCGGGTAAGAAAGAGTTTGAGCAGGTCGAAAAAGGGATCTACCGGCATGTGGGAACAATCAAGCTGCCTTCTCAATGTCTCAAATGTCATATGCCAAACCGCCGCAGCACCGCGACGCGTTTTGCCGGCCTGATTATCTCGCTGCCGGTGAGCGAGAAATAAGACGCGCTGCCCGAACAGAACCTGCTCTCAGTATTATTGCACAGGAATGTTTTCGGATGTGAGTCGAGGGTGCAGAACATGTGCGTTTTCTGGTATGATTGAGGGCTGATTCGTTTCTTTCTAGTTCGGGGAATGTAATGAGTGGAATCATCGGTCATACGATGTATGCAATACTGGCGGGCAAGGCGGCTGTGCAGAAGAAGCTGCCGATTGTCTCTGTGATCAATCAGCACTATGCCAGTTATCTGGCGGGCGCGTATATGGGTTGTGATATTCAGATCATGCCGGAAGCGGTTTGCGTCGACACCGGTCAGGAAGTCGGCTTTGGGACCGCGCCACTGGAACGCAGTCCGTTGACGGGCGGCGAAGTGAAGCCGTGGTCTTTGCAATTTGGAGACCGGGCGTATCGCCCTCGGGAAATCCACCACCTGTTTTATGGGCGGGCGCATGTGGTGTTTGGATGGCAGCCGGCAGAGCGAAAATACATGGTGCCCTGGGACCACCTGCCGGACTATGCGGCGATGGTGTTTCAAGATGCGAAAGATATGTATGGCCCCGGCGAACGCAAGCTGGCGTATCTGTTTGGCTGGTTGGCGCATATTGTGGGTGACAGCCTGATTAAATCAGTCCAGCCGGGGATTTCACTGGATCTGTTAGGGGGGAAATACACGCCGAAGAATCGACCGATTCAGGATCTGGTGACTTTTCACGAAGTCGGGCGGAAGGAATTGCGTCTGGACTGGGCCAGTCTGTTGAGTGATCTGGCAGAGACGCCGGTCGAACCGGTGCAGTTGCATTACATGCGTGTGGGACAGCCGCGCGGCATGTTAGCCGCTGATTTTCCCGATGCGTGGGCGCCACAGCATGAGCCGCTTTTGTTGCGCGTGCTGGCCGAGAACCGCCGCTATCAGAAAATACGCAATCCGCGGCTGATAAAAAAATATGCGCTGAAGCAAAAAGGGACGAGTTGGATTTGTGACGAAGAACTGAGCCGCACGACGGGGGGGCTCTCGTACGCGGAAATGGTGGAAGTTGCGGACAAAGCAAATCTGCGACACGCACTCTGGGATATGGGCGAAGCGATTGCCGGATTATTCGAACAGGTCGTTGAGCGCGTCCCTTATCTGCAAAGCTTGCCGGATACAACGGTTCCTGGCTGGGATGAGATTACGGTTCGCTGGAAAACGAAATCGTAGCTGTTGTTTGCAGGCCAGTGACCTGGCTTATTGATTTGCGGTCTTCTTTTTGTTGGCTTCGTATTTGGCGATCCATTTTTCCGGATTGGCATCAAAGGCTTTGCGACAGCCGCTGCAACAGACCCAATACGATTTTCCCTGATAGGTGACTTGTGAAGTTCCCAGCCCTCCAGAGATCACGCAGGTCTTTTCGCCGTAATCGGAATCACTTTTGGCAAAGGAGGTTCCTTTGCGGCGCGTGTTGATAGTGTCGATGCGGGCATAACTGTCGCCGCGCAGATCGTAAATTTCAAACATGTAGCGATCATTGTTCTGTTGGTTGAGAATAATCTGTGCATGTTTATTTTCGTCCGCCGGTTGGACCATCGACAGACTCAACTTGTAGGTGGAGTGCATGATGTTGGGATCATCATCGCCGGGTACTTTTTTAAGGGGGACGGAAAAATTACCTTCGTAGATTCGTTTCTTCCCCGCTTTGTCAGTGAGCGTTAACTGATACTTCTGTTTGTCTGTGAGGTAGGTCAAGCGTGCGTTTTCATAATAGCGGCTTTTGTCGGCGTTCATCACGAGCGCGGGTTGAGCCGGATCGGTTTGCAGATCCCAGACCCAGCCGAGTGTTTCCACGGAACTGAAGCCGCCAATTTTCTTGAATGTGGTGCCCCCCCATTCGCCGAGCATAATCTGTAGCGGTTTGAGTGCCTCAAGCACGTTGTCGAATTTTTGTTCGTCGGGTACGTTGGATCCTGTTGTCGTACTGGTGGTTGAATTGCCGCCAAGTGTGATGGGTTGGAAGCGACGGGCTGGCTTGGCTTTCTTTGTATTCGAGTCACTGGCCAGATCGCCTTCCATTTCGAGTGCATCGGCTGAGCCCAGATCGACGCCGCCTCCCCCGAGATCAACGGTGACTTCTTCGGGCGCATTTTGTGCGTCCGAAGAGTCGGAACTGCAGCCGGCGCAGAACATCAGGGACAAAGTTGAAACGATGACAGAAAAAGTGTGCCTGAAATACATAGAAGATCGCTCCCAAACATGGAACAGGTTTGCGCATTAAAATCGCGTCTGGTTTTACTGGTGAAACTCAAACGTTTTATTTGTAAAACAGTATAACAGTCTGTTCACGTTTCTGTCACGGTGAATTCAGATATGAAAAAATGTCTGCATTCCAGCGGAGGTCCTTTGTGTCTCGTCAGGATCAAGAGTACAATCGTTCGCTCAACGTTTTATAAAGCGCGTAATTCGATTAGAAGTGAGGGCCGTGCCATGAGCACCACACCGTCGAACGACACAGAGTCAATGGAAGTTGACCCTGTCTTTTTACACTCGAAACGCGAGGCCTGGATTATTCTGGGCTTATGGGTAGTCGCGTTATTGTGGGCAGTCCCCTATTGTTACATGAATGGTTATCAGACAGGCCTGGATCCTGAAACTGTTGAAACCACCATGGGGATTCCCAGCTGGGTCTTCTGGGGAATCGCCTTTCCCTGGCTGGTGGCTGATGTCTTCACAATCTGGTTCTGCCTGTTCTATATGAAAGAGGACGACCTCGGAGTAGCTCACGAAGGTGAAGATCTCGCAGAAGAGATTGCAGAGATGCACGCAAAACAAGATGAAGCAGCTGCCGGGGGGGATGAGTCTTGAATTTTCTATCTGATACCACGAACAGTCTACCGCTTGTGCTGGGAGCAGAAGGTTCCAATGCGGCACTGGTCTCATTCCTGATTTATACGGCGGCTGTCTTTGTGCTGGCCGCTTTATCGAATCGCCTGCTGAAAAGTAAAAGCTTCCTGAGCGAATACTTTCTGGGAAGCCGTGGATTGGGCGTATGGGCATTTGCGTTGACGTTTGCCGCGACCAGCAGTTCCGGCGGGAGCTTTACCGGATTTCCCTCTAAGATTTATACCCATGGTTGGATTCTGGCGCTGTGGATTGGCAGTTATATGGTCGTGCCTATCTGTACGATGGGCCTGATCGGTAAACGGCTGAACCAAGTGGCACGGCGTTCGGGGTCGATCACGGTGCCGGATGTGATTCGCGATCGATTTCATAGTCAAATGCTCGGATTGATGGCCGTTTCTCTGATCGTGTTTTTTATGTCGATCAATCTGGTCGCACAATTCAAAGCGGGCAGTCTTATCTTGCAGACGCTGCTGGATGGAGTGACTGTATTTGAAAGCACTGCAGGCAGCCTGGCGAATGCCGTCTCGGGGATTCCTTATTTAAACAGTGCGGAGAGTCCAGAATATCTGCTGTGCCTGTTAGTCTTCGGTATCGCAGTGATTCTCTATACAACGTATGGCGGTTTTCATGCCGTGGTCTGGACCGATGTGATGCAGGGGATTGTGATGGTGATTGGTGTGATCATCATGCTGCCTCTGGCGATTTCTCAGTCAGGAGGTCTGGAAAACACGACCAGGTTAATGGCGAAGATGACGCCGCCACGAATCTCCGATTCGGAAAAGGGGGGGGTCACGCTGACCTTGGACAAACCCCGCGAGGAGTTACTGCGCATTGATTCGGGCACCTGGATCACCGACAAACCGATTCCGGACTCGAAAGTGCCCCTGTTATTTCGCGTGACGCGTGCTACTCAGATTCCTGCAGGTGAGACGACAGTGAATGAGGTCAAGGTTCTGCAATTGACAACACTGGATGATATCGAGCGCATTCTAGCACGCAGGGAGAGTGAAGAATTCCTGGAGGGAGTCCGTGTTTCGAACATTGATTTAAAAGCATATGCCTACGGAGAAGAGGGGAGCCAGCAGGGGACCTATGTTGTAGGTCCGGGACCCAGTCCGAGCAGTTCCAGCGGTTTTTTGCCTTTGAGCCTGGCGATTTCCTTCTTCTTTATGTGGGCGATTTCGGGAACCGGTCAGCCGGCCAACATGGTGCGGTTGATGGCATTTCGCGATACCAAAACGCTGCAGCGTTCGATTTGTACGGTCGCCATTTATTATACGTTGATCTATTTTCCGCTCGTTTTGATCTTCTGTTGTGCCCGGGTCCTATTGCCGGGGATGGAAGGCGATCCGGACAGTATCATGCCGAAAATGGCGGTCTTGCTGACCGATAATATCCAGATGGGCTGGCTGGCAGGTCTGTTAGTGGCCGCACCGTTTGCTGCGGTGATGTCGACCGTGGACAGTTTCCTGTTACTGATCTCTTCCGCCTGGGTTCGCGATGTCTATCAGCGGAATTTGAATCCGGAAGCAAGTGAACGATCGATTAAACTGTTAAGCTATCTGGTCACGTTTGTTGTGGGAACCGCGGCGATGATCGTGGCGATTAACCCGCCGAAGTTTTTGCAGGATATTATTGTCTATGTGGGCAGTGGTCTGGCCGCGAGCTTCCTGGCACCAATTGTTTACGGTCTGTATTGGAGACGCGTGAATGCCGCCGGTGCGATGGGGGCGATGCTGGGCGGGTTCTCTGTGCATCTGGCAATGTATGTCACCGGCTTTTTTGTGAATGGCAGCTTCTTCAAGCCGTATCAGTTATTTAACTTTGATCCGATCATCATCGGACTGTCTGTTTCGTTCATCTCCGGTTTTGTGGTCACCAAGCTGACTGCCCCACCTTCCGATGAACTGGTACAAAAATATTTTTACACGACCAAAGCCAAATCCTGATTTCGGCTTTGTCATTGAAACACACTTTCATCAGAGGATCATGCTATGGAATATATCGATGCACATTCGCATGTCTGGACTCCTGATATTAAAAAATATCCATTGGCGCCAGGGTACAAGGTCTCTGATATGCAGCCCCCCAGTTTTACTGCGGAAGAGCTGCAGGCACAGATGATGACCGTTGGCGTGAACCGGGTGGTGTTGATCCAGATGTCCTTCTACGGATTTGATAACAGCTACATGCTGGATTGCATGGCCAAGTATCCGGGTATGTTTTCGGGCGTGGCAGTCATCAATCAGAATGGAGATAATCCGACACCGGAGATGCTCGCGCTGAAAAAGAAAGGCGTGCGTGGCTTCCGAATCGCTCCCAAAACCAAAAAAGTGGATGAGTGGCTGGACGGTGACTGCATGGAACAGATGTGGAAAACCGGAGCCAAAGAAGGCATGGCGATGTGCTGTCTGATGAATCCTGACGGCCTGCCCGCACTGGATAAGATGTGCCAGAAGCATCGGGATACGACCGTAGTGATTGACCATCTCGCCAGAATCGGCGTCACAGGTGAGATCGATCCGAAAGAAGTCGATCTGTTGTGCAAGATGTCTAAACATCCGAATGTGTATGTGAAAGTGTCCGCCTTTTATGCGTTGGGTAAGAAGAAGATGCCGTATCATGATCTGTTGCCGCTGATCAAAAAAGTGTATCAGGCGTTTGGCGCCAATCGCCTGATGTGGGCTACCGATTGTCCCTATCAGGTCCAAGGCGATCATTCCTATCAGGCATCAATCGGATTGATCCAGAACGGCTTGCCGTTTCTGTCCGCGAATGACAAAGAGTGGATTCTGGAAAAGACGGCGGAAAACGTATTCTTCCAGGGTATTTAATTTTTAAACGAGTAATTCAGGTCCTCTCATGGATGCATGTTATCAGATAGACGATACGAGTCAGATTATTTCGCCGGGAATGATTATTTTTAAGGATCTGCTCGAAGACAATTTGCGGAAGATGATCGAGTTGGTCGGCGATCCCGCTCGCTTACGCCCGCATTGCAAAACGCATAAAATGCGTGAAATCATTCAGCTGGAACTTTCGCTGGGAATCGTCAAGCACAAGGCGGCTACATTTGCAGAAGCAGAAATGCTGGCGGAGGCAGGCGTCAAAGATATCTGTCTGGCTTATAACCTGGTGGGGCCGAACATTGCACGGGCCGTTGAGTTCCGCAAACGCTGGCCCGATGTGTCGCTACAGGTCACGGCCGATCATCCAACGCCAATCGAACAGTTGGGCGAAGCGATGACGGCGGCTGGAGTCGAGATCGAAGTTCTGCTCGATTTGAATACCGGGCAGAATCGAACCGGACTGGAACCGGGGCCAGCTGCGGTCGAATTATATCAGATGATTGCGAATACGCCGGGTCTGATTGCCGCGGGACTGCACGTGTATGACGGCCAGAATCATCAGGTTGATTTTCAGGAACGTGAAACCGCGGTGCTGGCTGTGTGGAACGATGTGAGTCAGCTTCGCGATCAGTTGATTACCGAAGGCCTGAAGGTGCCCCGGATTGTGGCAGGCGCGACTGGTTCATTCCCGATTTTCGCCAAAATTGATGATCCAGACATCGAAGTCTGCCCGGGAACCTGCGTGCTGCATGACGTGGGTTACGGTGAATTGTTTCCCGATCTGAAGTTCACCCCCGCCGCATTGATTTTAACACGCGTGATCAGTCGACCCGGGCCGGATCGCATTACCTTTGATTTAGGCTACAAGGCGATTGCCTCTGACCCGGCGATGGAAAATCGCTGCCGGTTTCCCGATCTGCCGGATGCGAAAGCCGTATTACAGAATGAAGAACATCTGGTTGTGATGAGCCAGCGGGCGAACGAATTTCAACCAGGCGATGAACTACTGGCGATCCCCCGCCACGTCTGCCCCACTTCCGCCTTGCATAAATCGGTTACGGTGGTCAGTGGCGGGAAGGTCGTCGACCATTGGAACGTGGCTGCCCGCGATCGGTTCATCTCCGTCTAATCTTCGGCTTCCAAGTATTTCATCACTTAAATCACAGTAAGGCGCGGACGGTCTTTCCGCGAAGAAAATTTCGAACATGGCAGAGCTACGACAACAAACGGGAATTCCAGAACTGGATGAAATGCTCTCAGGAGGTTTATTGCCTGGCAAGTTGACGGTGGTGCTGGGCGCGACCGGCATTGGCAAAACGCAGCTGGGACTGCAGTTCGCACAAGCGGGTTTGCAGCAGGAAGGGCAAGCCGGGATTCTGTTCGATATGGCGACCCGCGGTGATTCTCAAAGTCACAGCGACTATGCGGAGCGATTGTTTCAGTGGAAGCTGCGAGAACAGCTTGTTGATGCGCCGTTCGATCTGGATCAAATCTGGGATGCGGATCTGGCGCGGAAAGATTATCAGCATCTGTTTCGTCAAAGCGGCCGCAGAGTGACCCGGCGTGATATGGAACTGGATGAGTGGAAAGAATGGAAGTTGGAGTTCGTCAAAAAACTGGCCGCCGCGATTGCCTATTTCTACGCCAATTTTGTGCACGGAGTCCGGCGGACGGTGATTGACGGGATTGAGCCGACAGACCGCGCCAGCGATTCGTTTCAGTTCCATGCCTTTGAATATGTGTACCACCAGATTTTACGCAAAGAATACGACTGGGTGGCCCGTGATCTGTTTCGGGCACAGTTTCGCAGTCATCAAGCCGAGGTCGAGCAGCACCGCTACGATTTTCAGCAGATCGGCTGCCTGTTGTTGCTGACGACGCACGAAGTGATGCTGGATGATTTAATTCAGCGTCCGATCGAAAGTGGCGATGTCTTATCCAACGCCAACACGATTATTCTGATGGGAAAAATCCGGGAGGGGAACCGGATGAGCCGTGCGCTGCACATTGCCAAACATCGGGGCAGTCCCGTCGATGAATCGCTCGTGCCTTATGAGATTCAGGAGTCGGGACTTCAGCTTCTGAAATAAACAGCGCTGGCAGTTTGGGTTGGGAGGGATTTCACTCTAGTCTGTTTTTGGTCCTGCTCCGCTATAATCGGCCTGATCGTTTTTTCTGGAAGAGTCGCATCAGAGAATCATGAAATTGGTTTTCGAAGTTCAATTTAAGACCGTGCCTGCTTTTTCTCAAAGATAGATTTGCTTGGATGATCCTGTTGGAACGGTAATCATCGGGTTTTCTAACTGAGAAACGATAGCAACAACAAAAAGAGGACGGTCATGATAGTAGATAGTCGAGTAGACCCCATTGATCTTGCTGATGCATTTGTACAACGTTTGGACCGATTACATTCTGCTCCGAAAGTCGCTCAACAGGTTTTGCAGTTAACGCGCGATCCCAACAGTAACATTGATGATATTGTGAAATGTATCGAGCATGATCCGGGCCTGGCTGCCAAAATTCTGCAGGTCGTGAATTCATCCAAGTATGGTGTTGCCCGGCAGATCACAAGTATCAAGCATGGCGTTTCCTATCTGGGAAAAGACGCGATTCGGATGTTGACGATCAGCTTTTCGATGGTGGAGTCGCTGACGAAACGAAGTAAAGGCCGCATTTTTTGTGACTATTGGCAACGTGCGTTGACGATTGCTTCGATCTCCTCGTATCTGGCCGATCACCATAAGTGTCTGAAAAAGGACGAAGCTTACACGGCAGGTTTATTAGCCGATGTGGGGATCCTGGTGTTTTCACAAGTCGAGCGCGAACAATACAGCCTGATTTATGAGAGTTATCCGCACGGCGAAGCACTGATCAAAGGAGAACGGCAGTATTTTGGTTTTGATCATGCATTACTCGGGGCACGCCTGCTCGATCACTGGGATATTCCGGTAGAAATCGTGACCGCCGTCGAAAATCATCATGGTACAAATCAACATGGCTGTCCGCTGGGAGTTGCACTGCGAACAGGTACGCTGCTGGCTGGATCATTATGGAATATCTCTTCGACTGAGTATCTGGAAGCCGAAGATATCCTGGTTTCATTTTTCGATCTCGATGAAGAGCAGATCGAGAAATTAATTGCAGATTGTAAGCAAGATATTGCAGAGAGTGCCGAGTTCTTCGGAGTCAATCTGGAAGGCTGAGAAACCATTACCTCTTCTTTTTCTTCTTCCCGGTTTCTGTTTCGTAAGCCTGTTTGATCGCCTGGATCAATTCGGTCTCGGTGTAGATGTAGCGAGTCGGTTTATTAAACCCCTTGCCCGTCTTCGCTTGAGACAGATATTTTCCGAGATTCTTTCCCCCTTTGGTGGTTGTCATGTATTCAATCATCGTAAAGCCGCCTGGGGAATTGATGAAGTCTCGGATATTTCGTTTGCCATACGGCATGACCAGCAGGCGATCCAGTCGATCATAGCCTCCCGGCATACGGGAAACGCGGCGCATGAACTTGATTCCCTTGGGGGTACTCAATTGTCTGGACAGGTAATCCGTTTCCGGATGGATTCGTTTCAGGATGTCTTTTTCTGCTTTGACGGTCCAGCCCGCTTTCTGGAGCTGTCTGAACAGAGGTTTGATTTTATTGCGCGTCAGGAAATCGCCTGACTGGTAACCTTTCCAGCCCGTGAAGTAATTCTGGGTGATGGTGAGCACCTCTTCCAGGGGAGGGATTTTCTTGGAATCGGGAGTCTCGGGGACGATTTCAGGTAAAGCTGCCTTGTTCTTTGCTTTAGGTTCGGCTGAGAAGGCTGGCGTCGTCAGAATCAGAATGGAAAACAGGATTCCGCAAAATCGCTGATTGAGAAAGTATGACATCAGTGGGTGCACTCCTGAAGAAAGACAAAGCAGGAAAAGAATGAGTCCTTTCGATGTATATCGACCAGATTCTTGCCTCGTCCCAAAACGAAATGCATGATCGATTTGCTGAACCGTCTATCATAAGTTTACCCTCCTGTTGCAAAATGCGCCGTTTTTTTGTCGCAAATGTGTATCATCTTGCGTTATAGACTTGTGTGAGTTCAAATTAGGCAGTTTTGTGGCAATAGAAGAGAGACAAGGTTATTTCAGGAGACTTTAAGGGTTATGATAAATTTTTTAATTTTTCTGAATTTTCTGCCAACTGGAACTTAGTTTGCTGCGTATAATTGTCAACGAGATGGATGTAACTCGTAAACTCTAGAATGAGACAGGGCCGGTTAAATTTTTTCAAAGGAATGTACCCCGAAGAAAGGAGTCCATCAATGTTAGTACTGACGAGACGCAAGGATGAAGAAATCCTGATTAACGGAAACATCTCTATTAAAGTGCTATCAGTAAAGGGAAACCGAGTTCGCTTGGGAGTGGAAGCGCCTGACGACGTGCAGGTGAATCGAGCCGAGATCCAAAAGTTTCTGGGTCAGTTTGAGGTCGATCTCGAGAAAAAGCCCGAGTGCGTTCCCGTTCAAAGTTGTGGTTTCTAAGCAATCACCCAGGTTGCTGAACTAACACCTTGGTCGCTGATTGACCAGTTCGTCTTTTTTCAGATGGCTGGATTTTTCAGGGATGAATGGTCTGTTCTTTGTTTTCCTGCATTACTAAATGTAGCATGAACGTCCTTTACCTACCCCGCCAAACGACCCCGTTTACCAGGTCGGCCGATCATGGCCCCCGAGCACGATCATTTGATTAATCGAAGCCAGCAGTGCTTGCTCATCAAGTAAGCCAGAATAGATTGTTTTCTATCCCTTGGATGTGAAAATAGGATATTTGGTCTAGATTTTCCGATTAAGTTAAAGATACCTGTTAAAGAGATCCGATAGATAGATGGGGGGAAGTGTCTATTGAAACTCTTTGTTCTCGTTGCGATCAGATTGAGAAGTCGGTAGCAGCGGTTCAAGTCAGGTATCACGATGATTTACGGCATGTACCTCTCAGCTCAAGGAGCCGAAGCAAATTCGGTCCGGCTCGATGTGCTCTCAAACAATATGGCAAATGCAAACACGACATCCTTTAAGCGTGATGTTCCGTTGTTTCGCATGAACCCTCCTCGTGATGAGAAGGAGGGGAACCTGAGTCCATTGCCCGGTGATTTAGAAAATCACACCGGCGGCATTTCTCTAGAAGCCATTACTACGGACTTTCAGAACGGTTCCTTGATCCCCACCGAAGGCGAATTTGACATCGCATTGAAAGGGCAGGGGTTCTTCCAGGTTGGCAACAGACAAGAATCATTTCTGACTCGCAACGGGGCGTTGACGATTGACGCTGACCGTCGGCTTGTGACGGCCGATCAGGGTTTGCCCATTCTTGCCAAAGATGGAAATCCGATCGAGATCCCTGCCGATGCGGTGCATGTAGGAATTTCGACGGATGGACTTGTCACTCCCTTTGCCAAGGATGGGCAATCGTTGGGGCCTGTTGGTCAGTTGGCGGTGATGATGCCTTCCTCGCTCGATAGTTTAGTCAAAATGGGGAACAGTCTTTACACAACAGAGGGGCGTGTTGAGCCATCAAAAGCACCGGTCAATATTTCACAGGGTTTTCTGGAAGCATCAGGCACGAACTCGGTCGAAGAGATGATGGAATTAGTCAGTACTTCTCGGATGTTTGAATCTAATATCAACATGATCAAGTTACAGGATGAATCTTTGGGACGTTTATTACAGAGTATGCCGCGTCGCTAGGAAAGCATTTTAGAATAGAAAGTGAACCTGTTGTAATCAGTAACACAGGTTGTGGGAGTAAGGAGACTACCAATGGCAATCAGAGCCCTTTATACCAGTGCATCCGGAATGGCCGTCAATGATTTCAATCTTGATACGATTGCGAATAATCTGGCCAACGCAGGAACGACTGCATATAAGCAGAGTCGGGCGAATTTTGAAGACATTTTCTATGAACACTTTAAATTACCAGGCTTGCAGGACAACCAGGGAAATCTCACTCCCACCGGAATCAGTCTTGGTCTGGGAGCCCGGGTTCAGAGTACCGAAGGGGACTTCAGCCAGGGTTCGATTTTGCCGACTGATGGTACGTATGATATGGCGATCGTCGGCGACGGCTTTTTTCAGGTGAACGACGGCACGCAAACTCTCTACACCCGTGCCGGAAATTTTACACTGAATGCAAATGGCAATATTGTGATGGCGTCTGCGGATACGGGCTATCTTCTGGAACCGAATATTTCGATTCCACAGGACGCGATTAATGTTTCGATCTCCGGAGATGGCGTCGTCAGCTATCAACAGCAGGGTTCGCCCCAGATTCAGATTGCCGGCAATCTTCAGATTGCCAGATTTATCAATAATCAAGGCCTCCTGCGTCAGGGAGATAACCTGTTTGCAGAAACAACCGCGTCTGGGAATCCGCAGGTCGGAAATCCAGGAACAGAAGGACGCGGACTGATACGTCAGGGTTTTCTGGAACAATCCAATGTGGAGCCAGTTCGAGAATTAGTGGAACTGATCAAAACACAAAGAAATTTTGAATTGAACAGTCAGGTGGTTCAGGCCGCCGACCAGGCGTTACAAACTGTTGCTAACTTGCGCCGGTTCTAAACTGAGTTCAACGATTTATCACTAACACAAAGTTTATTTTTATGTTTCGCCTTGGGATTAATTCGTGTTTGAGTTGTTTGCTGGTCATCTGCTGTCTGAGCAGAGGAGGCGAGCTGAATGCGGAGATTTTACGTCTGAAGGCGGCAGCTGTTGTTGATTCACCGATTGTACGTCTGGGTGATGTTGCCGATGTTCTGAACGCGGATCCGGAACAGGCTGCTCGTATGGAACAGATGACCTTGTTGCCCGCGCCATCAAAGGGACGAACCCGTGTGATTACCGTTTCCGAAATTCGCGGTCGGTTGCAGGCCTTGGGTGTGGATCTCAGTCGGCTGGAACTGACTGGAAAAAGCCAGGTACGAGTGACTTTGAAAGAGGCGACCCCAACGGTTTCTCAGAATCCTGTTGCCACACAACAGACCATACAGAAAGCAGAAGCGAAAGTACAACAGGCGCTCTCCGAGTGGATCAAGGTATATTATCCCGATGCGAGTGCCTTTACGGTTACCGTGCGCGTTCAGCCTGCGGATGCCTCTCTGATTCTTGCGAATCGAGCCGATTCATTCCGTTTTCCAGGACTGAACCGGTTTGCGGACACGGAACAGATTGTCGGCATGAATTTGATCGATGCTCAGGGGACTGCCCGGCTGGTACGTCTCTTCTGCCGGATCCAAAATGTACCGGAAATTCTGGCAGCCAAATATTCCTTGAATAAAGGGACCGTGATTCGTGCGGATGATCTGATGTGGGTCAGGCCTGAGAAAAACCAGACAGGCATTACCGATCCCCGGCTGGTCATCGGTCGGGAGTTGACGCGAACCGTGCACCAGTCAAATGTGATGCGGAGCCAGGATCTGATGGAGGTGCCTCTGATTCGAGACGGTGCCATCGTAACGGTTTATGCACGACGTGGCGGGATCAGTGTCAAAAGAGAAATGCGAGCACGCGGCACAGGGGGAATGGGTGATTCAATCACACTGATTGCTCTGGAAGGCCGCGATCGATTGACGGCAACCGTCACCGGGTACAATCAGGCTGAGGTGAATTATCGGCCCGCGAGTGAAGTCCAACGTTCAGCAGGGATTCAATTCATTTCCGGTACTGCAGAACCCACCGGTTCTATTCAACGCACCGGTGGGGTCCGCAATGCAAGGGGACCAGCGATTCGAAGAGGGGGAATTCGAAGATGAAATGGCACACGAAAAAATGGCAGTCTCTCAGAGAGATGCAGGGAAACAGTGAGCGAATCTGCCAGCAGCAAGGGTTGTTGGCAGTATTACGGGAGGCGATTTCCCTGGGATGTATCGTATTGTTTTGTTCTTCGGTAGCTCAAGCACAGTCTCCAGCAGTGCAAGGAGCAGTACAGGCAAATCCAAACACGACAATTCGATCATCCCAGGGTACTTCCGCCGCCAATGACTCACAGCAAATAAAATCACCTCAAATCAAGCGACAAAGGCGAACAGAACGAGTGGCGGCCCAGGTGGATGAGTTCGGCTTTTCAGCCGAACCCTTGAGACTGACTTCGTCTCTGGCAAACACGTTTGGTCAGGGAGACTTATATACGAACTCTCCCAAGCCACCACTGATTCGAGATTATTCTCTGATTTATGTACCAGCGCCGGAACCCATTGTCGTGAAAGTTCACGATATTATTTCGATTCTGGTTGATGAAAAATCGAGTGTGACTGTGGATTCCCGTTTTAACCGGAATCGTACAGAAACATTAAAAGCCGAGTTAAAAGAGTTCATGCGAATTAATGAAATGGGGAACCTGGCACCAGCCGCCTTGGACAGTCCCAAGATCGATACTCAGCTTCAGGGACGACTGCAAAGTACAGGGCAGTTAGCAGACCGTGAAGGGATTCAGTATCGGATTGCTGCGATTGTGGTTGATATTCGGCCTAACGGGAATCTGATTCTGGAAGCTCGCAAGAGCATTCGTACCAATCGCGATGTGTGGGAGTATCGTTTGACGGGGGAAATTCGCAGTAAAGATGTGAACCGTGACAACACTGCCTTAAGTGAAAATATTGCGAACCTGAATATTGAAAAACACCAGAGGGGCAAAGTTTATCAGAGTACGAAGCGACCGTGGGGAGTTGTTCTGTACGACTGGTTCTTTCCCTTTTAATCCAATGTCCTTATGTTGATCTGCCTCGGGAAGGTATTATGAAAACCCGGTCATTTAAATCTGTTGCCCTGCTGATTCTTTCGGTCGGCTTCCTACAGTGTTCTGCCACAACACTTTGGGCGCGGACACGCGTCGAAAATATCTGCACTGTTTATGGAATGAAAGAAATCAAACTGTCTGGCATGGGGCTGGTCGTCGGATTGGATGGAACCGGTGATGGTGGAAAAAATCTACCTACCATACGCAGCCTGGCAGCGGCTTTGAAACATTTAAATAATCCTGTGGTTGATTTAAAAGATCTGACTGCTGCGAATAACGTGGCGCTGGTATTGATTGAAGCCACAATCCCGGCAAGTGGAATTCGTAAAGGCCAGAAACTGGATTGTTTTGTCAGCTCGATGCTGGGAGCCAAAAGTTTGCGTGGCGGACGTCTGTTGGTCGCGCCCGCGTCGACAACGGAAATCGGAAATGAAGTTTTAGCAGGGCTCTGTTCCGGGGCTGTGATCCTGGAAGATGAAACATCCCTGGCCACCGGAAGAATTATCAATGGTCTGGTCATGGAACGGAATTTCGAGCTGCCGTTTATTGACCGTAGAACGCGTTCGATTACTCTACTGATTGACAGGCAGCATACCGGTTTTCATACCGCTAGTGAGGTGTCACGTGTCATCAACTCGGAGTTCAGCTTTGAAGCCGGGAATCAGGCGCTGGCGATTGCACAGGGACCGGGAAGAGTCTTTATTCGAATTCCCAAACAGTATATGGAGTCACCCGTTGAATTCGTTGCTGCCGTGATGGAAGTGGGCATTGATCGTCCCCATCAACAGGCGCGTGTTGTGGTGAATCCGAAATCGCAAACTGTCGTTGTGACCGGCGAAGTGGAAATCAGTCCGGTCATCATTTCACATAAAAATTTGACTGTTGGCGTTGGCAATGTTGAGGGGGGACTACCGGGAGGCTTTGTGCCGCTCGTGGATCAGCAGGGACAGCAGAGCACGCAACGTCTGCAGCAGTTAGTCGAGGCTTTGAATCAGCTGCGGGTACCGACCGAGGATGTCATCAGCATCATTCGCGAGTTGCATCGCTCGGGAAAATTGCATGCCGAATATGACGAGCATTGATTCCCGTTGATTTCAAACCGAGTCCGATTTTTTTTCCCCCTATTTCAGGAATAACCAGTCATGACATCCCTGTCTGGAATTCAGCCATCCCTCAATCAGACATCACTGTTATCAGAGGCGACAAGCGCCCCTTCGACTTTAGATCAGGCAAAGAAAAAGTCGCCTGAACTCAAAGAAGCATTTCAGGATTTTGTCGCGGGAACGTTTTACAAGCAGATGTTCAAATCGTTGCGATCTGCACAAAATAAGCCTGCTTATTTTCATGGGGGTCAGGCGGAAGAGATGTTTCAGGCCCAGTTGGATCAGCAGATCTCAGAAGATCTGGCGAAAGGTCAGGGCAGTGCCTTCTCGGATACTCTGTTTTCCGCATTTTCACGACAAATGAACGCACAGTCGGTGAAATCTCTCGAATCGGCTCCCAGTGTAATCCCTTAATCAGGCAGGTTTTACGCAAGGAAAAAGGATTCTGGTTAAATCAGACGCGAGAGATGGATCGATTGTGCCGATTATAACGATAGGCGATTTTCTCCGCTCTGCGGGGCGGAATATGTAATCCGGGAGAAAGGGGGCTCCCATGCATGCAGAACAGACTGCGTCTACGCAGGCCAATGATCAGCAAATGCAGGGGCAGTTGGTCGGGATCATCAAAGATTTAGAACCCATCCAGACACAACTGCTCGCGCTGTATCAGGAAAAATCGAAGGCACTCAAGCAGGTTGATGTCAAACGCATTGATCAGCTGGCAGTGGTGGAAGAAGAGCTGACACGGGAACTGCAATTCGTATTGCTCCGGCGACAGCAGTTGCTTCAGGCTGCCGAACAGCGAGGTTTGCCTTCCGGTTCGTTGCAGGAACTGCTAACCGGAATGGGGGTGCCTGAAAGTGCCGCCATTTTTCAGCAAATTGACGAAGCACAGCAGCGTTCGCAGCAATTACGACACGAAAGCTGGGTGCAGTGGATTGTTTCACAGCGGTCGTATCAGCACTACTCGCAGATTCTGGAACTGATTGCCCATGCAGGACAAAAAGTTCCCACATATTCACGCGGACAAAATGAAAGCAGTACAGGGGGGGCGATTTTTGACGCATCTGCTTAAGTTCTTCTCTCCAGGACGGGAGGGTCGAATCGATGTGCTAAGATCGCGTCATTCGTTACGGGATTGTTGCTATGGGACTTAACGCAGCGCTATCAATGGCCAAGCAGTCGCTTGAAATATTCGGGACCGGGATCCAGGTATCCGGCCAGAATATTTCCAACGCGGGCACTCCCGGATATATCCGCGAAGAATTAGTTCTCAATGCCGCCGATCCATTTCGCCAGGGGGCACTCGTTCTGGGGACGGGGGTCGAAGTTTCTGGTATTCAGCAGCAGATCGATCTGTTTCTGGAAACGCGGATTCATTCTGCCAACACGGAATACTCCTCAATCGAAGAACGAAACCTGATTTATAAACAGTTAGAGGCTGAGTTAAGGGAACTAACCGAAGGGGACCTTTCCTCAGGGATGAATGAGTTTTTAGCGACCATTAATAATGTCGTGAATCAGCCGAATTCGATTCCGGATCGTGAATTTGTCATCAATGAAGCGGAAAAGTTTGCAGCCGAAATCAGCTCCTTGCGCCTGCGCGTGAATGACCTTCGAGAAGTGCAGTCTGTCAATGTCGAAAACCTGGTCAAAGAAGCCAATGAGCTGATTGATACGATCATTGAACTGAATCCCAAAATTTCCAAACTGGAAGCTTCCGGTTTACTGCAGAGCGACGCCGGCGCACTCAGAACGCAACGTTATACTGCTCTGAATCGACTTTCCGAATTGATTCCCATTCGTTATCGCGAACGCTCTGATGGTGCCATTGATTTATTTACCGGTTCTGATTATCTGGTTCTGGCGGGATCCTCTCAGAAGCTGACGTTACAAACGGGGACTGATCGCGGTGTGGTGACTCATGAAGTGCTACTCTCGCGGACGAACAGTAATATTTCGCGTACGGGGGGCGAGTTGAAAGGAGTGATCGAAGGCCGGGATGATATTCTGGGGAGTTTTGTCGATCAGCTGGATACATACACTTCTAATTTGATTTTTGAGTTTAACAAGATTCATGCTTCCGGCGAGGGGACGGCTGGTTTCGAACAATTGACGGCCGCGTCCAGCGCCCTTGATCCAACGGCCGCGTTGAATTCCACCCAGTCCGGACTTCCGTTTCAGGCAACGCACGGTAGTTTCCAGATCAAGGTGACTAACAAAACAACGGGTTTGACCAACACGACCACGATTAACGTTGACCTGGATGGGATTGGCGCTGATACCACGTTAAACAGTTTATCGGCGGCCATTGGCGGTGTAACCAATTTAAGTTCTTCTGTGTCCACAGACGGACGACTCTCGATTACCGCCGGCTCTGATTACGAGTTTCGTTTTTCGAATGATACCAGTGGTGCCTTAGCTGCGATTGGCATCAATACCCTGTTCACGGGAGCGGACTCCAGTGATATTCAAATCAATTCCGTAATCCAGCAAAATCAGCAGTTTCTGGCAACCGGTCAGGGGGGAGGTCCTTCTGACGGGAGTAATGCCGTGTTGCTGGCTGCTTTTGCTGAGAATCCCATTGATTCCCTGGGAGGCATCAGTCTGGATGGGTATTACGAAAAAGTGGTTTCGAATATTGCGCAGGCTTCAGCTTCTGAGGCCGCACTGTCCGAAGGATCGCAGGCCTTCAGGGACTCATTGCTGGGACAGCGCGAGCAGTTTTCCGGCGTTAGTATCGACGAAGAAACAATCAATGTTTTGACGTATCAGAGAGCGTATCAGTCAGCAGCGCGGCTGGTGAGCACGATTGATGAATTGTTTACGGTTTTACTGAATATTTGAAAGCAAAATTTTTTGAGACCCGATCGGTTCTCAATTTCTGTTTCGTTGACTTTTTTGGTGTGATGAATCATGGGTATTGGTCCTATATTGCCAGGCCGTCTGCCTTCAACAATGCTTTCCGAGCGGTTGAAGGTTTCGCTGAATGACAATGCGCGTGAATTAGTCAATCTGCAACAACAGGTGGCCACGGGGCAATTGTTTTCCATTGCCAGCGAATCTCCCGGAGCAGCGCTGCGCACGATTATTCTGCAGTCAACGTACGAACGCCAGGCGCAGTACCAGACAAATATCGGCACCAATCTCAGTTTACTGACGATGAGCGAATCCGCTTTGGGAAGTGTAGGAGACGCATTAAACCAGGCAAAATCCATTTCATTACTGGGCGTGGGGAATACGGTGACTGAAGCCGAGCGCGTTGCGCTGGCGAATGAAATTGCTTCACTCAGAACGCAGGTTGTGAATGCCGGCAATACGACGTTCCGGGGACAGTATCTTTTTTCCGGGAGTCAGACCAATACCACTCCCTTTGAGGAACGGGCGGACGGTCAGGTGGTTTATCATGGCGATAATCACCAGATTCAATCCTATATCGATGTGCAAACTTTATTACCCAATAACTATGACGGGATTTCCGCATTCGCTGCCAGCACGCCCGAGGTTGGCGGCGATATCAATCCTGCGTTAACTTTGCAGAGTAAAATCTCTGATTTGAACAGTGGTCGCGGTCTCAATCTGGGATCCATCACAGTCACATTGGACAATGGTACTCCGCAGACACAAACGGTGGATCTGTCTGGTGCCGAAACCATCCAGGACCTCAAGACCGTTTTGGAAGACGCGTTTTCAGCGGGGCCTTTGACACTCACGGTGGACATTGATCCCGCTAGTCAGAATGGCCTGCGGTTCACTCCCTCCGCGGGTACGGTTGCGGTTTCCAATGTGGTGGGATCGACGTCCGCCACCGAACTGGGAATCGCCAGTACTGCGGTCGCGCAGATCAATGGGTTGGACCTCGATCCGGGAATCACGCTGCAGACGACATTGGCATCGCTGAACGGCGGCACGGGAATTGGCTCGACCGTCGGCACTGGTCTGGTCATCAATAACGGCGGGAAAACGGAAACGATTGACCTTTCCACTGCCACTACGATCGAAGATGTTTTTAATCTGATTCGCACACAAGACCCTGATCTCAATCTGGGTATTAATCAAAGTCAGAACGGATTGGCGATTTCGAGTCGGATCAGCGGTGCAGATTTCTCAATCGGTGAGAACAATGGAGGCACGAATGCCGCCGGTCTGGGAATTGCTACGTTCTCTGCCAGTACTCCCCTTTCCGAATTGAATTACGGGCGGGGAGTCGATGTCGATTCCACGAATCAACTCCAGGTGATCCGACGTGATGGAACAACCATCAATCTGGACCTCAGCGGTTCGGTCACCGTGCAGGATGTGATCGACAAGATCAATGATTTTGAGACGTTCGACGGAACCACACTACTGGCGGATTTGAATCTGGGGCAGGGTGTTCCCGTGGGGGCGACCACTCTGGATATTACGCGCCGGGATGCATCGGTGGTGAATGTGAGCCTGGCCGGTGATGCGACCGTTCAGGACGTACTGGATTCGATTAATGCCGTCGATCCGGGAAACCTGGTTGCCAGTATCGATCCCACTACGAATGCCATTCAGATCACTGATAACTCGGGGGCGGGGCCCTTGAGTATCGCCAGTAATGTGGTTTCTGATGCACTGGGGCTGGCGGTGACGGAGCCGGGGGCGATTAATACCGTGCCGCTGCAGGGGAATTTTATTCCAATCAAGCTGCAGGCCACGCTCAATACGACGGGCAATGGTCTCACGATCTTCGATGCCTCGGGAACCGGTCCTCTGGAAATTCCTCCCATTGAAATTGCTTACGCCCTGGGCATTGATGGTGTTGAGACCGGCACTGATCCCCTGGTGGGACTGGTCGGAAAAGAACCAAATCCAAAGGAATCCACGGGCGTCATCAGCTTACTGTCCCGGCTGGAAAAGGGCTTGAGGAATGGCGATGATCGTGAAATTGAGCGGATTGGAGTCCTGCTGGATGTCGAAATCGGTCGGATGAATCGTGTGCGGGCGGATATCGGGAGCCGAATGAAGGTTCTTGAAGAGGCGGATAACCGCCTCAAAGATCAGGAAGTCAAAATAGAAGAGGCGATTTCCAACGAATTTCACACCGATCTGACAGAAGTAATTGTCGAGATTACTCAGCGTCAGACCGCCTTTGAGGCGAATCTGAAAATCACGTCGCAGTCGCTCCAGTTGAGTCTGCTGTCCTACCTGTAATCAACTGAATTCTCTCTTCAGAATGGTGGTTCAGAGACTCCGTCTGTGATAATGTAGGGGAATTCGGGAGTGGAGAATTCAGGTATTCTGATTTCCAGATAGATCCCGAGCAAAAAAGTGGCTTTTCTGTGCTTTTTTGTGTTCCAGCTCAGATTTTCCGCCTCGCTGAAGTTGAAGAGGGACCTTAAAAAGGTTACTGTTATCCGCTCCCTTGCGATTGGTATGCGCTCGCTTTGCCGGCGTTTTTCTGATCGATACGAGGGAGATTGACTACAATTTGACATGCCTTTTTGAAGTGCATATTGACATAAGTGTAGAATATTATATCGTTTACGTTTGAGGAATGACCGGTGTCTACGACAAAAACTTATATGGCAAAAGCATCCACTGTCGACCCAAAATGGTTCGTTGTTGATGCAGATAATCAAATTGTGGGACGTCTGGCCACAAAGATTGCGACTGTTTTAATGGGCAAGCATAAGCCCACATATACTCCCCACGTCGATACCGGGGATTATGTGATCGTCGTAAACTGTGACAGAGTAAAGTTTTCCGGTAAGGAACTTGCTCACGACTCTCATCCCTATTTCTCATCGAAGATGCTGAATAAAGGCTATGCTTCGTATAGTGGTTATCCCAGCGGTTTGAAAGTGGTCACTGCTGAAAAGAAACTGGAGCGAGGCCAGTCAACGCAAGTGCTTTCTGAAGCGGTTCGCCGGATGCTTCCCAAGAATAAGCTGGGGCGTCAGATGCTGAAGAAGCTCAAGTTGTTTGCAGGTCCGACTCACGAACATCAGTCGCAGCAACCTCAAGATATGCCAGCCCATCTGCTGCCATAAGTAGAATCACAGGCATACGAACTTCTATTTATTCCTTTTCAAAATAATAAGATAAGAGTAGTTGACCGTCATGGAAAATGAGACTCCGGAAGAAAATGTAACAGAAGAAACGACAGAACAGCAGACGCCGGTCGAGGCGGAAACAGCGACTTCAGAAGAAGCCACTGCGGAGTCGATGACGACCGATTCTGGCGTTCCTGAATTGACTCTGGGCTCCACTCTACCGACTGAAGGTGAAGGCGATGCGGAAGACGTCATCAAGCCAGAACCGATCATTCGTGGTAAGCTGGACAAGCACGGTGTCGCCATGGGAACCGGACGTCGTAAGACTGCTGTGGCCCGTGTTCGAATCAAAGCTGGTTCCGGAAATCTGACGATCAACGGCGGTTCTCTGGAAGACTATCTGAAAGTCGAACGTGATCGCCAGATGGTGGAAGCGCCTCTGAAGGCAACCGAGACATATGGTAAAGTTGATGTCTGGGTTCGCGTCAACGGCGGCGGAACCACAGGGCAGACCGGAGCGATTGTATTGGGTATCGCACGTGCTCTGGAAGCATACAATAACCAGTTCCATGAAACCTTGAGTGCAGGACGATTCTTAACACGTGACAGCCGCATGGTTGAACGTAAGAAGTTTGGTTACAAGAAAGCACGTAAGAGCTTTCAGTTCTCCAAGCGTTGATCTGCGAATGGTTATTTTCAGGCGATGCTTCTGTGTGTTGTCTGTATGAAGTCATCGACACCCTGACTGGCAACTTATTCCAGTGAGGGTGTTTTTTTACGGTAATTCTCAGGCTGAAGACGACCGTTAATCATAATATCTGTACTGGCAGGCGCTTTGCCCAGGTCAAGTTTGTTGATCAAGCAATATCGGTAAGACAAAGGGACATCAACAATGTATGGTCGATTATTGCTGCCAGAACTTCAGGTGATGCTGAACGAAAATGATACGGAAGGTGTCAAGGAGTTTTGTGATGCCCTCTATCCCGCCGTCACAGCGGAAATTCTGGAAGAGCTGAACAGCCAGGATGTGTGGCGCGTGCTGGCCTGTAGTACTCCCGAGAAGCAGGCCGAGATTTTTCAGTTTCTCGCGTTACCGCAACAGATTGAAATTGTGGGCGTGATTGACCGGGAGCCTCTCTCCAAGCTGATCGAAGAGATGGCACCTGACGACCGGGTCGACCTGTTGTCGCGGATGGACGATGATCACGTCGAAGAGCTCCTGCCGCTAATTGCGCAGGCAGAGCGGCGGGATATCCGCAAGCTGCTCTCCTATCCGGAAGACAGTGCCGGCGCGATTATGACGACCGAATATGCGTCGCTTCCGGAAAATATTTCCGTGTCGCAGGCACTGGAAAGATTGCGTCTGCAGGCACCGGATAGTGAAATTATTTCCTATATCTATGTCGTTGATGAGGGGCGTCGATTACAGGGGATCGTTTCATTGCGAGAATTGATCTTTGCCCGTCCCACACGTCCTCTGTCGGAGTTGATCAATCGGGATGTGATTTCCGTACGTGTGGATGATGACCAGGAATTTGTCGCACAGCAGATGGCAAAATATGACTTCGTGGCGATTCCTGTCGTCGATCGTCAAAATCAACTGGTCGGGATTGTCACGCACGACGATGCGATCGACATTATGCAGGAAGAGGCAACGGAAGATACGTATCGTCTGGCTGCGGTCGAGCCCTTGGAAGACAGTTATTTGTCTACCTCGGTCAAGACTGTGATTCAGAAACGAATTGGCTGGCTGATTTTTCTGCTGGTTCCCTCATTTCTGGCAGCAAAGGTCCTCGAGCATTACGAAGCGATCTCAGATAAATACGAATGGCTGGTGTTGTTTATCCCGCTGATTCTCGCCAGTGGGGGAAATGCGGGTTCACAGTCGGCGACGTTGATCATTCGTGCGATGGCACTGGAGTCGAACATTCAGCAAGGGGATTTACGTGCCTTATTACGAAAAGAGCTACAGCTGGGGTTACTGCTGGGAAGTGGACTCGCTTTGATCAGTTTTTTCATCTCCTGGGCGTTTACGGCTCAATTGATTCAGGCGTCTGTCGTAGGTCTGGCTGTATTTTTAGTCGTACTGATGGGGATTTCGGCAGGGGGGATGCTGCCGATGGGGTTCCGGCGCTTAGGGATGGACCCGGCTTTGATGTCGAACCCGTTTATTACCGCACTGGTTGATATCCTGGGCCTGATCATCTATTTTCAGGTCGCCATGTATCTGGTCAGCTGAGTGCCTCTCGGACGGCGTTATGAAGGTTCGTGTTCCGTTTCCGTTTTGACATCTTTCAGTACGATGCCCATCATCTTCATCAGTTCCAGGGCGTTGCTATGCTTGACGACGCCTGGCTGCATGCGGTAATCGAAGGTCATTTTGCCATCAATCAGCTGGTCTTCAAAATGCACGTTCTTTGCCTGTGTGCCAAACTGAGCGGTGATTTCGGTTAAAGCGAGGTCATGTGTCGTGACAATGCCGATGCCTCCCCGTTCGATCAGGGTTTCAATCACGCTTTGGGCCCCGATCCGACGGTCGTGTGAATTCGTGCCCTGTAGAATTTCATCCAGTAGAAACAGAACCGGCATCGGCTTATCTGCCAGGTGGACGACGGCAGAAAGTCGTGCGACGGACTGATAAAACAGCGAGGCACCCTGTTGCAGCGAGTCCTGCACCCGCATCGCGGTTCCCGCCTGCATGGGAGAGACGGTCAGGCGGGTCGCTCGTACCGGGGCGCCTGTCATCGCCAGCACAAAGTTCGTTCCGACGGTTCGCATCAAGGTGCTCTTGCCCGACATGTTTGAGCCACTGATCATGAGTAGCCGATTTTCCGCGTTCAAGGTGACATCGTTACGGACGACCTGCTGCAAGGGGATCAGCGGGTGCCCTAAATCAACTCCCTCCAGCCGGGGGCCGTCAGCCTCTGTTTCCACAATCTCGGGAAACGGGTCTTGCGGGTGTTCGTACGCGTAGCCGGCCAGCGAGCAGAGTGCTTCGAATTCTCCCACAGCGGAGAGCCATTCAGGGCAATGCGGGCCGACATGTTTTAACCAGCGATCAATGGCAAACATGTAATGAAAGGGAATTCCCAGCAGCACCGCCAGCGGGGCGGAAAACTGGTTGCGAAAACAGTTGTTGAGCCCCTGAATCTGTCGTCGTAACTGGGCAATCGATCGCGAAGGGGGAACGCCGTCTGTCTGCAGCGCTGTCACGATCGCTTTTAAGTGCGGAGATTCAAATTGTCGTTGTTCAATCAGAGACAGAACATCGGAGAGAACGGATAAGCCGTCGCGGACTTCATCGGTCTGGTTCAATAATTCGCGAATGCGGGGACCAATGAAAAACAGCAGGCAGACCTGGATGATAATTGCCACGCATATCGGCGCGATTCCGCTATACGAGAGCAGCCAACTGACGACGGATAACGCGGCGAAGCCACCTGTGATCATGGAGGCCCATTTCAATACAGCGGGGACTTCGGTCAGCGGCTGCTTGACCCATTCCGCAAGATGAGTCTGTTCAATGTCGCTATGAGTTTCCGCTTCCAGCAATTCCAGTTCTTCGCGGAAGTCCAATTCGTTGCGCAGTTCTTCAACAGACTCTTGCCGCTGCTTGATTTCATCTGTGGTCGCGGGAGACAGCAGCCAGCGTGCTAAGGTTTCTTCTCCCAGTTTCGTGCGAGCACTGCAGATGAGTTGAAACAGGGAGCCACGTCCCAGCAGGTCGAGGTCGCCGGCATACATGTGCTCGGGATCATAAAATTCGTCTCCCGTCGGGCGGACGTCGATCCACTGGTCGTTCAGCCGGTCCAGAGAGGTTTTGTAGTAGGTTTCTGCCTGTCGCGCCTGCTTCAGGCGGCGGATACAGCGGGCGTGTAAGATAACGAGAATCACAAAGCTCAGCACCGGGAGTCCGATCCACTTCAGGCTGAGGAGTCCCCAGATTGTGGAGGCCATCAAAATAGCAATCGCGGCCAGGAAGAGCAGGCCTCTGAAGGTCGAAAACTGGTCACTTTGTTTAACCAGTGCCCGTACCTTGCTTGCCCGGCTTTCGAGCCGTTGCTCATATTCTGACTGGGGATTCTGTTGGATTGGGGAAGGTTGCATCGAGTTAATAATTCATCGAAAACGCTGATTGGGTAAAGCTCACTTCTAACCGATTGAACGGTTCAATACCAGCGTAAACAGAAGTGAAATGTGAATTGCAATGAGTCTGTGTACAGAGTAAAACTAGTAGAGTTTCATTATTAAATATTGGGTTGATAAATACAACGAGAGTGCGACAACGGAGCACGTCAACAACACCCCCAACCCTCAATTTCTAGCTTGACAAAGCACTAGTGGAGTTTCATTTTTAAATATTGGGTTGATAAATATAACGAGAGTACGACAACGGAGCACGTCAACAATACTCCCAACCCTTCAATTTCTAGCTTGAGAAAGCACCAGATAACGTTTCTGATATTCGAATGCCTCTTGGCAAATGGAAGAAACCGGGGCTAACGCCCTTCGGCTAATAAGTCATTCCGGTTGGGAAATCACCAAAAACCGGATCAGCCGCACGGCGTTAGCCGCGGTTAATGCCGATCTCGATAAGGTTACAATCATGAGAATCGCACTCAAAACCAATTAATGAACGCTACCCAGGCATCAATTCTATTTCCTAACAGCGGAGCCCTGCCATGCATCCAATGCCCGTTATTGATACTCATCACCATCTCTGGGATTTGGATCTGTTTGACCTGCCCTGGCTCGAATTACCCGGCATGGATCCACTGCGGTGCAGTTTTCGCATGGATGATTATCTGGAAGCGACGCAGAACTGTCAGATCGAAAAGTCGGTGTATATGGAAGTCAATGTCCACCCGGACCTGCATCAACAGGAGGCGCGAGCTGTTCTGGAGTTGTGCAGTCAGGCTGACAATCCGCTGGCCGGTGCGGTGATAGGCGGCAGGCCGGGAGAAGCAAGCTTCAGCAAGTACCTCGAAGAGTTTGCCGACAACCCATTCTTAAAAGGGGTCAGGACTATTTTACACGATCCGGATCGGCCGCGGGGCATGTGTTTACAGCCACAGTTCAAACAGAACATTCAACTGCTGGGCGAGCATGGCTTGAGTTTTGATTTGTGTATGCGGCCGGCCGAAATTCAGGACGCGGTCGAACTGGTCGACGCCTGCCCGAAGACGCGGTTTATCGTCGATCATTGCGGCAATATGAGCGTGCAGCCTGATCAGCAGGTGGATCGAGCTGCCTGGGAAAACGGCATGCGACAGATGGCAGAGCGCGAACAGGTGATGTGCAAGATTTCCGGAATCGTCGCGACCGCCACGAAAGGGAAATGGCAGCCCGAAGATCTAAAACAGAATATTGACTTCTGTCTGGACACATTCGGGGAAGACCACGTCTTCTTCGGCGGCGACTGGCCGGTCTGCACCATGACGTCCTCGTACGAGTCCTGGCTCAACGCGCTGAAATGGATCGTCCAGGACCGATCAGAAACGTTTCAGCGGAAGTTGTTTCACGACAATGCAGAAACGTTTTATCGTTTGAGTTGACCCTTTTCAACCCCCTATTGTGAGTTGATCTGTAAGCTGATTCTGTACCAGGGAGGCAGGAATATGAGACGAATGATTTTCGCGGGCCTGATTCTGATGATTCTGCCCCAGGTGGCATTCACGGAAGAGATCGATGCAGCAGCGGGAGACGCGCTGATGAAGCTGAATGGTGACTTCATTAATGCGCACACGGCCGCCCGAAAGTTGGACCTCGCGTCTGGCGGGCCGATCATTCTGCTTAAAGATGGCAAGCTTGTGCTGATTCGCAACGGGCAGGAAACGACGTCAGAAATTCTGCTTTCCCGGTACGATACGCTCAAAGTCTTTGCCCATATGCCGGTCGCGATCTACCTCATGCTCGGCCCACCCGGCGCCGGCAAGCTCGACACGCAACGCCTGCAACAACTGGCTGAGTATCACGGAAAGATCGACCGGGTCGAGAAACAGCTCGATCACATGGGGCTCGAAGGCGAAAAACTCAATCGGCAGAAACAGCTTCTGGCGGGTTCGAAGCAGTTCCTGGAGAAGGTGATTCAACAGCAGCAGTTCAGCACCGAGGAGCTGCATGCTTTCACGCGGAGTATGCTGCCGATGATTCAAGCGAATATTGCCGGAGCAGCGGCGAGCCAACTTGATGCCATGCATCGGCAGGTCATGGCCTGGAAAAAAGAAATGACGCCTGAAGAATGGCAGAAACTACGCGTCTCGGTGAAAGGCGCCGTACTGGCCCGCGAGGGCAATCTGGCCATGCAGTATTTTGAGCGTCTGTTGAATCTCAAGGGACCCGGCATGCGGCTCATATACATGGAGCGTTATGTGCCACCGACACCCATGTTGACCTTGCTGGCGACCCGCTCCGTCGATCGCGGTATCAGCATCGCCTTTTTCGACAATCCCGACCGCATGTTCCGCGACGTCCTGGCAGACGCCGCGGCGGAGCACATCAAGAAGATGAACTTCGATTAGAATGTCGAGTGTGTGATCTGTTGTGATTTTACTACCACGAAAAACACGAATTCAAGAATAAAAGGGGGCAGAAAAATAAAAGGCCTTTTCCTGTCCATTCATACCAAAACCCCCAAAAAGCGATTTTGCCTTCACTGTCTCATGGGAATTTCTTCGTATCTACTCGGCATTCAGTATTGAAAACTTTCGAGCCGAACACTCCAATAGAGTTAGACGCTTTACTTCGATTCGCATTCTGGAATGCAAAGGAGATGTTCCGATGTTTCACAAGTCTCAAATGGATTCATACAACCACAAGTTTCCTTATGATACACAAGGATTTGTGCCCCACCCCGGCGATCATTGGCGGGACATGAATTTTGAGGAGGAAGGGCTCGATCCTGACGAGGAGGGGATCTCTCTGGAAGAACACGACCGCCGCGTTGCCTATCTCAATTCCACTTGGTGGCCGGAGGTCCTAAAGCGCGTGGAGGAGGAGAAGCAACGCTTGGAAATTGAGCACGGGGAAACCTTCGCCAAACATTGGAAGCACGTATTGGAAGTTCCTACGTCCCACCCTCACGGCTTCGGTGTGGGCAATCAAGACACCGGGACGGACTAGGGATCCAATTGGATCAGTCGCAGATTAAAAGGGGGCAGGCGCAGATTAAAAGGGGTCGGG
This sequence comes from Gimesia alba, assembly GCF_007744675.1. Classification (NCBI taxonomy): domain Bacteria; kingdom Pseudomonadati; phylum Planctomycetota; class Planctomycetia; order Planctomycetales; family Planctomycetaceae; genus Gimesia; species Gimesia alba. The sequence continues at coordinate 1,147,310 of NZ_CP036269.1, forward strand.
ACTCTTTGATTATAGGTTCCTGACCCCTTTTACGGTCTCCGGTCTTTTACGGTCTCTGTATTTAAACCAGCACCGTCGGACAAGCCGAGCGGTGGCACACAGGAACGTTTCCCCGTCTGTGGGATCGTGTTCAATGGTGTGATTGTAATTGGATTGATGACTACCACGAAAAACACGAACACGCGAAAAGAACGAGTTCTCTGTCAATTCGTCGCTGTTCCATTCAGCCGTTGGTGCGGTATGTTCATCTGAGAGGGGCTGGTGATATCTGGTAGGATTGGTTTGCCGCTGATTTGTTTTCGCACTCTGGTTGCAAACGGCGGTTGGTGCCGCGCTGCTCACTTTTTTGCAGGCCGCGCTGGTTCCATTTACGCGGTGATTTGAAATTGAATGTCGCCAGGCGGGCGGCCACATAGGGCCGCTCCCTACTTTTTGCGGAAGAAATCATGTTTGTGAAAAAGATCATCGTCAATGGCGTGGGTGAGTCAAGGGGCGTCCGCATATTTTCTTTAGGATCGTCATGTGATCTCCTGGGATCGTTCTATGAAGCTCTGGGATTGCGGAGTGAAGGCCTGCGATGTCGTTTGATAACTGAGGTGCGGGTGAGTAGTGGTTTGGAAAATCGTGCTAAAACGAGTGGGTTTTATGGTGCCGGTTTTTTCAGTGATTCAGATACTTCAGCTGAACCAGTAGTGTTTTCGCGCGCGACGCTAACTACGCTACATCATTTTAGAGGGCGCGAGGCGGTCAAGATGAATTTATTCAGCAGAGCGCGATGAAGGTTCAGACGTGAAGATGCTGTATTGGTTTCGAAGAGGAATGATACGCGCGGGACGGGGGCTGAATTGACGTTGATATCGTGCCAACAATAGAAAAGCCAGACATGAAAGGGGAAGAATCAGCGGGTGTATGAACGCAAACCCTGCCCCCTTTTGTGGCGTTATGATCGTTCCGGCTCGAAGTCTTCCTGGAAATCGTCATGGTCGATCATATCCAGACTGGGGCCGCCGTCTTCTTTGAGATCTTTCGAGCGATAATAGATTTTGATCGGAATCTCTTTGAACGGGAGCTGTTCCCGCAGGACGCCGCTGAGGTAGCGTTTCCAGGAGTCGGTAAAGAGTTTCGAATCGTTACACTTCAGAACAATCGTCGGTGGTTCTGTTGCGACCTGGGTGGCGTAGAAAATTTTGGGACGACGGTTTTTGGAATAGGGAGGCTGATTATTCTGGATCGCCGCTCGGACAATTTTATTCAGTCGTCCCGTCGAAACGCGAATGCGGGATTGTTTATAAATCGTCTGAGCCAGGTTGATGACTTGTTTAATGTTTCGTGAATCGCGGGCGGTTACGAATGCCACGGGGGCATGCCGCATGGTGCGGAATTGTGAGGTCAGATATTCATCCCATTTTTCAGAGGTCATCTTACTCTCGCGGCCCAGGTCCCATTTATTGATCACGAAGATGCAAGGCTTATAATTCTCTTCAATTTCGGTGACGAGCTGCTTGTCGACTTTGGAAATTGTTTGCTGCGAATCAAAAAACATCAGTACGACATTGGCGCGGCGGATGCTGCGTTTGGCGCGGGCTAAACCGTAAAATTCGATGTCATTCGCGAGGCTTTTGCGTTTGCGTACGCCGGGAGTATCAATGGCGAGAAATGATTTGTCGTCGAATTCAAATCGAATATCCACACTGTCGCGCGTGGTGCCGGCAACTTCGCTGACGATCATGCGTTCGGATTCCGCAAGGGCATTGATGAACGTGCTTTTGCCAACGTTGCGGCGGCCGACGATGGCAATTTTCAACTCGGGTTCGGCTGAAAGTGTTTCGCCTTCCGTTTCTTCAAACTCTTCGGCGGGAGGCAGTTGATCCAATAATGCCTGGATCAATTCGTTACGGTTCCGATTTCCTTTGACGCTGGTTAAGACCACCGGGGCATTTGTCAGGCGAAAGAACTGAGCCGCTTCGTCATCGGTTTTTGTTGAGTCGCATTTGTTGATGCAGAGGATCTTCGGTTTTTCGATCGACCTGAGTCTCTGAGCGACTTCTTCATCGAGGTGGGCCAGGCCCATGGTGCCGTCAACGACAAACAGAATCAGATCGGCCTCATCAATGCCGACCTGAATCTGGCGTTCAATATCTTCCGAGAGGTCGTCGCTGTCGGTGATTCCAATTCCGCCGGTATCCACCAGTTCGAAGTAGCGATCTTTTTCATGAACCAGGTACGTAACCCGATCGCGGGTCACACCGGCTGTCGGGTCGACAATGGCGACACGGTGACCGGCAAGCCAGTTGAAAATCGAACTTTTGCCTACATTGGGTCGGCCCACGATGGCAATTTTTGGTACGGCCATGATTTTACGTTTTTCTAAAGAAATCGTTTTCAGTTGGAATCGGCGGGGATTGGGTTTGCTCGCTTGATTTCCAGACCCGGGGCTTGTATCCCTGAGTGTGCTGGTATCAGAATCTTTTGAGCGCCCGTCGATTCGGAGTTTTTCTCTGTGCTGATGCCGGGCGGCAAGAAACAGAACTCTGCAATCCGTCTTATGACGGTGATGGCATATTATGCGGCTGAGTCATATATCCATAGAATATCCAGTTAGCGGACGATTGTTAATCAACTGGAGCATTGCGTTTGGGAACTTCCGGCTAAATGACGGTATTTGAGCAAGAATTGACCGCTTGGGGGCCCGATTCTTCCTATTATGAGGGAACGGATGCTCCAATCGACGTGGAGCAGGCCCGGGAATACTGCCGTAAGATTGCCCTGGGGCATTACGAAAATTTTCCCGTTGTCTCCTGGGCATTGCCGCGTGACCTGCGCCCGCACTTTTTCAACGTGTATGCTTTCTGTCGCTGGGCCGATGATCTGGGAGATGAAATTCAGGACGCAGAGACCTCACTCGCGATGCTCGCCTGGTGGCGATCCCAGCTAGAGGAATGCTATCAGGGGATCTCGAGCACTAACGCCGATCCACAAAGGCCTGCGCCGCGCCTGCATCCGGTGTTTGTCGCTTTGGCGCCAACGATCAAGGAGTTTGCGCTGCCTCAAGATGCGTTTGATGATCTGATTCAAGCCTTTGAGCAGGATCAGCGTGTCACCGAGTATCAGTCGTTTGCGCAGCTAGAGGAGTATTGCCAGAAGAGTGCCAATCCGGTGGGGCGACTGGTGCTGCATCTCTGCCGATCCGCTTCGTCTGAGACGCTGGCCTGGTCCGATTCGATTTGCACCGGGTTACAACTGGCGAATTTCTGGCAGGACGTAGCACGCGATTTTGCGATGGGACGCATTTATCTACCCGCCGAAGATCGACGTCAATTCGGCTATACCGATGAAGAATTGCAGAGAAACGAGTTTAATGAATCATTTCAAAAAATGATGGCATTTGAAGTGCAGCGCGCCCGCCAGTTTCTCTTGGATGGTTTACCACTGGTTGCTCAGCTTCCCGGGCGATTGCAGGTTGACATAGATCTGTTTGTTCGTGGCGGCCTGAAAATCCTGGATCACATCGAACGGCAGCGGTTCAATGTCTGGAAAAATCGCCCTGTGGTGTCCCGCTTTGAGTTTGCTCTGATGCTGATTCAAAGTCTGAAAAGACGGCTGTTTTCCGGTTCCCATCGGAAATGAGCCGCGCTGGCATCTCTTTGAATTGCATATGAAGTTCCCATGAAGAGTCGCATCATTGCTCGATTTGCCCTTCTTCAAGCTGGTGTCTTCCCACAAGATGAACGGGCATTTTAAAGTTTGACGGTCAGTGGATTGAGAAAGATTTCTTTTGCACTTTTTCATGATCTCGGGATTGGATTTGAATGAAATTTGTGTGTAGTTTCTACAAATATAGGGTTTTGCTGAGTCTTGCTAATGATTCTTGACATCTTTGGACGATGTCCAACATTTAGTATTGACTACTGAAATATACACACTATATTGGGTGTTATGAGTGAGTGGCTCAGACAAAACGCTATACAAGTGGTTCTGTTTGGGGCACGATAAAGTTGATTTTGCCAGATATTTAACCAGTGTTTTTTTGAATAGATGCGGGCCTTGTTTTTGTCTCTGATCAGAGCGGACATGGTGTCTGATTTATGCTCGAAAAACCTGTCTCTCAGGTGTTTGGTGAAATCTTAGCTCTCACATTCAGATGGTTTTAGAAATTGAATTTCAGATCAGTGAGGGTTCTTAAGAGCAAAGGGAGTTGCCAGTTCACGCACCAAGGTGATGTTGTCTGCCTTTCCCTGTCTCTTTATGTTTCCCTTCTTTTCTGTTTGTCATTTCTGGCAATCTGGTGCGAGTGTATTGTGTGCCACGAGATGCTGGTATCACCACATCCCAATTATGAATACAACAAGCTGCTGTCGGCATGGACACAGCCGGATTTTTAGCATTCCATTTTAAGGAGGCAATCGAATGATTCGAGCGCAAACAGAATGGATCGTCACGAAGCGGGGGGGAAGAACAGCTTCCTTTGATGCATCGTTGATCGGTCGTGCAATCTCTAACGCTTTCCGCGCAGAACTGAATCTCGCAGATAATCAGCCACTCGACGACGAAATTCGGATGGAAATTCCGGAAATGGTCGAGTCGGTGGCGAATGAAATTGCTGCCGCCGCCAGTAGTGATTCTGGTGTTGAAGTAGAAAAGATTCAGGACGTCGTCGAGATGATGTTAATGCGACGCGGTCACTACCGTATTGCACGTCGCTACATTGTCTACCGTGCTGAACGTGCCAAGCTGCGTGCGTTACGCGGATCGAATGAGCTGGCGGATGAGTCTGATGAGATCAAATCAACGGCCCCCCGGTTTCATGTCATTCTCAAAGACGGAACCAAAGTTCCCTTTGATGAAGGACGAATTTTAGCACGGCTTTCCGAAGCTTGTCGCGGACTGGAAGGGGACTGTTCGGCTGAGGATCTGCTCGAAGAAGTGATGCGTTCGATTTTCGATGGGATTTCTGTCGAAGAATTGTATCGTGCCATGATTCTGGCAGCCCGGACTCGTATCGAACGTGATCCTGCCTACGATACGGTTGCTTCACGTTTGATGCTGAAGATTATTTACAACGACGCTCTGGGAAATGCGCCCTCTGACGTCAATGAATTAAATCAACTCTATGTGGATCGTTTTACACAGTTCCTCAATGATGGAATTGAAGCCAAACGATTGACTCCCGATCTGCACAAGTTCGATCTGAACCGGATTGCTCTGGCTCTCAAGCCGGAACGCGATCACCTGTTCCAGTATCTGGGATTGCAGGCTATTTTCGATCGTTACCTGCTGCACATTGATGGTCGCCGTATTGAAACGCCTCAATATTTCTGGATGCGTGTTTCCATGGGACTGGCGATTCAGGAAGCCGGCGATTTTACCGGACGGGCGATTGAGTTCTATAACATTCTCTCTACGTTCCGATTTACCTCGGCGACACCGACCCTGTTTAACTCGGCCACGCTGCATCCTCAGTTGAGCTCCTGTTATCTTTCGACCGTCGACGACGATCTGGACCACATTTTCAAATGTGTTGCCGACAACGCCAAGCTCTCCAAGTGGGCCGGCGGACTGGGGAATGACTGGACTCAAATCCGGGCGACCAATTCGCACATCAGTGGTACCAACGGTCAAAGTCAGGGCGTAATTCCGTTCCTGAAGGTCGTGAATGATACTGCTGTGGCTGTGAACCAGGGTGGCAAACGCAAAGGTGCCGTCTGTTCCTACCTGGAAACATGGCACATGGATGTTGAAGAGTTCCTCGACCTGCGTAAGAACACAGGCGATGACCGACGACGTACCCATGACATGCATACGGCGAACTGGATTCCCGATCTGTTTATGCGTCGTGTTCGCGAAGATGCCGAGTGGACTCTGTTCAGCCCGAATGATGTTCCCGATCTGCATGACCTTTACGGCCAGGCGTTCGAACGGCGTTATACCGAATACGAAAAGATGACAGAAACCGGCGAGATCAAACTCTTCCGTCGTATTTCTGCTGTCGAATTGTGGCGTAAGATGCTGACCCGTCTGTTTGAAACTGGTCATCCCTGGATTACCTGGAAAGATCCTTCTAATCTGCGATCGCCTCAGGACCATACGGGTGTGGTTCACAGCAGTAACCTGTGTACCGAGATTCTGTTGAATACCTCCCGGGATGAGACGGCTGTCTGTAACCTGGGTTCTGTGAACCTCAAGCTGCACATTGTTGATGGTCAGCTTGATCTCGGAATGCTGGAAGAGACTGTTCGGACTGCGATGCGAATGCTGGATAACGTGATTGACATCAATTACTATCCGACGGATGAAGCCCGTAATTCGAATACACGTCATCGTCCCGTTGGTCTGGGTGTAATGGGTTTCCAGGATGCTCTCCTGGCCCAGGGGATCAGTTATGCCAGCATGCAGGCCGTCGAGTTTGCTGATGCCAGCATGGAAGCGATTTCCTATTACGCGATCCTGGCTTCGTCTGAATTGGCGGGTGAGCGTGGTCGTTATGGCTCTTACGCTGGTTCCAAGTGGGACCGCGGTTTGCTGCCGATTGACACACTGGACCTGCACGAAAAAGAACGGGAGATTCCGATTGAAGTGGATCGGCAGACCCGCCTGAACTGGCAAGTCGTTCGGGATTCGATCGCACAGAATGGGATGCGTAACAGCAACGTGATGGCGATTGCACCTACGGCGACGATTTCCACCATCATTGGTGTATCTCAATCAATTGAGCCTTCCTATAAGCATCTGTATGTGAAGAGCAACCTGTCCGGCGAGTTTACTCAGGTCAACCGCTTACTGGTGGATGATTTGAAGGCGCTTGGATTATGGGATGCGGACATGCTGGAAGCCCTCAAGTATTATGATGGTTCGGTCACAGAGATCGAACGCATTCCTGATGACTTGAAGGCCCGCTATCTGACGGCGTTCGAAGTCGAACCCAAGTGGACGATTGAATGTGCCGCCCATCGCCAGAAATGGATTGATATGGGACAGTCACTCAATCTGTATCTGGCAGAACCTTCGGGTAAGAAACTGCATGAGATGTATATGCTGGCCTGGGAACGCGGGTTGAAGACAACCTACTATCTGCGAACTCTGGCAGCGACTCAGGTTGAGAAATCAACCGTGGACGTCAACAAATTCGGAATTCAGCCTCGCTGGATGAAAAACGCAAGTGCGTCAGGTGATATTCAGGTCGAACGGGCAGCAGCCACGCTGGTCACTCCCGGTGAGACCTGCAACCTGGATGGTGACTGTGAAGCATGTCAGTAAGCCTGATGTTTCGTTCCACAATCAATTGTGCTCAGTTTAAGTTTACTAATGGATTTTAAAGAGGTGTTATGATGACAATTCTTAATTCGAATACAGCAGCTACTCCAGCAGTCACACCTGTGGGAGATACTCCCACGGGACGCTTTAAAGCAGATAATAAGCGACTGATTAATTGCTCTCAGGTCGACGTCAATCAATTGATGCCTTTGAAGTATCATTGGGCCTGGGAACATTATCTGAATGGTTGTGCCAACCACTGGATGCCTACCGAAGTTGGTATGACCAAAGACATCGAAATGTGGCGTTCCAGCAAACTTAGTGATGGCGAACGTTTTGTGATTATGCGGAACCTCGGTTTCTTTGCGACAGCCGAGAGCCTGGTTGCCAATAACATTGTGTTGGCGATTTTCAAGCATGTGACCAATGCGGAATGCCGTCAGTATCTGCTGCGTCAGGCATTTGAGGAAGCCGTGCATACTCACACGTTCCTGTACATTGTCGAAAGCCTCGGACTGAATGAGTCAGAAGTATTCAACATGTACCATGAAGTTCCAGCGATTGCCAAAAAAGATCAGTTGGAAATGGAACTGACGTCTGAAATTCTCGATCCTGAATTCACTACGGATACGTTTGAAGGGGCTCAGGCTTTCTTGAAGAACCTGATCGGTTACTACCTGATCATGGAAGGGCTTTTCTTCTATACCGGGTTTGTGATGGTGCTGTCGTTCCATCGCCGCAATATGATGACGGGGATTGGCGAACAGTTCCAGTACATCCTGCGGGATGAAACGATTCACTTGAACTTTGGTATCGACTTGATCAATGGCATCAAACAGGAAAATCCTGAGCTTTGGACTCCTGAATTCCAGCAGACCATTATCGACCGCATCAAGTATGCTGCCGAGTTGGAAATTGAATACGCCAAGGATTGCCTGCCTACCGGAATTCTGGGATTGAACGGCGATCTGTTCCGCGAATACGTGCAGCACATTGCTGACCGTCGTCTGGAACGTATCGGCCTGCCGGCTCAGTATGGTTCTTCGAATCCATTCCCCTGGATGAGCGAAACGATGGACCTGTCCAAAGAGAAAAACTTCTTTGAAACCCGAGTGACCGAATATCAGAGCTCCGGTTCTTTAAGCTGGGACTGATTTGTCCACGACAAAAAAACAAGGCACCCTCGAAGGGACCACCAGCCGGTGGTCCCTTTTTTTGTGCGTGAAGGTTTGATGTTATCAGCAGTGAAACAAAGCAGCCGGGATACCCTTGGTCGGGGCAAGGGGACCTGTACCTGATTCTCCGGAGTTCAAAAAATAATGATCCAATTGGGGGGGCGTCATGCGTTAAGCATCAGATAGCCTTTCTGAACACATGACTTTCTGGAGATTCTGATGAATACAACCCCGCATTGCCCTGATTGTAAAATGGAGATGGAAAAATGATTTGTCCCGGATAATACTTTCTGTACAGTTCCCGCTCAGGTCGCTGTATTGATTCTGTCACAGGTTCACTCCTGAAATGAGGGAATGGAGAGTTCACCGTCATGTGATCCTGGTGAGATCTGGTGCGAAATTAATTGGCAATCTTCAAAAAGTTATGGCACTTACTGAGTTATTGTCTGTCGTCTCGATGTCCGAAATTTCTGAGACGATGAAATAGTATTTCCCGTAAGTCAATATTCGAAAACAGGTTGTGTTTTGGCGGCCGGTGAGCTGGGTTTTTTGACCGACCTTTTTATACTCCCGGCGGCACGTTCTTTGCAGAACTGTGTGCTGGAACATGGTGCTCTGTCCTCCCCCTGTTGAAGACCTCTAGACGAGCCTTCAGGTTGAACGTTTTCTTGCTTCATACCACTCAACTACGACACCGGGACAAGAACATGAGTTACTGATTGGAAAACAATTCCTTGTGCATTCTGTAAGCCCCTTTTTCTTTCCTGGAAACGGCGATTCAGAAGGTGAGTCAGTAGCCAGATTTTTTCGTTGGCTACTCCCTTTTATTTCAGGGACTTATGGTCATTTGAGGACATCGTGTCGAATAAGCGGCTTAATCATTATTTAATAAATATTTAATAAATATCATTCTATTCCCACTACTAATACGTTAGAACTGAAATACAATATCAATCATTGCTTATGAGTATCCTGCCCCATTACATCACCACAAAACCACTGCATCACACATACCAGCTTCAACGCTTTCTAATCCTGTGAATTTATTTCTAATCCTATGAATTTAAAGAGGGAGTTATTTGATGTCGAGGAACATATCCAGAAAGAAGGGTTTTACCCTCATTGAACTGCTCGTTGTCATCGCGATTATTGCCATTTTAATCGCATTGCTGCTCCCTGCCGTGCAGCAGGCTCGCGAAGCGGCTCGCCGTTCCTCCTGCAAGAATAATATGAAGCAGCTTGGCCTGGCGCTGCACAATTATCACGACGCGCACACCAAGTTCCCCTACTCGAGTGCCAACAATGCCATGGTCTGGAAGCAGGCCGGAGATCCGATTCTGAATACATCCGGCTGGACGCTGCTGCTGCCCTATCTGGAACAGTCTGCGCTTTATAATCAATTCAACTTCACCGCCGCCCAGCGCGACAGTACGTTCAGCGGGTGGTCTTCGACCAGTGCGGGAACGGTGATGGGGTCGACTGCGGACATTACCGCGAATATGGAACTGACAAAAAAGGTCATCGCCGTTTTCAATTGTCCGAGTGATGACAACAACCAGACCTACAATTCCGTGACTTCCTACTACGGCTGTGGTGTCTCGGGAAGTGCCATGACCAACTACGGGTTCAGCGTCAGCTCCGGCACAGGACCCTGGGCGTTGTGGGGAAATGAAGGAATTACCACGAGAGCGCTCTTCGGGGAGAATTCCAATTCCGATATTTCGAAGATCAAGGATGGCGCCAGTAATACTGTCATGGTATGCGAAACGACTCGTCAGGTGCGGGATGGAACCGGTAACTACTGGGGATGTAGCGTCTACGCGGGCAATGGCGTCAACCTGGCCCACAGCCGCGGAATCAACTACTGGCTCTGTTGCTCCTGGACTCCTCCGATGACGGAACGGCCCGGCGTACTGGGATCTTACAGTATGCCCGGAAGTTCCCATGTCGGAGGATGTATGATCCTGCTCGCGGATGGTGCTGTGCGATTTATCAGCGAGAACATCGATGCCACGACCCGCACCAATCTCTCCCGGATCAAAGACAGCCAGGTACTCGGCGAGTTCTGATCCGGAAATTTGTTTGCCGGGATGTTCCCACGCTCACGGATGAGGATACCCGTGAGCGACGGGCTCTTTTTCTCTTAATCAATCCTGCTTCTTTCAGCTCTGGTGGATCAACATGAGTGCTTGCTTACATACGACGCGTAAATTGACTCGAGGATTGGCAATACCGTTCGCGGTTCTGCTTGTTTCCCTTTCCGGTTGCGGGGGTTCGGATTCCGGTCCCGACATTGAAATGATTCCTGTTTCGGGATCCGTGGCGATGGATGGTCAACCGCTCGTCGGTGCGATGGTGGAATTTCATCCCACTGCCGGAACAAAAGGGAATGGCGGATTTGGCCTGACCGATGAAGCAGGCAAGTTTACTTTGACCGACTATCATTCGAATCCGGGTTGCCCTCCGGGGGAGTACGGTGTGACCTTCTCGAAGCTCACACTACCGGACGGGTCTCCGATCCCTCCCGATTCCCAACAAGGTGGGGTCGGGATGAAAGAACAGATTCCCCCAGCCTATAACCTGTTCAAGCCGCATGCGATCGTCCAGGGAGCCACAGTCAAAGCGCCGGAATCAAAATTCGAGTTTCAGCTCGACTCAAAATTCAAACCCCCGCGTTCGTTTTTTCAAGACTAATCATCGAGTCTCAAGGGGTGTTTGCAGCTCGTCGGAAGATACTAAAGGGGAAGGTCTCAAAAGAGACCTTCCCCTTTTTTCTGATCGTATGCCGAGTGACTATATTTCGGGAAAGGGAAGATTTATATCAAAAGAAAACCACTTGAGATATAATTCCCCTCGCACTATTTCATGAAAAGAAGCCCGATGAGTTTTGATGAGTTGATTGAGGCAATGTGTGCCCGTGATCAGTATGACGACTTTGGGAATCTTGCCAGGACGATCTACTCGAACAACCCTGATAAGTTTTATTCTGATTTCTTTGACAAAGTCAGACAGTTCCTCAAGGAAGGGGGGGATTTACATCAATCATTTCCGCCAATGGGGTGGTCCTTAATGCATCTTGCCTGCGAGAAAAGAGACGTCCGATTGATCAAAGGGCTTTTGGAAGTTGATCGGAATTTACTTCATACAAGTGCAGATTGTAACTACCCTCCGATATTCCAGGCATTAGATTCTGATATCGATTGTCATATACAAGTCGGTAAACCAATTACGTTGGAAACCACAAAAGCAATGCTTGAACTGGGGGCAGATCCGGATGCCAGGGATCAAAATAACTTGTCTTTACGAGAGTTTGCCAGGAGTTATGGAACTTCTGTTGTTCAAATATTTGATGAGATCATCGGACTGTACTAAATGAAAAACAGGCAAAAAAATGGGAACTTCTCTACTGATTTGTGTGTCATGATGTCAGAATTCATCCTTGCACCGAATGACCGTTTTGACTGATTTAAAGTTGACGAAACGGGAAACGCGTGTTACTCTCGTCGCAATTGGAATTGAGAACGCACCCTGATGGGGTTTTTCTTCCAGCGCCCTTTTCGTTTTCACAGGAAAACAGGTATGACTCTATATATGCAGCGCGTCCACTGGTGTGACCGACTGTATGTCTCGCCCGAATACAGACGGGTTGGAGACGCCGACGACGCTGAGTCTGACATGCCCTTGGTCTGAAACGGACACTCTTTTTGCGCGCATCACGGTCTGAATGCGTCTGTCTCTGCGCGGAGCATCTAGAATCTCTTCGCGCAGATTCCAGATCTGTTGCTTTCTTTGATCTGAAGAACGTTTCTGCCTGCGCGCAGCCTGTATGAACCTGGCGACTTTTGTTGGCTAGTATGCGGCGTCCTGTTTTGGACCATTAAACTCATCGACCCACTCACTGTTTTTTATCACGGTTTGTGAACACAGTTCCGGTCTGCGCGCAGCGTGCGCCTGCGGTTCAAAAATGTCACAAACACGTTCCGGCTACCGGTGCGCAAATTGGAACGCGTATAATGCCGGTAGCCATGTTACTTCAAATATCCTTCTCAAAATAAAAGGAGCCACCACATGGCTATTGCGACAAATTTAGGTTTCCCCCGTATTGGATCTCAGCGCGAACTGAAGTGGGCTGTCGAAAAATTCTGGTCTGGAAAAATTGACGAAGCGGAATTGTCGTCTGTCTGTCACGAACTGCGGGTCGCGCACTGGAAACAGCAGCAGACAGCAGGACTTACGCATATTCCGTCGAACGATTTTTCGCTCTACGATCAGGTACTGGATACGGCGGCGCTGGTGGGAGCGGTTTCCAGACGTTTTGAATGGTCTGGGGGTAACGTTGACTTTTCGACCTATTTTGCGATGGCGCGGGGCGGTAAAGGGGGCCAGTCGGTGACTGCATCAACCGTCGGCGTTGCGGCGCTGGAGATGACCAAGTGGTTCGACACGAACTACCATTATCTCGTTCCCGAATTCGAGGCACAGCAGGAGTTTCAACTCTCTTCAACTAAACCGGTGGACGAATATCTCGAAGCGAAAGCACTCGGGATTGAAACCCGTCCCGTATTATTGGGGCCGGTTTCCTTTCTGCTGCTGGGCAAGACCTGGGAAGAACAGATTGATCCGTTGAGTCTGCTGGACCGTCTGTTGCCCGTTTATTGTGACGTGTTGGCAAAGTTGGCGGCAGCAGGTGCGGCGTGGGTTCAGATCGATGAGCCCTGCCTGGTGCTGGATTTGACCGGAGCACAGCAGGCCGCTTTTCAGCGTGCTTATCATGAGCTCGTGAACCATACCGGCGGAATGCAGATTTTACTGGCAACCTATTTTGGATCGCTAAAGGAAAATTTGCAGACGGCTGTTTCATTGCCGGTAAATGCATTGCACATTGATCTGGTGCGAGCGCCGGAACAACTGGATGCGGTTTTGGATCTGCTGCCCGAAGAGACGTCGCTTTCATTGGGTATCGTCGATGGGCGCAATATCTGGAAGAACGATTTTGAACAGTCACTGGCTTTGATTGAAAAGGCAGTGAATCGAATTAGCGCGGAGCGGATTCTGATCGGTCCTTCCTGCTCGTTGCTGCACACTCCCGTGGATCTGGCTGATGAAACGGATCTGGATGACGAACTCAAACAGTGGCTAGCCTACGCACAGCAGAAGCTGGAAGAAATCGCTGTGTTGACGCGGTGCGTGAACCAGGGACGAGAGAGTGTGGCCGTTGAACTGGCAGAAAACCAGGCCGCCATTGAAGCCCGTCGCAATTCACCCCGCGTACATCGAACCGATGTCAAAACGCGGTGCGCGGCTGTGACCGAATCAATGCGGGAACGACAGTCCCCGTACCCGGAACGTCAGGTGGTCCAGGCCGCTCATCTGGACTTGCCTCTATTTCCCACGACCACCATTGGCTCGTTTCCGCAGACCGATGAAATTCGCAAAGCGCGCGCCGCGTATAAGAAAGGTGAACTTGCTGATGAGGCGTATGAAGAATTTCTCGAGAACTGTATTGCCGACGATATTCATTACCAGGAAGAAGTCGGCCTGGATGTGCTGGTGCATGGAGAAGCCGAACGGAATGATATGGTCGAATATTTTGGCGAACAGCTGGAAGGTTTTATCGCGACCAAAAACGGCTGGGTGCAGAGTTATGGTTCCCGGTGTGTGAAGCCGCCGATTATTTTCGGTGACATTCAGCGCAAAGGACCGATGACGGTGAAGTGGACGAAGTACGCGCAGTCCTGTACCGAGAAACTGATGAAAGGCATGTTGACCGGGCCGGTGACGATTCTGCAATGGTCGTTTGTGCGAGATGACCAGCCTCGCAGTGAAACGTGTCAGCAGATCGCGCTCGCGATTCGTGATGAAGTTCTGGATCTGGAAGCGGCCGGCATCAAGATCATTCAGATTGATGAGCCGGCGGTCCGCGAAGGCCTGCCGTTACTACATTCCGACTGGGACGTTTATCTGAAATGGGCCGTTGATTGTTTTCGCCTGGCGTCAGCAGGTGTGAAAGACGAGACGCAGATTCATACTCACATGTGTTATTCTGAGTTCAATGATATCATAGAAGCCATTGCCGCGCTGGACGCCGACGTGATTTCGATTGAAACCTCACGGAGCAATATGGAACTGCTGGATGTGTTTGCCCGGTTCAGGTACCCGAATGAAATTGGTCCCGGCGTGTATGATATTCATTCGCCTCGCGTGCCGACGGTGGAGTGGATGGAAGAGCTGCTGGAAAAAGCACTGGAGGTTCTGGAGCCTCGCCAGTTATGGGTGAATCCGGATTGCGGACTTAAGACACGCAAATGGGACGAGGTGAAACCGTCGTTGAAGAACATGGTGGAAGCCGCGAAAGTGTTGCGCGATAAAGTGAAACCTGCAAACTGATTTCCAGTGTTATGGTTTTCTGGAGAATCATGTGATCAGCTCCGGAATGCGCAAAAACGTTCATTCCGGGCTGATTTGATAATGTAGAATGTATGCCGCTTCCAATTTTCTTGAGGATTCGATACCAACAGATTAATGAATACCAATTATTATAAATCGATTTTGATACTTCTGGCTCTGGTCGTGAGTTCCGGCTGTGGTTCCGGGGCCTCTGAAACGACGTCCCGTTCCGATTCGCCTGCGACTGAGATCACGCAAGCGCAGAGTGTTGCGGATTTTCCGATCGTCATTAAAGATGATCGGGGGCTGGAAGTCAGTGTTCCGAAAAAGCCGTTACGGATTGTTTCGCTGCTGCCGTCGCATACCGAAATTCTGTATGCTGTTGGTGCAGGGAAGCAAATGGTGGGCTGTACGACGTTCTGCAATTATCCTGAGGAAACCGGTCAGCTCGAAAAAGTGGCACTGTCGAATCCGGGTAGTGTGAGCCTGGAAACGCTGGTTGCGCTCAAGCCGGATCTGATCTTTCTGGGGGGCGATTATCAACGCCAGTTGGCAGAGCAACTCACCAAGTTGAAGATCCCCGTTTTATCGTTTGAGTCACAATCGGTGGCAGACATCGAACGCTCGATACGGGGCATCTCCCGTGCTACGGGGCATACTCAAGCGGGGGAAAAATTAATCGCGAAGATCAAAAAAGAGATAAAGTCGATTCAGAAACGGGTAGCGCCTTATCAGAAACAGGGCCCGCCGCGCGTGTTTTACCAGGTGTGGGACCAACCGTTGATGACTGCGGGGCCCGCTTCTTTTATTGGTGAGTTGATCGACTTGATTGGGGCAGAGAATGTATTTGAGGATGTGAAAATTGCGTATCCCCAGGTCAGCGAGGAGACGTTGATCGTGCGCAATCCGGATGTGATTCTGATGCCGCAAACCAAAAAAGCGGAGGCTCCTGATTTGGCAGAGACGATTTCTCGTTTGCATGAACGGCCAGGATGGAAGCAAATGAGTGCGGTAAAGAATCAGCGAATCTATCTGATTGAGGATGATCTCATTTCCCGGCCGGGGCCACGTGTGGTGCTGGGACTACAAAAAATGGCTCAGGCGTTGTACCCTGAAGCATATCAGGCACACTCATCTTCAGAGCGGACTCAATAGTTCATGCAACCCCGGCAACGTATTCTGGTCTGGCGAATGATCCCGCTGGCGGGTTTCCTGCTGACGGCGCTTGTGGTGGGAATTCACCTGGGAGCGGTTGAGCTTTCCCTGGCCCAGATCTGGCAAGGTCTCGGGAGCTCGTCCGATGGTTCGCACGTCGAGACGATTCTCTGGCAAATTCGCTTGCCGCGCGTGATTCTGGCGGCCTGTGTTGGCGGAGGTCTGGCGGTCGCGGGGGCGGCGTTTCAAGGCGTTTTTCGTAATCCGCTGGCGGACCCTTTTGTGATTGGTGCTTCGAGTGGTGCGGCGCTGGGAGCAACATTGGCACTACTCTGCATTGCGGGTAGCGCAACTGTCATCACTGCGACCTGGCAAATACCGTGGTTGATTTTGTCTGCGTTTGCCGGTGCGATTCTGGTTGTCTGCGCGGTGTTTGTGATCGCGGCACTGAGTAACATCGGTCGCAATGCGCCGCTATTGACATTAATCCTGGCAGGTATGGCGCTCAGCAGCTTTACCGGGGCACTCGTGTCTCTGATCATGTTTCTGAATCACGAGATGCTGACGACGATTTTCAGTTGGCTATTGGGTAGCTTTTCGGGGCGACACTGGAATGAGATTATGATGGCAGGGCCGGTGATTCTGGGCAGCGGAATCGTGCTGTGGCTGATGTCGCGTCCGTTGGATTTACTTTCGTTTGGTGATGAGACGGCGCTGACACTGGGCCTGTCGATTGGCAAATATCGTATGCTGATTCTGATTGCAGCTACATTATGTACGGCGGCGTGCGTGGCTGTTTCGGGGGTGATTGGATTTCTGGGTTTGATCGCGCCGCATATGACGCGTATCCTGCTCGGACCGCGGCACAGTTTGCTGATTCCCGGCAGTTGTCTGTTGGGCGCGACGTTGATGGTCGTCGCGGATACTCTGGCGCGAACGATCATTGCACCGGCGGAAATTCCGGTGGGTATTGTGACGGCGTTGATGGGCTGCCCGTTTTTTCTTTTCCTGTTGATCAGTCGCGGACAACAAACCAAATGAGCAAAGGCAATCGGCATGAATCAGCTTGAACTCAATCAGGTTTCCTGTGGTTACGCAGACCGGGACGTATTGAAACAGGTCTCCCTGTGTGTGGAGCCAGGCAAGGTGATGGTCTTACTGGGGCCCAATGGTTCGGGGAAAACAACCCTGTTGCGCGCCCTGTTTAATCTGGTGGATGTGAAAGAAGGACAGGCTTTGATTGAAGGTCAGGAGATCAGGCGGCTGTCCCGTAAAGAGATCGCACAGAAACTCGCACTCTCACCGCAAATGGAACTGCCACAATGGCCGATGACGGTGGAAGAAACGGTTCAACTGGGCCGGAGTTCGCACCGAGGTTGGGTGCAGCCTTTCCAGTCTGATGATGCGGCGCATGTCGAACAGGCGCTCCAGCAGACGGGGCTGACTGAATTGCGTCAAAGAAAGATCACCGAACTATCCGGGGGAGAGTGGCGGCGGACGTTAATTGCCCGGGCCCTGGCACAACAGACAAACGTGCTTTGTCTGGATGAACCCACAACGGGGCTGGATTTGAAATACCAGGTCGAAATCCTGTCATTGATTCGCGACCTGGCACATGAGCGGGATCTGACCGTGATGCTGACGATTCACGATTTGAATCTGGCCAGTTGCTTTGCCGATCAGTTTGTGTTGCTCCATCAGGGGCGCATCGCGGCGATGGGAACCGGAGAAGAAGTTCTGACCGAGGCGCGGCTGACGGAAGTCTATCAGACCAAAGTCAAAGTGGTGCCGCACCCGGAATATCAGACGCCGTTGATTGTGCCCGTCCTCTGATGGATTCACATCGTTTCGGCTAGCTGCGAACGTAGCTGTCAAAGACGCGCACTTTGGCCCACTTCTCCTTATTTTCCGCAATGAAGGTGAGGTGATCGTCGACGACTTGATACTTGTCGTGCGACTCTTTGCTGTCAAAGACGACATTCAAGGCGACGTGAAATTCCTGATCATTGACTTCCCGTTGAAATTCAGGGCCACGCGAACCGGCGGAAAAGTACACCACGCCCGGATGAGCTTTCAGATATTTGTGACAGGCCTCTACCATCGCCTCTATGGAGGCAGGAGAATCATCTTTGAGGGTGAAATAAACCATGTGCGCCAGTTGGGTGTCGGCCATCGGTCGGTTCCTTCTGTGTGTGTTAGAGTGCTTAAGTTGTATCGTGTCATGATTTTAAGGAAACAAACCAGAGTAAAAGTGTCTGATTTCATTTACCTATCTTCTCAAAATGTGGCCCCAATGTCACTGGAACGGGGGGCGAATGAATTTCGTAAATTGTGAAATTTAAAATAAAGAGACTTTAACGATTATGCCGATAAATGAGAAAGGTGGGTTCTTCGTTTCGGTTCATCCCGTCGAGCCAGTGTTTCCATTTGTGGGAAACAGAGACGAAATCAAGGAGTGCCATCCAGCACACTTAGCAAAAAAAGGAGTTTTTCGATGTCCCCCTGGATTCGAAATTTAGTAATTGTCGCCTCAGTCTTAACTTTATTTTCCAGCAACAATGAAGCGGAAGCACACATCTTCGGCGGTCGGTTGTTTAACCGATGCGGAACACGTTGTTGTTATCCACAGCATAGTCGTTGCGGTCATCGTTGTCGCAAACTGGCCCGGCGTTATTTCCGTCGCTGTGCTCCTGTGACATCCTGTTGCCCCGGTGTCTGCACACCGCCTCCGCCACGGGTCTGCTATCAGGACATTATCTGCACCGAATATCGCATGATTCCCCAGACTCGAAACGTGCCTGTGACCACCTATAAGCAGGTTACGGTGGATGAAGGATGCTGGCAACGCGTCTGGGTTCCTAAAATGGTCACTAAACAGATTCCCCAGACTTGCTATCGTCGTGAAACAACGTATGTGCGACAACCATATCAGGTTCGTAAGCGAGTTCCTGTGATGAGTTCTCCCTCGACCTGTACCGACTGTATGAATGGAACGCCTTCCATGCTCAGTCCTTCGATTGTTCCTTCGACACCAACCCCAGTCCCTTCGACAGTTCCCACGCCTACGCCAATGTCTTCGACGTCATTGGATATGGGCGCGTATCCAACACTGGCACCGACTGTGGGAGCTTATCCTACTGTGCCCGCGTATCCAACTGTGGCAGCCCAACCGGCTGTTTCCTGGGGCGGAACGACTTCAGGGCCTGCTCTGGCAAGTTCGGGACCGGCTTTTACAACAAGTCCGACCGTACTTCAAACTCCAGAACTTCAGTCCAACTCAGACTGGCAGACGATTCCTTCGCAAAATTCGTACTTGAAAACGCAGTCTGCCTACGATGATTCTGCTTCACGAACTGCAAACGCAAGAGGGGCATTTGTGCCAGCACCGTCTGCTGCGACTGTCTGGAATACGCCTCGCCGACAAAGCCTCAACTAACTGATCAGCTTTGTGAGAATATCACTCATTTGAACCGGAGTCTGCATCTGATGAATGCGGGGTCCGGTTTTTTTCTTGCTCGCGCAATGCCTGCTGCTCACGACGGTTCATCTTGTAGAACGCGACGCCAAAACCGGACAGCAGAATGGCAGGCATGGTGAGCATGAAAGTGATGCTATACATGTAAGCGCGCGGTTTCTGATCGTCGGTTTCATTCAACTGTTTACACATCGGACAGGCTGCAGCCTGACTAATGACGGCGGGACTGGAAAACAGGCCGAGCAATGCGCTGGCGAGTAAACAGGATCGAATCAATGAATGTCGCTTAAACATGTGTGAAATCACTTTTGTAACAATGATGGTCTGACAGGCTCTACAATAACAAATATAAGAGCCTAAGCCAACCGAATTATGTACACTTCTCAGGCGGTGCCACCGGGCAAGTGATACAGCATGAAATAGATCACCACGCCGGTGATCGAGACATACAGCCAGATCGGGAAGGTGATTTTGGCGATGCGGCGATGCGCTTTCCACTGCTGTTTCAGTCCGCGTCGGATCGTTACCCAGGCCAGTACGGGTACTGCTGCGGCAAGGACGACGTGTGTGAGCAGAATGAAATAGTAAATCGGTCTGATCAGGCCTTCGCCTTCAAATTTGCGCGACGCATTTCCGGTGTAGCTTTGCAGAGCAAAGTGGTACAGCAGATAGAAGCCCAGGAAGAGAATCGAGGTTCCGAAGGCCGTCAGCATGGTTTTTTTATGTTTCTCTTTTTCCCCTTTGCGAATGAACCAGTAACCGACCATCAGTAGAATGGTCGCCAGTCCATTCAAGACGGCGTTGACGGCGGGAAGCTGCATTACCCATTCAGGTGCCGTTTTGACTTCTTCCGGTTGTTCTCTCGTTTCTTCTGTGACAACTTCTTCTTCCACCGCTGGCTGTTCGGTTTCTGCTTGCGCGAAGAGTGTTGATGTCAGTGCCTTCGAGATCATGGGAAATATGAGTGGACTCAGCGAGACCATTCCGGCTTTCGGGGGCGTAACTGGTTTGGGAGGCTCGTCTGGTTTAACTTCCTTCGTCTCTGTTTTCTTCTCTTCCGGTTTGTCATCCTCGATTAGTTTGCGAACTGCTTTTCGCAGTGCCGCCAGTTCTTCGTCATTGACGGCGTTATATTTTCCGAGGACGCGTCCATTTTTATCAACCAGCATGACGTTGGTGGTGTGGATGACTTCGAATCCGGGCTTACGGGCCGGGCCTGTGTTTTCCTGAACGGGCATCAGAAAACTTTTTTCTATCAAATGGAAGATGTCTTTCTGATCGCCGGTCAAAAACAGCCATTTTTCCGGGTCGGCTCCGACAGACTCTGCATATTGAGTTAAGACTTCGGGTGTGTCGTTTTTCGGGTCGACGGTGATCGTGACCAACTTGAAGTCCAGGTCTTTCAGATCTTTTTGCAATTGATAAAACTGACCCGACACACGGGGGCAGGGACCAGCGCAACGGGTAAACACAAAGCAGGCCACCCACGGTTTTCCCAGCAGATCTTTTTTCGTGACTGTCTTACCACTACGTTCGGTGAGCGAGAAATCCTCGATGCCCTCTTCCGGCCAGATCGGAGCATCGGATTTGACTTCGATAGTGCCCTCTTCCGGCGCTTCCTTTTTCGCTTGCGCGGAGGCTGCTTCCTCAGTTTTGATTTGTTCTAAGGCGAGATCGTGTTCCTTTTTCAGATTCCAGGTGGCGAACGCGCTGATGGCGACCAGTACCCAGAGAATGATGATCAAAAAAAGGGGAATGCGTCGGATTCGTTTAGTCTCGTTCATTCTGAAAGATCTTTATTTGTGATTAAGTATTCGATTTCGCGACATTAACGGGCGTTTCGGGTGGCCCGTTGTTGCGTCATCCAGATGGCGATAGCTACATAAATTATACACACGAGAGCAGTGACAGTCAGGCAGACAATCATGGAAGGATTACCGGGGGCACTTGGCAGCCCCGGTCCCGATGTCAGAATCCGGCGCAGGCCGGTGACGCCGTAAGTTAAGGGGTTGGCCCGAATGATCCAGGAAAGCCAGCCCGATTCACCAGCGGGGAAAAAGGAACCGGAGAGTAACCACATGGGCATTAAAAAGACGGACATGATGGCGTGAAACCCTTGTGTGGATTCCATCGGCCAGGCAATCAGATAGCCGAGGGCCGTCAGGCTGAAGCCGAGCAGGAACAGAAACAGGATCAGCGGCACCAGACCGGCGAGTGTGATTCCCGTTTCAAAATCGGGCGCTAATCCGACAATCTTTAACAGGGGACCGAGAAAGATAAACAGGACAGCTTGTAAAACAGCAAGGATCGTTCCGCCGAGCAGTTTTCCGAGCACGATCGAGGTGCGGGGAACGGGCGAGACTAAAACTCCTTGCAGGAAACCTTCCTTGCGATCTTCGATGATGGAGATCGTGGAGAAGATCGCCGTGAACATTAAAATCATGACAGCGACGCCGGGGAAGAAATATTCCTGGTAGGTCATGCCGGCCGTGGCCCATGCGGGGGCTTTGAAGGAACCGCGCAAGCCGGCTCCGAACAGAATCCAGAACAGGATTGGCTGAATCAAGGCGCCAATCACGCGGGTGCGTTGTCGGACAAAGCGAACCACTTCGCGCTGCGCGAGTGTCATGATCGGCAGCAAAAACAATTTAGTAGTTCCAGCAGGCGGGAGCGAAGCGAGGTGGTTCATACTAATTCCTCCGCTTGCCAGAATTGATGGCCGGTTTCATGGATGAAGACATCTTCGAGTGTCGGCTTCCCAAGCGAGACAGATGTGACGAGTTCCGGAAGGGCGTCGATCAGGTCTTTGAGGAATTCGTGTCCGCGGGCATGTTCCAGTCGCAGGCTATGATTAACCATCTGTGGGGTGACGCCGAACTTTGCTGAGATTTGTTGGCTCAGTTGTTCGAGATTGTCCGAGTGAATTGTGAGGCAGTCGCCGCCGACCGAAGCCCGCAATTCATCGGGGGTTCCCAGCGCTACCAGTTCACCCTGATGCAGAATTCCCAATCGGTCACAGTGTTCTGCTTCTTCCATTAAGTGGGTTGTGATGAGAATGGTCACACCCTCTTCGTGCTGCAGCTGTTTCAGATATTTCCATAGATCGTGTCGTGCGCCAGGATCGAGGCCGGTACTCGGTTCATCAAGCAACAGGACTTTTGGCGAATGCAACAGACCTTTGGCGATTTCCACGCGACGTTTCAAACCGCCGGACAACGATTCTGCAAGATCGTGTCTGCGGTCGGTCAGTCCCAGATGTTGCAGCGCCGATTGAATGCGTTCCCGCATTAATGCTCCGGAAATGCCGTAAAGGTGAGCCTGGTGTTTCAGGTTTTCCTGCACCGTTAATTTGCCGTCCAGGCTGGGGGATTGAAAAGTCACGCCGATCAACGTGCGGATCTGTCGTGCGTGTGTCGCGAGATCCAGTTCGGCAATCGAGGCGGAACCGGACTGGATTGGCAGGAGTGTTGAGAGCAGGCGGAACAGGGTTGTTTTTCCGCCGCCGTTCGGTCCCAGTAGGCCGAAGATTTCTGCGGTGCGGACTTCGAAACTGAGTTGATTCAGAGCCAGCCGTTCGCCGTATCGGTGCGAGATTTCGTTGACACAGATTTGGGAAGCCGTTTCCTGAAATTGTGGATTACTGGGCATGACTGTTTTCGGCGTTTTTGGCAGAGCTATCTTCGGAACTCGCCTGTTGTGCCTGTTTCAGATAATCGATCTGTGGTGATTCATTTGTGTAATAATGAATGCCGATATCGGGTGTCATCGCGATGGTCAGCCCCATCGCCAGAATGATGGTCGGGCTGAGCAGGACGTATTTCCATTTGCCTTCGAACTTAAGGTGCATGAAATAAATCATCACGAACAGGGCTTTCGCACAGGCAACCGCCAGCACCAGAAATGCGAGCAGGATAAATCCCTTGATGCCCACGACATCTTTTTCCTTCAGATCGAGGACATCGAAAATGATAGAGAGCACAGTGCAGACGCAGAGGGCATAAAAGATGGTTGAGTATTTGACATACGAGTGAGTTGGTGATTCAGACATCGTGTAATAACTCTCAAAAAGATCAACGGGCAGATTGACGCGTAGGTGTTTTCTGCGAACTCAGATGATTTCAACTCGTTTAAATAATGTAAATCAGTGGGAACAGGAAGATCCAGACCAAGTCTACAAAGTGCCAATACAGGCCAATGTTTTCGACATAATCATTCCATTTCTCACAAAGTCGTTTTCCCTGGACCAGTACAATCAGGAACAGAATCATGCCGATGACAACATGCAGTGCATGAAATCCGGTCAGCAGGAAGTAAACGGAAGCGAACAGGTTTCCGTAGATAATTGGTTGCAAGTGATGCACGGGAGCAAGGAAGGCACCGTACTCCGGATTTTTCTTGAGCGTCTCGAGTTCTTGATTCATCTCGGGCAGCGTGATCGATTCATCGAGGGCCTGTTTATTTAATTCCCGGTATTTATTCTCGAGTGCGAAGAACGCGGTGAGTTCTTTTTTTCGGGCTGCGGATGTATCCGGCGAGTCCAGTTCTGTCCTCAGTTGTTGTTGGAGTTCTTCGATGGGCGTTTCGAGCGCTTCCGTTTTTTCGTCTTTGACGCCGGACAATTCGACTGTTTCTTCGGGATTCGCAGGTTCTGCTTTTTCCGGGAGTTTGGTAGCGTTGGCCAGAGCAATGGTGCGGTTGTCAATGACCTGTTTCATTTCCCGCATTGATTTATCAATGGCCATTTGCGGTGTTTCGGGAATGTGTCCGGGCAGGATGTCGTATTCAAATTTACCCGAATATTCGTATGCTTTAATACCCAGAAAGACACAGGCCAGCAGAAAGACCAGAACGAGGTAGCGGCGTGCTTTGGCAAAGTCTTCCGCTTTCATGCCTTCCAGTGCGACGACAACAAAGTAACTGGAGAGAATCAGCACGAATGTATTCAGTCCGCCTGCCCAGATGCGGATGTGCGTGATTTCGGCATCGGTGGGCCAGCCGGGAGAACCGGCGCGGAGCACAATGTAAGCGCCAATGAAGGCAGAGAAGAACATGATTTCTGTTGCCAGAAACAGCCACATGCCTAATTTGGAATGTGGTATGGGAAGTCCCATGCGATATTGTGGTGAATTACTTTCGTGACTCATTGGTATCTTTCACTTCACAGGTGCGCAACCAGCGGTTGGTCTCTGAAACGGTCTCTTGTGGAAAAATCAGTTAAAAAGTTGCAGTCGATCCCAAGTCAGTGTTAATAGCATAACGGGGAGATAAACCAGCGAGAACCAGATTAGCTCCCGGGCTGTTTTCCGGGATTCATCAATTAAAAATCGGATCGAAAAAATCAGGTAACCGACTCCGAGTACGAATGCGACAGCGGAATACAGTGTGCCCGCCAGGGAGACATACTGAGGAAGCAGGCTGACAGGAATCAGCAGCGTAGCATAGATCACGCACATCCAGCCAATGGTACCGCGAGCTGGCTCAGCAGCGGGTAACATTTTCAGGCCGGCCTGATGGTACTGATGACGATAGAGCCAGGCGATCGCCAGAAAGTGCGGGAACTGCCAGAAGAACATGATCGCGAAGATGGTAAAGGAGGATGTATTCAAATTTCCGCCGGCAGCCGTCCAGCCCAGAATGGGAGGCATGGCACCGGGAATCGCACCGATGGTCGTGCAGAGCGAGGTAAAGCGTTTGAGCGGTGTATATACGAGGACGTACAGGACCAGAGTCATCATTGATAAGAAAGCGGTCAGTAAATTCACCATGATCGCCAGATAGAAGATGCCGAAGAGAGCCGCGGTAATTCCAAAGATGAGTACTTCGGAGAGTGAGATTCTGCCGGAGGGCAGCGGCCGATTCGCGGTCCGCGTCATCAGGGCATCGCTTTTGATTTCCAGCAACTGGTTCAGCGAATTGCATCCCACGGCAACACAACCAATGCCGAGCATCGCGTGAATCAATGGCAGTAATGACCAGGAGTGAGCGCTGGCCAGAGTGTAGCCCAGTGCCACCGAGATCAACGCCATCGTCGAGATTCGCGGTTTGATCAATTCAATGTAATCAGAAAGCCGGGCCAGACTGACAGGTTTGGCGGCAGCTTTCGATTCTTCAACGGCGATATAGGATTGTTGTGTGGTCGACATATTAAGCGTTACCTTCGGCATTCGGTAAGGAATCAGTAGCGGAGAGAGTTTGTCCCGACTGTATGTTATTTGTTTTATTGAGTTGATGAAGACGGAAGACCCGGATGGAGTACAAGGTCGTTGTCATCAGGAACAAGATCCCGGTAATCAAGTGCGCGGTGCGGAACAGCGATTGTTGCCAGGAACCGATTTCTGCAACGATTCCAGCAGCGGGCAATCCAAATGTGGTCATCCAGGCACCAATCCCGAGCAGGATCTGGAAGATACCAATATGCAGCATGCCCATGGCGGGTCGTTTCAGCCATTTGACACCCGACTTGCGAGCGCTGCGAAATTCAATGATCACGAAGATCAAAACCACAAATGCAAAGCTCATGTGCGGATGCAGGCCGATTTTAAAGTGTCTGAGGAATCCCCCCAGGAAATATTGAAAGAGGACAACCAGTGGCACCGTGATTGCCAGACGGCGTCCATAGCCTGCAGGTAGCGCGGGGGGATCATTGCCGATCGCAATCCAGCGTTTGCCAGTGACCATCGTCAGAAAGGCCATCAGCGTAAAGACACAGGCACCGAAGAGTCCATGTGCCATCGCGAGGGCCTTGCTGTTTTCCGTGACGCGTGTGCCTCCCAGGATGCCTTGAATGATGACACAGACCAGAACCGCGATACAGATATTCCGGATCCATTTTTGCTGTTCGACTTTAAAGGCAACAATGACCAGTACAATAGATAAGAAGCCGACCAGCGTCCCCAGCAGTCGGTGTACGTGCTCAAAAAATTTATCAGTGGGTAAACCGAATATGGGGTAAGTAAACATATTTTGCCCGTCAGAACTCGGCCAGCCGTCTACTGCCATACCGTAACCTTCGGTGGTGACATGGCCACCCATAATCATCAGCGGCAGCGTAGCGACAGCGGTCGCCAGTGCGATTCTAAAGAGCCACGGATGATATTGTTGCTGGTTCATAAAACTACTTGATACTTTAAAAGCTGGTTAACTGGATTGTTCCTGATCGTTGTCTGTATCGTTATTTTCGTCTGCTTCAGCTGGTTTGGGGGGCTGACATTCCTTTTCGGTCTGCATCAGGAAGTCGTGATCCCCATTATGGACGGCATATTCGTTCGGGCCGTGGAAGACGATCGGAAGCACATCAAAGTTGCCATGCGGTGGCGGCGAAGGCGCGGTCCACTCCAGGGTTGTTGCGTGCCAGGGGTTGCGACCCGCTTTAGGGCCCCAGAACATGCTGTAGAAAATATTGATGAACAGCAGGATTTGAGCGGCTCCCATGACAATCGCAGAGATCGTCATGAACTGATTCATCGGCAGGAGATGCTCCAGGTAGCCGTGCAGATAGGGGTCTGCATAGCGGCGGGGCATGCCCTGCATTCCGAGAAAGTGCATTGGGAAAAACGTTCCGTTGGCACCGATGAAGGTCAGCACGAAATGCGTTTTGCCCAGCTTCTCATTCATCATGCGGCCGAACATTTTCGGGAACCAGAACTGGATGGCGGCAAAGACGCCAAACAGGGTGGCACCAAACAGTACATAATGGAAGTGGGCGACGATGAAATAGGTATCGTGAAAATAGACATCGACCGGGACAGCAGCCATGAAGATTCCGCTGAGTCCGCCGACGATGAACATCGACAAAAAGCCGATGCAATTTAAGGTGACGGTGTTAAATTGAACTTTTCCACCCCAGATGGTGGCGGTCCAGTTGAAGGTTTTGACGGCCGAGGGAAGGGCGATCATCATGGTGGCGACCATAAAGGCCATGCCGACGGCGGGATTCATGCCGCTTGTATACATGTGGTGGCCCCAGACGATGAATCCGAGGCTGGCGATGGCCGACATCGAGATTACCATTGGCTTATATCCGAACAGTGGTTTGCGGCACATGCAGCTGAGCATATCAGAGACCATGCCCATCACAGGGAGCAGCATGATGTAAACAGCCGGGTGTGAATAGAACCAGAACAGGTGCTGCCATAACAGAGCCTGCCCACCGCCGACGGTGGGGGCAGCGTTGTTGATGACCAGTCCGGACGGATAAAAGAAACAGGTTCCCAGTAGACGGTCAGTGACCTGCATGAATCCGCCGGCTGTCAGCACGGGCAGAGCGAAGGCTTGCAGGATGGCTGTGATAAACAGTCCCCAGATCGTCATCGGCATACGGAAGAAGGTCATGCCGGGGGCACGCATATTGATGATGGTCGTCATATAGTTGATCGAACCCATCATCGATGAGAAACCAATGAAGGTGACGCCCAGCAGCCAGTAAGTTTGTGCAGTTCCCGAACCGGGGGCTGCCTGAGGCAGGTCGGCCAGAATCGGATAGGAGGTCCAACCGGCGGCCGGGCCTCCCGCGTACGCGAAGCTCATGCCGAAGCAGGCAATCGCGGGCCACATAAACCAGTAGCTCAGCATGTTGAGCTTGGGAAACGCCATATCGTCGGCACCGATCATCAGTGGGATCAGGAAGTTTCCGAACGTGCCTGCCAGAATTGGAATGATCACCAGGAAGATCATCACGGTAGCATGCATCGTGAAGAGCATGGTGTAGAATTCGGGAGAAATCTGCCCGCCTTCGGCGGCGAACAGCCAGGGGCCGACAATCGGCATTGATTCCCAGGGGAACGCCAGTTGCCAGCGAACGGCGAGTGCCAGTGCACCTCCGACAATCATCATCAGCAGTGTCGTAAACAGAAACTGAATCGCGATGACTTTATGATCGGTGGAAAAGATATATTTCGTGATGAAGTTACCGGGCGCATGATGCGCCTGCGGTTTCAGGATCGGCTGCAGTCCGGTAGGTGATGGATTCAATACACTCATTTCTCAGTCGCCTCACTCTCCGAGCCGTTCTCCGTGGCGGCAATTTTTCCGAGTCCATCGTAGAATTGTTGCTCGGTGAGGGTTTTCAGATATTCCTGATACTCTTCTTCAGGTTGTACGATGACATGGGCTTTCATCTTATAGTGACCCCAGCCACACAGCTCAGCACAGACCAGATCATAGGTGCCGGGTTTGTTGGCTTCGAACCAGACGGGGATCTGTAAGCCGGGCAGGGCATCCTGCTTAATTCGTAATGCGGGCAGAAAAAACGAGTGTTGCACGTCGTCGCTGCGAAGCTGAATCATGACTGGTTTGCCGAAGGGAACGTGCAGTTCATTCACGGAATGCAGGTCGTCAGGCTGGGGTTTTTGCTGAAGTTTTTTGCCGATGGCGGGGTAACGAAAACGCCATTCAAACTGACGCGCGGTGACTTCGGCGATCGGGGCTTTGACGGCGACTTCCGGGTAAAACTTTTTGATACGGAAATCAGCCCAGATATTCATCTGGTAAATGGCCAGAAACAAGAGGATTACTCCGGGGATGATTGACCAGACGAGTTCCAGTTTATGGTTGCCGTGGACACAGTCTGCACGTTCTTCGCGGTTATTTGCACCGCGCCACAGAGCATACACGATCGCTGCCTGGGTGCCGACAAATACGATGGCGGTTACGATCAGGATTAAATAAAACAACCCGTCAATGCGAATGCCCAGGTTACTGGCGGCTTGCGCATTGTCATAGGGGAAAGACCAGCCGATCCAGGGAGCCATCGCGCAAGACACGACGGCCGCGATTGGCCAGAACAGAAAAAATAAACACCATCCTTTACCCACTACAGGTCTCCCGTTCGGTTTTCATGTTGAGGATACAATTGGTTGTCAAAGTCATTTTGAAAATCAGTTATGTAGTTCGTTCGATCAGTCTGTCAGGAATCAGCGGTTTCCATCATAGGGCAGGCTCATGACGTAGTTGACCAGATCCCATAATTCTTCATCCGATAAGGAACCACCAAAGGCGGGCATCGGTGTGCCTTTGATGCCTGCGGCCAGACGGCGGTATGTATCAATTGGTCTGCGGCCGCCCCGATAAATGCCACGGTGCAAATCTCTTGGTGGAAGCTGATTCCCCCAGATATCGTGCAGTCCTCGATTTTTGTATTTCTCGTTGGTTGCCGGGTTAGTCCAGAAATCCTGGGTAGCCGTACCATTGCCGCGCCCTTGCGGTCCGTGACAGGAGGCACATTTGGTTTTTTGACTAAGATAGAGTTTGCGGCCTCGCTCGCGGGATTCCGGCGTATCCGGAACTCGGGGCATTTTGGGAATGACCAAAGCATCTTCTTCGTTCGCTTCTTCCCAGGCTTCTGAGACGCTATCGGTTGCAAATTCCAATGTATCAGGAAAATCGAGTTCCATAAATTCTTTTAACTCTTCGAGGACCTCTTCGCGTGTCTCGCCACCCTCTTCGCTGGTGCGTTCGTCGTACACTTCTTGGGAATAATCAAGAAACAGCTCGTCATCCAGTTTCTTTTCCGTTTCACCACGGATCGAAAGCCAGATCACGTAGTTGACAATTGCGGAGACTTCATCTTCGGTCAGGAGTTTGAAGGAAGGCATGTATGTGCCGGCAATGCCTTCTTTCACTGTGCGTTCCAAGTCTGCTTCCTGAGCTTTGCTGGTGGACTTGGTCGACGTGTATTTGTAAATGCCGAGACGGAAGTCGCGGGGCGGGGGATTCAGATAGCGCGAGGTGGGACCGGTGCCTTCGCCACTCATGCCGTGGCAGTGCATGCAGTGCCGATTATATAGATCCCGGCCAAACTGCAGACGGACGCATTCAACCTTAAAGGTATCCCCAGGTTGAGGATCGATCTCGGCTGATTTTTCAACGGCAATCGTACCGGTCTCAAAGTTGTATTCTTTAATCCGTGAAATGTGGCCTTGCCCTTTGCCGGACGTCCATTCGAGAGGCAGACCCTGTAATTTGTCATAAGAGTCTGCCAGGCCGGTGGCTTGAAAACGGATCAGGGGCTGGTCGGCTCCGGATGCTTCGACGGTTTTTACCGTTCCTTCGACATCACCGAATTTGGTTGGCAGGCCTTCGAACTGCGTGAGTGCAAAAGGATTGCCGAACTGCTTCACCAATGCTTCTTTGACCGGCTTGGCGGCTTCCGGCATGAGCTCGTTGGTCTTTTTAGCGAACACGAACTCGACTTGCGGCTGTTCGCAACCTGGGAGGCTGATCAGCGGAAAGAGAAGCAACAAGATTAGACGACTGAACCCAAATCTCACAGAAGTGAATCCTCACTTTATATTTATGACAGAAAACCGGTTTCTCTCTGATGGAAACAGTTCCACCCCCGTAGACCGGGATACGACAGAGCCACAGGTACTTACCAATCACCTGCTGTCTGCAGGTGATCCCGTAACGCCAACAATGTCCAAAATGTAAAGAAAAAAACTGAGACTGATCTGTTCAAATCCGCAATCATTTTCTGACAGGTTTGCTTGCGCGGGGTGGGAGGCATTACAGCCTGATTACTTAAGTAATTCTGGCAATGCCCAGACGTTCTGACAACCAGCGTTTCCCTTAAGAGAACCTTTTCTCACAAGCAGGAAGGTCAATATGGTAGTGGTCCCAATCGCGGGAATTGCACGTGGAATATGGTATTTTCTTTGTCTCTTTTTTTCAATCGGTACAGCCTGTTGTTTCGTCAGGAACCCGAGTAAACTGGCGAAACAGGGAGTTCCGCCTTGATTTTCAGATTCGATTGTGGTTTGACTTTGACTTCTCGTCAGGCATGCGATCCCTCGAATCGATTCCGTGTTCCGCACGTCTGTGCAAGTGAATGGGCTTGAATGGGCAACTCAGATTTAGACATCATTCGTGAATTTGATCGCCTGATTCGTCGCGATCCAGGTAAACGGGGGCTGATTGACTCAGAAGTTCAGTTTGGACCTCTCTGTCAGGATCATTTACTGGATGCAACCCGATCGCTGGTGCAGAATTCCACACAAGTCGTGATTACGACAGGTTTTTACGTTCCTTCTGCCGAAATTCCCGCTGCCGAAACGGATGGCCCGCCGGGAGCAGTTCTGCTGGCTCTGGTGTTGGAAGCATGTGGCATCAATACATCAGTCGTTACCGATGAGTTGTGTGCTCCCGTCGTGTCCGCTGCTGTAGACGCGTATTCCTATCCCAAGCCGCAATTTAATGTACTGCAAACCGATGAAGAAAATTGGCTCGAGTCGTTTTTTGGTCGACAGAGTATCAGTCATTTAATCTCAGTGGAACGAGTGGGGCCGAGCCACACGCCGGAGACCTGGGCCGGTCAGCAGGAGGCTCCTGGCACAGAGCGGGGCGATTTTCATACGAAGGTTCCGCAGGACCATTTTGACCGCTGTCATAATATGCGGGGCGAAATCATTGATGCGTTCACGGCTCCCCTGCATCAAATGTTTGAGCGATTATCCGAGTTTTTTCCGGAAGCCCAGACGATTGGCGTGGGGGATGGGGGCAATGAAATTGGCATGGGGGCGATTTCCTGGGAAGAACTGGACCGCCGGATCGCCTCTGATCATTCGGGGTTGATTCCCTGCCGGATTGCAACCGACTGGAATATTGTTGCAGGAACCAGCAACTGGGGGGCATCGGCGCTGGCGGCAGCGGTCGCTCTTCAGAAAAAAGAAACGGGGATTCTGTTCGAGTGGCAGAGAGATGAACAGCAAACTGTTCTGGAAGCGATGGTCAGCCAGGCCAACGCCGTTGACGGAGTGACGAAGCAGCGGGAGCCGACCGTTGATGGGCTTCCGTTTCTGACTTATATGCAGCCCTGGGAAGGAATCCTCCAGATTCTGGCCCGCTAAATGCGGTTTCCCGGCGTAAGACATCAGGAGGAAAGTCGATCTGGCGAGGGGAAATCACTTGCAATGTACGGTATGAAACAGGTTAGAATGGGCCTGTGATGATGATATTGGTTTCTCTGCTCGCATTTCCTGACGCGTGATTATAAAGAAAATGGACCGTGATGAACTTCATGAAAACGAATTGCCGGACTCTTGTTCAATGGACTCCTTTTACCAGTTTGCTGTGTTGGGCACTGTTGCTGACATCGGGATCTCTCGTGTATGGCCAGGCTGTGAGCAACGGGAAATTCAAGCAGGAGGATAAGTTCCGGCAGTTAGACGAAGTGCTGCCGACTCCAAACGGATTTCGCAATGCCTCTGGTGCGCCGGGAGAAAAATACTGGCAGCAGCAGGCCGACTATGAAATTGATGTTGAGCTGGATGACAAGCTGCAGAAAATTATCGGCTCGGAGAAAATTACCTATACCAACCGCTCCCCCGATACTTTGAGCTATCTCTGGCTGCAGCTGGACACCAATATTCTCTCATTTGATTCGGACGCGCATCTGACCGGCACCAGTTCGCCGCTGGGTAAAGTCGGATATAAATCGATGAAGCAGTTACTCGCGAAAGAATCCTTTGATGGCAGTATGAAAATCGAAGCGGTCCGCGATGCGAAAGGAGAACCGCTGCCTTACACCGTGATCAAAACGATGATGCGGATTGATCTGCCGCGACCTCTGGCCAGTGGTGAAAGCACGCAGTTTTCGGTGAGCTGGAGCTATCTGATTAATGATTCTCAAAGCAGGCCCGCGCGAACCGGCTATGAATACTTCAAAGAGGACAAAAACTTTCTATACGAGATTGCCCATTGGTTTCCGCGGATGGTGGCGTATACCGATAACACGGGCTGGCAGCATAAACAGTTTCTGGGGCGCGGCGAGTTTACGCTTGAGTTCGGGAATTATCTGGTGCGGATTACAGTGCCCGACGATCACGTCGTCGCAGCGACAGGGCTGTTGCAGAATCCGGAAAAGGTGCTGACTGCAGAACAGCAGAAGCGGCTGAAGCAGGCCGAAACCGCCCAAAAACCGATGTTTGTGATCACGCCGGAAGAAGCCAAAAAGAACGAATCGTCAAAACCAACAGGCAAAAAGACCTGGGAGTTCAAAGCCGAGAATGTGCGCGACTTTGCGTTTGCCAGTTCGCGTAAATTCATCTGGGATGCGCAGGGACATCAATTGCCAGGAAAGAAAGGCCCGGTGATGGCGATGTCGTTTTATCCCAATGAGGGGGAGCCTCTCTGGAGTAAATATTCGACGCATGCCATCATTCATACGCTGAATGTATTTTCGAAATACACGTTTCCTTATCCATATCCGGTCGCGATTTCGGTCAATGGCCCGGTGGGGGGAATGGAATATCCGATGATCTGTTTTAACGGTCCCCGTCCCGAAAAGGACGGCACGTATTCGAAACGGACCAAGTACGGGTTGATCTCAGTCATCATTCACGAAGTAGGACACAATTACTTTCCGATGATTGTGAACAGCGACGAACGGCAGTGGACCTGGATGGATGAAGGAATTACTACATTTCTGCAGTTTCTGACTGAGCAGGAGTGGGAGCCCGATTATCCCTCGCGCCGTGGTGAGCCGCGCGATATGGTGAACTATATGAAAAGTGGCTATCAGGTTCCGATCATGACCAATTCCGAGTCGATTTTGCAGTTTGGGAATAATGCCTACGGCAAACCGGCGACGGCGTTGAATGTGCTTCGCGAAACGGTGTTGGGGCGGGAACTGTTCGATTATGCGTTCAAGGAATACACACGGCGGTGGATGTTTAAGCGTCCGACGCCCGCTGACTTTTTCCGTACCATGGAAGATGCTTCCGGCGTAGACCTGGACTGGTTCTGGCGTGGCTGGTTCTATACGACCGACCATACTGATATCGCGGTCGAGAACGTTCGGCAGTACCAGATGGAAACCGGCGATCCTTACGTCGATAAAGTGCGACGAAAAAAGAAACGCGACGAAGAACCCGAGTCTCTGTCCAAGATTCGGAATAAAAAACTACCCAAGCGAACTGACAAGTTTCCGGAATTGAAAGATTTTTATAATGAATATGACGATCTGGATGTGACCGACGCCGATCGAAAAAAATTCGAGGCACACCTCAAGCAATTGGATGCAGACGAAAAGAAACTGTTGGAGACGCAGCACTATTTTTATCTGGTCGATTTGAAAAATCATGGCGGACTGGTGATGCCGGTGATTTTAAAGCTGACGTTTGATGATGACTCGACACAGATGTTGCGGATTCCGGCAGAGATCTGGCGATGGAATAATCAGAGTGTTTCCAAACTGATCTTAACGGAAAAACCGCTCAAGAGCCTGACGCTTGATCCGCATCGGGAAACCGCCGATACGCAGCTTTCCAACAATGAGTTTCCTCGTACGATCGGCAAATCCTTTTTCCAATTGGAAAAATCGAAAAAGTCGAAGAACGAAATGCAGAAACAACAAAAGGAAAAAGAAAAGAGCAAAGCATCAGAGGACGAAGACAAGCAACAGGACAAAAAGTAGCTCTGGTTTCGTAAATTCAGTCTTGGGGAAAGTGGGAGACGGATTCGATTTTGGCGATTTCAATGGTAAAGTCCCGATACCATTTCTGCTTCCCAAGTCGTTGTGCTGTCTGATGTTCCGAGTTTTCTTTCCAGTTTCGAATTGAAGGGAGATCCTGCCAGTACGAAACGGTAATTCCTTTTCCCTCTGGTGAACGAACGGACTCCAGGCCAAGAAATCCGGGCTGTTGCTGAGCCAGTTCCTGCATTCGGGCCGCCATTTCCGCGTATCCCTGCTGCGTATCGGTCTGTGTTGATCTAAAAATCACAGCATAACAGGGCATTTTTCGCGTTTCATGCATGGTGGTCGCCTGGTTTTAAAATACAAAGAGAAGCGCTCAATGATTGTTGGAACCGCGTTTCTGGAGAATGAGTTTACTGATTTTTAGGCTTGCTACAAATTCTGCTTTCATAAATAATTTACCTAAGACGCAAACTCGAATTCGATTGTATTTTTCAAAAGGGAGGCAGCTCAAGTGACGGGTTATACGGTCCACACAGGTTCGACAGAAGATTTCTCGAAAGGATGGGACCAAATCTTTGGTGACAAGGCCGTCAAGAAAGAGAAAAAAAAGAAGAAATCAAAGAAAAAAACAACCGCAAAGAAGGATTCGAAAAAGAAAAAGAAATGATGATGCATTTCGCTTCTTTTCCGACAGAGTCAATTGAAAAATTTGAACCGTGAGGCGAATCCCGGATTTTGAAAGTTCGTCGATTCGTCTGGTAATTTTTGCACAGGGCAGTGCTAATGCTTTAAGCTTGGAAGGCCGATAAATAAATTCGTGCTTTTCCTGCTTATTGTTGTCAATCACAGGACATGGAGGTAACGATGTCAGAAGAAAACGAAGAGCAATTTGAAGAAATCACCAGTGAAGAAGTCGACCGTGTAGTCGCACAACTGGAAACCTTGATCGAATCTACAGACAGCGAAAATATTCGTTCTTATCTGGAAGAAGCGATGAACGAGATTTACTATCTCGTATACGAAGAAGAAGACGAAGAATTGGATTCCGAAGTGGAAGCCTGCAGCGAAGAAGACGAAGATCTTTCAGAAGCTGCCTGATTTCGTTTGACGATTTAATGATTGCTGCGCAAACCAGCAAAACGTAAGGCCACTTCCTATTGTTCACAGGAAGTGGCCTTTTTTCGTGTATCGCAGTGGAATCAGCAGTTATTTTTTGAGTTCCACGGTGATCGAGCGGGTTTTGGGATCGACCTTGGTGGCCTTACCAAATTTGATTTTCTTGGCAAACCCCTCGATGTCCGCAACTGGTGAAATCTCGAATATCGTTGTTTCCCCTTCAACAGTCGGAACAACATTGATGTTGTCAGAATCGTCGGCTGATTGCAGGAGTTCCTCAATAATCGGGTCTTGATCTGCATTCGACAGCTTCTTGGCGATCACGATGGTGACCATAGTGTTCGGATCCGCGGGTTTGCCGTCTCCCAGGCTGGGGCCTCCCGGACCACCCATCGCTGGCTGACCACCTAGCTGCATCATCATCATGGGGGCGAGCATGGCAACCGGAGCGAGAATTGGAGAGAGGGTTTTGTTAAATTCTTCCTCAGTTTTCGCGCTTTCCAGTTGTGCCAGAATGTCATTGGTTTTCTTGAGACCAGCCAGTGTCTGTTCTTTCTGAGCGGTTACTTTTTCCGGTGTGAGTTCGGCCAATTGTTTGTGAGCGTCTTCCATCTGGGTTTTCCATTTGTCTGCCAGAGTTTTGGGAATCCACTTTTCTTCGACTTTGACCATCATCTGTTCTTTAGGCTCTTCGCCGGGGGCTTCGATTTTAATCGTCGCGGTATCTCCTTCGGTAGAAACAACGCTGACTTTGGTCTGTTTCATTTTTTCGGAAAGACTGAGTTCCCCTTCTTTGGTAGGAATCAGGTCCGAGAATGAGACGATGTCTTTTGCCACCTGATTACCTGTGCTGGAGAGAAACTTCCCGCCATCAAATGTTTTCAGTTTGTCCAGGCTGGAAACGTCGCTATTCACAATGGCCGCCAGGATGCCGACCGTGGGAGCCCAATATTGGGCGACTTTCTCCTGAGGTACAGGCAAACCTTCGATCATCGGGTTTTTGAGAATATATTCTTTCTTGTCTTTCAACAGCTTGGCAATCCGCTGGCCGGTTTGAAAGGTGCCGTTGTACATTTCCGGATCCATTTTCGTGGAGAACTCATGTACCAGGCCGTTAACGTCTTTCTGGTAACTGCCGGGCAGAAAATTCCAGACGGCCTGCATCTCTTGGTTATTGACGCCGTCAATCAGTGCCTGCATTGATTCAGCCGGACCTAATGGTTTGGCGGGCTGTGCTGCTTCTTGTGCCCCTTGCTCTGCAGGTTTTCCACAGCCAGAGAGGATGGGGAGCGTTACGATGAGGACAAGTAAGGTTAGAAATGAGAATGATTTCTTCATCAGAGTTCCTTTAATCGAGTGAAAGAAAAGACGGGAGATGAACAGGAGCAGCTGTATTCTTTTGCAGTATTAACCGTTGATCTTAACTTTGCACGGGCGAGTTGAGTAGGTTTGCGAACTGTTTTGTCTTTTCAGATTTCTAAATTTGTGTTTTTGTTTGTACATAAACTGAGTCCATTGCTTCTATTATCCGGTTTATTTCTGCCGTGAATTCGACTCAGTTTATGACAAGCATAGTTCAGAATTTGTATAGAGCCTGCTCTTCCTGTGTACTATTAGTAAATTTAATACCCCCAACGTGTAAAATTAGTGTCAGGATTAAACAAAGTGGTCAGAAGAGGCAATATTTTATGATGTTTCAACTCAGGAGGTTTGAGTCTTTCTGAAGACCGGAGTAATTTTCGTCTGACGTTTCATTAAACGGTGTGTTTGTAAGTGTTTATTGATAATGGTTTTGCGTAATTGGGTGTTTTCGTAAGGTTTACAGGGCTTTATTTTCAATCTTGCGTGCGCTTGACTTCCTGCGTCTTTGATCCCTACACTGTGCGGTATTCGAAATTGAAATACTTCAAACCGGCTATTATTAGTTTTCCTTATAAATCAGGCAGGTTTCACTTCCATGCATCTGCGTAATGCCGAGCTTTTCTGTGATGTCGTCGTACAAGGCAGCTTTTCCAAAGCTGCTGAGGTTCGTCGTGTGTCCCAGTCGGCAGCCAGTCAGGCCGTGCATGCCTTGGAAAAGCGACTGGGGGCACAACTGATCGATCGATCCAAGCGTCCCTTCGAACTGACACCGGCCGGTGCGATTTATTTTGACGGTTGCCAGCAGTTATTGAGATCGTTCGAGCAGGTTGAAGAGCGCGTACGGCAGGCTGTCGGTCAAACCAAAAGCCGAGTGAGGATCGCTGCGATTTACTCAGTCGGATTAGCACAAATGCATGATTATGTGGAGCACTTTCAGTTTCTTTATCCGGATGTCATGGTTACATTGGATTACCTGCATCCGGACGAAGTTTACCAGCGGGTTTATGAAAATCAGGCCGAACTGGGTTTAGTCTCCTTTCCGAAGGAGGACAAAGATCTCACCAGCATTCTGTGGCAGGAACAACCGATGGTTTTGGTGGTCCCTCCCAGTCATGAGCTGGCAGATCGGGGTCAGTGTCCGGTTAGCGCCATTGAAGATGAGCCGTTTGTGGCATTCACATCAGAATTAGTCGTTCGACAGAAGATAGATCGCTGGTTACGAAAAGCTGGTGTTCACGTACAGTTGATTCATGAGTTTGATAATATTGAAAACATTAAACGTGCCGTGGAAGCAGAAGCCGGCATTGCGATCCTGCCTTTGCCTACGGTGACGAAAGAAGTTCAGGATCAATCACTGAAAGTAGTGCACCTGGAAGAAGTCGAATGGTTTCGCCCGATTGGAATCATTCAAAGAAAACAGAAATCGACGCCCGATGTGGTGTCGAAGTTCATAGAAGTCTTGCATGAAGACCCCGCGAATTTCTCTAACGCTCGCAGAGAATCGGCTGAGGTGAATGCATCGGACGAAGAGAAATCTTCGAACCGGGATGCGTTTTCATTCGGTCCTTTGATAGCGCGAGAGTAAATCGGTTGTTTCTCTGCAGGTATTTTTTCTTGTTCGGATGGATCCAGCGATTATGAGTCAGGAGAAGACTCTCCAGATAAGCGACTCAGAAGAATCGATAGTTGATCTTTGACAGAAAACGTTCCGGTGAATTCCGGTAAGAGTCAGGCCTTTGTCTCTCCAGGACAGGGTGCCAATATGGAAACCAGAGTGCGACGTTTGTTCGCGATAACAGGATGCCAGACTGGCATCGATTTAGTTAAACATTAGTTTGAATGGTGAAGTAAGATGACAAGTCGAACCGTTCGACGTGGAATTGATTCCGAAAACAAAGCACGCAACTCCATTTTTCAAGTGGGGCGTTTACCGGAAGCTCACGGGCTTTACGATCCGGAATTCGAGCATGACAGTTGTGGTGTCGGATTTGTCGCCCATATTAAAGGCGAACGTTCGCACCAGATTGTGCTGGATGCCGACGAAATGCTGCGTCACATGACTCACCGTGGGGCATGTGGGTGCGAAGAAAATACCGGCGATGGCGCTGGAATTCTGGTTTCGATTCCGCATGACTTCCTGTCTCGGGTTGTTAAACAGGACCTGGATCTGGATCTGCCTGAGCAGGGCAATTACGGCATGGGGGTTGTGTTTTTACCGACCGATGCCGCCCAGCGAGAGCATTGCAAAAAGGTCGTCACCGAAACCGTTCAGAATCAGGGACTGGTTGTATTGGGCTGGCGTGAATTGCCAGTGAGCCCCGAAAAGGCCGACATCGGACCTTCTGCGCTGCGGGCGATGCCACACATGGAGCAGATCTTCATCTCGACTCCCAACGGCAAGATCGCTGATCAGGAACATCTGGAACGCCAGCTTTACATCATCTTGAAGGCTTCCAGCCGACAGTTGCGTCAAGGCAGCCTGCCTCAAGGGTTGATGTTCTACTTCTGCTCGCTCTCCAGCAAGGTCGTTGTTTACAAAGGGATGCTCACTCCCGATCAGGTAATGCCCTTCTATCCGGACCTGCAGGCAGAAGACTTCACCAGCCATTTGGCGATGGTCCACTCCCGCTTCTCCACAAACACGTTCCCCAGTTGGGACCGTGCT
Organism: Gimesia alba; assembly: GCF_007744675.1. Classification (NCBI taxonomy): domain Bacteria; kingdom Pseudomonadati; phylum Planctomycetota; class Planctomycetia; order Planctomycetales; family Planctomycetaceae; genus Gimesia; species Gimesia alba. Next base: position 1,187,308 of record NZ_CP036269.1, read on the forward strand.
CAGCCATGCCGTTTCATGGCTCATAACGGAGAGATCAATACATTGCGCGGCAATGCCAACTGGATGTATGCCCGACAGGGGATGATGTCCAGTGACTTGTTCGGGGCTGACCTGAAGAAGTTGTTTCCGATCATCGAGCCGCAGTGTTCGGACTCCGGTAACTTCGATAATGCGTTGGAACTGCTGTTGATGTCAGGCCGTCCTTTACCGGAAGTCATGATGATGATGATTCCCGAAGCCTGGCAGAACCATCATTCCATTTCAGTCGCGAAGCGTGCCTTCTATGAATATCACTCGGCCCTGCAGGAACCGTGGGACGGGCCGGCGTCTGTCTCCTTCACCGATGGTCAGTGTATCGGCGCTGTGCTGGACCGAAATGGTCTGCGGCCCAGCCGTTATTATGTTACTCACGACGACCGGGTCATCATGGCCAGTGAAGTCGGCGTGCTGGAAGTTGATCCGAAAATCGTCAAAGAAAAAGGCCGCCTGCAACCGGGGAAAATGTTCCTGGTTGACTTTGAAGAAGGGCGTCTGATTCCCGATGAAGAGATCAAGCAAAAGTACGCGACAAAGCGGCCTTACCACGAATGGCTGCAGAACCAGCGAATTCATTTGAACGATCTTCCGCCTGCCGATGAAGTGGAAGAAGTTCCTACGTCTGAGTTACTCTCCCGTTTACAGGCATTCGGGTTTACTTTCGAAACTCTGAAGTTCATGCTGATTCCGTTGATCAAAGCCAAGAAAGATCCGATTGGCTCAATGGGCAACGATGCGGCACTGGCCTGTCTGAGCGATAAGTCACGCTTGATTTATGATTACTTCCATCAGTTGTTTGCCCAGGTGACGAACCCGGCCATCGATTCGATTCGCGAAGAAGTCATCATGACGCTTGAGTGCTATATCGGACCGGAAGGCAACCTGCTCGATTCTTCGGAAGAGCAGTGTAACCGGTTGTTGATTCCCGAACCGATCATCAGTAATGAAGAGATGGCTGCGATCAAATCCATGGATTATCGTGGCTGGAAAAATAAGACCATCGATGTGACGTATCCCAAGTCAGAAGGGGAAGCCGGCTTCCGTGCTGCCCTGGACCGAATCCGGGAAGAAGCATCACAGGCGATCGCTGACGGATTCAGTCTGATCACGTTGTCTGACCGTGCGGTGAGCCAGGATCGAATTGGTCTGCCGGCCCTCATTTCCTGTGGCGCCATTCACCATCACCTGGTGCGTAATGAACAGCGAACGCAGATTGGAATCGTACTGGAAACAGGCGAAGCCCGCGAAGTGCATCATCACTGTCTGCTGTTTGGTTACGGTGCCGATGCGATCAATCCTTATATGGCATTTGAAGCATTGTGGCATTCGCTGGATGCTGGTGAACTGGATGCTGCCAAGTGGGATCGAGATTCGATTGTCGCCGCTTACCGCAAAGGGGTGGGCAAAGGCATGCTGAAAGTGATGGCCAAAATGGGCATCTCAACGCTGCAAAGCTATAAAGGCGCCCAGATCTTCGAAGCCGTTGGTTTGAATAAGGAAATCATCGATACCTGTTTTGCTGGTACCGCCAGCCGAATCAAGGGGATCGGTTTTGATGTGGTTGCCAAAGAATGCGAAATGCGGCACGACATCGGTTATCCGCATCGGGAACAGCATCGCGTTCCCGGTCTGCCTAACCCCGGCGTATATCATTGGCGTGCCAATGGCGAAAAGCATTCCTGGTCTCCAGAAAACATTGCCAACCTGCAGGCAGCTGCCAGCTCGGGCGATAAGGGTGCCTATAAGCAATTTGCCAAAGCCGTTAACGAGCAGACGACACGCGAATGTCACCTGCGTGGTTTGTTGAAATTCAAGCAACGCGAATCGATTCCGCTGGATGAAGTCGAGCCGGTTACCGAAATCGTCAAACGCTTCTGTACCGGAGCGATGAGTTACGGTTCGATTTCAGCCGAATCGCACGAAGCATTGGCGGTTGCCATGAATCGACTGGGCGGCAAGAGTAATACCGGCGAAGGGGGCGAAGATTATTCGCGCTTCAAGCCATTGGACAATGGCGACTCCAAACGATCGGCCATCAAGCAGATCGCTTCCGGGCGGTTTGGCGTAACCAGCTGGTATCTGACCAATGCCGATGAACTGCAGATCAAGATTTCTCAAGGTGCCAAGCCGGGAGAAGGGGGCGAATTGCCCGGGCATAAGGTTAACAAGATCATTGCCTCGGTCCGTCACTCGACTCCGGGTGTGGGCTTAATCAGTCCGCCTCCGCATCACGACATTTATTCGATTGAAGACTTGTCGCAGTTGATCTACGACCTGAAGAATACGAATCCCTCTGCACGGATCAGCGTCAAGCTGGTTTCGGAAGTCGGCGTGGGAACCATTGCCTCAGGTGTGGCCAAAGGTCATGCCGATAATATTCTGATCTCAGGTGCTTCCGGCGGTACAGGGGCTTCTCCGCTGACCAGCGTTAAGCATGCCGGTCTGCCCTGGGAACTGGGGATTTCCGAAACGCACCAGACACTGGTGATGAACGATCTTCGCAGCCGGGTTCGACTGCAGACCGATGGTCAGTTGAAAACGGGCCGTGATATTGTGGTTGGTTGTCTGCTGGGAGCCGAAGAATTCGGGTTCTCAACCGGTCCGCTGATTACGATGGGCTGTATCATGATGCGGAAGTGTCATCTCAATACCTGTCCTGTGGGAATTGCGACGCAGAATCCGGAACTCCGCAAGAAATTTGCCGGTCAGCCGGAACACGTGGTGAACTACTTCTTCCTGTTGGCAGAAGAGGCCCGCGAACTGATGGCGGAACTGGGCTTCCGCACCATGGATGAAATGGTGGGCCGCAGCGATGTGCTGCAGCTGGATGAGGGCATCGCACACTGGAAAGCGAAGCACCTGGATCTGACACCAATTCTGAGACTGGCTGAAAAACCGCATCCGAATGTGGGTACCTATTGTACTCAGGACCAACAGCATGGTCTGGAAGTGGTTCTGGATAACGTGCTCATTGATCAGTGTCAGCCTGCGATTAAGAATCGTGAGTCTGTCGTGGTGGATGTGAAATTGAAGAATACAGACCGTACTTTCGGCACGATGCTCAGTCATGAAGTTTCGAAGCACCATGGTGCAGAGGGGCTGCCTGATGAAACGATCCACATCAACAGTAAAGGTTCCGCCGGACAAAGTCTGGGGGCCTGGCTGGCACACGGAATTACCATCGAACACGAAGGCGATGCGAACGACTATGTCGGTAAAGGACTCAGCGGCGGACGAATTATTATCTATCCGCCTGAAGACTCCACCTTCGAGCCGGAAGACAACATCATCGTTGGTAACGTGAATCTTTACGGTGCCACCGAAGGGGAAGTTTACATTCGCGGTCAGGCTGCCGAACGTTTCTGCGTGAGAAACTCAGGGGCACGGGCAGTCGTAGAAGGCATTGGCGATCATGGTTGTGAATATATGACCGGCGGTCGCGCTGTGATTCTGGGTGAAACCGGCAGAAACTTTGCTGCCGGGATGTCGGGGGGTGTGGCTTATGTCTACGACCCCGATGGATTGCTGCTGCAAAACTGTAACCTGGAAACCGTCGAACTGGAACAAGTGGAAGAGGCGGATGATATCGCCGAACTGAAAACGATGGTTGACAATCATCGTAAATTTACCGGTTCGACTGTTGCTAAGTCGATCATCGATAACTGGGACGCAGAGCTTGAGTTGTTCAAGAAAGTGATGCCTGTGGATTACAAACGGGCTTTGCTGGAAATGGCAGCTGAAGAGGCGGAAGCAGCTGCCAGCGTTTAGCAAAACAAATCGTTCCTGTCTGACCTGATCCGGACGGCAGGAACGTCTTTCCGAGACACGATTTCTTCCTCAGAATCAAAAGCGAACACATTTTTAAGAGTGAGATAGAACTATGGGTAAGCCAACGGGCTTTATGGAATTTTCGCGAGAACTGGGTGCCGACAGAAAACCAGAATTGCGCATTCTTGACTGGAACGAATTTCACGATCACCTGACGGATGACGAACTCAAAAATCAGGGTGCCCGTTGTATGGATTGCGGCATTCCTTTTTGTCATACCGGCAAAACGCTGGCCGGCATGGCGTCGGGCTGTCCGATTAATAACCTGATCCCGGAATGGAACGACCACATCTACAACGGTCGCTGGCAGGATGCGATTGACAGTCTGCACAAGACCAACAACTTCCCCGAGTTCACCGGTCGCGTCTGTCCGGCTCCCTGTGAAGGGGCCTGTGTACTGGGAATTCACGAGCCGCCCGTGACAATCAAAAACATTGAGAATTCAATCATCGATCACGCCTTCGATCAGGGCTGGGTCGTCGCGAATCCTCCCGAAGTGCGCACCGGCAAGAAAGTGGCTGTTGTCGGCTCTGGTCCTGCTGGTCTGGCAGCTGCCGCTCAGCTCAATAATGCCGGTCACAGTGTCACCGTTTATGAACGCGACGACCGGATCGGTGGCCTGTTGATGTACGGCATTCCCAACATGAAGCTGGAAAAGTGGATTGTGCAACGTCGCGTAGATCTACTGGCCGATGAAGGGGTCGAGTTTATCACGAACACCTCGATCGGCGTGGACATCACCGCCGACCAGTTGATGAAGGACTTCGATGCCGTCGTGCTCTGCACCGGAGCCACGAAGCCCCGCGATTTGCCGATTCCCGGCCGCGATCTCAAAGGCGTACATTTCGCGATGGAATATCTGTCAAAGAATACCAAAAGCCTGTTGGAATCCGGCCTGGAAAACACGCACTATCAGAATTCACCCGTCGAAAACTTCATCAACGCCGAAGGTAAAAAAGTCGTCGTCATCGGCGGTGGTGACACGGGGAATGACTGTCTGGGGACCGCACTGCGACAAAAATGCGAAAGTGTGATTAACCTGGAAATTGTGCCGCAACCTCCCAATGAACGGGCTGCGAGTAACCCCTGGCCTCAATGGCCGAAAATTTTCCGTGTGGACTACGGTCATGAAGAAGCGGCCGCTGTCTTCGGGAAAGATCCACGAATGTTCCAGATGTCGACGGTCGAATTTGTCGACGACGGTCAAGGCAATCTGAAAGGGATCAAGATCTGTGAAGTCGACTGGTCCAAGCCGGTCGAGAACGGCCCTCCGTTCAGCGTCGTTCCCGGTTCGGAGCAGGAACTGGAATGCGATCTGGTCTTCCTGGCACTTGGTTTCTTAGGCCCCGAGCACATCATCAGCGAGCAGCTCAGTCTGGAAACAGACGCCCGCTCGAACTTCAAGGCCGAGCATGAGCAGTACACGACCAACATCGAAGGCGTGTTCGCTGCCGGCGACTGCCGTCGAGGTCAGAGTCTGATCGTCTGGGCGATCAACGAAGGCCGCGGCGCCGCTCGCGAATGCGACCGTTACCTGATGGGAGCCACCGAACTGCCCTAAGCGGCAGTTCGGCCATCGAGCCTGTATTGTCTTAAAACACAACTGTCTAAGTCTACGTCGAGGCAATTCCAGGATGTCTGATTACGAAGAACAACCCGATCCGGAACAGCCGGACCGTAATCAGCAGGCACGCTCATGGACGGAAACCAATTGCCAGGTCATTGATCTGCCGCTGACCAAAGAGTCTCTGATTCAGGTGTTGCGCGGCGCGCTGGAGGGGGAGAAGTCGCCCTATACGCATCAGCAAATCGCCTGGTGGGCCGACAACTTTCACATGGCCCAGTTCGACTTTGAAAACCCGATCGATCCCGCGGTCGCCGACGTGGCCTTCGATTTGCACGTCCGGTGGCAGATGTATCTGGAAGAGACCTACACCCTGGAAGAGTTACAGAACCTGGATTTTTCAAAGGTCCAACTGCCCGCCGCATGGTTTTCCAAATGGTTGGAGCAGCTTGGAGCTTAGCCCTTTCTAACGCCATTTTCGTCCGAAGACTGAAAGGCGTGATTTGTTGTTCGTTTACTGGACGTGAAATACGAACGTAGCACCAGTCTCGCAATTTGCACTGTTTGTTTGGCATTATATCTGGGTGACTTATCAGTGTTGCATGTTTTGTATTCGGATACAAACTACATCAGAAACGGCATGCGGAGTATCAAAATATAATTAGTAAGGCATGATATGAATCTGAGACCAATTCTGTTTTCCTTGATCGTTTCAGTTCTGCTTGTTGGATGTGAGGGACAGGCTCAGTCCATCGGCACTGATCTCGCAGCTGCGCGTCAGGAATTTACGACTAAGCTAACGAGACGTGGACCGGCGCCTCAGGAGTATGAAAAGGCTGTTCCCCCAACTGGTGTCACCGAGGTCGAGTACACATCGGGTGATTTGAGACTCAAAGCCTGGTTATCGGACGATCCCGGTGATGGGAAAAAATACCCGGCTGTCGTGTATTTGCATGGCGGGTGGGCTTTCTCTGCGATTGATTGGGACGATGTGACACAGTTTGTTGACGCCGGGTTTGTTGTCTTGATGCCGATGCTGCGTGGGGAGAATGGAAACCCTGGCAATTATGAAGCATTTTACGGCGAAGTGGATGACGCGATTGCCGCGGGGCGCTTCGTTTCAGAATTGCCGTATGTGGATGCAGATCAGGTGTTTGTTGCCGGACATAGCGTGGGGGCTGTGCTGGCGACTCTCGTGGCAATGATACCTTCAAATTATAAAGCGGCAGCCGCTTTGAGCGGTGTGCTTGATATGGCACTCTGGTCAGCCGAAGGAGATCCTGCTCAGTTTGTCTTCAATATTCGAGACCCAGAAGAGGTTCGTGTACGGAACCCGATGGCGTTTGCGGGCAGCATACAAATTCCCTTGATCCTTTATGCTGAACGGGGGGGGCATGGATCAGTTCAGTATTGCGTTCCAGGCACAAGCCAAACGCGCCGGCAAGAATTGCGAGTTAGAGATCATGTCGGGAGATCATATGACGATGGTTGCTCCTTCAGTCCGGCAGGCCATTAAATGGTATCAGAAACAAATGGAGAATTGAGATCGCCGATGCGGCCCTTGATCTCCATCTGCAGTGGCAGATATTTCTGGACCATACCTGCACGCCGGAAGATTCACAGAACCTGGAATTTTCGAAAGTCCAACTGCCCGCCGCATGGTTTTCCAAATGGCTGGAGCAGCTTGAGGCTTAGCCCTTTCTAGCGCCATCAAATCTGAACAACGAAAATATTCAGTTAGAACAAGCCAGGACGAAGGCAGAAATGGATTATCAGAAAATCACAGAATATCTCTTAGACAAGGATGGCAGTAATAGGGATATCAACTTTACTCCCGCAGTTTATGAAAATGTGGGTCTATTGATCCGTTTGCTGTTTGCTGATTACCAGAAGGGGAATTTCTTTGACCAGGATGGTGTAGAAATTGAATTTGATTCGAAAGCAGTATGTAGCTTATTTGAAAGAGATGCTGGATTTATATGCGGATATTTCGAATCAGAAACGGCACTCATCAAAAAATTACAGCTGTTTTTAGATTGGCCGGAAGAAGATCTGTGTGCCGTAGAACTGTCATTCTTTCCTGGAGACTTACAATCTGACTTTAAGATCGAATTGTTTCTAACAAAGTTAAACATCTGGTGGAACGCCCTGCAAGCTAATGAAGTTTTTGTACGGTATGAGAATGCCAGTTGGGAATGGTACGATCCAAATGACCTTGGTGTTTTCTATCATCAAATAAGGGCTTAATAAAACCGTCGAGATGACGGTCTCGCTCTCTATTGCATGGATTCAATCAGGATAATGACCTGATTTGAACCTAAAAGGTCCTTCTGGTGTCAGCTCTGAACTGCCAATAATGGTTTTCAGATCACTGCTGTCTCATCAATATGGACCGTTGCCATGCCAACAGATCTTTTACAGAAAAAGCTCCGATTGCAAATCCGATTGACTTCCATCGATGAGCCTCTATTCCAGGCGTGGGAGCGCTGGTGTGGTGATCTTTCTTTTGTGAGTGTTCATCGTGGATCGATTTTTGATCATGATGCAGATGCGATTGTGAGTCCGGCGAACAGTTTCGGTTTCATGGACGGCGGCATCGACCGGCTCTGCCTGGAACGGTTTGGAAACGTTCTGCAGGATCGTGTTCAGACGCAGATTCAGCAGGACCATGCGGGAGAACTTCTGGTCGGGGCAGCAATGATTGTAGAGACAGACGATGCAGAGATTCCCTTTCTCATCGCGGCACCGACGATGCGAGTGCCGATGCCCGTGGAAAACTCGATCAATGCCTTTCTGGCAGCCCGCGCGATTTTTCTTTTGATTCGCGATAGCGTCTTTCCCTCTGGACAGCATGCGGGAGAGCCGGTCCGCGAACATGTAAAAACAGTGTTGCTGACGGGACTTTGCACGGGGGTGGGACGCATGCCCGCGGTACAATGTGCCCGGCAGGTACGGGCTGCGATTGAAGATGTGGTCCTGGGCAAATTTCAGTTTCCGGAAACAACATCACAAATCCGTAAACGGCATGATCGATTGAAAAAATAGCCTCGTCTGGAAATAGTGGTGAAATGCCCGGGCGTGTGTCTCTGTTGACGTATGAAGTGCGTTTTTTGAGAGAGAATCGGAACCGACGATGGGATTTACACTGGAACAGGTGGTTCCCTGGGGGCGTTCGTTTGCAGAATATCGGGCGATGTTTGACCTCACGGACGGGGAACTCGATCTGCGAATACTGGGGTGCAGCGATGGGCCGGCGGCCTTTAATGCGGCGTTGACCAAGCAAGGGGGACTTGTGGTATCGGTCGATCCGTTGTATGCGTTCTCGCGGGAAGAGATCAGCCGGCGGATTGAGGAGACGTTTGAAACCGTGATGGAACAGACGCGGCAAAACGAGCGTGAGTTTGTCTGGCGGCACATCAGATCGATAGAAGAGCTGGAACAGATTCGCAGGGCGGCGATGCAGGAGTTTCTGGCCGATTATGAAGCAGGGATTGAGGCACAACGCTATGTGAATGCCGGTTTGCCGAGGCTGCCGTTTGCGGATCAGGAGTTTGATCTCGCCCTCTGTTCCCATTTTCTGTTTCTGTACAGCGCGCACTTTTCGGCGGACTTTCATCTGGAATCGATTCGAGAACTCTGTCGCGTGGCGCGGGAGGTACGCCTCTTTCCACTCTTGGAACTGGGGTCTCAAAAATCGAGACACTTGGAACACGTCTTAAAGCATTTGGAATTAAGCGGTTATCAGGTGGAAATCAGACGTGTTCCCTATGAATTTCAGAAACAGGGAAACGAAATGTTACGAGTGCGTGGCTTCTGATTTTTGTTGCAAAACAGATCGTCAGCGTCGATGATGGGCTGACCATTCTCTTCCCTCTGATTGAAAAGTATCCACGGCATGAACTTTGGCTACCTGATTCTAGCGATCGCATTTTTGTTGACGGCAGCTGCGGTAATCCACCAGGGTTGGTGGTGGTTGCTGCTCTGGCCGGCGTTCAGTTTTGCTCTGGTGGCAGCCGGTTATTTGGTTCTCGGAACACGTGTCTTCGGGAAAACCGGGCAGGGAACCATCGCGCCTTTAAATCGAGTGCTGCTGTTTCCTTATCTGTTCTATCTCAATGGTGTCTGGCATGTGTTGCGGCGGTTGAGATCGGAACCTGCGGTGAATCAGCTTTCGGAGACGCTTTTTATCAGTCGTCGTCTCTTCTCTGACGAACTGCCCGAACAAATTGAGCATGTGATTGATTTGACGTGTGAATTCAATGAGCCCGCGAAATTACGCAAGCGAAACTATCTCTCCTGCCCCATTCTCGATCGGGGAGTTCCTGCTTTGCACGAACTACAGTCCTGGATCCCCCAGATTGCTGCTTTGAAAGGAACGATTTTAATTCATTGTGCGGAGGGACACGGCCGGACCGGGCTGTTTACGGCGGCGCTGCTGATTTATCAGGGGCACGCGGAAAGTCCTGATGCTGCTTTGGATTACATTCAGTCGCGGCGTCCTGAAGTCCGGTTGAGTGGGGCGCAAAAGCGATTGTTACGGGAATTTTGTGACAGTGGTTGATTTCAATTGTTATAATCGGTGACTCTTCTTTTTTCTCGTTTCAAATTCATTTCTATTTTGGGGGCCACATGAAACAGCGCTTTACTGTTGCCGCCTGTCAGTTGTTTGATGTGCAGGATGACCTCGAACAGACTCTGGAGGAAATTATCGAATACGCCACGCAGGCCACCGACGAGGGGGCGACGCTGGTTTGCTTTCCGGAAAATTATTTGCAGGGTTACACCGTCGACGAACGGCAGGCGAGGCGGCGTGCCATCGATTTGAGCTCAGTGCAGTTCGCGGAAATTCTAAAACAACTCAAGCCGTTGCGTCCGACGCTGGTGATCGGGTTGATTGAGAAGGTCGAGGAGAGTCTATATATCACGGCGGTGGTGGTACAGCGGGGAAAACTGCTGGGGCACTATCGCAAGAACCGACTGACCGCCGGCGAGCGATTGTATGCGGCGGGAACGGAGACGCCGGTTTTTGAAGTGGACGGGCTGCGGTTTGGGATCAATATCTGTTACGATACGCAATGTTCCCAGCGGGCGGCTGCGGTGGCGAACCAGGGGGCGGCACTGGTGGTCTGTCCCTGTTATAATATGCTGCATCCCGAAAACGCCGAAACGTGGAAAGAGAAGCACAACGCGATTCGCGCGGAGCGGGCGCGGGAGACGGGACTTTGGCTGCTCTCATCCGATGTGACCGGCGAACGGGACGGACAGATTTCCTACGGACCGACGGCAGTGATTGACCCTGGGGGGGATGTGGTGGCGCAGGTGCCTTTGTTGGAAGAAGGCCTGCTGGTGCAGGAAATATTGGTTTGAGTTTCAAGGATGGGCCGTGATAGAAAACTTCTCTTTGTTTGATGCCCACTTTCATATCATTGATGATCGCTTTCCGCTGGTTCCCAATCAGGGATATCTGCCGGAGCCGTTTACGGTTGAAGATTACCTGGGACGGATGCAGGATTACAACATGTGTGGCGGAGCCGTCGTATCGGGTTCGTTTCAGGCGTTTGACCAGACGTATCTCGTCGATGCCCTTAAGAAACTCGGGTCCGGTTTTGTGGGAGTCACACAGGTGCCAGCTACGGTGACAGATACCGAACTGCAGGAGCTCGACTCTGCCGGCGTACGGGCGCTGCGGTTCAATCTGAAGCGGGGCGGTTCAGAAGAACTGTCTCAGTTAGATCGGATGGCGCGACGCGTTTATGAGTTGGTCGGCTGGCATGTGGAGCTCTATGTCGATTCGCGTGAACTGGACGAGTTGGAACAGACTCTGTCAGCCTTACCTGCGGTCAGCATTGATCATCTGGGATTGTCACAGGCAGGGTTTTCGACATTACTGCGCCTGGCAGAACAGGGAGTGCGTGTGAAAGCGACCGGCTTTGGTCGGGTCGACTTTGACGTGCGGGGCGCGTTAAAGGATTTGTACTCTGCGAATCCCGAAGCTCTGATGTTCGGTACCGATTTGCCTTCCACCCGCGCACCGCGGCCTTATGAGGATGAGGATTTTTTGCTTGTTGCGGATACTTTGGGAACCGAAGCCGCCAGCCGAGTCTATTCAAAGAATGCACATGAGTTTTATCGCGTTGAGGATTGAAACGAATCTGGGTTTCGTAAACGAATGATGTCATGAGTAAAGATAAACCGGAAACGGGTCTGATTGGCGGAGTGGAACGACGAGTGATTCAAATCTGCGATTACGATCCAGAGTGGCCACAGAGATTTCAGGAGCAGGCGCAGCGGATTAGAGAGGCCTTGGGGGCAGCCGCGCTTTCGATTGAGCATATCGGTTCGACGTCTGTGCCGGGACTGGGAGCAAAGCCGATTGTGGATCTATTGCTGGTGGTGGCGGACGCGGCAGATGAAGCCAGCTATCTCCCGCAGTTAGAAGAGGTCGGTTATGAGTTACGGGTTCGAGAGCCGGATTTTGAGGAACATCGAATGTTACGGACGCCGAAACGAGATGTGCATATTCATGTCTTCTCAAGCGAGGCAACAGAAATTAAGCGACTGCTGGCGTTTCGCGATCGTCTGCGCACGCATCCTGAAGATCGACAGCGATATGAGCAGATGAAACGACAGCTGGCACAGCGGGACTGGTCCGACATGAATGCTTATGCAGACGCGAAGTCGGAAGTGGTGGAACAGATCATTCGTGCGAGCCATGTTGCAGGAAACTTGTAAACTGTTTCTAAGAAACGGGTTCGAGGTCTGGTTGACCATCGGTGTCATTGAGAACTGTGATTGACTGATTTTCGGGGATGGCTTATTGTGCATCCCCGGCGAGTCACTCATTTTCACAGGGAGGTCGAGATGTCAGTGAGTTTTCAGAAGTCTGGCTGGTTTATCCGCGGCATCATTGTTTTCTGTTTGACGTTAATGGTCTTTGTATCGGGGATCTTGATCCAGGGGGCCACTTCCGGAGGATCGGCCAGTGGTCGACTGGCCAATGGTCGTTCGGTGCAGGCACGCTCGGATGCCTGGTCGTTAGAGACGCGATTTTCAGGAGATACGGCGATGATTGATACCGCCGGTTACAAAATCGTGGTAGCTCCCCGGGAATTGAAAGTGGATGGCAAGCCGGTCGCTAAGATTGACGTTGCAGTCAAAGCAGTCGACGTAAACGTACAGGGTGGTACGGTGACCTTTATGGCGAATGGGAAATCGGTCGGGACGTATCGACGATAGGTTTTTTGATTCGTAAGTGCCAGTCAGGCACTCTGGTAAGAGTGCACCTCGCGATGTTTCCACAAAGTGTATTGTCTGTGCTGCGCGCCGGTTTCTCTTCGAGTTTCTTTTCTGTTGAGTTACGGACAGAAAGTCTGATTCCTGCTTGAGGTCCACAAATGTGTCCTGTCATAATGGGAGCCGGACCTGAATAGACATCTGGATTCTCGATCAAAGGAAAACGCTATGAGTAACGAAGACAATATCGTGATGTATCAAGGCGATGACCCGGAGATGGAGGCTGTCAGCAAACAGGCACGAAAAACATTTCGCTATTTCTGGCGGGAGATGTCGTGGGAGTATCGGCGGATTATTCCCGGACTGGATCTGGCAGCGGTGAAATTTCCGTTTACCGATCTGGACGTCGCGCCCGGCGATCCAGATACCGAGCATATGTGGGTCAGCGAAATTCAGTGTGACGGCAAGGAGTTCACGGGCACCCTGCTGAATTCGCCGGCGTGGCTGACGAATATCAGTGCCGGGGATCCGGTGTGTGAGCCCGTGTCCGAAATCAGCGACTGGATGTTTTCAATTCAAGGCAAAGTTTATGGTGCGTATACCGTGAACCTGCTCCGTTCGCGGATGTCTCCTCGAGAGAGGAAAGAGCACGATCAGGCCTGGGGGCTGGATTTCGGCGATCCGGAAGAGATTGAAGTGGTTTATGTCGAGCCGCAGCAGACAGCGGGCTTTTTGGGTTTGTTTGGCAAGAAGTCGGTCATCGATCCGGAAGAACGACGTCGGGCCATGATCGAGCATCCGATGAGTATCAACATGGGAGAATCACTGAAAGAGTCTCTCAAAGAGTCCAAAGAGATGTTGCATGCAACGGACGAGGATGGCTGGACGATGCTGCACCGCGATGCGCTGGCAGGCAATGCGACGATTGTCAAAATCCTGCTGAAATATGGGGCGGATAAAAACTTAAAAACCCCGGACGGCGATACGGCCTTGGATCTGGCCCGGATCTTCGGCTGGAAGCATGTGATCAAATTGCTTTCGGATTGAGATATTGATTCGTTGATGACCGAGAACATTATCAGGAACCTGAGTACATAGAGTAATACTGACCTGAATAGATTAGAAGGAACTCTGATGGGGGCTGCATTTTTCATTGTGTTGGAACGAGACATTGATGGGGTTGATACATTCATAGATGGGAAAGCACTTTCCCGCTCGATTGATGCGCTGGATCAGGCTGCAAGAGAGCAAGGCGTACGTCCCTTGTCCGAGTTTTTTAGTATTGATGCCGAAGAGGCGGCTGCTTTTCTAGAAGGAGAAGGCGCTGACATGGACGACATCGAGTTACCAGAGCTCCAGCAATTCTCGGCTGATGATGGATTGACCACTGTTTCCGCCTTGCTGACGCATCCGGTTGGACAGTCTGAGGGGGTTCAAGAAGATTTACTCGAGTGTCAGCGGCTCCTTATTCTGGCAGCAGAGCAGAAGATAGACTGGCACTTTGAGATTGACTATTGAGGCGAAGAGATGCCTGATCCCAAACAGTTAAAAGTGAATGATCGGGTACGGTTTGTCAGTCTGCCTGAGGAATGGGATAACCCGAAATTTACTGTGCATGCCAGTTGTGTCCGCTTCATGAAACAGCTGATTCAGCGAAAGTATTCTTCACAAATCCATGAGCTTGACGAAAACGGTTTTCCCTTGATCGAAGCCCGGATACGAACAGGAAAAGTAATCGTTTATCATGGCTGGTGTATTTTTGAAGAGACTGGCTGGGTGAAAGTGCAGCCTCGAAAGAAGAAGTGACTTCCAATGACAGACATCACCGTCGATCTGAATGGTTATCGAGTGAACCTGCGCGTGGCGGCGATTGTGACGCGCGGGACGGAAGTGCTGTTGTGCCGACCTCGGGGGCATGACTGGTGGTTCCTGCCGGGGGGGCGGATTAAGACGAATGAAGACTCTCACGCCGCGCTGCACCGGGAACTGACCGAAGAGATCGGTCCGGGGTTTGAGGTGATCCGGCCGACAGTTATCGTGGAAAATTTCTTTGACCTGGACGGCACGCACTTTCATGAACTCTGTACGATTTATGAAGTCGCCTGGAATGGGGACGCGTTGAATGGGAATCCAGCGGTGTATGAGGAAGTGTTTGCCTGGTTTCCACGGGAGCAGTTGGCGGACATCGTGCTCAAGCCTGATTTTCTGAAAGAGCCGATCAACAATCCGCAGCCTGGCCTGCAGCTGATTGTGAATCGGGACAATTGATGTGAGGGATCACCCCACTACTTTTCACTGGTGGCAAGCTACCAGTGCCACCCCGCCGGGACAATGAAATGACTGACCGCAATCGCGTGTTTACGTATATCACGAATGGGGACCATCTGCTGGTGTTTGACCATGTGGATTTTCCGAACGCGGGCACACAAATTCCGGGAGGCACAGTAGAGCGGTGCGAGACGCCGGAAGCAGCCGCGCTGCGGGAAGCTCGAGAAGAGACCGGACTGGGGTCACTTTCGATTCGATCCTTTATCGCAAACGAAACAGTGGATCTGACACCCTTTGGGAAGCCGGAAACAATCAACGGCTGGTTTTATCATCTGCAATACGACGGGGAACGTAAAGACTGCTGGCGGCATACAGAGCAAACACCCGGTGATGGCAATTTGGACCCAATATTGTTTGAATTGTATTGGATCTCGCTTGAAGGAACGATTACGCTGAATGGCGTTGATGGTCGGTATCTGGACCAGATTCGGGAAGTGCTTTTCAAAAGTGGTTCGTGAGATGTAACTCCAGTTTTCGCAGGAATTCATATGAATGATTTATTTCAACGACAAATTTCGTCGCGTACCGGGTTTCTGCTGCTGTTTCTCGCCGTCGTACCTCCGCTGGTTCTTTCTTATCTGAAGGAAAATCAAATTTGGCTGGGAGTGCCTTTACTGGTAGTGCCGTTGATTCTGATGGCGGTCTGGAGTGATCTGGGGTTTCTCCTGGGGAGCTTAGCTTTCTGGGGGACTCTGCTGGTCATGACATGGGGCACCGTGGAGGAAGGGCAGGTTGACAATCCGCTACCTGGGTTTGCGGCTGTTCTCGGATTTGGTCTTTACATTCTGTTCTATGGTCCGGTGTTCCTGTTTATGAAGTCAAGTAACCGATACAAGGCAAAGTGGTTGAAGGAAAGTCCCGCTGACTTGCATGACTTAGAATTTCACGATCCGGGTCAGGCCGCCAGAGGAAGCAAATGAGTGGACCGGAAGTTCATATCGAATCCTATTTTTCAATCGAAACTGATCTGGCGCAAAGTTTTCGCGAATGGTCAGAGTTTGTGAAAGGGGAAGGTTATTGTGTCGAACTGCAATCTGACGACGGCGGTTTGGTTCTGATCAATCTCATACAGACGGATGAAGAACGTCCGTTGATTCTGGTGAAATCAGATCACGAAGGAGAACTGTTTCAGCGTGCTTTAGGACTAACAACCTACCTGCTGGCGGGACATAGTGATTGCGTCATGGTTCACCGCCGGGTTTGAATGTACACGAAGAGATTACAGGATTTCACTACTTTAAATTTCAGATCTCGAATTGTATGATATGCCTGTAAGTCGGACCGAGGTTTGCGTTTTTTGATCGGGTGCCGACTTAAGACCTTTTTTGATCAGAGTTTGAGAACTATGTCTTCATCATCACAGTCTGTTACGAATGACCGGTTGACCTCGGAGGAATTTGAGAAATTCGAGCAGGACGGCTATCTGATTCTGCGGAATCTGTGTCCTGAATCGCTCAGGCAGGAGATGCTGGCGGCGACGAAAGACGGTTTGGCTCGGGTGGTGGAGCCGGTCGAGTATGAAGCAGATGTGGAATACCCGGGCTCGCCTCCTTCCCGGAATGTGATGGGTGGGGAAACCGTGCGGCGGTTGCTGCAATCTCATAGCCGGGGCATGTGTTTCACGGAACTGGTGAATCATCCGGCCATCGTGGGACGTCTATCTCAATTGCTGGGTCCCGATTATGTGATGCCGCTGGCGCATCATAATTGTGTAATGACTAAGCAGCCGGAATTCAGCAGCGATACGATGTGGCATCAGGATATCCGGTTCTGGTCATTTGAACGCAAAGAGCTGATCAGTGTCTGGGTGGCACTGGGTGAGGAGAGTCTGGATAACGGCTGTTTGAAGGTGATCCCCGGAACGCATCGGATGGAATTCAAGCCCGATCAACTGGATGAACGGATTTTTCTACGGCCCGATGTGCCTGAGAATCAGGAGTTGATCGATACGAGTGTCGCTGCGGAATTGCATCCGGGTGATATTCTGTTTTTTCACTGTCGGACGTTTCATGCAGCGACCCGGAATTATACGAACCAGCCGAAGTTCTCGGCGGTGTTTACGTTTCGGCCTGCAGATAATCCGCCGGTGAGCGGTTCGCGTTCGGCGTCGCTTCCCGAATTGATTATTCATACAAACCGGTAGACTCGCAACGTCATTTATGTTGCTGGGTGCGCGTGAAGTGTTCTGCACCGTCGGTCAAGCCGACGGTGGCACACGCCAGCGTCATCAAGTAAGGCACACAATCACAAAAAAACTGCTCTCCGTGTGCCACGGCCCGGCTTGTCCGGCCGTGCTGGTACGAGATCTAGATTTATTCCATGGTTTCAATCATCAGGAGCCCGGAATTAGTTTGGGGCTGTCAGTGGATGTGTTCGATTACAGTAGCAGAGATCGATATTGATTATTGTAGCGACGGCAGCAAGTGTTTGCCCGTCTGGTGACCTTCGGCATATTATTTTGCTTTCGAGGGGAAGGGTAATAGCGATTTATTGCTTTCAAAAGCATCACGTTGATTCTGTGGGCGACAACATAGGGTTGCCTCGGAATTTTGTCTGAAAATCGCGATTTCACATTCGCTGTTGGCAAGCCAACAGTGCCACACCATTTTTTACTACCACGAAAAACACGAAAACACACGAAAAAAATGAACAGGGTGGTGGGTGGTCTCGAATGTAATTCGAGATTGCCGTAGGCAACAGGAAGTTGCCAGAGAACGGTGTCGTGTTAAGTTATAGAGATCGATTTGGAATGTCGTAGGGTGCGGACCTATGTGTCCGCCCGCCTGTTGAGTTTCGAGTTTATATCCTGCTTTTGAAGGCACTGTTTACAACGTTCGAGTGTCTCTTCAAGAACAATGTTGATAGCGCGGGTCGACACATGGGTCGACCCCTACGCGCGGTTGTTGAGGCAACAGTGCGACGCGGGATATGCTTGAATGCTGCTTACTTGACGTGGGGAGAGTCGAGTTCGGGTTGGGGTTTGGTTTCGAGGAACTGGGCAGCACCAAGATATTTGCCCCAGGAACCGAAGTAGCCGCGATAAAGCATGATGAGATAGGCGGGCACGATAATCGGGCGGATGATAAAGGTATCGAGCAGAACGCCGAAGGCGAGGGCAAAGCCGAGCTGCTGCATGCCGACCAGGGTGCCTGCCATCAGCGAAGAAAACGTGCCGGCCATGATGATACCACAGCTGGAAATGATGCCGCCAGTATTTTTTAACGCGGAGATCACGCCGTCCACGGGGCCTTTGGTTTTCTGTTCTTCGTCGATACGGGTAATCAGATAGATATTATAGTCTTCACCGACGGCGATCAGAATCGTGAAGAGAAACATGGGAACTTTCCAGTCGAGGCCGGTAAAGTTGTGTGGATCGAGTGCCCAGAAGACAGCAAAGGTAATGCCCAGCGTGACCAGATAACTGAAAAAGACGCTGACGATCAGATACGCGGAGATCGCCGGTCGTCTGAGCAGGATCACCAGAATGATGAAGACACTTCCCAAAACGAGAATGTCGATGCGGGCCTGATCCTGGTCGGTCACGTTTTTTAAATCGCTGATACTGGCAGTCGCACCAATATAAAAGAGTTCGCTGTTATCGCGTAAATCCGGCGGCAATGACTTTTTGACTGCTTTTTTAACGCGTTCCAGTTGTTTCATGCTGTCATGCGAGAAGGGATCTTTTTCGAGGATGAGATCCATGCGC
Organism: Gimesia alba; assembly: GCF_007744675.1. NCBI lineage: Bacteria > Pseudomonadati > Planctomycetota > Planctomycetia > Planctomycetales > Planctomycetaceae > Gimesia > Gimesia alba. The sequence continues at coordinate 1,206,003 of NZ_CP036269.1, forward strand.
GTCACATGATTTTGATTTTCTTCGTCGTCAGGTTCTGAACTGACGTAGTAGTTTTTAATGAGTTTGATACGGCTGATCGCTCTGATCTTTGCCAGGCCGCGCAGGTCTTTGGCTTTTTCCATTTCATCGGCTGCCCCGATGCCGAATGGTTTGGTCATATTACGAATATCGGCAATGCCGAGTTCGTCTTTCTGTTTCAGCAAATCGTCCGTGAGATCTTCAATGGCCGCTCGGCCTTCCGCATCCGAGAAATTGATCTGCGGATTTTTGAACAGCAGAGTCAGCGGCCCTGTGGCGCCGGCCGGGTAGTGGCCTTGAACTGCTTTGGTGCCGACGACACTCGGATCTTCACTGGGTAGTTCTGAAAGTAAGCCGTAACTTAAATTTCCATAACAGGCCAGGCTGATCAGTGCGAAGGGAAACAGAACCAGGAATGTGGAGAGCCAGATTTTGCCGGGGCTTCTGAGCAGTGCTTGTGAAACAGAATCCCAGATGGAACCGGTCCAGTTGCGTTGCATGAGTCGGGCCATCACGCTGGACGGGGTCAACCAGCCAGCAGAAATCGCCACACGCTCTGAGAACGTTTGCGGCCAATAGGCCAATCGTCCAGCGAGACAGAGCAGGGCCGGGGAGAGTGTGAGCGAGGCGAGCAGCACGAAAGACAGGCTGAGGGCCATGGCGACGCCCGCCTGTTGGAACTTGCCAAACTCAGCAAAGACCATCATGCCGATGCCGCACATGGTAGTTCCGGCACTGGCGGCCAGAGCCGATCCAACAGTGGCGATAGAGTTGGAAATTGCTTCTTTGAATGTACATTCTTTGTCGAGTTCTTCTCTATGGCGGGCAATGAGAAACAGACAGTAGTCGACTCCAGCACCGTAAAGAATGACAGTGACATAAACTTCAATTCCTGAGAAGAGCCCGACGATGCCCCAGCCTCCCAGAATCGCGAGAACGGACAGGGCGATTTTCACGGAAACAAACACCGTAAATAACGGGATCAGCGCAAGAATGGGCGCACGGTAGATGATGATGAGCAGTAGAATCACAAGCAGAACGGTCCAGAGTTCGGTTGCTTCCGCGCTCTGATTGGCGGCGCGGATCATATCGCGGCCGACCGTGGCGATGCCGCTGAGGGCGATGTCCAGGCCTGGTTCAATCGACTTCTTAAATTCATCATCATGCTGAATGAGGTTCTCGATACTCTCGACTGTTTTCCCGTTACTTTGATCGAGAAATTCTGTCGAGAGTTCGACAATCACCAGCGAAGCTTTATTGTCTTCACTTTGCAGCAAATCGCCGATGGTTTTGTCTGTATAGGTGCGGATGCGCGAGATGTTTGAAGGGTTCTTCGTTTGCTCAGACGAGTCTCCTTTTGGCGCCAGGTCCTCTTTCTGATCCGACTGCGTTTTGTCCTGATCCTGATGCTCCTCCGGATGGGCAATCTCTTCGAGTTTCGGTTTGAGTTTTTCCTCAATGAATTTGAGGTCTTTGGGCATTAATCCCTGGTCGCCGTGCTCACGACGGACGACGATCACAATGCTGCTGGCGAGCAGATCATCGGGAAAGGCGCGCTTGAAGAGCTTTTCGCCTTGTATGCTGGGGGAGTCGCCTGGCATAAATGCGAATTCGCCATTTTGTACGACCGTAGACCATTCGGGTGCGGCATATGATATTCCGATTAATGCCAGAACCCAGCATACCAGGAAGATTTGCCAATAACGGACTACGGTGTTGCCTAGAACTCGAAACATAGAGATTGCTAACAAAGAGCTGATGAAGAGACGTATAATACAGTTTTGAAGACACGAAACAGTTTCAACAGAGTTTCTTGAAACCAGGACAAAATGCGTGAGGTATCTACAGTAACTTCAGGTCTTCGTGCCGTCAATCTTCACACATTCGGGTAGACAAATGCAAGGCCAAGCAGAGCTGAATTGTCATGTGAAGATGAAATGTGTGTTTATGTTCATTTTTTGTAATCAAAGAAGAAAATTGATTTTGTATCTTCCGTTCGATATGTCATAATAGGCATCCCCATGGTGTTCGGCAATCAGGCAACCGCGGCGATTCTCCCAAGGTTGTATTGATTGTCGTATGAAATGGACTGATCAATGGCGAATTCGAGCTGAACTGAAATCGCTTCATTTCTCTACAATCGTTCTGACGATGAAAAGGAATTTCTTATGTTTCGTAATCAGCGTAGTCTTTCAGGTCTATCTATATTGTTAGTCCTGTTCTTCGTGGTTTGCCTGTCACCTGTGATGGCTTCTGCGCAAACGATTGCCCGTTGTGGCGAAGGCTGGCTGGAGAAGATTGACGGTTACTTCGTGCTGCACCTGAAAGGGACCCATTATGAAATGGGATATCAGCAGGGTGTTCTGTTGAAGGAACACGTACGAAAGAACATGTACAACCTGTTGAACGAGAAGGGCGAGACAACACTGGTTGATTTTGGACTGGTGAAATTGAAGCCGCGTCAGGCGATTGAAACAGTGATCCAGATTCAAAAGCCTTACACACCTCAGAAGTATGTGGATGAAATGCGGGGCCTGGCTGCGGGGGCCGAGATCGCGTATGAAGATGTGCGGGCAACCAATTTTATTCCGGAAATGTTCCACTGCAGTGGGTTTTCAATTGCGAATTCTGCGACAAAAGACGGGACCTTATACCATGGTCGTGTCTTAGATTATGCGTGCGACTGGGGTTTGCAGGATCATGCAGTCCTGGTGGTAGCCGAGCCTAAGGGGGGCATTCCGTTTGTGAATGTTTCCTATGCCGGTTTTATCGGATCGGTCACCGGAATGAATATGGAATCCGTTTCGATTGGAGAAATGGGAGGCCGGGGTCTGGGGCACTGGTCGGGAGTGCCGATGGCATTTCTCGTACGAGAAGTGCTGGAGACGTCCAAGAATCTTGATGAAGCAATTGCCGTTTTTCGCGATAACTATCGAACGTGCGAATATTATTATGTGATCGCCGACGGTAAAACAAACCGGTCGGTTGGTATGGCGACGAGCTGGGAAAAAATGGAACTGATTCAGCCCGGCGAATCGCATCCACTGCTTCCCAATCCGGTGAAGGATGCTGCGCTCCTGTCAGCCGGCGATCGGTACAAAGAACTCTCGAAGCGCGTGCAGAATGGTTATGGTTCCTTTACCGCGGAGTCGGCGATTGAATTGATGAGCCGCCCGGTGGCGATGAAATCCAATTTGCATAATGTGTTGTTCGAGCCCAAATCGACCAAGCTCTGGGTCGCGAATGCCAGCACGGATGGGAAGCCGGCTGCGAATCAGAAGTATTTCAGTTTTCAATTGTCTGAGTTGCTGAAACGAAAGCCGGATGCCAAGGCACCCGTTTATCCGATGCCTAGTGGTCAGGCGGTTTCACAGAAAACGAAATAGATTCAGGAAGCCCAGCAGGCAGGCAGATCAGCGGGCCTGTGCCTGTCTGCTGGTTTATTCCTCAATGAGTTGCAGCCAGGCTTCCGGCAGAAATTCTGGGAGATCTGAGGCAATCATCGCAATTTCAGACATTTCCGCTGCGGCCAGATCTCCGGCGAATCCATGTATATAAGCGGCGAGTTGTGCGGCTTCGAAAGCCTGCATGCCCTGTCCGACCAGCGCCGTCAGGATTCCGGTCAGCACATCACCACTGCCGCCGGTCGCCATTCCGCTGTTGCCGGTAGGATTGATGGCAAGACGTGTGCCATCGGTGATCACGGTGTGCGCACCTTTCAATACGAGGATCACACCCTGTTCTTTTGCAAACGTTATTGCAAGGGTTTCGCGCTGCGCTTCGATTTTGGAGATCGGTTTGTTGATCAGCCGCGAGAATTCGCCGGGGTGCGGCGTTAGAATCCGCGGTCCTGCTGCGGTGGGAAGCGGTTTGTCTGAACGCGCGAGGGCATTCAGGGCGTCGGCATCGACAATCAACGTTTGCTCGACTTCAGCAAACAGTTTGAGGGTTAACTTCCGGAACCATTTCTGTTGTCCGCAGCCGGGACCGATGGCGACGGCATCGAAGCTGGGAATTTGATCGAGTAACTGTGATTCGGATTCAGCAGTGAGTTGGGCATCCTGATCCAGCGTGAGCGGGATTGTCAGATAACAGGGGTTCACAGTCGCTACAATGGATTGAATCGTTTCGGGAATTGCCAGAAAGACGAGTCCCGCACCGCTGCGCAGGGCTCCGGTTCCGGCGAGACAGGCGGCGCCACTCATTCCTGAACTGCCGGCGATGACCAGAACTTTTCCGAATGTCCCCTTGTGAGAATTTTCAGGACGCTGTGGTAGTGCGGGCAGGTCAGAAATTCGTTGAATATTCATGACAAAACTTCTTTCAAATTCAAACAACATGAGTAAAATGTGACTTCATTTTGGCAAAGAACGCGGCGGCTTCAATGGCCGTTGGTTTAGTCGTTCGGTTTTTCTTACTTGTACTAAAGTATTGCATCAGATTCTTGGCGGTTAGTATAGGTTGACTGAGAAAAATGGGGTGGAGGGAATGAGTGGAACTTCCATTTATCCTGTTGAAACGATGACCCTTAAGACTCCCCGTCAGGGAAGAGTTCATTATACTTTGTTTGCCTTTTTAGAATGAAATATATTTCATTATACTCACATCATCGCGTCTGCGCGTTCGATCAGGCAGTGGAACTCAAATAAGAATCAACCTCGGAAAGACTCTGGGGGATGACAGAATTACATACATCGTAATTGATTGGATGGATCTTCAATGGCTACAAAAAAAACTGTTTATGAAAAACTTTGTGACCTGGCCGGCAACCTGTGGTGGAGCTGGCAGCCGGATGTGACTCAGATTTTTCATCTGATTGATCCAGATAAATGGTCCGAACTGAATCATAACCCCGTGCTGCTCTTGAAAGAGTACTCGCCGGAGGAGTTGGATAAAAAATTAAGCAGCCTCAGTCTGCATTCGCGTGTGAATGTGGCCTACCGTCGTTGGCAGGAATACATGGAGCGTTCTGAAACCTGGGGTTCCACGAATGCCACGATCTTAGGGCATCGCTGTGCGGCTTATTTCTCAGCCGAGTTCGGGATTCATGAATCGCTGCATATTTATTCGGGCGGTCTGGGTGTGCTGGCGGGCGACCATCTGAAAAGTGCATCGGACCTGGGGTTGCCTCTGGTGGCCGTTGGTTTGTTTTACGGAGAGGGGTACTTCTCACAGCATATTGATAAAGAGGGCTGGCAGCAGGAATCGTATACGGAAGCGAAAACCAAGAACCTGCCAATTACTCCCGCGTTGACCCCGGATGGAAAACCAGTTTCAATTTCTGTCTCGACGCGTTCGGGCGAAATCTTTGCCAAGGTGTGGCGGATTGATGTGGGCCGCGTGCACTTGTATCTGTTAGACACAGACGTTCCTGAAAACAGTGAAGAAGATCGTAATCTGACGGCCCGCTTATATGGCGGCGATCAACGGACGCGTATTCGACAGGAAATCATGCTGGGGATCGGCGGCGTTCGTGCACTGGAAGCGATTGGCATCGAACCGAGTGTGATTCATATGAATGAAGGTCACTCGGCGTTTGCTCCTCTGGAACGCGTTCGCAACCGGATGCATGAAGACGGATTTTCATTTGACGATGCATTGCGGGATGTGGCGGCTGCCTGTGTCTTCACAACGCATACGCCAGTTCCCGCCGGTCACGACCGGTTTGATGCAGGGTTATTGGAAGAACACGTCGGTCCGCTGGGCGATCAACTGGGGCTCGATCATCATGCATTGATGAGCCTGGGCCGCGTTGATCCGCAGAACGAAGGCGAATCGTTCTGTATGACGGTGCTCGCGTTCAAACTGAGTCGTCTGGCGAATGCGGTTTCGAACTTGCACGGTGTTGTCAGTCGGCGGATGTGGGCCTCGTTATGGCCTTGGCGCAGCGAAGAAGAAATTCCGATTGGCCACATCACCAACGGCGTGCATATGCCGACCTGGCTGGCAGCGCCGATGCGTGTGATTTATGACCGTGTGCTGCCGACGAAGTGGTATTATCGAACAGGGGAAGCTGATGTCTGGGCGGGGATTGAAGAAATTTCGCCCGGGGATCTCTGGGAAACGCACCAGGCATTGAAAAACCGGCTGATTCAGTTTTCGCGCGATCTGCTGGTGAAACAGGCACAACGCCGCGGGGCATCTGATACGGAAATCGGCCATTTATCAACGGCTTTGAATCCGGATGCATTGCTGATTGGCTTTGCTAGACGGTTCGCACCTTATAAACGTGCAGACCTCGTGATGAAGGATATGGATACGTTCCTCAAAATTATCGAAGACTCAGAACGGCCTGTGCAGTTCGTCTTTGCGGGTAAAGCACACCCGGCTGATGAACGCGGCAAGCAGATTATCCAGCGGATATTCAAACTGACGCAGGAGCCGCCGTTCCGCGGTAAGATCGTGTTGCTGGAAGATTACGATATCAACCTCGGGCGGCATCTGGTGCAGGGCGTTGATGTCTGGTTAAACAACCCACGTCGTCCGCTGGAAGCTTCCGGAACCAGTGGTCAGAAAGTGGTGTTGAACGGCGGGCTCAACTGTTCCATTCTGGACGGCTGGTGGGCGGAAGCCTTTGATGGCAGCAACGGGTTTGCCATTGGAGAAGGGCGGACGCACGTGAATCAGGAAATTCAGGATGACCGCGATGGTCTGAATCTGATGAAGGTACTCAAGGAAGAAGTCATTCCCTTGTATTATAAACGCAATGAAGACGATCTTCCTCTGGGATGGATCCACCGTATGAAACGCGCCATTCGTACTCTGGGTTGGCGGTTCAACGCTGACCGGATGGTGATGGACTACGCAGAAAAGATGTATCTACCGGCAGCCGGTGGTTTATCCAGCCAGATTAAGGGAGACTCTTCTCTCTAAGCATCGAGCCTCGGATTCAATCCAGCGGCTTATAATCATTACAACGGTTACAGGAGAGGGAATCCCTCTCTTTCCTGTAACCGTTTTTTTTGTGTCAGTTCCTATTGTCAAGACGGAGTCTGTTTGCGGGCTGGTTTTCTGAAACTCTTGCTCAACATCGTCGGAATCCACGAGCTAACTTTTAAGTAGAAGTACTTACGAGAGTGTTCCCCGGCTCCTGAAATTTCCCGGAATTCGATCGGGTCGTAGGCCGATGTCGCAAGGCATTCAGCGCCTGATCTGCATTTGAGATCTGGGTGTGCGAGTTTTGTCGTGAGGGAACGCTTTACAGATAGCTCGATTCAGCAGAAGGCGTTTATCCAATGAGTTCGATGGCAGCAGGACAGTCCAGTGTTCCGTATAAAGGTCAGATTCCTCCGGGAGAATTATCCGACCTGGTGAATGGTTATCTGGATGTGGAGCTTTGGCGGAATACCAGTTGGTTAACCCGTCTGGAATTGGAAGAGCCACGCGTCGATGTTCGCAATCTGTCGGAGCGAACCCGTTTTATGAAGCGGTCGCTCGACATTGTTGTCTCTTTCACAATGCTGATTTTGTTGTCTCCACTGCTCTTGTTTCTGGTCGTGCTGGTCAAACTCACCTCGCCCGGCCCTGCAATTTTCAAGCAGACCCGTGTCGGTTTGAATTTACGAAACAAAGCGAAAAGTGATCGCCGTCAGGAACAGATTGATTTACTGGAACTCGATCTGAGTTCTGATCGTCGCGTTTCCGGTTCGGATCGGCGTGATGAAACTGGCTACGGAATGCCGTTTACGTTATATAAGTTTCGTACGATGACGGTAGACGCCGAGAAAAACGGTGCCCAGTTTGCGGTGCAAGGTGATCCGCGCGTGACCCGTCTGGGACGCTTCATGCGGAAGACACGGCTGGATGAACTGCCGCAGTTGTGGAATGTGCTTAAAGGGGAAATGACGTTAGTCGGCCCTCGTCCCGAGCGCCCGGAGTTCATTGAAGGATTGAGCAAAGAGATTCCCAACTACATCAATCGACTGGGGTTGAAGCCCGGTCTGACCGGCGTGGCGCAAATCGTGAATGGATACGATAACAACATTGAAGGCTTTCGCAGAAAAGTCTCGCTCGATCTGATGTATTTGCAGAACTGCTGTTTCTGGAATGACATGAAGATCCTGTTCCGAACGATCCGCGTGATCCTGACCGGCAGCGGCGCACTATAAATTTTGCGCAGGTGTGTCGTCAGCTTGAAGTGTGCCACTGATGCGATTCAGGAACCCGCCTATCTCTGGCCAGAAGAGAAACAGGAACGCGCCCAGTAGCATGCCGATCGTGTTTTGAATGGTTCTGTGCATCACCAGATGATAGGAAGTCAGTTGAAATCGATGTGATTCGATTGTTGTTTCCAGTGGGCCGAGGATGGAAAAGACGATCAGTCCCATAGTCATACCAGTGAGCGCGAGGCAGAACGACGTTTGCTGTTTCCAGCTTCCCACAATGGCCCCGAGCACCGCACCGCTATAATACAGAATATGGAACTGTGCCACCACGCCCTGATGAAGCACCATTCTGCCAGGAAGCGTCACAATTTTTTCTGAACTCATATGCAAGGCATACCACCAGCCCAGACCGGTGCCGATGAGTATGCAGAGATAGATCAAAGGTTTTGATTGGAACATTCATGTTCCTCTAATCAATTTTAAAGACAAAGAGTTGTGACCAGCATGCTGTAAAAGTCACTGTTCTAGATGGACTTCTGTTGGAGTAGAATCAATTACTTGGAAAAAACCTCTCAGAAACCAGAATAACCAACAGAAGGACATTACAAAAAAAAGATACCTAGCCTTCGTTCCATTGCTTTACTAGCTAAGAGATAGTCATCAAAGGTAAAAATCGGCTGATTCTTTTTGTAGATCGCTATCAATTGATGATCGGAATAAGAAAATCGAACCACATCTCCCAGTTGAACTTGCTTCATATTTTTTCTGAACATTGAATTAACGAATAAGAATAAAGTCTGGTCACCGTTTTTCAAAATGATATCATAATCTTCATGGTCCAGAGAACTTACGATTCCGTCATGTAACTTAGGGATTTCAATTTTTAAAATATTGGGAACAAAGAACTTTAATGATGCGAGCGTGAAAAGAGAAACAAAGAGAATAACTGATTGAATGAACGTCGATTTATTCGTGAAATTGATTCTACTGTTTTTAGCTTCTGATATTTCAGATTGTAGCTGAGGTCGTTTTTTTCTGGCAATTCGCGTTGCCTGAGAGAGAATATAAAGAATTGTTCCAATAGTAATTAATAGCAAAGTTTCTACTGGGACAGAAATTATTTCGCGTGAACCAAGCTCTAAAATTAATAATATGGCAAAGAGAAGGTTTGCTGATAAAAGCAGTGTATTGTCACTTCGTTTAGGGTCGTGTTTAGTTATTTGCTCTCCAAAGAAAACGAGCCATTTTGACTTGAGCATTTTAAACATAATAGAGATGAATCGCTCTCAGAGTTTTTCACTGATTGTACACAGTTGATGCCCCAGTGCGGATTATTTTTTTCTACCACCGTGCTTTATGCGAAGAATTAATAGTGGTCATCAATTCTGTTTGCTTGCTTTGCGTGTGCGTTCCTGATAATCTTGAAGGCGTGGAGAGCGAGCCAACGAGATGTTTATTTACGGCGTCGATGAGATTTGGCGCGAGGTTAATTGATGTTTGTCTGGCTCGGTAATTTAAGGCGTTTCAGGGCACGCAGGCTGATCAGCTTGCTGGTGCTCGTCTCTTTTTGCGCCTCGTTTGTTCCGCTGCCGGTTGCCTCCCGTTCCCCGGACAAAAAAGACCAGAGTGTTGCTTACCCCTGTCAGAATCGTCCCTGTGGTTGTCAGTCTGCCGAAGCGTGCTGGAAGGGCTGTTGTTGTTTTACCAACCGGGAAAAGGTGGCCTGGGCTGAAGCAAATGGTGTTACTCCGCCGACTTACGTCATCGCAGCCGCTGCCAGAGAATCGGCCGATTCCGTCTGTAAAGCAGGCGGCTGTTGCTCAAAAACCAAGTCGGCCAAGGCAAGCCAGCTCATTCCAACGGCTGCTAAAACAAAGAGTTGCTGTTCTTCTTCTCATTCACATTCGGCGAATGTGCCTACGGTCAAAGCGGCTGAGGAAGAGAGTGAGATACAGTTTGTGATCGGCGTCTTCGTGCAGAAATGTCAGGGGCAGGGATTGTTCTGGAACAGTCTGCCTTGGGCGATTCTGCCAGAAGTTCAGGCCGGCCTGGTTCACGCTGATCCTGTTGTCTGGTCGCTGCCTGTTTCGCTGACTGCTCCTGCACGTGCGGTTGAGCCGCCCGAGCCACCTCCTCGTGTGCTGTCGGCTGTATAAGCGATAGCCTGAATTCGTCTCCACGCTTTGATTCCGGGGTGCTGCTGCGCACTGTGAATCAATCGGGCGGAAGGACGTGCGGCTTGTGCTGGTGCGCTTACGGCGGGACGCGGCTCGCTCTCCACAAGGCTGGTTACGGGCCTGCTGTGAGCGTGCTACCACCGGCCGCACAGACCTCCCGGATTCAGACGTTTTTAAAGCTTCTCATTCACTTCTGCGCGGAAGGTACGCGCGGTGAATTGAATAGAACCACACTATTTAATCTTTATCTTGCGAGGAAACTCCATGTTATTCCCTGAATTTGACCGGCGGCGTGCGCGCAGCGGGTTTACGTTAATTGAACTTTTAGTCGTCATCGCCATCATTGCGATTTTGATTGCCCTGTTGTTGCCCGCGGTTCAGCAGGCGCGGGAAGCAGCCCGGCGGGCACAGTGTAAAAATAATCTGAAACAGATTGGTCTGGCGATTCATAATTATGAAAGTGCATATCGTGTCTTTCCCGGTTTGTCTTCCGAGAGTGCCTATGGCTACTCGGTGCAGGCGCGGATTCTCCCGTTTGTGGATCAAGGCAACCTGCAAAATCTGATCGACTTTGATATCCCCCTAATGGTCGGTTCGGGAGGCAGTCAGTCGATGAATCCGGTTCATAATACGGTTGCAGGGCAGGTATTGCCGTTGTTTCTGTGTCCGAGTGAACCGGAGTCTCCCATTTTTCAAAATGCGAATACGGGGAGCGGCGTCTTTGCCGGCACAAATTATGTCGTCTGCACGGGAGACGGGACCGGGACGAATTATGACACACGCGCGCGGACGAACGGAATGTTCTTCTGGGGATCGGCCAGCCGCTTTCGGGATCTGACGGATGGTTCTTCGAATACATTGATTCTGTCAGAGTCGTTAATGGGGAACAAACTGGACGGCAGCGGTCTGGTGACTGATCCACAGCGGCAGATGGCCCGTTATCGGGGCGGCGGAATGGGGGCTGCCGGTGAAGGTTTCACAAGTGCGCCGGGACACAATCCGGATATCGCAGCCGCGGCGAATGCGGCGGGCAATTATGACGGGCGTGGACGGAGTTCCTGGATCTGGGGCCGCGAGCACCTGACCTCGTTCAACACCTATATGACGCCGAACTCGGATGTGCCCGATGTGCATCGCAACGGGTTCGGCTGGTTTGCGCCACGGAGTATGCATATCGGCGGTGTGCATGTGGGTCTGGGAGATGCCTCGGTGCGGTTTGTGAGTGACAGCATCGATCTTACTCTCTGGCGGGCTCTCGGAACTAAAGGGGGCGGTGAAGTCATCGGCGAGTTTTAGCAACCGGCGTTGACCCTTCTGTTTCATTCAAAATAATAAAAATCGATTTCTAACGTTTCGAGGAGAAACTAAGATGAATCAACGTGTATCAAATTCACGATTGGCAGGCTGGCGAAGCAGCCTGCTTTCAGCGGGGATTGTGCTGTTTACATTAGTGGCCTGTCTGGCAGGAGAACCATCAACCCAAAAATCAAACGTGCAGCGCTGGCCCGGTTTTCAAGGCGCGGGAGCGACAGCGTTGACTGCCGATTCTCTGCCGCTGACGTGGTCACCGACCAGGAACATCGCCTGGCAGACTGAGATTCCCGGCAAAGGGCAATCGAGTCCGGTGATCTGGGGCGACCGGATCTTTGTGACGTCAATTGAAGGGGAGATGAAAAACGACTGTCATGTGGTGGCACTGGATCTGAAGCAGGGGAAATTACTCTGGGATTTTAAGACCGCCTCATCACAGCCGGTGCGCGGGAATTATTTTCAGAGTCGTTCGGCTCCGACTCCCGTTGTGGATGCGGAGCGCGTGTATGCGTTCTTCGAAACGGGGAATCTACTGGCGCTCGACCACGACGGCAAGCAGCTCTGGTCGCGTTCTTTGACGGAGGATTACGGCGAATTTGAAGTCCGCATTGGTCTGGCTGCTTCACTGGTGCAGACAAAAGACACGGTGATTGTGCTGATTGATCATGAAGGACCCTCGTATCTTTTGGCCGTAGATAAGCAGACGGGAAAGACGAAATGGAAAACCGACCGCTTCAGCCGACAGAGTTATGCTTCACCTGCGCTATTGAAGATTGACCAGGCCGATCAAATCGTCTGCAGTTCGAGCGGCAGCGTGGACGGCTATGATCCCTCTACGGGAAAACTGTTGTGGATGTACGAAGAGGTTGGCGGCAATCGGGCTTGCACGCCGTTGTCTTTTGGTGATGGCAAGTTTTTAATCAGTGCGTCTCCCGGCATGCACGACGAGCGGCTGGCGGACGCGAAGAAATCGAATTTTGCGATGCAGGTCAAACGCGTCGGTGAGGAATTTCAACAGACGATTCTCTGGAAAACCAGTAAAGCCATGCCGACCTTTGGTTCGCCAATGGTGTATCAGGGGTTGGCGTACTGGGTGAATAAGGTGGGGGTCGTGTATTGTTTTGATGCGGAAACAGGCCAGCAGGTGTATGTCAAACGGCTGGGGCAGCCCTGCTGGGCGACGCCTTTGGGACTCGGTGATCGGATTTACTTTCCCGGCAAAGATGGCCTGACGACGGTGATTGCCGCCGGGCGAGAGTTTCGGATTCTGGCAGAAAACGAACTGATTGATGGTGCGACCGAGGCGGGGGAAGCTGACCTGAAACGTCGGGCGGAAGCTGGAAAGCGACGAAGTACCGCGCAGCAATCCGGAAGCAGGACTGCTGGTGAAAACAGCGGCAATACCGGTGGACGGCCGCGAACACGCAATGGTTTGACCTTTGCCGATCCGGTACAATATGGGTATGCGGCGGTGAATGGTGCGCTGGTAATGCGCACGGGGAGCCGCTTGTATTGCATTCGTAAACTTCCTGTTGGGGATCAAAACCAGCAGGGAGAGAAAGTGACGACAACCGGAGGGGCTGCGCAATGAATGTGTTTCATCAAAATCTGATTGCGCTTTTCACAGTCATATTGTTGCAGAGCCCATTTGCCGAGGCGGCGCCGCCTCTTAATTTTGAAGCTGCACCGGTCAACTATAGTGATGCGACGCCGCAGAATGTGATCACCCAATTACAGAGGGCGCTGGATACTGGCGAAAAAAAATGGGAGTATGCAGACGATTTCGGTTATCTGCTTCCGTTGCTCAAGGATCTAAAGATTTCTATTTCATCACAAATGCTGCCGTTTTCAAAAACGAGTTTGCAGCGGCATTTGATCGGGCCGGATCGACCGCGGGCTTTGTATTTCAATGACGATGCGTATGTCGGCTACGTTCAGGACGGGATGCTGGAACTGATGGTGACTGATGAAAAACTGGGGATGGTGTTTTATACGTTGAAGCAGACGCCAGCGAAGAAGCCTCAACTTCAGCGACAGGTGGCAAGTTGCATGACTTGTCATGCTTCGACGCGCACGAAAAATATTCCCGGTCTGCTGGTGCGCTCGATGTTCGTTGATCCGGTGGGACTGCCGGTGATCTCGGCGGGCAGTTTTCGAACGGACCATTCCAGTCCGCTTTCAGAGCGTTGGGGAGGCTGGTATGTAACGGGCACGCATGGAAAAACAACGCATATGGGAAATTTTCACCTGGCTTCCTCAAAGCGGCCGAAGAAGCCGATTGAAAACAAGACAGGGCTGAATCTCAAGAATCTTTCATCACTGAAAGAGATCGCCCACTATCCAAGCCCGCATAGTGATCTTGTGGCACTGATGGTTTTTGAGCATCAGATCGACGCGCACAATTTTATCATCCGCACGAACTATGCCTGGCAGATTGATGTGCATAACGGAGATACAGAGCAAGAGGACGCAGTCTGGAAGCAGGAAGTGGAGCAGCTGGTGAAGTATTTGTTGTTTGAGAAAGAAGCGAAACTGGAATTTCCAATCCAGGGGACTTCCTCGTTTGCAACTGAGTTTGCGAAACAGGGCCCCTTTGATTCTCAGGGGCGGTCTCTGCGACAGTTCGATCTCGAGCGACGACTGTTTCAATTTCCCTGCAGTTACATGATTTATTCGAAGGCGTTTCGATCATTAGCTGAACCCGTGCGAACCTATGTCTATCAGCGATTGAAGGGGGTGATTAGCGGTGATGATGAGTCGTTGTTGTCTCAAAAGATGTCTGAATCCGATCGTCAAAATCTGGCAGAGATACTTCCTGCAACCATCCCGGAATTGAAACAGGTGTGGGAACGGATGGGAAGTTCTGCATCAGCACTGGTTCCGTAGCTTCAGTTCGTGGGTCGTGTGACTTTCGGGTAGGATACTTGCTCTTGAGTTGCTGAAAGGATCGACGATAAATGTTATTCGTAGGGGCAGGTCTATGTGCCTGCCCGCCTGGTGAGATTCGATGTTGTATTCTGCTTGTGAAGGCACCGGTTGTAACGTTCGAAAGTCACCATAAGAACAACGTCGATAGTGCGGGCGACCACATAGGGTCGCCCCTACCTGGATTTGACAAACTTATTAATATGAATTTTCTTCCGGGGCGTGAAGGTGTCAAGAGGGAGCGACAAAAATTACCTTTCGAAGGAGCGATGATATGCTAAGAAGTGCTTTCAATTTCCTGTCTGGGCCCGATTCCGCGCTACGATGTCGCACGATAACTGAGGTGCGGATGAGCACGGTTTTGGAAAATCGTGCTGAAACAAGCGGGTTTGATGGTGCTGATTTTCTCAGTGGTTTGGAGATTTCACCTGAACCAGTAGTGCTCACTCGCGCGCGCGACGTTATCTCCGCATGTTAGACGAGGGCGTGGATGTGTCCATACGAAAAAAACGCCCTGAAAACAGGGCGTTTTTGTGGATTGGCAAATTCCTGATGCTGTCAACCTTAATTCGGTTTTTGAAGCGTTGCGACATGCGCGGCTCTGGTTCAGGAATTGGTTTCGGGAACGTGGCTGAGTTCCAGCGTGTTGGCAGGAGCCATCTTTTCGTTTTTGGTATCCCAGCCCATCATCTGGCCGGAACGCCAGGATTCATTTGCCATGTTGACCGCGACGACTCCTGCCAGACCGAGTTCGCTCGGACAGTTGAGGGCTTCGCCGTTGCGCAGATGATTCTGCAGATTCGTGTGATGCAGCTTGGTATCTTCAGCACCCGACTTTTTATGTTCCGCGAGCACCTTACCGTCTTTGTCTTTCGCGACCCAGCCTTCACGGGTGAAGTAGAGGGTGCCTCGATAGCCGCGAATCAAGTGATCGATACCGACGCGATTGCTCATCGTGCCGAGAACATAAACCGTCATGCCGCGCGGGTATTCGCAAATCATTTCGAAGTTATCAGGAAGGGTGCGACCATCATTCCACTGCCAGATGCCACCCATGCCGACGACGCGACGGGGGTAGAGCAGGTTGCAGGCTTTCATGATTCGCGTGATGCGGTGAATGAACAGGTCGGTGCAGATACCACCCGAGTATTGAGAATAGTTGCGCCATTCAAAGTAATGGTGCGGGTTCCAGTCGATCTTTGGTGCGTGTCCGAGCCAGGCGTCCCAGTTGAGGTCGGCCGGTTTCGGTTCATCGTCTTTGAGACCGGGGCGACGCCAGGGGCCTTGCGAACCGTAGCGGCGGACGTATTCGATCTGGGCCTGTACGACCTGACCGAGCACACCTTCTTCAATCGCTTTGGCGGCGGAGGAGTAGGAATCGTCGGACATGCCTTGCACGCCGACCTGGATCGGCAGTTTGGTCTCTTTCTGTTTTTTGATGACGGCTTGGGCTTCGGGGATGCTGTGCGTCATTGGTTTTTCACAATAGACGGCTTTGCCGGCATCCAGAGCGTCGATCGTCATTTGCGCGTGCCAGTGTTCCGGCGTGGCGATGGTGACGTAATCGATGTCCTTGATTTCCAGAACCTTGCGATAGTCGTCAAAAGCATGCTGGGCGCCGGTTTTGGTTTTTCCTTCTTCGGCACGGGTTTTCCAGCAGTCGGCAACCGCGATGGCTTCGACGTTGTTTTTATCCTTGATGGCGTTGTACGTATTCATGTGGGCGTTGGCCATGCCGCCCGCGCCGATGAAGCCGACGCGAATCCGGTCGTTGGCGCCAAGAATACTGCCGTAGCTTTGTGCGGTCCAGGCCAGGCCGGCTGCGACAGTGCCGCCGGTCTGGAGGAAACTTCTGCGCGTGACTTCAGAGGAAGCCGCTTTCTTTTCAGAACTCATGCGTACTTATCCTGTTTTGAATTAAGGAGTGATCGATGTGGAAAGCTCAGTCGCTTACTTGAGTTCTTTGATTCGCAGATTTTTGAACTCAATTTTCGCGCCATGACCACACAGGCAGATGTGCCCGATTTCCCGTTTCAGTCCGGGGTGATCTTTGTGATCGATGGTGCCGTTTTTCTTGGCGTCGGTCATATCGAAGTCGACAATGACGGTGCCGTTCAATGTGACTTTGACTTTGTTGCCATCGACGAGAAGTTCCTGTGTGTTCCATTCCCCAACTGGTTTGAGGTGACCGCGTTTGGCAGGAGCGGTGCCGTAAAGCGAACCGTGGTATTGGTATTTCTGAAGCTTGGCGTATTTTTTCGCTGTGTCATCAAGGATCTGGATTTCTTTTCCGGCATAAGCGGGGCTGGTTTTGGGGTGACGTGGCACGTGGAAGCCGATGCCGTTATTCGCGCCGGGTTCGAGTTTGAAATCAAACCGCAGAACAAAGTTTTTGTATTCTTTGTCCGTGAAGAGATTTCCGCCGCTGTCTTTTTTGCTGATCAACATGCCGTCTTTGGCATAATATCCGTCGGTGGCACCTTCCCAGCCATCGAGGTTTTTACCGTTGAAGATGCTGACAAAATCGCTGTCGCAATGTTCTTCCGCGACAAGAGGCTCGACAGAGAGACTGGCGAACGCCAACAGACAGAGGGCAGTAAACTTTCGGGTTGTGAATTGGAGCATCGTGTTGATTCCTTGATATTTCGCAATTGCTTGTAAGTCAGGAAGGAAAATCCTGTGATATTTAAGGATCTTTAAAAAGGTGTGCAGAATCGAGCATACCAAAGTGCGTTTACCAGAATCAATGGAAAACCCGGTGAAAGCGCATGGTTTTTTGTTTGAGGCATTTTTGATTAGAATCGCTAAGATATATGAAAATGGATTTCCCACATGGTCATTTCAATAGAAGCAGAACGGATATGAATTTAGAGAATCAAGCAGGGGCAGATGTTGCGACAATGCGCTGGGTTGGCGGAACAGATGGATATCTGAAGATGATCGACCAGACATTGCTGCCAACGGAGTTTCGCGAAATCGAATGTCGCGATGTAGAGACGGTCTGGGAAGCGATAAAGAAGCTGCGCGTTCGCGGCGCGCCGGCAATCGGAATTGCCGCCTCTTATGGAATTGTGCTGGCGGTACAAACCGGGACTGGGACACAGAGGCCGGACTTCGACCAGAGACTCATTGAAGCTGCGACCTATTTAGCGGAGAGCAGGCCGACCGCCGTCAATCTGTTCTGGGCGTTGGATCGGATGCAGAAGCTGGCGGAGAGTTCTCCGGATCTTTCCAATTCAGAGATGCATGAACTATTGCTGGAAGAAGCGCGGCTGATTGAGACTGAAGATTTAAAGATGTGCCATCAGATTGGTGAGGTCGGTGCGGAACTGCTTTCCAAGGGGGATGGCGTTCTCACACACTGCAATGCGGGTGGTCTGGCGACATCAGGAGGAGGGACGGCTCTGGCAGTTTTCTTTGAGGCGGCCCGACAGGGAAAACAGATTCACGTTTATGCAGACGAGACGAGACCGTTGCTGCAAGGCGCACGATTAACAACGTGGGAATTAATGCAGCGTGGCATTCCCGTGACATTGATCAGCGACTCGATGGCGGGCTGGGTGATGAAAGAAGGGAAAATTCAGGCGGTGGTGACAGGCGCGGATCGAATTGCCGCGAATGGCGATGCGGCGAACAAGATTGGCACATATTCGGTGGCACTGCTTGCCAGCATTCACGAGATTCCGTTTTATATCGCAGCCCCCTCCAGCACGTTTGATTTGAGTCTGGAGAGCGGCGAGGAAATTCCGATCGAAGAACGATTGCCGGAAGAGATCACCAATGGCTTTGGCAAGCAGACCGCGCCTGACGGAGTCGACGTGTATAACCCGGCGTTTGATGTGACACCCGCGAAATATATTCAAGGGATCATCACCGAGCGCGGTTTGATTGAGCCGGTGACGAAAGAGGAAGTTATGCGCGTGCTCTCTTCGGACCCGGTTTGAAGTTGAGTTTAAGAAGGGAAACTTCGAATCTTAGTAGCGGGGCGCCTGATTGTATCCCGGTGTCGCTGGCTGATACTGAGGCTGCACTGGCTGTTGTTGATACTGGGGCTGTTGCTGCTGATAAGGTCGGGCTGTCTGATATTGAACCGGTACCATGGCAGGTTGTTGCTGCAGATAAGTCGAGTTGCGTTGTTGTTCCTGGTACGCCCGCTTCCGTTTCTGGATTTCTTCGATGTCTTGTTCACGAGGAGGCAGTGCATAGTTTTTCCAGGTGGCCTGTTCCTGATATCGATTCCAGAAATGCTGCGAGTAGGCTAATTGAGGGGTGATGCCCCAGCCGGACGCGGTCTGTGTTTGCGAAAGGACGTGCCGGTAGTTATACGGTTTGAAGTAATGGTAGCCACTATAAGGAGAAATTTCCTGAAAGTAGCCGTGCTGCCAGGGGTATTGGGAATCGAAGGGGTAGAGCGGGTCTCCATAGAGTCCGCTGGTGACTCCGGCGCTGGTCATGGGGTAACTTGCTTCGTACGGAAGTTCGGCGGCACCATAGTAGCCTCCGTTCGAAATCATAGGATCTCCGCTGACGGCAGCTGCGATGGCAATGGCAAAAATGGTGGTCGACATATCCGAAATTCCTCTGTATTTAACAGACAGAGACGATGCTCTGTGAACTGGCACAATCGTTAAGCTTGTTATCAGAGAGAGACTCTCCCTTACTCTTATTTATCGGATGATCAAACGGTCTTTCCTTCAGGCTCATCACAAAATTCGCAGGATGTAAATCACATACGCGCGCTACAACCTGAATATTTTCAAATCGGGTTAGATCATCCAGTGAAAATGGACCGGCAGAATCTGCCGAAAGCGTGCTCAGATTTCAAAAAAAAACGTGCTGTTCCGCTTTGAGTCAAAAAATGATGTAGGTTTATTAGTAGACGCGAGTGATGTCAGTTTGACATTCTTCGGCATTCATCGCGATCATTGATAGATACGAAATGACTTAGCGAGACGCAGTTTTTAGAGTGTGATGAATGTGCTTTTTCATCATCATGATGATCATTTGAAATACTTACATGAGGCGTAAGAGAGCAATTATGCAACAGTATAAAATCACTACAATCATGGTGATGATCTTCGTCGGCTCCGGATTTGTTTACGCCGATGATGTCATCCCCGGCGCTGATTTGGGAAAATCAGCCACTTTACCCCCTCCACCCGGTAATGTGGCTCCACGTCCAGACCCGGCGGCGAATGCGCAACCTCAACCGCAGGCAGGACCTGCTACAAATCCGGATGCGTTGACTCGCCCTGTTCCCGGATATCGAGGTGGTCCGTATGTCAGAGGCGGTAATCAATATTGGTTACCGAATAACGTGGTGCCGCAAGTCGGATCACCTTATTACTATAGTGCGACTCAAGGGCCCGGCGGTACGTATGGCATGGAAGGGCCGAGCGTTGGTATTCGAGCCGGACAGACCTGGTTTGGTGGTTATCACGAAGCGAACGTTGGAATGCAAAATCAGGGTTTGTCTGCTGATCCTTATACACGGCATTTCGGTCCCGGGTTTTATCGATCGAATGAATATGGTCATTTGCGATTTCCGTCCTACAGTTACCGCCGCCCCTGGTACAACCCGGGTGCTCCAACATATAACCGTGATACGAATTATCGCTGGTAATCAAATCTAAGAAGAGAAAATTGAAATAAGCAGACGTTGATTAGTTGTTGTCTTGAAACGCCCCGGTTTACCGCTGGGGCGTTTTTTTTGTCACTGAATTTGAAGGGGTTATCCTCAAGTTGCGCGATAGAAGAGGAAAATTAAGTTGAACCAGTCTAATCCTATTTTCATGATTAGCCGATACAAACAATACAATGTGGTATGTATCTACCCAAATTGCGTTCTCTATTTTTCAAATTTGGATAAATGACCCCAATTTTGAATTGATCGCCGCGATTTGAGACATGCCCTGAAGTGATTGTTTAACAGTAAGTTAGGGAAAACTTTCTGTCATAAAATAGATACAAATATGGGTTCTCAATCCTCTCGTTCCGGTTCTGGAGCGATGATTCATCCCAGAAAAATACACAGATATAACGCGAATTACCTTTTTCCTCTTTGCAGGTAATTGGGGAGCAACTGCGGATGTTCAAGCAGAACTGCCACGGATCGGCAATTCGATTATTAAAGAAGCATCGTTTTCGCAATGCGATTCAGCTGATCGCGATTGTGATAACGGGTTCACTTTCGATGGCGCAGGCCCAGGGGCCTTCTATGCTGCAGTTGCCAGCTCCTGCTGCTCAAGGAGACTCACGGTACGCTCCCGATCCGATACAAGTGCCTCCAAGCGATTCCAGACAATACCAACAGAGCCAGCAGGTACAACAGATTCCACAGGGAATGATCCCGATCCAGAACGTACAACACCAGACACGTGGTCCACGGGTACAGATGGTGCAGGATACGGGACGCATTACGAGAAAGCCACTCCCTACACAGATCCGTTCAACGCCGGGAATTTTTGATGAAATGGAAATCATCATTCGCCGGAGTCAGTTGATCATCACGAATTCACGAATCCGTCGGTATGCGATTGCCGATCCTTCGATCATCGAATTTGTCACCTACTCGCCGACTGAAGTTTCGATCGTCGGCTTGCAGCTGGGGACGACGACTTTAACACTCTGGTTTGAAGGGGATGATACCCCGATTACGTACCTGGTTCATACCATTCAGGATCCGAGTCTGGAAGGCCAGCGACGGATTGATTACGGCAAGCTGGAACGCAAGATTGCGGTTCTGTTTCCGAACAGTAAAGTCTACCTGATTCCCCTGTCGCGAAAGATTATCGTAAAAGGGGAAGCTTCCGATGCAACCGAAGCAGCGAAGATCCTGTCGGTAATTCGCGGTGAAGTGATCAACTATGACGGGAACCTGGGGGGACCACAGCCTTATGCAACGGGGGTCGGCTATGGAGGGGCCGGGGTTGACTCGACGTATGCGGGGGTCAATTTCGATTATGCCTCTTCTCTCATAGTAAATATGCTGGAAATTCCGGGCGAATTCCAGGTGATGATTCATGTGACGATTGCACAGATGAACCGCACGATGATGCGGCAGCTGGGTGTTGATTTAGCCGTGCTGTTTGACAACGGTCGTCAATTTATCGGTTCGACAATGGGGGGAGTGCCTTCCACTCTGACGGGTATTTTTGAAGCCGGTGAAGTGAATGTATTGATCAACGCGTTGGCGCAGAACGGTACTACGAAAATTATGGCGCGACCGACGTTAACGGTATTAAGTGGTCACTCGGCGAGTTTTCTTGCCGGTGGTGAATTTGCTGTACCGACAATTGTTGGTGTCGGGGGAGCCCAGGGGACGTCCACTACATTCCGTGGATTTGGTACCTCGATTGTTGTAACGCCGATTGTGATCGACAAAGATTTGATTCGAATGCGAATCGTTCCGGAATACAGTCAGATTAACGATTCCAACTCGGTTCAGGGGATTCCCGGTTTGAATTCCCGAAGAGCCCAGACCACAGTGGAACTGCGCGAAGGGCAGACGATTGTTCTGGCTGGTTTGTTTGGCAGCGATTCTTCTGTGGGTGTGACTCGGATTCCCTGGCTGGGAGAAATTCCACTCGTGGGCAGTTATCTTTTCAGTTCAAAACAGTCGAGCCGGGGCGAATCCGAATTGTTGATTACCGTGACACCACAGCTGGTTCGACCGATGGAAGAAGATGAAGTGCCCCCTTATCCGGGACATGAAGTGACTATTCCGGGAGATAAAGAACTGTATAAGTATGCGATGACAGAAGGGGCTCCTGACAAAGAGGTTTATCAGTTGCAGCCTTATGGTCGTGAGGCAGGGCAAGGAGTTCCCGTCGGATATCGAATGTTCAATCCTGCACCTGCTTCGCCGTACTATCCGCCGATGAACACGGGAACGTTTCAGCAAGGCTCAACAACACAGCCGATTCCTCAACGAGGGAGTACCTTCCCGGCTCAGCCGAGACCAGTCCGACCACCAGGACCGATTCGTTCGAACCAGCATCAGCCATTACCTCCACCACCAGCACCGGGGGTCAGCGGGCCGCAAGCTCATTCAGCCGCGTATCAGGAAAGTCTCTCGCAGCAACAGAATCAGCGTGGATTCACTCAAATGATCAAAGAGCGATTCCAGAACCGAACAACTGATAAAAATACCTGGGTACAACCGGCTGGTTATGTGGATCCCCGGATGAGACGGGAATCTGCCGAGCCTCAGAAAAGTCGTTCAAAATTTCCCTGGAGCAGGTCAAAGTAGTTAATTCCCAGAATGATGAATCCTTTTTTTCTGGCTGTGTGAAATCAGTCAGAACATCATGACTGGTTTTGAAACCAGATTCAATTTTGCTTGACTTTAAAAGTGAAGTTGGATGCTGGAGATCATAAATGCAAAAAAACGTCGTTAAAATAATTGAGGGACATGATGGCCCGACTATCAATATTTCATAAAATGATTCTTTCCACTACCTGCATCGTGCTGGTTGCCGGCTGCTGCAGTTGGGGGGGAGGAAAGTGTGGAAAATGCCACTTTGGTGGTGGCGGAGGCAATTGGGGATTCCATAAACGTTCATTTGCCATTCCAGAGGTCTATCCACTCGGCAGCGTGAATCGTGCGCATTATCACACGATGGAATCCAACGCGGAAGCCGTCGATTTCATTATCAACCGCAATGAATTTGTAGAGAACAGTGCCGAGTTAACGACCAATGGTAAAGATCATATTCTCGAAATTGGGGCACGAATGCGAAGCAATCCTTACCCTGTGATTGTGGAGCGGAGTGATAATAACTACGCGCCCGAGCTAGACGCGTATCGACGACAGTTGGTTGCCCGGATTTTAACCGACCTGGGAAACCAGGATGCTGATCAGCGAACGATTGTCTCTACACCATATGGTCGCTCTTTAAATTCACGCGAAGCCGAAATTGATTACTATCGTTTCATCTCAACACGCGGAGGAATCGGCGGGTTTGGAGGGGGCGGCGGCTTCGGCGGTGGTGGTGGAGGATTTGGTGGCGGTGGCTTCGGTGGGGGCGGTGGAGTTGGATTTTAATTCCAGGTCTGTTCCTGTTGGTTAAAACGGAACTCAAATCTTCAAACGATCAAAAACGCCATACGAGCTTTGCTTTTATGGCGTTTTTAAATGCTTATTTGACAGTGGCTTAAGAAAAACACATCAGGCTCAATTCAACTGAAAACCTCTCGAAAATGCGAGTTGGTAATTAGTTTTCAGATTCGTATCGACATGATTTACGAAACGTCATAGAATCCTCGCCTGAATCTCAAGTCTAATCATTTCTCTCAAAATTCCCCCTAAATCACAATTCCCATTTCCAGGCTATTCATTCAATCGAAGAAGCCTCTACACGGTCGATTCTGATCCAGGCAACGGTCAAGCGTTTGCGCTGTCTCTTCAGGAATCTTGCTGTTGTCGTTGCTTTAGATTAATGGCTTCGAAGTAATTATTGAATCAAATAAAGCAGAGCAATCTGCTCTGTACTCGCTGAATCAAGGTTGATACCCGATGAAAACTCGAATGTTTCAACATACTGTTTTGCTGACATTCTGTTGCATTTTAGTGTATGGATGCCAGTCTGCTCCTTTTTCTCGTCGCTTTTTGAAAAACGAGTCGCTCACTCAAAAATCGAGTGAGACGGAAGAAGAATCAGCGATCCAGAAAAATTTGCGAGAAGCGATGGCAGCGGAACGCGAAAAAGGGCGTTTGGAGAGACAGCAGAGAAACGCACAATCTGACTCCCCGGAGAGTCTGGCCGAGATTTCAACACAAGAGGAAATGCTAAAACGTCTGACTGCGAAAGTAGAATCTCAGGCATTGCCTTTGAGTTCTACCCAAAAACCGATTCAACAGCCGGAGATCGCGACAGATGAATCGAAGGTCCTGCGCGAATTGAACCTGGCATACGATGCTGACCGGGCAGGGAATCTTGAGAAAGCACAAGGGTATTATCAACGCGTGCTTTCTATGGATCCAGATAACTATGAAGCATTGCATCGTCTGGCGATTATTGAAGATAAAAAGCAGAATTTTCCTGCAGCCGAAGCCTATTACCTGAGCGCACTCAAATTAGATCCGTCAAACTCTGATCTACTCAGCGATATAGGTTATTCTTACATGTTACAGGGACGTGATGATTACGGTGAACGGTATTTGCAGGAGGCACTGAAATATCAACCCGGTCATGTCCGCTCGCTTGATCACCTTGGCTGGTTCTACGGACGTACCGGACAATACGACCAGGCACTGGCTCTGTTTCGAATGACAGGCAGCGAAGCACAGGCACAACTGAAGTTTGCACAACTGTTTCCAGGTGTGGATCCGAATCAACCAACAGTACAGCCAGGCGTAGCACCGCAGCAAGTGCAGCAGCAGGTACCGAATCAAAATCCGGTTCAGATGGTTGCTCCCGACAACTCGGTTCCCCGGATTCAGCCGGTAGGGCAGGTTCAGACTGAATATCAACAGCCGGTTCAATACGCTGCAACTGGGAATCCTCATGCTGCAACAGAGCCAGTAATGAATCAAGCCAGCAATAATCCCACGTTGCAGATTGCAGAAATGATGAAGCGCGAACGGGAAAAAGCAATCCAGGCACGGAGTGCAGCACAACAGCTGCCAGCGATTAACCCGAATCAGGCGCTGGCAGGTCAGTATGACAGTGCACCGATGCCGGTCAACAATTATCAAAATTCACAACCAATGATGCCCGCTCCTTCGGAACCAAGTCCGCCCGCCGCTGTTCCTGTAGCGGGATCAACTCAGATTCAGGCCTGGCCTCCTGTTGGTGATCCGGGGATCGCCCAGGCTGTGCAGGCATCAAACTATTGGGCATTGAAAGAACAGCAGCAACAGAATCAATACCAACAACAGCAACTGAATCAAAATCAGAATCAGCGACAATTACATCAGGCCCCTGTCAGACAGCTTCAAAACCAACCTTATCAAAATCCCATTGCACAGGGGGTACGTCCGCAGCAACCAGTGCAGAATCAGAATCTGCCTCACGGGGGGCAGCAAATGAGAGTCCAGCAAATTCCACAGCAAAATATGCCTGCGAATGTTCCTCGGGCGGGACAACCTTTATATGGAAATCAGTATCATGTCCCGGGACAGTTTCCTGGTTACCAGATTAATGCGACACAGTCTCCCGCGCAGCAGGGACAACCTGCTTCGGGAAATATCCAGCAACAAAGCGATCAGGAGTTGATTCGGGAAGCAGCACGGACGGGTATGAACCTGGGACCCGGTCAGATGTTTCCTGTTGCCGAGGGGAGCCCGAACCAATCGAATGGTTCCCCGTTAATGAGTGCTCAGATGAATGCAGGAACGATTCTACCTGCATCCGCGCAGGTACCGTCACAAAATGTATTTCGACCCGGCGGCCAGAATATCCAACAGGCTCAGGTTGGACAGCCGGTTTATCAGCAGCAGTCAAATAGCGGGATCAGGCAGGCAGGATATGAGTATTCCAATCAAGCCTCTCCGCAAGGGGCTGTGATGAATGCGTCTTTGCAGTACCAGGGTGTTCAACAAGTTCCGTCCACACTACCTCCGTCTGCCTTGTATTCGAGTAACCCCGCCGTTGCGCCAGCCAATGTGCGGACAATGGAATCGGATCAAAACCAGGGGCTTCAGCAAAATGGCTATCCTAAAGGGATGAATCCAGTGCAGAATCAGAACCGGGCATTGATGAACCAGAATGCGACTCCGCAATCATCGTCACCCTTTCAGTGGGGGGCAGACCAGCCGGCAACGCAACAGCCTGCTTCACGTTATCACTTTCCCACACGCCAGGGGCAGTATTGATCTCGGTGAGTTCTGATTTCGTGCGTTAACTGGCCAGGAGCTGTTGCTCCAGCGATT
Organism: Gimesia alba; assembly: GCF_007744675.1. NCBI lineage: Bacteria > Pseudomonadati > Planctomycetota > Planctomycetia > Planctomycetales > Planctomycetaceae > Gimesia > Gimesia alba. Next base: position 1,232,414 of record NZ_CP036269.1, read on the forward strand.
CGAGAATTTCTTCCGTCGGCCATTCCTGGAGTGCGACCTGGATGGACGAATGATTCTCGAGCCATTTACGGACCTGTTTTTCAGCGAACATGACTGTACTGTGATTGCGTCCGCCAAAGAAGTCGCCGATTTCACTATAAGCGGCTTGAGTCAGTTTTCGGGCTAGAAACATGGCCAACATACGGGGCTGGCTGATATTTCTCGCTCTACGAGATGATTTCAGATCGGCCTCGGAGACTCCAAATGTGTTGCAGACAATTTGCTTGATATCATCCAGTTTGATAATCCGGATGCAATCGCGTTCGAGGTCTGCCAGAATCTGACGCGCCATCGATGTAGTAATTTTCTGATTTGTCATTACCTGATAGGTTTGCAAGCAGTTGATGGCGCCTTCCAGTTCCCTCACATTATTCGTAAAACGCCTGGCAACATATTCCAATGCGCCCTCGGTAATACGGGTTTTTAATTTCAAGGCGCGTTGACGGGCAATTTCGAGCCGCAATTCGGTTTCCGGCGATTCCATGCGGCAAACTAAGCCTGACAGAAATCGTGTGGTTAGTTCCTCACTCATTTTGGTTAACAGACGGGGATGCCTGTCAGACGAGAAAACCAGCTGCCGACCATGGCTTTCCAGGTGTTTGATCGTATGCAGCAGTTCTTCCTGAAACATGCGCTTGGATTCAAAGAAGTCGATGTCATCAATGATCAGGACATCGACATTTCGGAATCGCTGGCGAAAACCGGGCAGCGATCGTTCCTGCAAAGCTTTTGAGAAATAGTTTCCGAATGATTCAGCCGTGAGAAAAACAACCTGCAGAGATGGGTATTGCTGTCTGACCTTGCGGTAGAATCCTTCCAGCAGGTGCGTCTTGCCGACTCCCACACCGCCGTGAATGAATAATGGGTTGTACAGAGCCCCTGGTTGATCGCTGGCCTGCTGGGTTGCCATGAACGCCAGTTGATTGGACTTTCCGGTGACAAACGAACTGAGATCGGAAAAGCGTCTGCCTTTATAAGGAGCCTGCTTGCGCGATTGATTCTGCTCAAGCCGTTCGCGTTCTGGTTTCGGTTCCGTTGTCGACGTTGTTGAACCCGTTGAATGATCTGCGTCGGTCTCAGCCAATTCGTTTTTTGCAGAATTGTTGTTTTCCTGACCGGCCAGCTCGGGATTGACTTCAAAGCGGTATTCAGCCGCAGAGCCGATGCAGGCGACAGCGGTCGCGTAAATGGGTGAGGAAAATTTTTTCTGCATCCAAGTCAATAAAAACGGGCTGGCGACTCCTACGACAAGGAAGTTCCCATCCAATTTGAGACTGACTTTTCCAGCAAACCAGTTCTGAAAGCTACGTTCACCGACCTGCTGCGCGAGCAATTGATAGATTGATTGCGCATTGGATTCAGTTGTCGCAGGCCCCAGCTTGGCTTCCGTTGGTCGCTTTGTTGACGAAACACAAAGCGTACCCTCCACTGCCAAAGACGTGGGTTGCATCTTGCACCCTCCCCCCGCGCGCAAAATTTCCACCCATAATACAGGAAAAAGCGAAATCCTGCTTTTTCAGTATCGATCATGGTTGTGAGGTATATTTGGAAATGATGCGCTAAAAAGCTCCATTGATAACAGCGCCGAAAAGATCTCAGGCAATTGTCTTAGGCGACGCTGCGTTTACTCATTCAGTGATTCCGATACTAGCTTGAATTGGCAAAGAGTCAAACAGAAACGGAGAGGAATTTTTTCAGAATTTTGAGACCGAAATCAAAAGCCGTTTTACCAGCAGAAAATCACAAATTTGGCGAAAAATTATTTTATCAGGCAGAACAAGCTCTTGTTCAAAACATGTTAATTAATATCTGATTTTTTTTCAGGGAATTGCGAACGTAATCGTGCGTGGACGCTTAATGTGTTTTGTCTGACAAATCCCAAATCTTCGTAAATCTTTATCGCATACGAATTTTTGTGATCAACGGCGAGGATGACGCCAGACTGGTTTTGTGCCTGTGCCTGTTGTAGTCCGTGACGAATAAAGGCACTTCCATAGCCGTGTCCCCTCTGTTCGGGAGCGACTCCCATATAGACCACTTCCCAGACATTGTCGGACCGGTGTTCAGATAACAGGAGCACTCCTAAATCAATTCCCTCCCGCTGAAACAAGTACCAGTGTTGCTGGTCGGAGTCACCAGAGCTGCGATGTGATTCTAAGGATTCTTCAGCGGTTCGAATGTCATTCAGTACTGGACAGTCATGTGAAGCCTGATGGGTCAGGTCCAGAAGATCCAGAAATCTCTGGCGGTTTTGCTGTTCATCATATTGTACCCACTCAAGCGGTTCCGTTTCCTTTGAGTCGGATTGACTGATTTGAGACAGTGGATGCCTCATAAACAGCAGGTCAGTCAGGTGAGGAAAGCCATTCCGAGTCAGTATTTTTCGCTGATTGAGTTGTCCCGGGTCGATCAACGATTGACCGATACTAACCTCGGAACGCTCAATGCGTGTGCTCATCTCCTGTAAAATAGCGTCGGCACAATCATGGTCTCTGGTAAAGGGAGGCCAAAAGAAGGCGGTCGAGGTATCTGTAAAGACCAGTACGCCTGCGCCAATCAGCGTTCCGCCCTCTCTGGCAATCAGAATCTGGTGCTGGTCTTTTTTTCCGCCGTGAATCGATTCCAGAAATTCCTGGATTTGTGTCTCTCGCTCTGCTTCTGATGAATCCGCAAAGATAAACGCAGACGCTTCAGACTGTTCGTCAGTGGTGGCGAGAGAGACGGTGATAGACATTGTCAGATTTCATTTATCGGGAGCAGAGGAATTACAACAGCATATAACTCAAACTGATTACAGCAGTATCATAAAAAAAAGGCTGGTCGGTTGACCAGCCTTAGTTTGGAAAGGAGAGGAGTTCTTAAAATTTAACGGAGTGTAAATTATAGGAATTTGTCACATCGTGTCTTAATCGAGGTAAATTGTAGCCATAGGGATTGCTATTTGTTTTCAGTAATCCCTCGGGAGATCCCCACTGACGATCCGCAGCATTCTGCAGGTCATTATCGACAGGATTCAGGTTCTGAAAACCCAATAGGCCCACCGGATGAGGCGAACCCGTTACCGGATCAAATGTCGGTTGCTCTGTTTGTGGTGAATTTGTCACCAGAAGCAGTGCCAGACAGCAGGCAACCGTTGTCAGTGTTGGTAGGAGAAAATTGAACTGCGTCGGACGATTTCTCCGGCGACGTGCTGCAATTTTGGCAGAAACCTGAGGCCAGACGCTATCCTGTAATGAAGGCACAGGAGCACTGTCGAACTGTTTCTGAAGTGCTTCATAGCTTTTTTGCAGTTCCTCATATTGGGAACGACACTGTTCACAGTTTTTGAGTTGCTTTTCCAAGAGATCCAGCTCGGCGCCGGACAAGTCGTTACCGACGGCCAGAGCGACTCTTGACTTTAAACCATTGCATTGCGTGCAGTACATGTCTTTTTATTCCTTGCCGGACATGGAGTTTTCAACATTTTGCCGGTTTGACCACAGTTTTTGAAAACGATTTCTCGCTTCAGCTAATCGCCAGCGAATTGTCGCTTCTTTGCGATCCAGAATTGCGGCAATTTCGGAAGTCGAAAAGTTTTCCAGATCTCGCAAAACGAGTACAGTCCGATACTTTTCGGGAATTTCTTCCAGAATCGCCTGAACTTCCTGATTGATATCAAGTTTGTTCCTTGGATCCGGTACGGATGGATCAAAGGGAGTCTCAGAGGGGCTGTCGCTAAATAACAACCACCAGCCTCGTCTCTTTTGTTTCCGCAGGTAATCCAGCGCCTGGTTAACTCCAATCCGAAACAGCCAGGGACCAAAACGCCTGGACGTATCGAACTGATCAAGCCGTTCGTAGCTTTTCAGGAATGTATCCTGAGCCAGATCTTCTGCTAATTCCGGGCTTTTGACAAATTGGATAATCACTCGGATAAGCCGTCTCTCATAACGAAGGACTAACTCCCCGAATGCGCTGTCATCACCCTTGCGAACTGCTTCTACCAAACGTGCATCACTAATTACGCCACCAGATGGTAGAGAGTCTCTTTCCTCAATTTTTTTATCGACCATTTCTAACTGCATGTCTACCTCCCCTCTCCGCGTTAATGTCACGCTTTGACCTTATTACGGCTAAGAGGGGAGAAATGATGGGAATTTATTGTAAATTCTGTAATCGAAGTTAAAAAGACTCCTAATCAATATGCCTACCCTTAATTATACCTAGCAAAACTTCGTTTTGGGGAGGATTTGCCGCAGGAAACAATTAATTCCTTAAGTGTTTATAGATTATTAGTTTAGGTGGTTTGTTAACATGATGGTCGCGCAATATTCATGGAATTATGGTGACTGCGAGGATATTTTCGTCAGATTCCGTTTTGGCTTTCATTCTGAATATAACGATCTGCCCGATAGGGCGCTTGTGGTAGAGCAGCTAGTTGTTGCCTGCAGCGAGAGGAGAGAAAAACGGGGTTTGGACGGGTTTTGTTCCAAACGCGTGGTTTTCAACCCCGTGTGAGTGGGTCTGGATTCACAGATCTTGCGTATGAGCCGTGCTGCAAGAGGGGAACGTTTGGATGAGGCAATCTGTGTTTCTGCATTACATTTGCGGTGGGATTTGTTATTCTGGTTTTCTGATGATTAAGGACTGAGCCTGTCAATTTCATGAGGCCTGAGGGAGAGGATACTTTGATGATTCAATGGAAATTATGTAGCGGATTGCTAGGTCTCTTAATTTTTTTGACGGGGTGCTCACAGGAAAAGTCGCCCCCGACTGATTCTTCTAAGGCCACTTCAGAGAATGAAACTTCTAAGGATGCTGCGATGAATACGGGAAATGAATTTCAATTGGCCATTCAAAGTGAGCCTTACGGAGCCACGGCTGATGGTCAGGAAATCAACCAGTTTTTGCTTTCCAATGATAAAGGGGTCAGTGTCAGCATTATCAACTATGGTGCGATTGTCACTGCCGTGTATGTGCCGGACCGCGAAGGGAAAACGGAAAATATCACGCTCGGATTTGACACCTTAGCTGAGTATGAGAAAAAAGGTCCTTATTTTGGTGCGATCTGCGGCCGCTATGCGAATCGGATTGCCGATGGCAAATTCACGCTGGATGGCAAAGAGTATCAACTAGCCCAGAATAACCCGCCCAGCCACTTACATGGCGGCGAGCAGGGTTTCGATAAGAAAGTCTGGGCGGCGGAAAGTTTTTCCAAGAAAGATGAAGTGGGAGTTCGCTTAAGTCTGGTGAGTCCAGATGGTGAAGAAGGTTATCCCGGCAAGCTGACACTGAACGTGGTTTATACGCTCAATAATGACAACGAATTCAAGATCGACTATACGGCGACTAGCGATCAGGCCACGCCGATCAATGTGACCAATCATTGTTACTGGAATCTGGCAGGAGAAGGAACCATTCTGGATCAGGAACTGGTTTTGAATTGTGATCAGTATCTCCCGGTCTCGGATGTGGCAATTCCGACAGGCAAACTGGCTGCAGTCAAAGAGACGCCGATGGACTTTACCTCGGCTCATAAAATCGGCGAACGCATTGCGCAGGTTGAAGGAGGCTACGATCATTGCTGGGTCGTTAATCCCTCAGAGAAACAACCGGCGTTTACGGCGCGTGTTAAAGATCCCGACTCCGGTCGTGTTATGGAAATCTTCACGACCGAACCGGGAATTCAGTTCTATACCGGAAATTTTCTGGATGGGACCGAAGCAAGCGGCGGATATCCCAAGAATGGTGGACTGTGTCTGGAAGCACAACATTTTCCCAATTCACCAAATCAACCAGAGTTTCCGAACACGATTTTGAAACCGGGAGAAGTTTACGAACAGACGACCGTTCATAAATTTTCGGTCGAGTAATCCATAAAAAATGAAACTTCAAGCTTGAGTGGGAGACGCTGAATGACGTTGTCTGGTTTCCTCCGCAATGAAACAAAGATGTGTAGGGTATCTTTCCTTGCCTGGGCTTTCTGTTGTCTATTTTTCGTGCAGTTCCAGACGAATTCTGTTTGGGCAGATCCAAACCAGCCTGCGGTGGAAGTAGTCGAAGGTCAACCACTGGCGGCGAATGTGAAACGGCTGGTGGCAGCACTCGATTATCTGGGGACGCCGCTTCCAAAGCTGCTGGTAAAGAAACTGAAAACCGCTTGTGATGAACGTGATGCGAAATCGATCCAGAGGTTTCTCGATTCCGAAGTCCTGTGCGTGGTTTCTCTTAACCCGGAAGTCCGCACCAAAGTTGCCCGCGGACCTGCTCAGGCCGTGTTGCAGCAAGGCGGGTTTACGCCGTTCGTGATCAAGGTGATTAATCATAGTACGGTAACACGGCAATTACAGATTTCCAGCCCGCAGGCAGGTCCCGTTTATTCTGGCGCAGCGCTCAACAGTTTGAAACGACAGGCACAAACCGAATTAAATCGGAATGAGAATACGAAAAACGCGTCAGACCGTTTTCTGGAAGTTGAACTGTTTCAAGCGAGTCCGATGACCGTCAAGTTGAGTGGACTCGAAGTGGAGTATGCGATCGCCTTGATCTACTGTCATGAATCAGGAAAACGGGAGGTGACTTTAGAATTTGATGTGGGAGCGGGAACACAGGATATTGGCTTTCGGGGAGAAGTTCCCGTGCTGTTTGATGTACAGTCAGCGGTTCCTGTAAAACTCTCGATCAGAGATTTTGACGGCCAGCCAACAGCTGCCAGACTGGAATTCCGCGATCAACAGGGGCGAGTCTTTCCTTTGCAGGCCAAACGGCTCGCTCCGGATTTCTTTTTTCAGCCACAGATCTACCGACAGGATGGAGAGACCGTATTGCTACCTGCTGGAAAACTTCAAATGGAATATAGTCGAGGACCGGAGTACCAGCGTCTCACGAAAGAGGTCACGATTTCATCCGGCAGTCCACAGACAATTGACGTTCCTTTGAAACGCTGGGTGAATCCACGCGACTACGGTTTTTATTCCGGCGACCATCATATTCATGCTGCCGGCTGTGCGCATTATGACAACCCGACCAAGGGAGTCACGCCGCGCGATATGTTCAGTCAGGTGAAAGGGGAAGGGTTGAATGTAGGTTGCGTTTTAACCTGGGGACCTTGCTTTGATGTGCAGCGGCAGTTTTTTGCTTCGACGGCAGACCGGGTGAGTGAGCCTTTGACGGTTTTGAAATATGATCTGGAAATCAGCGGCTTTGGTTCCGCCGCGCTGGGGCATGTTTGTCTGTTGAACCTGCAGAACCAAACTTACCCCGGCACTCTGGGAACCACAACGGGCTGGCCGAGCTGGACTGTACCTGTGCTGCGCTGGTGTAAAGAGCAGGGGGGCGTGACTGGTTATCCCCATTCAGCGCTCAGGGTCAATCCTCCCCAGGCCGCACAACGTTTTTTACAGAATCTGGATCAGGACAAGTCGCAGACCCTGAACTCGAACGAAGCAGCACAAGGGTTATTAGCTAAACCATTTCAACAAATCGATGAGGATGACAACGGTGAATTGAGCGTGCAGGAATTGACACACGCGTTAGAGCAGGCGGCGGATGAGCTGCCGAATCTGGCTGTCCCCGAGATGAACGGCGGCGGTGCAATGGAGATTTGTGTGAGTACTGCAGAAGGAGTTTGTGATTTTGTGAGTGCGATGGACACAGAACGCATTCCCGAATGGAATACCTGGTATCATATTTTGAATTGTGGTTTTCCACTCAAAGTCAGTGGCGAGACCGATTTTCCCTGCATGAGCAGTCGACGTGTCGGGCAGGGGAGAGTCTATGTGCAACTCGGTGACGTGGACGAACTGGATTTCAGCCAGTGGTGTGATGGAATCAGGAGAGGACGTTCCTATGTCTCCGATGGGTTTGCCCATGCTTTGAAGTTCCAAGTGAATGGTGCGTCTCCCGGGTTTGAAAATGTTTCTTTGAACCAGCCGGAAACTGTTGAGATTACAGCAGCCGTCTGCTTTGCTCCTGAAACTCCCAAAGCGGTTGCGTATGGATTATTAGATGCTCCGGAGGGACGCCGGGCACAGGGAGACACACGCATCCTGCATGCACCGCGAAATTCCGAGTATGTGACCGGTGGTCAGAGACTGATTGAAATTGTGCAGAACGGTCAGGTTGTCGCTAAGCAGACCGTACCTGCAGACGGTAAAATTCATCAACTTCGTTTTAATGTACCCGTTGAACGTAGCAGCTGGATTGCATTACGTCAGTTTCCACAATTACACACGAACCCGGTGAATGTGATTGTTGATCAGAAACCGATCCGCGCCTCGCGCGAGAGTGCGCTCTGGTGTGCCGAGACGATTAAGTTGCTCTGGAAAAATCGAAACAAAATCATTGCCGCACAGGAGCGACTTGAAGCCGAGCAAACTTACCAACGGGCGATTCGCACCTATCTCCAACGTGCCAAAGAAGCAGTCCGCACGAACTGAGGCAGATGTTATTTGCTGTCGTTGCGGGAGACGGTGACTTTCTGCCGCTGATCGCGTTTCTGTTTCAGAAGTTTTTTTCCACTGACAAACAGCAAGACAAACAGTCCTACTGCGGCAAAAGGGATCAAATGAACCGGCTCTGTCAGGTAATGCAGGATGCCATGCGGGTTTGTAGCTTGCTCCGCTCCGTGACCGGGATGAGCAAACAGTTGTGGACAACTGACAAATGTGATCAGGCATACCAGAGTGAGTTGGAATCGATTCATTTCAAAAATCTTTCTGAAGTCAATGAGGGCAGGTCTTAGCACAACTCCTGCCGGGTTGCTTATTTTAGGATAAACATCAGTAAGACTCAAGAGTTGAATCCTGTCTGTAATTTAATGACTTTTGATTTGCTGTGAGAGTTTTTCGATCCCGTCAGAGTAAACATCCAGAACCTGGGCTCGTTCATGATCGTCGGCGAACAGAAATTGTTTTGCGATTTGATCCCGGTTTTGCTGCATTTCTTTCAGGAATTCCTGAGCCTGCTTCAGGTCGAATTTTGTTTTCCCTTCCCATTCGAGGTAGATGGGACTGGTGTGTGAAAATAATTCCCGTCCATATTCATTGAGGGGCGTTTTCTGCTGTCGTTTTGGATTTTGGGGAACAGAGGGAGAGGGAGTGCGTAATGCAATCCAGCCAGGTTGGTCTATCTTGAGTTTCAATTCTAGTTTTGCTTCAAAATGGTTCTGTAGAGGAGACGTTTCTCGGGTTGCGATCACCTTACCGTTGTGAACCAGCTCCAGTTTTTCGAAATCAACCCGTCCTTTGCCAGATGCGTGAATCGTGATTTCATCATTTTCTGCTGAGAGCTGCAGTTGATCGCCGATGCTTTTTTCATTGATCCGTAAATCCAGTAAAGGGCCATTGGTGATAAAGGTTCTTCCCGCCTTTAAACTTTCCAGCCAGCTTGTTGTTAAGGGAGCATTCAGGGCCGCATAGACGCGTGAAAAATCGTACTGAAACCAGTCGGTGCCTGTGGAAAAAGGAGTTTTGTAACCCGCGTTTAAATAGCGATAAAAACTGTCTTCGTATGTGCTGCGGGTGCCGCCATCGAAAATATTTACGGCATGGACGTCGCCTTGAATGATGTTGGGCGTGGATTCCGTCCCCCAGGCATTATGGCACCAGATAACTGTTGTTTGGTCTTTGAGCGCGGTTTTAATGCCGCGCGATAAAGGGATACCATCGGTACCCTGTTTCATGATTCCCGGACCGATGCTGACCGGTTGGATCAGTCGTTTGATATCTAACAGCATGACATGACCGTAGCCTTCATCGTATCCGGAGCTGTTATGCCGATGCTCTTCTCCCCAGCCAAATAAAACCCCCGACTTCTTCGAGAGCGTCTTTAGATCTGCTTTCGAATAGCGATTGGTAATGTAAGTTTTATCAGCAATCGCACGTTCCAGATGCGAGACGAAAACCAGATCAAGCCGATCTGCTGACGGGACCTGTGTCAGATAGCGATCACATTCCTCTCTACTTAGCTTCATGATATGCAGATGGGTGTTAGCCGTTTTATAGTTGGAAGTCCGTTTCGAAAAACGGGTCAGCGGTAATGTGATGTTGGCTGATGACTGTTGCGAGAGGTCAATGGTCTTTTGGGTGAGCTCGGTTTCCAGTCCTGAAAGTGCTTCGAGGGTCACTTTGGTTTGAGGGAGTTGGATCTGCACTTCCTGCGGGATGACCGACCAACTGTGAATGCCCGTCTGTTCTGATTCTGGGCTGGTCTTCACTCCCGTTCCCCGATTGAGTAATTCGGGTAACAGAACTCGTTTCCCCTCGGCATCAAAAACACGCAGCAGGCCAGGGACAGTCTGCTTGTTTCCCGACGGATTGATTTCAATCAGACGTAGTTTTACTTTGCACTGTGGCTGTTTAGTTTGCTGGGAAGATGTCTGTTTCGCTTTGAGCGGCACTTGCAGTAAAGCCAGATCGGCAGACGCTGTCTGTAGCATGCTGCACAGGCTGAGGCTGCAAAATAACGAAAAGGATAGACATATAAAAAATGTGTGCTTTCGATTGAAGTGCATCACAGTGTCTCCTCGGTGGCAGGTAAGGCGGCAAGGCAGAATGAATCATGCTTCATTCAGATTACCCGGTCGTGAATCCATTGCAAAGTCTGCTGGACTGAGCGGGAAATAAAAAATGACCAGACATTGAGTTAATGCCTGGTCATAACATGCAGCGCCTACCGCTCGCGTGTAGTTTATGCAAACAGCTTAGTCGAAGCTGGTGAGTTCTCCTCCTCTGATACTGGAGAGGGATTGATAGACGCCTAAATCGATATTCTCGGTGATAAAACGCACGCGCCCATCGCCAAACAGAAACTGAGTGCCGCCAGTATGATGACTGCTGAAATCGTCAAAGTGAGAGGCAGGGTCGTTGGGGACATGGTCTGTCGCGCCGAGAACCCGGGCAAATGTTTCTTCACCTTCCGGGACTGCGCCGACCCAGGTGGAATACCAGCCGGCGGTTTTATCGGTTCTGCGTTCGCCAACAAACAGAGTCTGTGATGTACCATCAGTAATGTCACGGAAACGGGTATTACTGTTCTGGTAGAAAAGTCCCGTACTTTTGCAGGCAGTTCCCGCCGGGACGGTTTCACAATCATCCAGTTCATCGCTACCGAACACCCCGATATAATTACCGGTTGCCAGCTTAGCGAGGACATTTCCTGGATTTCCTTCTTCTTCAAGATCGAACGTATTGTCGGCTGGATCTGAAGGGCAACGAAATACCGTGAGAGTCTGATCAATCAATCCAGTGGGTTGCGCCGGATTATTGATATCGAGATCGAAGTTGAGTTTATTATAAAGAGGTGCCTGATCCAGGTAAGGCAGAACCATTGTTCCCCAGCCCCAACCACTGCCGTACTCGACATTGGCACCAACGCCTGGCTGAACGCCGATCCAGCCGGGAGGGAAGATGCTATGAGTTTCATGGTAATTGTGCAGCGCCAGACCAATCTGTTTTAAATTGTTCTTACACTGACTACGGCGAGCTGCTTCGCGTGCTTGTTGTACGGCTGGCAAAAGTAATGCAATCAGAATCGCAATAATGGCAATGACAACCAGTAGCTCAATCAGGGTGAAGCCGCGTCGGGTATTCCTGATACTCTTCATAACTGGACTCCAGAACGTTTTTGGAAATCGAGAACAATATAAATGCAACAATGCAATCATTATTGCAAATCATTTGCAGTAGTCAATGTCTATTGCAAATAAATTGCATTAGCTCCTGGTATGCGCGATTAAGTTGGGTTTGGGAATCCGGCATTTGGGAATGAATGCTGTCTTTATCTTACGCTCACAAGAGGAGCCAGAGTTGATATGAATTAGTCTATTTTTAGGGGATTCCCGACAAAATCAAGGGGAAATCCTTCGTAAAAGCAGGGCTGATTCCTTTGGACTGACAGTGTGTATGTTTGTCCCGATGATGGTTTCCTGTGTCTGGATGATATTTCGTGAAAATTTGATGAACTGGATCTGTTCCGTAAAAAGAGACGCGGATTTGAATTTACATTGCCGGTGGTTATGATGGCGGATCAATGTTTGATAACCAGCCTGTGTTCAGCTGATTCACGAGTTTCGATGACTGCATCCCTTTCTGATTCCTATGCTTACTGCCAGCAACTGGCAAAACAGACTGCAGGGAATTTCTACTATTCCTTTCTCGCGTTGCGCAGGGAGCAGTTTCAGGCGATGTGCGTGCTGTATGCATATATGAGGACCGTCGATGACCTGGGAGATCAACCGCAGCGTTTACCCGAAGAGCGGGCGGCTTCCTTAAAGCAGTGGCGATGTGAACTGCAGCGGGTGTTAAAGGATCAGACATATTCAGAGAATGCCCCCTTTGATCCCTGTTTCCCGGCTTTGATGGATATCATTCGTCGTTATGAAATTCCGCAACGGTATTTTTTCGATGTGATTACGGGCGTGGAATCTGATTTAGAGCCTGTCACTTATGAAACATTTGATGCGCTGGCCGACTATTGCTATCACGTGGCCGGGGTTGTGGGCTTGTGTTGTATTCACATCTGGGGATTTCATGATGAGCGTGCCTTTGATGCGGGGATTGAATGTGGACTCGCTTTTCAAATGACCAACATCCTGCGAGATCTGTCTGAGGACATTGAACTGGGACGCGTGTATTTACCTCAGGAAGACCTGATCCGCTTTGACTACACACCCGCCGACATTCAATCACGGATTTACGATCAACGGTTACGAAGCCTGATGCAGTTTGAGGTTCAACGGACAAGAGCGTTTTATCAAAACTCGGAACGACTGTTGGATTATATTTCCCCCGCCGGTCAAGGGATCCTGAAAGCCATGTATCGTATTTATGGTGGGATTCTGAATGAAATTGAGCGAATGGAATATGACGTCTATTCATCGCGGGCAGGTCTTCCGAAGTGGCGGAAGTTGTTGATCGCGGGCGAAGCCATTGTCACTTCACGTTGGAATTCCAGCCGCTCTCCCAGATGAAGCTCAGAGGCATAAAAAGAAAGCTCCCGATAATCGGTGAGATTATCGGGAGCTTACCAGGAGCAGCAGGAACAAAGCTCACGGTTTATTCTACGCCAACATACAATGCTGGGGTTTTCATAAATATGTTCATATTCGTCTGGTTGCTGAACAGGTAGAGTCTACCTTTATACCAGGATGCATAATCCAGAGTTCCTTCTTTGTCATCCTGATGATCAACTAACAGTACAAGGTCACTTCCACCGGCAGCGGGTGCATATTTTGCAGGCTCCCGGTCAAATTTCAGTTTATTCTCGAGTGAAGCGAACTGATAGTTCATCGATTTGTAAGATGAACTAAACTCAGGTCGAGCATCAACGAGCAGTCTGTTGTCGCGTAAAGCGACCGGGCAGAAGCCTTTCAGGCCTTTAATATTGCCCCGGCTGGCGATGAGTGCCAGTTTCTTTTCAATCGAGCTGTCTGGCTCTGTCGTTGCGATCTGTTTCTTCGGTTGAACAGGTGGCGCATCCAGTTTTCGTTCCGGTTGTGGCTTGAATGGATTGTCTTCTGGTTTCTCCATTTCTTTTTCTGCCACTTTAGGAGCGGGAACTTCGAACGGATTGACTTCTTTTTCAGGAGTCGCTTCAGCCGCGGGCTGCGGTTCAAATGGATTCACCTCTTTTTTCGGCGTTTCCTGAGCCACCTGTGGCGTCTCTTCTTTGGCAGGTACTGTCGGTTTTTCTGCAGACTTTTTCAGGCCGTCTTCTTCCAGTACCAGGCCACTGAAGGGCGTCGACTTGGTTGATTCCTTTGCCGGTGCCTCCTGAGCCACTTTGGGTTTCTTGAGGCCGTCAGCTTCCTCTTCTGACATTTCCGGAAACAGATTCTTGAAATCATCTTCCGGGCTGATGATGATTTTTTCTTGAGCCACTTCGACCGTCTTTTCTTCGATCAGCGGAGTTTCCGCAGCAGATTCTTTGGCAGCAGCAATTCGTTGCTCTTCAAGCCGTTCGGCTGCTTCTTCTTCTAACTCTTTCAGCTCTTCATCATCCAGTTCTTCTGTTGCTGGCATCGGAGTCTTGGCAATCGATTCTGTGTTTTCAACAGGCGTCTGTGGTCCTGCGACAATCGATGGTTGAGCCGGAGCCGGTGCTGCTGGCAGTTGTGGTTGGGCTGGTGCTATTGTTTTTTCCATTACAGGAGTGTTAACAGGTGCCTTTTTCACAACTTGATGCGACTGAGGAAGACGCTTGGGAGTTTGCTTTGTTTTAGCTGGTAAGAATTTTTCATACCATTTCTTTTTTTCTTCCATTTTTGGAATGAGATGTTGTTGGGCTGCACCGGCAACATTCTGCTGGACGGGAGCAGCCTGCGTTGCAGGGGGCGGGTTCACCACACCCCGTCCTGCAGCAGAACCGGAGTTGGCTGTTTTCGGTAATGCATCTAACCGCATCGGAGGCATCTGCCGACCATCTCTACGGTACAATGCTTCCAGTTGACGCTGAATTTCACTTTGACCAGGCTTTGCATTCGGTTGAGGGACCGCAGTCTGATATTGCGGGCCAGCAGTTTGATTGCCGCCTCGGACGATGACCGGACGCTTTTCCTCTGGTTTCTTAGTTTGCGTCTTGCTCTTGCTGCTCTTCTTCTTCTGAAAGAATCCTCTCGGCTTCAGAGTTAATCCTACCTGCTGAATTTGAGATGGTTGCTTTTCAGTTTGTTGGGAAAGAACACGCGGTTTTGCAGTACTACGTGCTGAATGCATTTCACGCTGAATGGCATTCATGAGAGTGTTTTTTGGGTTCCGCACTGTCCTGGTGCTTTGCTGCCTACTGGAATTGATCTGAACGGAGTCTTCCTCCGCTGACAGAAAATTCGAATTCGTCAACACTAAGCCAGAAATCGCGCTGAATATTAAAACGCGAGCGGAGAAGCGAGTTCCTGCTTTCATCTCCTGAAATCTCCTGGTTCCTGAGTCTTGAGTGGGCCTAATGACATTCATTCAGCGGCACTCAAATAGTCCCGATTTGAATGATTTCTCGATTCGACGAGACTTCATTAATCGGAATATTGCTTTCAATTGGTTGGTTCTGCATAATCGACACAATCATGCAGACTAAGCCCTGCTGGGTTTTCTATCGTCGTTAATCTGCTCCGGTTTTGATGCCTATGTCGGTTGTAGGAATAGATTCTGGCGGGATCTTTGAAACAACCCGAACGACCGTTTTTATTGATAATCTTGCTGCAGTGTGGCTATCGTTTGTAAATTACCTGTTTTACAATGAGTGAAACCAGGTGATTTCCTACCAACATGGAATGGAATCGAGGGGCAAAGTCTGTTTCTCTAGCAGAAATAGAGTAATTAAAGGGAGTTATGCATATGGAAGAGCAGTCTGCACAGGAGAGACCTGTAGAGAAACATTCTGAATCAATTCATCAGCACCAGAAACCATGTCCACCCCCACCTCCACGTTCGCGGCGGTGGCTGATACGCGGGCTGGTTGTGTTGTTGCTAATCTCAGTGGTATTCAATCTAGGTTTTTTTGCCTGGTATCAGGAATACTTTACCATTGGTGGCGGGCCGGCGGAGCAGTTTGAGACCGGCGATCAGTTTGCCAAGGAAAAGATCGCCATCATCTCGATTACGGGGACCATCATGCCCCCGTTCACCGAGCGGATCTTACGCTCCATTAAACGGGCACATGAAGATGATCAGGTTAAAGGCATCTTATTAGAAATCGACAGCCCGGGTGGGTTGGTGGCCGACAGCCATCAAATTTATCACCGACTGGTCGAATTGCGGAAGACAAAACCGATTGTCGTTTACATGAAGCGGATGGCTGCATCGGGGGGGTATTATGTTGCGATGGGAGCTGGTGAAGAAGGAGTGATTTTTGCCGAACCAACTACATGGACCGGTTCATTAGGGGTGATCATTCCCCGCTTTGATTTAAGTGGTCTGGCAGAGAAGGTGGGGGTTGTCTCCGATCCGCTTAAGACAGGTGAATTCAAGGACGCGTTGAACCCGTTTCGCAATCTTACCGATCGGGAACGAGCCATCTGGGATCATATTCTGGATGAGTCCTATCAACGTTTTTTAAATGTCATTACTGATAATCGAAAAGATCTCGATTATGATCAGGTCAAAAAACTGGCAACGGGGCAGATTTATCCTGCGACGGATGCCAAACAGAATGGATTGATCGATGAAATTGGCTATCAGGAAGACGCGCTCGCGCGCCTGCAGGAAATCACGGGACTTAACAAAGTCTGTGTGATAAGATATTCTCATCCGAGATCACTGGCTGATGTTTTGCTGGGATCAGCGGAAGCGAGTCATATCGAAAATCGAAAGCAGGCACTTTTAGATTCGACCGTTCCACGAGCCATGTATTTTGCCTCCTGGATGGGTGAAATGCCGGGTTGGCAGTAACGCATAACAGATGAGTGTCTCTACCAGAAAAAAACGAGCGTATGTTTGCACAAGAAGAACCATTAACTCCTGCTGAGAATCCTTATCTGAATGATCCAAGTCTGTATGGTGAACCGTCACCGGTATGGGGCGTGATCTGGGATATTTTTGGTTTCCTGTATTTTCTGTTCTGGATCTGGATGATGGTTGACTGTATTCGGAAAGATCCGGACCGTTTTTTATGGTTTTGGGTGATTTTCGTCTTTCAGCCTGTGGGCGCATTTATTTATTTCTTCATACGCTGGCTGCCAACCAATCAGTTTCAGCTTCCTGAATTCGCAAGACCGTTCTTCCGCCAGCGCAAATTGAATGAACTCGAGACCGCTGCGTTACAGATTGGAAATCCTTATCAGTTTGTCCGCTGGGGCGATGCGCTGAAAGAGGCGGGCATTGATCAGAAAAGTCTGGATGCCTATTTACAGGCTCTGGCAAAAGAACCAGATAACCTACAGGCTTTATGGGGTGCGGCACAAATCGAAATGAAATTCAAGAATTTCGAAAGCACGAAATTACGTTGTCAAAAGATTCTCGAAGAGGAGCCGGAATATAAATTTGGCGATGTCTCTTTGATGTACTGCAAAACGCTATGTGAGCTGGATTCTCCGGAAACGGCACGACAACAATTGGAAAAACATACCAAACGCTGGCGGCAGCCCGAGGCACTGTTCATTCTGGCGACACTCGAAGCAGATGCCGGCGATCATCAGGCGGCACGCAAAACGCTGCAGGGAATGCTCCTGGATATTAATGGGAGTCCCAGTGGCATTGCCCGCAAGTTTGTTCGCTGGAAAAGTAAAGCGCGACGGATGCTGAAACGGCTGCCTAAGTCATAAGATGCCGGCAAGGACATTTTTGTTTCGCAGCATCTTTTCAAACTCAGGTTTTCTGACCCGCCCGGCGAAAATTATCAGCATGGAATTGCATGATTTTGAGCCCCTCTTTCTCATAGATCTGCACCGCGCTATGGGGTACATCGGGGACGATGAGCTGTTCAAACGGAATCTTGAGCGACTTCAAGAATTCCATGTACGCCAAATTATTCTGGTAATTAAAACCTTTTGTGCCGACATGAATCAGGATGCGTAGTGCCGGCTCGGGATGCTTTGCATATTTGCGGGCCAGGTCATAGGTGTTGTCGCCTTTCACAAAAACGAGATTCGCACTTTCGCGCCCGTTTTGTTCTGAAATGCGTTTTTCAGTGGCATGACCGGCTCCACCCGGTGCAGCCGAACAGAAGCGCTCCGGATACTTAAACATGATCCTCGTTGTGCCGCGACCACCTTGGGAAAAGCCTTCAATTGCGCGGCCTTTACGAGCAGCAATTGTCCGATAGGTCGCGTCGATATGGGGAATCAACTCTTTGACAAAGACATCTTCACCCATCGCATGTTCTCGATCTGGCATGTTGTAGTGGCTGACCGGTCCACCATTCACGAAGACATAGATCATCGGCGTTACCTTACCGGCTGAAATCTGTTTGTGAATGTGCTGCACCAGCCGCACACTTTTCGTTTCACTGCCGGGACGTCCGCCGTGCAGGTAGTACACCACGGGAAAACGCTCTGTTCTATTTTGGGGATCGTTATACTGCGGAGGCAGGTAGATGCAGTAACCGACATCCACTTTCATGGAAGGGCTGCGAAAGATTGCGTGTTGCACCCCCGGAAGTTCCTGTTTGAGCTTATTCACCCAGCGAAATGGTGGTCGCTTCTTTTTTGGCTTCTGCTGTTGCCCACAAACGGGGTTGGCGATGAGCAACATTACTGCTGCGCTGAGGAGACATAGAGTGGAATATAATTTTCGGTGATGTGTTCGGTATTGCATCGCTTGTACCTGTTTCTGAGTTTTTCTTCTCATCATTACTTACTGGGAATCGCCTAGATTGTAACCGGGTGTGCCCCTCGTGTCTAAAAGCATTATCATGATTCTTTAACGTTGGTCCAGCAAACTCCAGTATGTTTGGATCCATACACCTGGGCGCGGTTAACTAATTCATAGAAAAAGTCATCTGGGAATGGGGGCTAAATGATTCCATGCAACGGTCCACCGGGAGCCCCCAGTTGATCAACGCGTCGGGTGATTTCCGGGTCTTCGATGAGAGGCGGCGCATGATGCGGCTTGATCCGTGCGTCAATGACGAGCGCTCCTCGACAGCCCCAGTGTTTGTCCTTCGTAAAGGCTTCAACGCCATCGATATCAGAGGCAGGATTCGATCGCGTGAATACCGTCCAGAGAAAATTATTCAGACTGGCAGCGGTAAATTGACTGTCGTCGACGAGGACAATCAAGGGAAACTGGTTGAAAGAATGCGTTAAAGAGAGCCCAGAACAGAAACGTCGAAGATCCGTATTCTGTTCCTGAAAGGCCGGTGCTTTGACGGCCAGAATTCCCGGTCGACAAATCCGCGGATCAGAAAAGTCACTCGGCAGTGTCCCGCTTTCCGGGAGGGTCGTTGGTAGCTTGCGCTTCACCGAGCCCGCCGCTGCCATCACCAGTTTGGAGCCGGAATTAAATCCGGCTCCCGAGTAATCAAGCGTATCCATGGTAGTGCAGGTCTGAAAATGCAAGTCGCGATTCCAGTCAATGCGTTCCAGCAGGTGGGAGAGAAATGCTTCGATCTCTTCGGCATCCAGTTCCGGGTTGTCTTCGCGTGCTACGATCATCAGATACTTGGCCAGACTGAGTTGTCCCTGTCCCAGGATGGCATTGGCGTTCGTCAAAATTTCTTGAGGCTTGCGTTCCTGATCATAGGGAGTATATCGTTCGCTGCCGACCGCTAACAGCAATGGATGAACGCCGGCGGCGTCGACGGCATGCACTTGATGAACGCCGGGAATCACAGACGGAATCGCAGGTCCGGTAATTTCATGGATGATGGCGCCAAAGGCCGTATCTTCCTGGGGAGGACGCCCGACAACTGTGAAGGGCCAGATCGCATCGTTTCGATGATAGACGGCTTCCACATTCATCACCGGAAACGGATGGGCCAGACTGTAGTAACCCAGATGATCGCCGAACGGTCCTTCGGGGAGTAACTGCTCCGGATCAATCCAGCCGGTAATACAAAAGTCTGCATCCGCGTAGATCGGTAATCCCTGTTTGTTGCGAACCATGCGAATCGCCCGTTTGCCGAGGGCACCGGCGAATGTGAGTTCGGATAGCCCCTCCGGTAACGGCATCACGGCCGATAAAGTCATCGCGGGCGCACCACCTACAAAGACATTCACTTTGAGTGGCTCTCCTTTTTCAATTGCCTCTGCATGATGCACGCCGATGCTGCGGTGAATCTGGTAGTGCATGCCGATCTGTTTGTTCGGCTGATATTCATTCCCGTCGAGTTGAATGCGGTACATGCCCAGATTGGAATTCATCAATCCGCCTCGTTTGGGAGACTCTGTATAGACTTGAGGCAGAGTAATAAAAGGTCCACCATCATCGGGCCAGCTTTTGAGTTGCGGCAGATCCTGGATCTGGATCTGATTTTCCATGACAGGTCCCCGCGAGCGAGAGCGAGGCAGCATATGCAGTAGTGAGAAGGGGACATCGCAATAGCGGAAGGGGTGCTTCCAGAATTGGGACGGATCGACTTTTAATTCGACCAGGTGATTGACCGCCGCCAGGGCATCGCGAAAAATATAGCGTGTGCGTTCCAGGGTACCAAACAGATTGCTGACCATCGGGAACCGGCAATTGCGCACATTGGCAAAATACAGGGCAGGTCCCCCCGCCTGATAGACGCGGCGTTGAATTTCCGCTGCTTCCAGATTGGTGTCAATTTCCTGTTCGATCCGGATCAGTTGGCCTGTTCGTTCCAGATCGTTGACACACTCTCGCAGTCCACGGTATCCCATCGAAGCACGGTCCCATTCATACAAAATTAATTTGTCTTCGTTGCAATCAGCAGATTAACGGCTGCTGAGGAATTTTACCACGCACAAGTCCAGGGAACACTGGATTGCTGTTCCTGTGGCATTTGCAATCCGGCATTGATCTTCTATGATTCGACTGCAGTATGATGCTTATTTATCTTTTGATCCATTTTCAGCGAAGTGTAGTAAGATCTTTATGGAAGCAATAGCCAATGGAATGATATTGCTGATGCTGTCCATCGGCCATGCTGAGCTCTGGAT
This sequence comes from Gimesia alba, assembly GCF_007744675.1. Classification (NCBI taxonomy): domain Bacteria; kingdom Pseudomonadati; phylum Planctomycetota; class Planctomycetia; order Planctomycetales; family Planctomycetaceae; genus Gimesia; species Gimesia alba. The sequence continues at coordinate 1,252,983 of NZ_CP036269.1, forward strand.
CATGGTCATCAATCGCACGCATGCCCTGCCGATCCATGATACCACGCTCAAAAGGTTGAGGCATGTTCTGGAGTTGGTGATCGTCCTGTTCCCTATTGTCCTGTTTCTCTCCGTGGGGCTTTACGATCCGGGTGTTTTAGTTGGCGGGGTCTGGAGTCAGCTTTCATTCTGGTGGAAGCCTGTTCTACTACTCTGCACTCTGGGATTTCTCGGCTTAATGTATTCCGCTTTCCGGCATTTATTATACAAACCACCCCGACAACAGACCGAAACTCAGTCTGAACTGATCCAGATGCGAGAGCGACTCAATCAGGATCTGATCGGAGAGGGACCCTATCATTATTTAGCGGGGCTTCCGTTGAATCAGATCTTCAGTGTCGAATTCACCCGGAAAACCTTCCAACTCCCTCGACTACCGGCGAATTGGGACGGCCTGACGATCTTGCATGTCAGCGACCTGCATTTTTCCGGTACATTGAAACGGGAGTATTTTGTCGAGCTGTGTCGGATTGCCCAGGAAACGGAGCCTGATTTGATTATCTTTGCAGGCGATCTGATTGACGAGATGAAATGTCTCGGCTGGCTGGACGACACGCTGGGGCCGATGCAGGCACCGCTGGGGCGTTTTTTCATTCTCGGTAATCATGACTGGAATCAGGAGAGTCTTCAGATTCGACAGGCTCTAGAGGATACCGGATGGATTGATCTCTCTGTGGAGCCTTTCCAGCTGCAGTATGCAGGGAAAATACTGCAGTTGGCGGGAACCGAAGCCCCCTGGATGGGAACGCTTCCGGAAATCAGGCAAACTACTACTGGAGTAAGCAGCGAGCCAGAATCTGACTTCCTCTTGCTGGTCAGTCACACGCCTGATAATTTTCACTGGGCCGTTCGAGAGGGATATGATCTGGTGCTTTCCGGTCACACGCATGGCGGGCAGGTTCGATTTCCTGTGATTGGTCCTGTCTTTGCCCCCAGTCTGCATGGCACGCGTTATACCAGCGGTACGTTTGCCCGGGGTTCGACACTGTTGCACGTCAGTCGGGGCGTGTCAGGAATTCACCCGTTACGCTGGTTCTGCCGTCCGGAAATCAGCCTGTTAACATTACACATAACGGATAAAGCAGCGCGTTGAATTCGAGCAGGATTTAGCGTGGTTCAGTGACGCCCGCTGATGCCTGACGCACGGCTCCATTTTCAGAAATGTGGAACTCGGCCCAGATGGGAAGGTGGTCCGATACATTCAGGGCTTCTTTCTCAGACAGTTTGAAACGTGTCTGGAAATCATACACGCCGGAATTTCCCGTGAACTCCTGAGAGCGATGGCGGCTGAACAGTATGTTATCGTACTGTTTTGATTTCCTGGTATTGGTTGGTGTTTTGGAAACGGTCCACATTAAATCGGGAACCATCCCCAACTCTCCCAGGTGCTGATCATCGACATTGAGATCTCCCAGCAGGATCACATCGTCTTCCTGGCTACCGTCGTTGGCGACCACTCGGAAGACATCATCCAAAACATTGAGTTCCTGTTTGGTTTCATCCGGGTCGGTATGAATGTTGATCAGGGAAAAGGTAAAAGGGTTTTCACTGGACGGACTCAGGGTTTGGAAATGAGCGACATAAGGTGGACGGTGTAATTTGTCATATTTATCGATAACCGTGTAGGTCCACTTCTCATTTACTCTAATGCGTTCCGTGTTGTAGAAGTATGCGTATTGTTCTTTGCTGGCGGTCCTGCCTTGTCTGGTGCCGAGGAGATAGGCGTAGCGGTGTTCTCCAGAATTGACAATACTCAAAAAATCATCCATGACTGTCTGGTCTTGTGAACGAATTTCCTGGATTGCGACGACATCAAACTGCTGGACAATGCGCGCCAGAATCTGAGGAACCTGTGGTTTTTGCATTTTACTTTGACCAAAAACCTGAATGTTAAACGAAGCGATGCGAATCGTATTCTCGCTACGTGGCAAATCGATTTCTGTCGCATTCCAGTCCGAGGGGGTTGAATTGGAGGAAATTGTAGAAGAGACAAAATCCGTAACCCAGCGGGTGACCTGCTTCGGTTTAATCCCGAAATGAAACATACCTCCGCCCATCAAACCGACCAACAGTAATGTCAGTCCGCGTAGTTTCCATGATTTGATGAACGTTTTTTTTTGTTTAGGTTTGCTGGCCATAGTACCATCCGTGGTATTGCGACTGACGAATATGCTGAAGGGATCGATAGTGAGAATGGAGTCTGTCTCATTAAGACAGACCGTAGAAAGGAGCCGTAATTTAACAAATATTGGGATGCAGGTGTAGAGCAATTCCCCGCTGGTATTTAGGATCAAATCGGTCCCCCTTGCCGATCACGGGTAGATGCGATACGCTGAATGGTGATTGGATCGCTGTGGACGATCGACGCTGTATCTTATATTCTGGTAACGGCTTACATTAAGGGGTCCTGATACTTTGCCGCGACGACTGACGATCACTGTTCCTTCTCTCAGCCTCGGCGGCGCGGAGGGTGTTGCTGCAATGATGGCCAATCATTGGGCTCTGGAAGGCGAGACGGTCACGCTGATTACCCTGGATTCTGCGGAGACAGATACGTTTCAACTGTCAGATTCGGTTCAGCGACGTGCGTTGGGTCTGATGCAGGACTCAAACAATCTGTGGCAAGCGGTCTACAACAACTGGTACCGAATCAAAAAGTTGCGGGAAGCAATTTCACAGTCCGAGCCGGATGTGGTCATCAGCCTGACTGATCGGATGAATGTACTGACTCTGCTGGCATCGCACCAATCGAAGTGCCCCGTTCTGATCTCGGAACGTTCCGATCCACGGCATCATCCAATCGGCCGTCTCTGGTCAGTTTTGCGTAAATACATGTATCCGCGCGCCACTGCTGTCGTCGTTCAGACAGAGGGAGTCGCCGATTATTTTCGAGAGTGGCTCAAGTCGACTCCGATTGAAGTCATTCCCAATGCGGTGCCTTCGCCTCGTACACCCGATGTACCCGTTGTCACAGAACAGGATGTGCTTGAGCGTCCGCCGTCGCATCTGATTTTGGGAATGGGACGACTTTCCTATGAAAAGGGATTTGATATGTTGATCGATGCCTTTTCGTTCTTGGCTCACGAATTTCCGGAGTGGAAATTACGAATCTTAGGCGAGGGGCCATTACGCGACTCGTTACAGGCAACCATTAATCAGCGCGGATTAGAGGAACAGATTGAATTAACAGGCTGGGTTGCCGATCCTGAAGTTTTTTTGGACCAGGGAGAAATATTTGTGTTACCCTCAAGGTATGAAGGCTTTCCAAATGCGTTACTCCAGGCGATGTCCCGCGGCTTAGCGTGTATCAGTTTTGACTGTGAAAGTGGTCCGGCTGATATTGCACGCGAGGACCTGCAGGTGATGCTTGTGCCTGCCGAAAATGTAAGCGAGTTAACCCGGGCGATGAGAGAGCTCATGCAAGATGAACGTTTATGTAAAGAGGTGGCCGTCCAGAATCTGCAAGTCACCAAGCAATTTTCAGCCGCCCGCTATTTTGAATCCTGGGATCAACTCATTAATCAAACCATTTCCTGAAAAGCCACGATATGCAACAGTATGTTATTTTACGTCACGATTTTCCCGAGCTACATTGGGATTTGATGCTGGAACATGAAGGCGTCCTCAAGACCTGGCGGCTGCCCGTCGCGCCAGAGATTGATCCTGCTTCAGATGAATCGTCGATTGATCTTCTCGTGGAAGCGTTACCCGATCATCGAATCGCCTATCTCGAATACGAAGGGCCGGTCAGTGGCGATCGAGGAGAAGTCAGCCGCTGGGATCGTGGATCACTGACGCTGCTGGAATATAACGATGACAGTCTAGTCGCGTTGCTGACTGGTGAAGAACTGGCGGGACGTGTGACGCTCAAAAAAACGGATCAGGAAAATCAGTGGAGTTTGAATTACACAGCGTTTTTTTAAAGTCGTATGCCGATCGTAGAGTGAAACTGTTCAGACAATGCCGGTAAGAATTATTTTTTGACCTCGGCCTTACCAGCAATGCGAAACATTCCCGGCTCAACACCAAGTGCCGTTAAGTCGGGAAACTCTGATTTTCCACGATCAAGATAAACGATTAAGACATCGTTTCCATTCATCTGGCTCCATTCAATATACCAGCCGTCTGCCCGCGCTTCCTGAATCAGATCGGTAATGGCATCATCAATGGGAATGGGCAGCAGGCCGGCGCGGGCTTTATCCAACTCAAGGACAAGTTGATTTTCTTTGAGCAGCCAAGGCTTGAATTTCAGGCTGATGATGCCCGACCATTTTTTGAGTGTCAGGTGAAAACCCAGTTCCACATGATCTTTTTCGAACTTTACGAGGGGATCAGAAATACCTTCAGGCACCCATTCGTTATACTTTTGGTGTAATTCTTCTGCCAGCCAGGCATTCACCTGTTGTTCGCTGAATTCCTGAGACCAAGTCGGCTCTTTATTGCGGACGTCATTGACCACTTGCATCGAACGTTGAACAAATTCTTTTGCTTCCTCTTGCCTGACTTCCGGCTGTGACTGCTCCTGCAGTGCTTCCTGATAAAATTCAGGCACTTGGGAAGCAGACCAGTACAGTCCACTGGCGACCCCTCCCAGGAGCAGCAGCAGTAAAAACAGGAGCAAAAGAAAACGTTTCATGCCGAAATGCTAGGTGCGGTAGGGAGAAGCGTCAAGACCGGTCCGGTGGGTGAGAATCTACAGAAAAGGCAAAATAACGCTAAGTTGTATCTTTAAATATACTTGTCGAACCGCTGAAGGTCTTTTATGATCAGTCGTCCGAATCAGGACTATTGAAAGAAGCTTTGGCGCCTTCCCTGTTTTATCCAGCAGGAACCATAAGTTCCAACTGTGAAAGAGAAAGAATAAGAGCCCGTTTATGAGTACCGTCCGAACCCGTTTTGCCCCCAGTCCGACCGGCTATATGCACATTGGGGGGATGCGTACTGCCTTATTTAACTGGCTCTGGGCACGGCACAATGGGGGGCAATTCATTCTCCGCATTGATGATACCGATCAGGAACGCAACATATCCGCAGCACTCGGTCCGATTCTGCAGGCGTTTAAATGGCTGGGGTTGGATTGGGATGAAGGCCCCGAAATTGGGGGCGAACATGGCCCCTATTTTCAATCGGAACGGAATGATCTTTACCGTGCAGCCGTCGATCAACTGTTGGCGGAAGGAAAAGCCTATCGGTGTTATGAAACTCCCGAGCAGATTCAGGCCGATCGCGAAGCTGCAGAGAAAGAAAAGCGAAACTTCCTGAATTTGCGTCGTTCGTTGGAGTTGACCGAGAGTGAAAAGGAGCAATACGAGGCAGAAGGCCGCCCGTCAGTGGTGCGGTTGCTGGTGCCCCGCGATCAGAAAATTCAGATTGATGATGCTGTGCGGGGGCATGTTGAATTTGATGCCGGTCTGATGCCCGATCCGGTCATTTTGCGGGGCAATGGTACGCCTCTGTATAATCTGGCGACGGTTATCGACGACGCACAAATGCAGATTACGCATGTGATCCGGGCCGAGGAGCATCTTTCGAATACTCCGGTGCAGGTCCTGATTTATCAGGCACTTGGCTATGAACTGCCGCAGTTTGCACACATTCCGTTTGTGGCAGCACCTGGTGGGAAAGAAAAACTGAGTAAGCGAAAACTCGATAAGTATCGCAAGAGTCCACAGTTCAAAAAAATGTTTGATAAAGCGGAAGCCGTTTTTCCTCGGATTGGATTGGAAAACGCAGATGGCCTGGATCCGGTGATGGTCGAATATTACGAAAAAATCGGCTATCTGCCGGAAGCGATCCTAAATGCTTTGGCGCGACTGGGTTGGTCTCTGGATGACAAGACCGAAATCATGTCGTTAGATACGATTGTTGAGAACTTTACGCTGGATCGGATTGTCAAAGCTGCTGCAGGTTTGGATCCGGATAAACTACTCAGTTTTCAGGCACACTGGATGAACCAGTTGTCTCTGGATGAAAAAGTGGCACACTGCGGTCCGTATCTGGAGAAAGCCGGCTTGGTAAAGAATGCAGCCGATCCGGAAACCAGTCAACGGATCAGCCAGGTGATTGTGGGCATGGAAGACCGGCTGAAAATCGCCAGCGATATTCTGGACTTTGATGAGTTTTTTGTGGCCGACGATGAGTTGGAATATGATCCTAAAGCGTTCAAAAAGCGAATTCGGAAAGCGGCAGATGCCGTACCACTGTTGGAGAAAGTCAAAAATGAATTGGTCCAGACCAGTGACTTCAGCGCAGTAGGCTTAGACAAACTGCTGCATGATTTTGTTGAAGCCGAGGGCATCGGTATGGGGCAGATCATTCATGCCTTGCGTGTTGCCGTCAGTGGAAAAGGGACAGGGATCGGGATGTTCGATTGCCTGGCCATTCTGGGAAAAGAGTCTTGCGTTCGACGGATTGACCGGGCGATTGCCCTCAGTCAGAGTGAATAATTAAAGCAACAAAAACAGGCTGGTCCTGTGATTGATGAATCATTTAAGGAGTAGGGGATGTCAACTCCCGAAGAAAAAACGTCAGTTGATTTTATTCGCGCGATTATTCAGGAAGATAATCGTACGGACAAGCATGACGGGCGTGTGCATACCCGTTTTCCTCCCGAGCCGAATGGCTATCTGCATATCGGTCACGCCAAGTCGATCTGTCTGAATTTTGGCATCGCGAATGAAAATCCGGGCGGCCTCTGTAACCTGCGGTTCGACGATACGAACCCGGAAAAAGAAGATGTGGAATACGTAGATTCCATCAAGGAAGACGTGCGGTGGCTTGGCTTTGACTGGGACGATCGTGAGTATTTTGCATCCGACTATTTTGATCAGCTTTATGAATTTGCTGTGACTCTGATCAAAAAAGGCAAAGCCTACGCGTGTGACTTACCGGCCGACAAAATGCGCGAGTACCGCGGAACGGCGACCGAACCCGGTAAACCGAGTCCGGGACGCTCACGATCTGTAGAAGAAAATCTGGACTTGTTTGAACGCATGAAAAATGGCGAATTCAAAGAGGGGGAGTTTGTTCTGCGAGCCAAAATTGATTTGGCGTCACCGAATTTTCACATGCGCGATCCAGTGATCTATCGTGTGCGGCACGTACATCACCACCGAACGGGGGATAAATGGTGTATCTATCCCATGTACGATTACACGCACTGTATTTCCGACTCAATTGAAAAAATCACGCACTCGATTTGTACCCTCGAGTTTGAAGACCATCGCCCCTTATATGACTGGATTCTGGACGAACTCGAAGTATTTCATCCGCAGCAGATTGAATTCGCTCGTTTGAATATGACCTATACCGTCATGAGCAAACGGAAATTGTTGGAACTGGTGCAGGGTAACTTTGTTTCGGGATGGGATGACCCGCGGATGCCAACCATTTGTGGCATGCGTCGTCGCGGAGTGACTCCGGAAGCATTACGCGAATTCTGTAAGACAATTGGTGTCACCAAATTTAATTCCATGACCGATAAAGTTGTTCTGGAAAATTGTATTCGCGATCATCTGAATCAGGTAGCACCGCGTGTGATGGGGGTTTTGAACCCGCTGCGCGTGGTGATTGAGAATTATCCTGAAGGTACATCTGAAGAACTGGACGCTGTGAATAATCCCAACGATGAAACTGCGGGAACGCGGAAGGTACCTTTTTCGAAAGTGATTTACATCGAAAAAGAAGATTTCATGGAAGATCCTCCCAAGAAATTCTTTCGGCTTTCTCCAGGCAAAGAGGTCCGGCTGCGGTATGCCTATTTTGTGACCTGCGTCGATGTGATCAAAGACGATGCTGGAGAAGTGATCGAGCTGCGTTGTACTTACGATCCTGAAACGAAGGGGGGCAATGCCCCCGATGGCCGAAAGGTTAAAGCCACGATCCACTGGGTCTCTGAAGCACACGCTGTAGACGCCGAAGTTCGGCTCTACGACCATCTCTTCAGTACGCCCGATCCGGAAGATCTTCCGGAAGGCGAAGATTACAAAACCAATCTCAACCCGGCATCATTGCAGGTTCTGATAGGGTGCAAACTGGAACGGAGTTTAAAAGCCGCGAAACCAGGCAGCCGTTTTCAGTTTGAACGGCTGGGCTACTTTTGCGTTGACAGCAGAGATTCAACAGATGAAACCCCCGTTTTCAATCGAACAGTGACCCTGCGTGATACGTGGGCCAAACTGGAAAAGCAGGCTCAGAATCAACCCAAAGGCAAGAAGAATTAGTAGAGCGCATAAAAAAACACTCGTCGAACTGAGGTTCGACGAGTGAGCCCATGCACTTCAAAGTGCTCATGTTTCAAACTTTGAATCAGGGTGTTCGCTGTGCCACGGTAATATCGCTGCTCGATGTAACCGGAGCTGTCTTTTCAGAGCGTGGAACACGACGTGTCCAGCCACTGGCACGGACGATAGACGGCAGAGGTCTATCTGATGTATCAGGTTCGTATCCGGCACGACGTGTGGGGGGGAATGCCGGAGCCGTTGATTCCTGAGGGGCTTCATAAGAAGAGCGACGGAAGGAAGAGTCGTCATCCAGGCTGGATCGTCGTGGATCAGAAGCGGGATCACGTTCGTACTTGTCACCGTTCGCATCAAACGAATCATCATATTTTTTCTTGTTCGAAGCCGAACGTTTGTGGATTGGTTCAGGAGCACCCGCTGACATGTAAGGCTCAGGTGTGGGCAGCAACGCAGTTGCTGTTCCGTTGAATCCACCGTTGGACGGATAGACATAAGCAGTGCGAGTGGTCGGAATGGATCGCATGACAGTGACTGGCTTCATGGCGGTCACTGTGGTTTTGACATAACGTGTTGAGTTCACTGCAACCTTACGGGTCGTTGTGTAAGGAACCATACGTGCCACGTTGTAAGTCACTTTGCGAGTCTGGCGCACGGCAACCTGACGTGTGACAGGTACATTCTGTGTGACCACATTCGGTACATAATGTCTGGTAGTACGATATTGCGGAGTGAATGCCATTCGCATGGAGTAACCAGTACGGTTCATCCAGCCCATCAAATTCGGGCGGCTGTCATAGGCACAGGGCGAGACACGTGGGATACACTGGCGTTGAGTCACCCAGCGTCCCATGTCTTTTTGGACCTGTCGGCACTCTGTGACATTTTGATAGGTCGTACAAGGTACGTCGACCGTTCTTGGCTCAAGCACTTGACGATAGGCGGTGACTTGCTGATCGACGTATTTGGTTTCGACCACAGGTTTCATGACTGTCTGCTGAACAGGACGATACTCAGTCACCGGCACCTGTCGATAGGTGGTCTGGGTCACTGGAATCGGGCACTGTACCACTGGCTGTGGACAGCAGTTTTGGATGACGGGTGGTGGTGCACAGGAATTACAGTTGTTAAAGGGCAGCCACTGAGCCTGTGCAGTACCTGCAGCTAAAGAAAACACTGTAATCCCCACTACGGGAATTGAACGGATAACGCGTTTTAACATGAGCATGTCCTACAAAGAGAGTCTTTGAGAGGGGGTATTTGAAAGAGTAAAGTGAAGTGTGCAATGTCTGGAAAAGCTAAGGCTTGCTGACCAATCATTGCGATGGGGCAGGTTTTTTATGAAATATTGAAATTTGGGTCAAGTCGGATTCAACCAAATGCCGATAGGGAGTTGTCTGAATGATACGGATTGAATTGTAATGGTTGAATTTTAAAAGGGTTACGGAAATTGAACCTTTTTGAGAGTTGGCTAGATTTTTAAAAATTTAAAGTCGGTTTCAGTGGATTATCAGAGAAAGTTGATCTCAAGAACGTCAGATAGCCGATGAAATCTTTGTTATCGGGCAAAATACGTACGTGTTTTGGGGAGGTTCCTCCTCGATAGCATGTATTCAAGCGATGATCTGACATGATATGATCTTATATGTATTAAAGATCTGATTTTAATAGACTTACATCTTTAATAGTGACAAGATTCATGTTGTAGGCAATAAGGATATTGCTGTAAAATCATTTGTTTCATATACGGTAAACACTCTCATTTACTCGATCCCTTCACTTCTACCCGGTTGTTAAGATCGAACGAGAGATCGATTTAAGTAACACACGGAAGTGTTCTGTGGATAATCTCTCCTCCGACAATCAGAAACGGTCGTTTCTCAGCGAGACACTGGCTGCGATGACCCAGTTTGTGGTCACCCACTCCAAACTCAGCCTGTCGTTTGCGCTGATCCTTTCCATTGGTTGTGTGATACTGACCATATTCCGGCTGGAGTTCAAAACAGATCGTGCAGATCTGATTGATCCCACGGCTGCCTTTCATAAAAAATGGATCAATTATACCGAGAGTTTTGGCAGCTCTTCTGATCTCGTCTGCGTTGTCGAGTCGGATACACCTGAGTCCATAAAATTTGTCTTACGGACATTAGGGCAACGGATTGAACAGCATCCGGAATTATTTGAAAATCCCTTGTATCAGATTAATCCCGGTGATTTACCATCTAAAGGACTACAATACCTGACGCCGCGTCAGTTGCAGGCGGGTTTAGAGCGATTGGACGAGTACGGTCCCATTTACCGTAATGGACGCTGGGATCTGACGCAGGTTGATTTACTTTATGATCGATTGCGTTATCAGATTCAATCACGATCTACCAGTTACCGTGGTGCTGACAGAGAGCAGTCGTTAGAGCCTCTGTTCAACCATGCTGCGATTCTTTCAACCAGCATGGCACGCTATCTGGCTGATCAGAGCGATTTTCAGTCCCCCTGGCCTTCAATCGTTCCTGTCAATGAACGTATGCGAGAGCGATCGCGGGAAGTGATCTATCTGCTGAATGAAAAAGGGACCATGGGCTTTCTCAAGGTCTTTCCCGTGCATCAGGAAGATGGCTTTGATGGGGCCACCAAAGCCATTGAAAAGATGCGAAACATTATCGGTGAAGTAGCAGCCGAGAACCCGGAAGCAAAAATCAGTCTGACTGGGATTCCGGTTCTAGAAAATGATGAGATGCGCAAGTCTCAGGCGGATATGATCAATGCCTCGATCATTTCCTGTCTTGGCGTGGGTTTACTTCTGTTTATCGGATTTCGAGGAATTCGTCATCCATTGTTGACATTAATCATGCTGGCTGTCGGCATGGCGTGGGCCTTTGGATACACGACATTGACGATCGGGCATTTGAATATTCTCTCGGTCTCATTTGCCGTCATTCTGATTGGACTGGGTATTGATTTCGGAATTCATTATCTGGCACGATATATTGAACTGCGCCACCGTGGTGAAGACTTGGAACCCGCACTACTGCAAACTTCACGCACTGTAGGTACGGGGATTGTTGCTGCCGCTGTGACTACCGCTTTGGCCTTTTATTGTGCAGGACTGACTCCGTTTCTGGGAATCGCCGAACTCGGATTCATTGGCGGTGGTGGAATTCTTTTGTGTGCTGTAGCAACGTTTATCGTCTTGCCGGCACTCTTGTCGCGGGCCGATCGGGATGTAGAAGTCAAACAGATGCCGACTCCGTTCCAGGGAAAATGGCTGCAAAAAATGATTGTGCGGTTTCCGCGAAGCGTGGCTTTGGGATCGCTGGCAGTGGTTGCCTTTTGTGGTAGCCAGATGATTCAAAAAACGGACAATGGCTGGTCTTCAAAAGTAGTCTATGATTACAATTTACTCAATCTACAGGCGGCTGGTCTGGAGTCGGTAGAGGTACAGAAACGAATTTTTAACGACGCACAGAATTCACTGCTGTTCGCTGTCGCGGTTGCTGACAGTCCTGAAGAAGCGCGTGTACTACGGCGAAAGTTTGAAGCGTTACCCACTGTACATCATGTGGAAGAACTGGCATCTCGCGTGCCCGCTCATTCTTCTCAAAAAACGAATTTGCTGGTCCAGTCGTTTCGGGCTCAACTGGCTCATCTACCTCACAATATTCCTCCCGTCAATCGTCTTAATCCCTCGGTTATCGGGCGAAAGCTTGAACAGTTTTATGTGTTATTGTCTCGCTATAACCACCCGACAGCGCAATCAACTGCGCGTGTACTAGATCGGTTTTTAAACCATTTTGAATCGATGACACTGGCACAGCAGTCCCGATTTCTGGATGAGTTTCAGTATCGTACGACAGCATCCTTATTAGGTCAGTTCAAAGCCCTGCATGGCGCTTCCGATTCAACGCCAGTCCGCTTTTCAGATCTTCCCCGGTCATTGACTTCTCGTTTTGTCAGTGCCGAAGGAAAGTGGCTGATTCAGATCTACCCGCGTGATCATATCTGGGAGATTGAGCCACTGGAGGCGTTTGTCAAGGATGTGCGTTCTGTTGATCCGGATGTGACGGGAACGCCGCTACAAAACTATGAAGCAGCGCAACAGATCAAAGTCAGTTATAAGACTGCCTCAATATATGCTCTTGCCGTGATTTGTGTAGTATTGTTAATCGATTATTTAAGCCGCCGCCATGTTGTATTGGCAATGGTCCCAGCCATCATTCTGGCTACTTGTACCTGGTTTATTCTGTTTAATCGAGGAACACCAATCAGCGTGGAAGCGGCCATCGGCCTGTTTTTGATCATGTGTCTTGGCGTGGCTTTCGTTTTAGACCGTCAAAGTGTCGGACATATGTTATTAACGATGCTGCCACCTGTTGTGGGAGGCATCGTCATGTTCGGAATTCTAGCGATGACCTCGATCGATTTGAATCCGGCGAATTTGATCGTACTACCTTTGATTTTAGGAATTGGCGTCGATGATGGCGTGCATGTAGTACATGATTTCCGGATGAAACGCGGCGACTACAAGACTTCGCCCAGCACGATTAATGCGATCGTCATGACCTCACTGACGTCGATGATTGGTTTCGGCAGTATGATGGTGGCAACACATCGCGGATTGTACAGCGTGGGCCTGGTGCTTGTGATTGGCGTCGGTTGTTGTCTGTTTGTTTCGCTGGTGACTCTACCGGCACTTTTGACCTGGATTTCGAATCGCTCACAAGCCGCTGATTCCGTGAGCATGGATGATGTCGATGATCGACAAAGCAACCGTAAGAAAAAGCGGCAGAATCGTGACCGAATGGAAGCCGAAGCGGCTGCCTGATGACCGGTTCTACATGATCCAGCCGCCACCCAGTACGCGATCTTGCTCATACAGCACGACTGCCTGACCCGGCGCCACTCCATATTCTGGATCATCAAACGTGACTCGGAAGCGATCTTCGTCCAGAATTTCGACAGTACAGTCTGCTTCTTTGTGTTGATAACGAATTTGTGCCTGACAGCGAAGTTCGGAGCCGGGGCTATCAATCAGCCAGTTGCTGCGATTGGCTTCTAATGTTCGACGCGCCAGATCATCGCGCGTTCCAATGACCACACGCCTCGTTTCAGGTTCGATTTTAATGACAAACCGTGGAGTTCCAAATGCCACTCCCAGTCGTTTGCGTTGACCGATGGTATAATTTTCGTAACCCTTATGATGGCCGACGACGTTCCCTTGCGTGTCTACCATTTCTCCCGCTGTTTCCTGTTGCCCACGATAGCGATTGAGAAAACCAAAATAATCGTTGTCGGGAATGAAGCAGATTTCTTGGCTGTCCGGCTTGTTGGCGGTGCGTAAGCCGGCTTCTCCTGCAAGCTCTCGGATTTCCGGTTTTACAAATCCACCAACAGGAAAGATTATTTTCTCCAACAAGTCCGGTTGAATTCCAAATAGAACATATGATTGATCCTTGGAGCGATCAAGGCCGCGCACCAGCGCCGGGCGACTTTCGTCGGCAATCGATTTTAACTGGGCATAGTGTCCGGTTGAGATGTAGGACGCCCCGACTTGCTCTGCAAAATCCCAGAGTTTGCCAAACTTAAGCCAGTTGTTGCACATCACACAAGGATTGGGAGTGCGGCCGGCTAAATATTCATCAGCGAAGTAATCTTTGATACGCCCAAATGCATCCTGGAAGTTCAGCGCATGGAATGGGATATCCAGCATGTCAGCAACGCGGCGTGCATCAGCGGCATCGCTGGCCGAGCAGCAACCCTGCTTGTGCGGTTTCACATTCAGCACGGGGAGACTATTTTTATCCTCGACGGTGCAGGCGGTTTCTTCTGTCGCACCGGACCGCATAAACAGCCCGATGACTTCATAGCCTTGTTCCAAAAGTAAATGAGCGGCTGCGGAACTGTCGACACCGCCACTCATCGCCAAAACGACTCGCTGGGACATATCAGGAAAACTCAATGCAAAATTAGAAAGAAGACATCAGAAACCATCTCGTACTATTATAGGCGGCCGCAGATGCGATCACAGGCAGGAAGACGGAGGAAACCGCCGATTTCATTTGAAATTGACGGGCTATCGGCTCAAAACTGTTCCTTGAAAGGAATGAGTTGCAAGCACGGGCTCAGTACTCATTCAGTTTGCTTCCAGGTCAAGGTGTTGTGCTTCCGGGATCTGCCGTTGAATCTCGGCTTCAATTTTATCGATCTCTTCAGCCAGAGTCTCCAGTACATCCTCTGTATAGTTCTGACAAAATTTTTCGAAGTCCTGTTCGGTTTTAATTTCAGGATAGGCGGCAAGTGCTTTCTTTTTAAGGCGTTTGGAAAGTTCTTTTGAATTAAAACTCAGGTCGGCTTTGATTCGATAATTGTCGATGGAAAGAATACGTGATCGAAGATCAATGACTTCTTCGATCAGTGGATTATTTTTGAGAATGCCAATGACTTGCTGCTTTGTTTGAGGTGGAATACTGGGCCCCACCAAGAGTTCCTGATTGCGAATGATGAGCCAGACAGCGATGCCGCCTAAGAGGATCCCAATTCCAATAGACCCGATCGCATCCCAGTAATGATGTCCCGTCCACTGGGTTAACAGGATTGAAATCAGCGCGATTACCACACCCAGACAGGCCGCACCGTCTTCTAGAATCACAGCGACAGCAGCCGGATCGGCTTCGTGTCGCAAGTAATGATGAAAGGGGTGACCGTGATTGGATGCATTTTTCCATTCCCCTTTCAGAGCCAGTATAAACACAATTCCATCGATCACGAGGGCAAACAGCAGGGCTCCGATGGCCCACTTCATTTCTCCCATATCCAGTGTGGGGGGATGAAATAATGATTGCACACCGTGATAGATCGTGACGCCACATCCCAGGAAGAAGATACCAACTGCAGAAATCAACGCCCAGACATAGCGCTCGCCGGCGTAACCATATTCAAATCGCTTGTCAGGGGCCTGGTCAGCACGGACTAACCCAATGAGTAATAATAGCTGGTTCAAAAAATCAGCGACGGAGTGAATTGTTTCGGAAAGCATGGCTCCAGAACCGGTAATCAGAAACGTGGCTCCTTTCGCAACTGTAATCACTGCATTACCCGTTAATGCGGCAACGACTGCAAACCGGGAATTGCCTTGTGCCATCTTGAACTGCTCCTTTTGATGCTGATAGGATCTCGCTGTGATATTGTGGATTAAAATAACAGAATAAGAGACCAAGTGCCATTGGTGGATGCGCAAAAAAAGCCCCTCGATTGTTTACTCGAGGGGCTTTCGTATGAATCAAGGGTTTACTTATTTGGAAGCACTTGCCTGGGCATTGTTGGAATTCT
This sequence comes from Gimesia alba, assembly GCF_007744675.1. Taxonomy (NCBI): domain Bacteria; kingdom Pseudomonadati; phylum Planctomycetota; class Planctomycetia; order Planctomycetales; family Planctomycetaceae; genus Gimesia; species Gimesia alba. The sequence continues at coordinate 1,268,582 of NZ_CP036269.1, forward strand.
TGGAGAATTCAATTTCGGCCTGCCAGCGTTTGACTTCATTTTGTGCCGCGGTCAAAGCTGCCGCTGCTGCATTGGCTGCGTTTTGGGAAGCCGTTGCCTTGTCGGTCGCAGGCTTCAATGATTTCTGAATGGCGGCGACTTTGGCTTTCGCAGCGTTCACGGCATCGGTGGTCTGCTTGATCTGGGGAGTGTACTGGGCCACTTTTTGCTGGTTGGCTTTCACTGTTGCCTGATGCGTCGCCAGGTTTTTCTGCTCGGCCGCTTTGGCCGCTTCGCGTTTGTCGATCGCTGCTTTCAATTTAGCCGCTGCTTCGGCCAGTTCTTTGTCGCCAGCGACCTGTTTACTAACGGCAACCGCTTTCGCGTATGCTTCTTTAATCGCGGGCAACGGTGCTTCAATTGCGGCAATTTGCTTGGTCGAATTCGTGGCACTTGCCTGAGCAGCCGTGATTGCTTTTTGACTTGCTGCCAGATTCGAATTCAATCCGTTTAATTTATTTTGCAGGTCGGTTTGCTGTTTTTGTGTCGCTGCGATGTTGGCATTGATTTTGGCGACAGCTGCTTGATCTGCCTGAGCGGCAGCCAGTAGTTTCTTCTGGTTAGCTTGAGAGGCTTGCAGACTGGATGTGGCTGAAGCCAGTCGTTGAGAAAGCTGTAATGGATTGGCTGTCAGCTCGCCAACTTCTTTGCCATCGGCGGCATTCCAGACTTTGATTTTTCCAGTCCAGTCACTGGCAATCACATGGTTGGTTTCATCGCAGATTGTGACGCCGACAGCGATATCTGCGAAAGCAGGGAAGGCTCTGAGTTGCTTCCCGGCCTGATCCCAGAGCTTGGTGACTTTATCACGGCCACAGGTGACGAGCCGTCCGTCACGAGCAAATTCGACACTGGAAGTCCCGCCGCCATGAGCGTTCCAGGACTTGATGTTATTTCCGTTTTCCAGTTCCCAGAGTTTGACCGACTGATCTTCGCTGCTGGTGGCAACGATATTGGAATCAGAACGCCAAGTGATTCCGGTGATACCGCCTTTGTGTCCTTTCAATGTCAGGTACTCACTACCGGTGGCAGCTTCCCAGACAAAAGCACCCCCATTGCGGTCGCCGGAACACAGCAGAACCGAATCCGGGCTGAAAGCAAGAGAGGTCATCCAGTCGGTATGCTTACGGATTTCGTAGGCAAGTTCTCCGGTGCTGGTAGAGTAAACGCGAATGACTTTACTGGGGCTTCCCAGAGCAATGAATCTCTGGTCTGAGCTAATGTCGGCACAGAGGACTGAATCAAGTTCATCGCCGACTTCAAACAGACGTTTTCCCGTTTTGACATCCCAGACAACGACACGCCCACTGGCAGCAGCATGTCCACCACCGGCCAGTAGCAAACTACCGTTGCGACTGAATTTGAGAACGTGAGGAACGCCTTCGGGGAAAGGTAGAACGCCTAATAATTGTAACGTTTTAGTGTTATACAGCAGGATTTGTTTCTGGCCGGCAACCGCTGCTAAAGGAGACCAGGGGTTGGTTGCGAGAGCAGTGACTGCTGTCGAGAGGCTGGTGTGGACAACCGGTTCCAGACTCAATCGCGGCGGCATTGGTGGTGGTCCCTGGGGTTTACCTGACGAAGCTCCTTTTAAAGCAAAGTCGAATTTTGGTTTCTTGATGACGACTTTACTGCCCGCATTTTCCGGTGCACCACCGTCAATCCATTCCTTGATCAAGGCGAGTTCTTTGTCGGGCATTTTGTCTGATTTGGGAGGCATGAAAGGCTCAGAATCATGCGTCACCAGCATATATAAATAGCTGCCATCTGCATCTCCGGGTTCGATTGACTCGCCAGCAGCACCACCCTGCATCAAACCGGTGTAGTTTGTTAAATCCAGGCCGGATGCTTTTTTGTCTGTGTTATGACAGGCGAAACACTTTGCTCGAAAAATCGGCTTGATGTGTTCGTCAAATGTGATTTTGGGTTTCGTTTTATCTGCTGGCTTTTTGTCTTCAGCGACTACGGCTGCTGACATCATTGATACGATCAAACCAGCAATCACAAGTGGTTTGCAGATTTGATGACAACAGAGATCGGAAAATAATTTATTCATAGTCATAACCATATTCAAAGCGGGATTCCGTATGGGAATTCCCTGAAGTTGACAAGTTGATACAAGGGGCTGGCTTAATGATTAAAGATGAATTCTCTGGAATTCAATAATGACCAGAACACATCGTTCAACGTATTGGCTTCGTCTTTTTTGTTTTCATCAAGTACCTGGATCAAGGATGAATATTCTTTGTCAGTAGGTTTACGTGACAGACAGGAAATATACATCTCGTCAATAATTTCCAGTGGTTTTTTGCCCTCTTTCACTCGAGATGCCACAAACTTACCCTGGACGATCTTGTTATTAACGGTATCACCATTCAACAGATGCAATGCCTGGGAAAGACTGGGTTCCATGCGAACTTCACACGAGCAAACCGTATCACGTTTGGCGCGGCCGAACGTTGTCAGGAAGTAAGTAGAAGTGTTTCCATCTGCAATCTGAACCGCACGGGCACCAAGGGGGAGTCCGCGGAATTTGTTCGGAGCACTCGTGACCTGAGAGATACAGTCCAGTAATACTTCAGCCCGTAAACGACGAGGCATTGCATGGGAGAAGTTTGTCAGATCACGTTCATTAGACGGATTCGTTTGGGTTGAGAGCTGGTAGGTTCGTGAAGTACAGATATCACGGACGACTTTCTTGAAGTCATAATTGTACTCTGTAAAGCGTTTCGCGAGCTCATTGAGTAGTTCCGGATTGACGGGAGGATTACTGACGCGAACGTCATCAACTTCGTTGATGATTCCCTTACCGAAAAAGTGAGCCCAGACAATGTTGCTCAAGTTGGTCGCGAAGTAGGGGTTGTCATTTGAAGCCAGCCATTGTGCAAGGACAACGCGGCGGTCTTTACCACGGGTGTCAGGTGCTTCACCCCCCAGGAACTTTGGTTTCATGACACGTTTATCAACCAAGTGACGAACTTCTCCGCTACCTCGGTTATATATAATTGATTCACGAGGGTCTTCACTCCGTTTTCGGCCGATTTGTGAGAAGAAGGCTGCAAAACTGTAGTAGTCATCCATGGTCCAGCGGTCGAATGGGTGATTGTGACACTGAGCACACTGAATCCGCATTCCCATGAAGACCTGAGCTACATTTTCAGACACTTTCAATGTGTCCCGTTCGTTTTCGTAGTAGTTAGTTGCGGCGTTGGCGAACGTACCACCGTTGGACCCCAGGATTTCCTGGATCATGATATTAATTGGCACGTTGGAGGCAATCCGTTCCTGCAACCAGTTGTAGTACAATAGTGCTGACTTATAGCTGATCCGGTTATTGACTGTGCGGATCTGTAACAGCTCTGACCATTTCATGACCCACATTTCTACGAATTCTTTGCGGTTCAAAAGTTTGTCAACGAGCTTTTCTCGTTTCTTGGGATCCTTGTCAGCAGCGAACTGGTTAAACTCTTCGATGGTGGGCAGGATGCCACAGATATCAAGGCTGGCACGACGCAGAAATTCGGCATCGGAGCAGACTTCAGAAGGAACGACACGGAGTTTTTTCAGTTTGTTGTGGATCAAAGTATCGACGTAATTATTTTCAGGGACATTCGGCCATTCAAAATTGAGACCCTTGGGTAATACAACAAAGTGTGATCCGACCGTGTGTGTGTCGAAGCGGGCCATAATAAAGGCTTCACCTCGATTACTTGCCGTAATCAAACCATCTTTGGTGATTGTTGCCGAGTTGTCATTGTTGGAAGAGAATGAAGACAGCGAAGTCACATCGCGAGTTGTGCCATCAGAATAATAGGCGAGTACGGAAACCTGTTGCTTGGTTCCTTTGCCGTCCATGACCCCGCCTTCGGGATAAATTTCAACTTTCGTGACGGTAGGAATTGCACCTGCATCGTAGGGAGCTCCCGCTTCTAACCAGCGGAGCACTTGCGTGTAGAGTTCGGAATCTTTTTCGTATAGTTTACCACCCGTATGCGGGACAGCACCGATGGCTTTTTCCAGCAACAGACTTTCCCGGGGCAGGCTGAGGTTGATACGACGTCCACTAAGTTCACGAGTTAAACGATCATAGTCCCCCTTGGGGTCAAATCCGAAAAGAGAAAGACGGAATCCATCTTTTCCACGGGCGGCACCGTGACAGCTACCGGTGTTACAGCCACCTCGCATAAAGGTGGGCATCACGTCCAGGTTGAAGCTGATCGGGCGATCTTCTTTTGCTTTGACTACTTTTGAGTGAAGTTTGATCGTCGCACCACCAAAGCTGGCAAGCAAGTCAGTTTCACCATCTCCGGCGGGATAAACCATGTTTTTATCAACCCGTACAATGCCTGCTTTAGCAGGTTTGATTTGTAACTGGCTGGTGACATCTTGTGTAAGCCCATTGTCATAAACAGCCTGACCAATGATCGACTGCCGATCGCGGCTGGTGGTGAGTTGGATGTCCTGGGGATAAACATTCAATTTCACCATTTTGGGAGCTGGCTTGGCAGGCGCTGGTTTCGGAGCAGCAGGCTTGGGCTTTGGCGTTGCGGGTTTCGCGGGAGCCGGTTTTGTTTCAGCAGGCTTCGCGGGTGCCGGTTTCACTTCAGCCGGTTTTGCCGGGGCAGGTTTGGCAGGAGCCGGAGTTGCGGCTGGTTTTGCCGGAGCTGGCTTGGCAGGTTGTGTTTTATCATCTGCTACTGTGAGAGAGAGTCCACTGACAATAAACAGTAGAGAGAGAACACTACGAAATAATTTTTGATGACGCCACATAATCGAAAACCTTTTTTCGTCAACAGGAATTAGTTGAGGAAAGTGATATAAACTAAGAGTTCTTTTATTGAGAAACTGAGCGAACTAATGGTTATTGATTTATTTAGTACCGGATTCCAGACGTTTCTGGGCTTCTAAGCGAAGTTGTTCCAGCCGTGTCAGTCGCTTGGGAGGTGCTTCTTTTTTCGGCTCCGCTTTTTTCGCGACCACTTTGGGTTTAGCAGGTTCATCTTTTTTCGGTGGGAGTGGTTTGTCGATCCGTAATTCAGTACGACCTGTCGTATGCACGACTGTCTCACCATTCATGGGGATCTCCACCTGGCAGAACAGACTCTTATGCCGTCCCTGAGGTGAAGCAGGATCCGTCTTTACTTTGAAGATCAGTTCTTTACTCTCTTTATTAAAGGAGATGTCTTCGGTTGTCACCTTGGGAGGCAGACCAACCAGTTTGATTTTGGCATCGCCTTCAAACGGGTTTTTCATATTCACCTTGCAGATAATTTCAGTTTCTTTTCCCTGTTCGACCGCAGTACGCGCCAGCTGAAGATCAACGAAGGAATCGGAGACTTCCAGATTTGCCAGTTGTGAAGAAACCCAGGCATTACCACCCACATTTGCCGAACCAATTACAAATACTTTCCATTTCTTGATCTCAGCTTTGCTATTTGCATTCAGAGGATAGAAGGCTTCGTTTTTTCCTTTGGGAATTGTAACGCGACTGGAAGCACCCACTCCTGGTGGACGGAAGGGAAACTGCAGTGTAATCGGTTCGTCAAATCCTTCTTTGCGGGTAACCACAACTTTGAGTTGCATAGAACCACTCCGGGCCAGAGGTGCCTTGGGTTCTACGATATCGAGTTTGAAAGGCAATTCTTCCACAACGGTGACGGGAATTTGTGCTACGTCTTTCATCCACAGTAATTGATTATTGCGGACGCGAACCAGGTCAGCCCGGTTTTTGAATACGCCTTCAATCTTCTGGTTAGGATCAGCGTGTCGTCCTTTGAGTGCAATCAACTCGCCTTCCACGGCAGCATCAGCGGCTGCTTCAAAAACAACAGGCATTGTCGTTAAATTGGCTGCCATCGGTTCGGCGACCATTTTGATGCCTTTAGGAAGGTTGGATGAATCGAGAACAATTTCTCCACCAAAGTTAGTTCGCTTGGCACTCACCACAACCGCGAAACGGTTTCCTTTGGCGACGACAATACGCTGTCGTTCCTGGGAATAACGAGCATTTCTGGGAATTCCCAGTTCGAGTGATGGTGAAACAGGAAGCATCTCAACACGGTAAACAAAATCAACACCGCCGCGTTTAAGGTGATCGGTGATCGAAAGGAAGTATTCGCCATCTGCGGGGAATTTGTATCGGAAGTAACTGTCCGGGCCTCGTGAATCATCGTTCGAGGCGACTCGTTGTGACTTCGCGTTATAAAGGTACATCACCGGGTCAAGAGGAGAGCGAACGCGACGTGCGTAGCACTCGATTTCCAGTGTCTGTCCTTTTTTGCCTTGAAATTTGAAGTAATCAATGTCGCCCTCTTTTTCAATGATGCCATTAAAGGCATTCGGAAGCGCGGCAGGCGAAGCCAGTTTGAATTCGTTATTTGGCTCCTGTTCCATGGAATTACCATGAGGGAACAAACGGAAGACATTGCCAGAAGGAGCGCTTCCGCCAGCGTCAGCAGCGAAAAGTTCAAATTCATCGTTGGGTTTATCTGGCAGTTGAAATTCCTGAGCAAGGTTATCAACGGTATTCCCTTTAAAGGTCACTTTTTGTTTTGAGGCTAACTGACCACCAGCCGGGTAGACGGCAGTAGGGCGCGGATAGGTTCCGACGTGTAGACGATAAAAGGCGGCACCGTTTCCACCATAGGAACTGTCACGAACCAGGATCGTGTATTTTCCATCTGCAGGTGCGATTACAGAAATTGCCGAGTCATTTCTGAGGAGTGGCAGATCGTCTTCTGCTTTCAATTCAAAACGCTTTTCGTCGAGAATTGCAAGATAAGGGTCAAATAGCGTCGTTGCCAGACGAACGCCTTCGATCTCTGCTGAGATGCGTTGTCCTTTTTTCGCGGTGACAACAAAATGATCGACATCTTCGTTCTGGATCACACCAGTTACGGTTTGGTTCAATTCAATTGGTTGTGGTGTTTCGAACTCACTGTTCGGTTCTTTTTCCGCGACTTCAGGGAATTGGCCGACCCAGAATGTTTTGTAGTCAGAGACACCGCTTTTCGTGCGAACCTGGAAGGTGTGTTCACCCAGGTCACAGTCAGGTGCAATCTTAACGATGGCGGTACAGATATTGGCATTCTTGGGATTGGCTTTGATCTCTTTAAACTCGAACCCTTTTTTGTACGACAGAATTTCGACTGCATCGGAGAGCCGGGCTCCAATGAATGTCAGACTGACTTCGGTGCCTCGTTGTCCCCCTCGCGGGCGAACATAATTCAGGCTGGGGTCAGCAGCCCCAGCGAGATCCACGAGTACCAGGCTCAGTGCGATTGTCAAAATTCCGGTGCAAACAGATCTGTACTTCTGCAGCATCACGGTTCCCCCCCTTGGAAATGTTGATGTTCGAGAATCAGTTTTATTTTTCGCTTGAACGAGAATGTTAGCACGAGCAAACAAGCCCGTACTAACAATTCTGGTTCAATCAATTCGTTTATTTATTGTCTGGTTTAAGCAAGCAGGTCTTTTATGACTTTCCCACCATTGACAATTTCGATGGGTCGATCACCGGGTGCCATCAGTTCTTTGTCAGAAACAATTCCCAGACAATGGTAAATGGTTGTGGCCCAGTCCATGACGGAAAGTGGATTGTCTTCTGGTTCAGAAGCGATGGCGTCAGAGGAACCATAAATGTGTCCTCCTTTGACTCCACCACCGGCCATTACAACACTGAAGACTTTCGGCCAGTGGTCCCGGCCGGCAGTCGCGTTGATTTTTGGTGTTCGTCCAAATTCACTACAGACACAAACCAGAGTGCTCTTCAAGAGCCCCCGATCACTCAGGTCTGAGATCAGTGTGGAGAAAGCCTGGTCGAATGAAGGCAGGTTTCTGTCGATTCCAGTTTGGATTCTGTCGTGCATATCCCAACCGCCATATGTCATGGTGACAAAGCGGGCACCTGCTTCGACGAGACGTCGTGATAACAGCATACGGGCACCAGCCTGGTTTCGACCATAAGCATCACGCACCTTCGCATCTTCTTTATTCAGATCGAAGGCTTCCTGAGACGCTTTAGACGAGACCATGTCATAGGCCTGTTTGTAGAAGGTATCGACCGCATCCAGAGAATCTGATTTTTCTTTGGAAACAAAGTACTCGTTGACCGAATCCAGCAAAGACCGACGACGAGTAAATCGATTGGTGTCAACACCACCAGGCAAATTCAAGTCACGCACTTTGAAGCCATTCGATGCAGGATCTGATCCGACACTGAAGGGAGCAAAGGATGAACTCAGGTAGCCTGTACCAGCGAATTCGTTCGGCTGATTTGGAATACATACATATTGTGGCATGTTATTCTTAGGGCCAAACTCATGAGTGACTACACTTCCCATGCTGGGGAACTGCAGAGCAGGGCTGGGACGATATCCGGTGAACATGTTATGTGTTCCCCGTTCGTGAGCCGCTTCGCCGTGGGACATGGAACGGCAGATGGTCAATTTATCCATCAGCTTAGCTGTCTTGACCAGCTTTTCATTCAACCGAACTCCAGAGATATTGGTCTCGATTGAGTTCATGGGACCTCTGTATTCAATCGGAGCGTAAGGTTTCGGATCCCATGTTTCCTGATGTGCAGCCCCACCTGGCAGGTAGATGAAAATAACTGACTTCGCAGTTCCTTCTTTGCTTTCGTAGTGTTTCAATTCTGCCTGTGCGCTTTTCATACGCAGAAACTGAGGCAGAGTCAGCCCGATTCCGCCCGCAAAGCCAACATGCAAAAAGTCGCGACGCGATTGTTTCAAGCTCATAGTGAAATCTCCATTTCAAGGTGGGGATAAATTGTGTTTGGTATATGGCTTTTTCAGGCCAGAGGCTTAACACTTATTATTTTGGTTTGAGCACTCATCATCTCAGGTTGGACTATAGCCAGTTTATCTGGCGGATGGCTCTGATCTTCACTAGTCACATCAGAGTTTAATCAGTAGGCGATTCTGGTAATGCTTTCTAATTCTAACACATTAATCCAGTGGGGGGAGGAATCGGTTAAAACCACCTGTTACGTATTATGCCAAATCTTCACTCAGTAATTCAAGGACAATTTTAGAAACCATGACTTCTCGGGCTACTTTAAAGCACGATACATCAAACTCGATTGATGTGAGTCTGTCAAGGAATTCTTAGTCATTTCTACTAACTCAACGAAAATAGTAACATCGGTAAAACAGGATGTTTTTATTTTTCAACAAGCCCTTTTTGCTCTGAAATCTGATACAACTGATCCGATTTCAGATTGTCCCATTTGGCTGTCTTTCCCGAAGGCCATTTGATGTGAACAGATGCGATTTCTGTTTCGTCACCTAACCCAAAGGTAACAGGGAGTTCAGTTTGTGACAGATAGCTGCGGGTCGGCATCACCAGTCGACTTTGTACACCCGACTGCGTTTCGATTTGAATCTGAGCCCCCAGTGCATCATGGTTGGAGGCTAGTATAGAACCTTTGTTTCCTTTGGTAGGATCACTTGTGAGCTGGAAACGAACCCAATGGTGGCCCGTTTGTTGATCGTTTCGTAAGAGTCGCGGCGTTTTTCCAGTGGACATGATCAATAGATCCAAATCGCCGTCACCGTCAATATCACCGAATGTTGCGCCGCGGCCGACCAGGGGGCGGACAAAATCTGAACCGACCAGCGATTCTCCTAAAGGCAGGAACTCGGTCGCATGTTGTGCGCCGCAGTTCCAGAACAGTTGCGGTTCCTGTTCGTAATGCTGCCGTTCCTGCACGATATTAATATCTTCTTCCAGGTGACCGTTTGCTGCAAACAGGTCAAGTCGTCCATCCAAGTCGGCATCAAAGAAGAAAACGCCGAACGTTAAAGCCAGTCGTGTTTGGGGGCCAAGTCCGTTTGAGACAGCTTCATCGATAAACTGCATCTCTTTTCCGGGCGACGTATAGAGGGCCGTCATTTCATTGGCAAAGTTGCCGATGGCGATTCCCAGCGTCTCATCATTTCGGAACGGGGCGATGTCGATTCCCATCGCCCCGCGTGCATTCCCATTCATATCAAAGGCGACTCCTGAAATCGCCGCTGTTTCTGTAAATATGCCATTCTGTTGATTGTGAAATAGAAAGTTCTGAACGGTATCATTGGTGATGAAGATATCGAGATAGCCATCCTGATCAAAATCGTAGAAATTCAATCCCAGCGATTTTGCTAACGGTACTCCCGTTCCGGGGGTGAATATTCTCAGGCCGGCCTGCTCGGAAACTTCATTGAAGGTGCCATTTCCCTGGTTCTGGTAGAGCAGGGGGGGAACGCCATTGAAGTTTTGCGGACGACCGTATGCGCGGATACCTCCTTTGAGCGTGAAGTTCTGCGCGCGGTCAAAGTCACGCGTCCATTCCACATAATTACAGACGAGTAAATCCAAATCTCCGTCACGGTCATAATCAAACCAGCCGCAACTGGTGCTCCAGAGTTGCGCGGGGCCACCAACGCCAGCTTGCATTGTGACGTCAGTGAAGCGTGTTCCTTCATTTTTGAATAAGCGATTGGTTCCCAGTGCGGAGATAAACAGATCAACGCGGCCATCGTTGTTATAGTCACCACAGGCGATCCCCATGCCGTACAACGAAACGTTCAAGCCCATTTCGTCTGTGACATCTTTGAATTTTCCGGTCCCGTCATTTTGATATAATGCCAGTGAGGAGTGTGTGCTGTCTTTTTTCTGTGGCTGGCTCCAGGGCCAGTCATTAGAACCTACCAGCAACAGGTCCTGATCCCCGTCATTGTCATAATCTAAAAACGCGGCTCCGCCTCCCATTGTTTCCGGCAGCAGCTTTTCACCAGCTGCCCCGTTATGATGAACGAAGTCGATCCCAGCCGCTTTCGTGATATCGGTAAACGGAATCTTGGGAAGTGTGAGTTCTTCGACTTCCCGTTCTGTCGGTAGCGCTAAAGGAGTTTCCTTAACGATGTTTTCCGGCTGGCGAAGCTGACTTAACAGGAAGAAAGTTCCTCCCACTATTGCAAAGACCAGCATGACGGCCAAAGAATACCAAAAAGCACGTCCGATGGATTCATCGTTTTGCTCTGTCTCTTCTTCCAGATTCGGATCAAGGTTGGCACTGTTTTGATCTGCCATTGTATTGTCCTTCGTATATAGTCTTATGACGTTCCCGACCTGAATTGCCAGGAAAGGTCGAGTTGTTATGGTTTGATCGTCCGGTTCAATGAATAAATCACCGGGTGCTCGGCAGCATGATTGGCTGCGGGATATTTCTCACGAGCCTTCCGTTCAGAGAGTCCGCGGGCTGTATCATCCACTTTATATTTCTGATGCAGCTGTCGATGCTGTTCAGAAAGTTCGGTTTGATCCAGTTGGTCATAAATCAATGACAGGCTGTAATGCGCGGTGACATTTTCCGGGTCGAGTACCAGGGTCTTTTGAAACTGTTTAACAGCCTGATTCAGAAGCTGATCGCGCTGATCCCGATTTTCTTTGGTACGGAATCGCTTGGCTTGATCAAACAGGTTTTGCCCCAGGTCATTAATGACCACGTAATCTTTGCTGAAATCAAAGCCGCGGCGGGTGCGTTCTTCGGTCTGGTCTTCCAGAACACTACGGAAGTTGCGTTCGGCTTCTTTCAGGTGTCCCTGTTGTTGATTCACCTTGCCACTCAACCAGGCCAGTGTCCAGGGAGGAGCGGGAGGATCGGTAAACGAAGCTGCTTTTTGTAAAATCTCAACAGCGTCTTGTAAGCGACCTTCACGGAAATAAACACGTGCCAGATTCAAGGAACCATCATAGCGGCCCAGTTGATCCACTTGCTCAAATGCTTCAGCGGCCTGTCTCAGTTCCGCTTTGCCTTTCAAGAACAGTCCAATGCCGTAATCATTCCAACGTTGCCATTCGGGAATTTCAACCGTTTTGTTTTTGATGTCGGCTGTGACTCCTTCCACAGGAAAGGTAATCGTATCAGAGGCAATCGTTGTAATGGGCAGCGTATTGATGTAGGGAACCCCCTTTTTCTTCCAGGAGAGTTCCTGCCCTTTGGATTCGAGAGATTCCGCGATAAACTGCATGTAGTGCGTATCGAATTTTCGATACTGCAGCTTGGCTTCCACCGTCACGGGAGCAGTCAAGTCGTCCGGTAGGTTCAGTTCATAATGGATCGTCTGCCCAGCACCGGGGGGCATCTGATTATTATAGAGAGCGACGAAGATATCCTGTGCATTGCGTCGGGCAATGCGATTGCCGTCGCGGTCAATCACAAACGCGTTCACAAAGTGAGACCAGGGATCAACAGTGCCATCTTCTTCACGCGAACCGCTGCGTCCAATGATTCGGTCTCCGCTCTTGACGGTCACATCCAGCCAGATTTCATTCGAGTCAGCTGTACCCTGTGTGAAATGATGTCCGACTTTTAAGGTACGGAGCACCGTTTCCAGCAGGTATTTATTTCCCGGTTTTAAAGTCGGGACTTCCGGTCGCAATGGGGCGATCAATTTTCCATCAATGCTGCCTGCTTCCCGGATGCCGAAGAAATCGACGCGCAGGTTATCTTTGAGAAAATTCTGATGTGCGGCAACAGTTTCCGGATCATTTCGTAATGCGGCAATTGCGGTATTGGCTGAGGGAAACAGATGATTGTGTACGCTGAGTTCCTTCGAGTCATAGAAGTGGCGGGCGCCAAAGTCATTCGAAGGTTTGGCAGGCATATGACATTTGTTGCAATTCTCCTGTGCTACAGGCGGATAATAAAAGCTCCGCGCTCCATGTCCTGAAACGCCGCTTAGTAAAAAGGAATCGTAATGGTTCTGCCCGCGCAGGAATTTGTATTGATTGAGTTCTTCCGGTAAATGTACTTTGTGACATGTGCCACAGAATTCGGTGGACTTGTGCAAATCCTTTAAGAACGTTTTTTTGTGGAAGGCAGGTTTGGCTTTCACCAGTTGATTATTCACCCACTGTAGAAACGGGTTCTCACTATATGCGAAGGGATAATGAATCGGTTCTTCTATTGTGTAATCACTGTTGCCGCGCACGCTGTTGACGTGAGTAATGGCATGGCAGGTCGTGCAGGTGATGCCTGCTTGAGACGTGATATGATTGATATCATCAAAGTTGGGGTCATCAAATGCGCCACTAAAAAAGGGGACCGGGTCATGACAGCCAGCACAGAAGCGAGATGCCTGCAGATTTCCGTCGCGTTCTAATGAAACTTTGCGCGTTTCCCGGACCGATGCCAGATAGGCGGGGTTATTAAAGGAACTGAAATGATGCACGCTGTTTTTCCAGTCGGCGTGAGTGTCGGGATGACATTTCTGGCAGTAGTCGTCCATCATCAAAGCTTGAGCGGGAATGAAATCACCAGTTGATGTTCGTGACAGGGACGGGAAGAAATATTTCTCACCCGAGGCAGGACCGACCACATTCCATTTACGGGGATCAGCCGAATGAAACATCAGCATGCCGACTACCATGGCGGTAATCACACCCATATAAGACAGGCCCCCCTTCCAGTGAATTTTGGGACCAACGAGACGATGCAACCAATACAACCAGAGGGCAAATAGCGGGGAGAGCACATGGCACCAGTACGTGATGGAACGTGCCGTCGGATTTTTCAGGTCGAATGAACCAATCCGTAATAATAAAATTCCGGAGACCAGCAGCAGGCAGGATGTAATAAAGAGCGCGTAGCCAACTCGTACCGCGCGGCGGTTGAGTCGATTCTTCGTATTATAAATGTGAACAATGCCAAACAGAATGAACGGCGCCAGAAGCACCAGCCCCAGAATCAAATGTGCCAGAAACATATATTGATAAAACCAGTTTTCCAGGGTCTCGCCGCTCAACCAGTCGTACACCGTTATGCTGACCAGATAGATCGAATTCGCACCTAGGAGGGCAACCAATAATAACAGGAGATAGAAAACCTTACGCAATTTTGGTCCGATAGCGCGGCGGACGATACGACGCGGCCGTGATTCTGTCACGGGGGAATCAGAGGAACTCATGATGACAATTGATCCTGCACAAAATGGCTTGAGACAAAACTTGCAGTATCCATTGCGCTAAAGAGAAGCGCACGCGCATGCTAGAAATTAATGGAGTATGCACGCTGCAAGTTTCATGAAACGACAGAAACCATGTTTCTGTTGACGAGCGCGTTTCAGAAGCTGGCGCTTTGTGGAGGACGGTCGATTCGTTGTCGAGAGGGACTTGTCAGCAGCAAAGGGTGAGAACCCGTTGATCCGCAATCAGGTGTGCGAGGCATCATCATTTCTGATGAGCCAGAGCAGGCAGGTTTCATCAGCGTGATCACAATCAGCGGAGACTCCGGCGATGGATCTGGCTGGTGGTTCTGGCAGTCAGGACCCGAGCAGGGGCTCTTTTGAGGAGACTGGTCAGGTCGATGCAGCAGGATCATTTCAGAATCGTCCGGCTGACCTGCATGTGAGAGGTAATCGCCGCACGTCGCATTCGCTGTCTGGACCGCCGACAAACTCCATACGCACATCGCACCTGCAAACAGCAGGAAACGGATGGCAGATTGTGGGCACGGTCGGTTTGGCATAGAAACTTTGTATTGAAATAACGAGAAATGACCCCAAAACGCGAACTCTCCTATTAAATATATACGGATATCTGTTCAAATCCGAGCATAAAATATGGATCCTGTTGATTTTGTTCCGTTTTTATCGGGGAATTGAGCTGAGGTTGCCGGGAGTGTGCCCCCAATTGGGGGTTGACGAATTTTCCAATTCCGAAGACACTTTTACCGCGTTTCGTCGAAATTTCAGGCGAAATCGGAAAACAGAGCAGGGAAGCTTGGGGGAATCAATTCATGATCAATTGGCGAATGGCACGGTATCGACTGGAATATCTGGTATTCCGTACGTTGGTCTGCATCGTGCGATCTTTACCGATGAGAGAATCGGTGGCGTTGGCAAAAGGCCTGGCATTTATCATTCATTATTGCCTGCCTCGCAAGCTGACCCGATATAAAGTGGCTGCGGAAAATTTACGGACCGCGTTTGGCGAAGAACTTTCCGAGAAAGAAATTGAGCAAACAATCTACCGTATGTGGGTGCATCTATTTCGGATGGTTGTCGAAATCATCCAGTTGCCTCGAAAGTTACACCGAGGGAATATCTTTGACGTGTTGGATTTTGATTATCCACCGGAACTGATCACCGCCTTATGTTCCGGCAGACCTGTCATTCTGCTGAGCGGACATTATGGGAACTGGGAAGTGGCTGTCTCGGTCTTTGGACTGTTTGGTTTTCCCATGGGGGTTGTCGCTCGTGAACTGGATAACCCGTTTCTGAATGAATGGTTTGAGAAATTCCGCCAGCATACTGGACATCGGGCAATGGCGAAAAAGGGCGGCTACGATGATATGGTCGCCACAATTGAACGCCGCGGACATCTGGCGCTGCTCGGCGATCAGGATGCCGGCAAGCGGGGGTTGTTTGTCAACTTTTTTGGTAAACCGGCTTCCACTTTCAAATCGATCGCGCTGCTGGCTCTGGAATATCGGGCGTATATCTGTGTGGGTTATGCTCGCAGGCTCCCTGATGATTTCGAAAAGAATCAGTGGGTGAAGTTTGAAATGGGGTGTGAACAGTTGATCGATTCCACTCAGTGTGTTTCCAATGATCCGGTGGGTGAGATTACACAGCAGTTTACGACAGCCCTGGAAAATGCGGTGCGAAAATCTCCGGAACAATATTTCTGGGTTCATCGTCGCTGGAAAAGTGAACCGCGTGTTCGTGCGAAAAAGAAACGCCAGCCAGAACCGCTTCAGGAAAAAAAGGCAGCCTGAATTGATTCATAGGGTCCAGTGAATTACAACCTGAAACAGAGGTTCTGTGTCATTAAGAAAGACCCAGCGGACTGAGAAGCGACCAGTTTGATTGAGTTCACTGGTGACAGGCGTCTGGTCTGAGAAAACACCATCCGGAGGAGCAAATGGGGAAAAAAGTACGGATTGCGGATGCGAGTGAAGTTCCCGAAGGTTCAGCGGGGGAGTTTGTCGCCGAAGATCGGGTGATCGCTTTATTTCATGTGGATCAGCAATATTATGCGATGGACGGCGTCTGTCCGCATGCGGGGGGGCCGCTCGGTGAGGGGAGCCTGAATGGTACTGTCGTCACTTGCCCCTGGCATGGTTGGCAGTTTGATGTGACGACAGGAAAACATTGCCTGAATGATCGGCTGTGCCATCCCACATTTCCGGTTTCTGTAGAAGAAGATGGGATTTACATCGAACTCCCTGAGTAAGTTCTGATAAAGAGAGAGCCAGTTTACGTGACGAAATATAAAGCGGTCATTTTTGATTGTGATGGGGTGCTGGTTGACAGTGAGACCCTGGGAAACCGTGTGTTGGCAGAAATGATCAGCGAGATCGGGTTCCCGCTATCACCCGCACAGGCGGTTCAGCAATTCAAAGGCGGAAAATTGGCCGACTGTCTGGCTGTTGTAGAAGATCAGATGGGGCAAAAATTGCCGGATGATTTCGCAACTCAGGTCCGAGCGCAGATGGCAGAAGTGTTTCAGACCGAACTGCAGGCGATTCAGGGAGTCCGTGAAGCACTGGAGTCCATTCCGGTGACCAAATGTGTTGCTTCTAATGGGCCGGAAGAAAAGATGGCTCTGACTCTCAAGATTACAGATCTGCTCCACTTCTTTGAGGGGCGTATTTTTTCTGCCTATACTTTGGGAGTCTGGAAACCCGAGCCGGATCTCTATCTCTATGCGGCGTCTCAGATGGGAGTCCAACCCGAAGAATGTGTGGTGATTGAGGACAGTCATCTAGGAGTGCAGGCGGCGGTGGCTGCGGGGATTCCCGTGCTCGGTTATGCAGACCACAGTTCACCAGCGGAACTCGAAGCAATCGGAGCCAAAACGTTTCGCTCCATGCATGAACTTCCCGGCTTACTGGGATTTTAATCGCCGCATTCCTAAAGCGGCACTTTGCCGGAGGCGTGAAGGCCCGGCAAAGATTGCTGTTTGAAAATTCCCTGATCAGCTTGAATGCGCGAAAATCGCCGGTTGGGTGGTAATTTTTACACACCTGATTTTAGAGTGGGTAAACCGGGTAGACCTTGCAGCCGCTAAAATCAAAAAAAACTGAACTTTTCAGTCAAGAAGCCAAATTGATTAAGCCGATATTAATAACTGAGTCGGATTTTTTCCGATGATTTAACTTGTTCAGCTTTAGTCTAATGATTTTTGTTTGCAGGGAAAAGCCTCTGCCTGGCTGCGGATTCAGTCAGTCAAAAATCAACGAGATCGATATAGGAAGGATCCTCCATGCAACATCGACTTCGAATTTTCACAGGTGAAGAAGAATCGCTCGAACAGAATGACAGTCTTGTCAACGTTCGTTTTGGGGAAATTGCAGATGCTTTGGCAGAAGCAGTCTACTATCGTCGCACATGGGTCTCTGATTTTTCAGAAGACGAAGTAAAAATTCCCTCTGATCTTTACGCCATCTTAACTGCCTATAGCCATCTTCGTCCGGGCGCCTGATGGTCACGCGGCCTCTGTCTCAAAAATTCCTGATTACCGCACTGGTTCTGGTGGGGCTGTATCTGGTCATTCTGGGAGCACAGCGGGTTTATGAACATTATCAGGTGAAGCAGATTTCGCTTGAGTTTGTGCAGGCTCTGGAAACAGGGAATGAAAAGCAAATTCGCGGTCTGCTTACACCTGAAAAAGCGGATCTGGCTAAGAAATTGAAACAGGACTCACAAGACAGTTCTGCGCCTCTCAACTATCGAATTCTTGACGTCAAATTAGCGGGCGATAAAGCCCAGGTCAGTATTCAGATTCAGAAAAATGGATATGCCATCAAGCCGGATATTCATTTAGTCAAAAGTCAGACCGGTGTCTGGAAAATTGATGCGATCACACAGGCAAAGGTCGACCCGCTCTGGTACGACCAGGAAGATCAGCGCTATCGGGAAAAATTAATCAAAGAAAACGTTCCCCCGGAAGAAGTGCAGGGACGCGTCCTTGCAAAAGAACTCGCACGTTCGTTAAATACAACTGTCGAGGAATCATCACCGGACAAGGTCGATCCCTGACGAGTTGCTCGTTTTTTCGTTCATGCCGATTTCTTTCTTGCGAGGTATTAATGTCTGAGGCTTCTTCTGCGTCCGAACGCGCATTGCAAATCTGGAAAGCAGGTGTCAAAGCCGTCGATTCAGAAGCCCTTGTTCGTGAGGCTATTCAGATTACCGATCACCGGCTGACTGTCTGTGGGCATTCGATTTCCCTGCAGGGACATGAAAATCTGCTGGTCGTTGGAGCCGGAAAAGCGGGCAGCGGTATGGCTGCGGGTGTTGAAGCTGCCTTGGATGGCTCATTGCTGGAACAACGCACCTCCGGCTGGGTGAATGTACCTGCAGATTGTGTACGGCCTTTATCTCATATTCACCTCTATCCCGCACGACCAGCGAGCTTGAACGAACCCACTGCGGAAGGCGTATATGGCTCCCGGCAAATTCTCCAAAAAATTTCCAGCTTACAATCGGATGATATTTGCCTGGTGTTGATTTCAGGAGGGGGGAGTGCGTTATTACCGGCACCTTTGCCTCCGGTCACTCTGGAAGACAAGCAATTAGTCACGCGGTTACTGATGTCGTCTGGTGCGACCATTCAGGAATTGAACTGTGTACGCAAACAGATTTCGCAAGTTAAAGGAGGTCGGCTCGCTGCAGCAGCGACCTGTGGAACATTGATTACTTTGATTATCTCCGACGTTGTCGGTGATCCGCTGGATATTATTGCTTCAGGACCAACCGTCGTTGATTCATCCACTCCAGCTGATGCCTTGGAAATCTTGCGTCGTTTTGTGTTTGATCCACAACAGGTGCCTGAGAGTGTCTGGAGCGTATTAGAGGCGGGACAATCAAGTGCACCAACACAAGAAGTATCGGGACAGACAAAAGTCATCAACCAGATTATAGGCAGTAACGCGACCGCTCTCCAAGCCGCGAAGCAAGAGGCTGAGGAAGCAGGTTATGAAATCGTCTCGCTGGGCTCTGAAAATGAAGGGACGGCGTCTGGAACCGGAGTCGAACTGGCAGAACTCTGCCTTAAAATTCGAGACGGTGCAAGCTCTGTTTCCAAGCCGGCCTGTATCCTGAGTGGGGGAGAGCCCATTGTCGATTTGTCTTCTACACAAAACCCCGGCAAAGGAGGGCGGAACCAGGAAGTGGTACTGGCTGCAATGCAGCGTCTATGGGAAGAAGACCTTTCTGGCATCTGTATTCTGTCTGGAGGGACAGACGGGGAAGACGGCCCCACCGATGCCGCTGGCGGCATTCTTGATACTCAAATTCTACAACGTGCACACGCACTAAAGATTGATCCCAGTCTCTTTTTAAACGACCACAATTCCTATCCCTGCCTTGCTCAGGTTGGTGGGTTATTAAAAACGGGAGCGACCCAGACAAATGTCATGGATTTAAGAGTGGCTTTAGTGGAATAAAGCAGCTCTATTCGGCTGGAACAAATCGCTTCAGACTGGAACTGGCTTAGATCGCGAAGATGGGGGTTGTCATTTCTTCATTCGAAACTGCGCGGACGACATGCATGTCATCATAATCCAACAGGTTCGTTAATTGAGGCATGCCATCTTTATCCAGAATTTCGACAATCGGATTGTCATAATGAATCCGGTTCGTGCGAACGACAATCGCACGTTGTCCATTGTTGAGTTCAACGAGGGAGCCCAGCGGATACAGCGACATCGATTGCAGTAGTGCGCGCACGGCATTCCGGTCAAATAATCCCTGTGAAGCGTCAAAGACAAGATTTTCGGCAGCCTGATAGGGAAGCAGTCCCATTTTATTAGGCCGCGATGATACCAGTTCTATAAATTCATCGGCGACAGCAGCAATTTTAGCGAGTGGATGAATCTGATTGTTTTTCTGACCTCGAGGATAGCCTGAGCCATCGCAGCGTTCATGGATCTGGTAAGCGATGAGTTTTGAAATCGTCGGGACTTCATGTACCTTACTTAATAAATCGAAGGTAATGATGGGGTGTTTTTTCAGTTCCAGACTTTCAATCGGACTCAGTGGTGTTTCACTCATCAGGGCTTTGTAATTGATTTTATTCATGCCTGTATCATGTAACAGACAGCCAATCGAAAGTTGAGTCAGGTTTTCACGGCTGAGTCCCAGCTGTGTGCCAATCGCCATTGCCAGGCTCGACATCTGCAAACCATGTCTGCAAAAGTTCCCGTTATCAATGGGAGCGATTCCTTCCAGTACAAACAGATCCATGTCCTGAGCCATCTGTGAAAAGGACATGCTGGTGATATCGTAAATCTGCGGCATACTGATTCGTTTTGTGAGCAGCAATTGTTTGTAGATATCATCTGTGATTTTCGTCAGGACTGTGAACTGTTCTCGATATTTAGTTTTCAATCGATTCGAGTATCCCGCGACGGGAACTGGCCTGATTTCATGCAAAAAAGAACTCGTTTGGATTTGCCACGGCGAATGGGTTCTTTGTGTCTCCAACGCAGCTTGCTTCTGGGCAGCCGAAATTGCGGAAGCTAACTGGAGTCGTTTGCGCCGAATGTCCTGTGGAGAGTCTGATTGAGAATCCTGGCTCTCACCCGGGGCCAGCATCAAGTTGTGCAGGTCCCGTTCGTGAACCCGGACACTTCGAATGCCTCGCTTTTTTAAATTCTCAATAGTTCCTTTGGTGATGGTTTTGCCGCTGGCCAACAGCAGGAGATTCTTCTCACTGTCTGCATCAAAGATCGGAGCCTGTAATTTGACCCCTATGCGGAGTCGGTCAATACCCAAAGATGAGTAAGGACTGGCCTTCTTATTGATTGATTTTGCAACCATGAATTGAGACGCCGATATTCTTTGATTACCTGCAATGAAATTTGAGGACCTGGAATTGAGAGTACTTCTCAATGGTCCAAATTTATCAGATTCATAATGCCGATCAGGGAGACAGGAGATTAATGAAACCTAGGTCAGGTAATGCGTTAGAACAAACGCAAAGCTCGTTGAGAGGAACTGGGGGCTGATATAGCCCCGGTTCACAACTGATCTACTGATTGTATCGATTATGAAGGAAATGAATTTACACTGATTTTAGACGTTTAGCCGCGTTCCTGCTGGTAGAGGGCAGTTAAGAATTCCTCGATACTCTTGAACTTTTTCCCTTCGGCTGAGATCGTTTCGACTTTCTGACGCGCTTCGGTCGCCGAATATCCCAGGCTGAGTAGCGCTTCATATGCTTCACCGTAAACGTCTGTGCTTGCCTCGTCAGTGGGAAACTCTTTGGCAACAATCAGTGCAAATTTTGTCATTTTACGTCTGAGCTTGGCAACTATTCGTTCCGCAACCGCAGGGCCAATACCAGGAAGTGTTGTGAGTTGCTTGACGTCTTTTTCTTCAATCGCAGTCGCGACTTCTTTAACCGGCCGCACCATTGCACGCAACGTTTTTTTGACACCAACTCCATCGACCGAGCAAACCAGTTCAAAGAACTCACGCTCGGCATGGCTCATAAAACCAATCATGCGGGGAGTGAGTCTTCCTTTTTGAGGATTCCCTTCGATGTACTGAATGGTTTTCAAACTGACTTCTTTGCCGATCAGAGGCTGCAGCTGGCGGCGCACAAATTCGGGAATAAAGACCTGGTAATCAAAGGCACCTACCGAGATGATCGCTTCGGATAAACTGAGTTCAATTAGTTCGCCGCGAATATTTGTAATCATGTTGGCTCATTCAGGATGTTAGTTTGTAAATTCACCTGTCAGAAGCAGGTGACGCGAATTGTATGATAATGACATAAAGCGGCAGCAAACGCGTCCGCAACATCATTTGGTTCGAGAATTGTTTTCAGTCCGAGCTCTGTTTTGATGGCGTGCTGCATCTGTTCTTTGGAAGCACGACCACTGCCGGTAATCAATCGCTTTATCTGAGTCGGTGTATAATGCACAACCGGCACCCCGCCATCATGGGCCGCATATAAAATCGCACCACGGGCATGTGCCATGATAATCGAACTTTTGGGAAACTTGGGTGTCGTAAAAACCTGTTCGATCACCATGATGTCTGGTCGAAATTCTTCAATGACTTCCCGAATTCCCGATCCGATTTCATGCACGCGCGAAGCGAGATTGCCGTCCTGTGTTGAACGGATGATTCCCCCTTCACAGAGTACAGGACCTTTCAAAGAATGTTCCAGCAGTGCGTAACCAGTCCGATTCAATCCCGGATCGATTCCCAGAAAACGGGTTGGTGTTGTTAACTCTTCATCATCCGTTGTCGAGTTTAAATTCATGCATGGCTCAATCGATCAAAGTATTGATCTTACAACATTCACGCTAACCACGGCGCCACAAGCTGCCTTCCGGGCGGTCTTCAACGGTGATCTGACAAGCGGCTAAGCCTTCGCGAATTTTATCTGCGATATCCCAGTTTTTGCTGGCACGAGCATCTTTGCGAATTTCCAGGACCAGTTCCATTAACTGATTGACAAGTCCATCGTCGGCGGCCTGTTCTTTTTCAGGAGCCTTGCGGAAAACACCTAACAGATTCGCCAGTTCCTTCAGCAGGCTGGCGCCAGTTTTAAGCGCTTCCACCATTTCCTCATTCTGTTTTCCTTCGCCGTCCAGTTTCTGCGAATGGATCAACGCGTTGAGCGTGGATCGAATTTCAAACAGAATACCAATTGCACCGCCGGTGTTAAAATCGTCGTCCATCGCTTCCAGAAAACGCTGACGCAATTCTGAGAGTTGCTGGAAGTATTCAGACGGAGTTCCTTCGAGAGCAACCGTTTGCTCGCGCTTTTCCGATGTGAGAAGGTCGTAAAAACTTTCGTCGGTAATTCGTTCGAACGTTTCGAAGAAGCGATAAAATCCTTCAATTCCTTTGCCGGTTTCCTGGATGTTTTCATCGCTGAAGGCAATTGGACTGCGGTAATGCGTGGATAACAGGAATAGGCGCACCAGTTCCGGTGGATGGATGGCAAAGAGTTCTTTAACGGACGCAGCTCCCTTGGAGCCGGAAAGTTTGTCTGCTTCTTGCGCTTCCTGATCGACGACGACATCGCCGTGACGGTCATGCTGGCCACCTACTTTTCCAGGAGCATCACTGGCTTGCATCAGCCCATTGTGGACCCAGTAGCGCACATAGGGTTTACCAGTGCAGCATTCAGACTGGGCCCGTTCGTTTTCGTGATGAGGAAACATGAGATCGAGGCCGCCTCCATGAATATCAAAAGAATCTCCCAGGAGCTTGCGGCTCATGGCAGAGCATTCAATATGCCATCCCGGACGACCCGGGCCCCACGGACTATCCCATGCTGGTTCACCCGGTCGGGACTTCTTCCAAAGGGCAAAGTCGGCGGGATTTTTCTTTTTATCATTTGCTTCTACGCGTGTGCCCGCAATCATCTCTTCAATCTTACGACCGCTGAGGCAACCATATTTTTTGTCCGCTTCCGCAGAGAAATAAACATCACCATCAAGAGGGTAAGCGTATCCCTGGTCGATTAGAGATTGAATGATCTCCTGCATTGCCGGGATGTAATCCGTAGCTTTAGGGAAATCGGTAATGGTATCGACGCCCATCGTTTCTAGATTATCGAAGTAATCCTGCGTCATTTCCGCAGCCAGCTTTTCGACTGTCGTATTCAGTTCAGCTGCCCTGTTAATCAGCTTGTCGTCGATGTCGGTGATGTTATTGACGAATTTGACTTCGTAACCGTTGTATTTGAGATAACGCGCGATCGTATCGATGATTACCGGCCCGACCATGTGGCCGATATGGGCATGTTTATACACAGTAGGGCCACATAGATAGATCCCCACTTTTCCAGGTTTCATCGTTTGAAAATCTTCTTTTTTTCGACTCAGAGTGTTGTAAATTCTTAGTGTCATTGTTTCAGATACCTGAATTACTTTCTGTTATCAATAAAAATATGCCCGTCTGTTTGCAGGCTGTGAGTTGTTTTCAATGTCTGATTTATTTGGTCAGCAGCACAACGGCATCGGCCGTCATCGCTTCCTGTCTACCCACGGGGCCGACGCGTTCGCCTGTTTTTGCTTTAACGTTTATTTGTTCTGTTTCAACCTTCAGAATCCGGGCGATCGATTCCCGAATTAATGGTTTGTAACTGACTAGTTTAGGACGTTCCGCTGAAATTGTGCAATCCAGGTTTACGATTTGCCACCCGGCCTGTTGAACTTCCTCAAACGCAGCTGCCAGCAAATCGCGCGAATCCGCGCCCTTCCACCGTTCCTCAGTATTGGGGAACATTTCCCCAATATCTCCCAGACCGGCTGCTCCCAATAAGGCGTCAGTAATTGCATGCAACAAAACATCCGCATCACTATGCCCTGCGAGTCCCATTTCGAATTCAATAGGAACCCCTCCCAGGACCAGTTGGTAGCCGGACTCAAGCCGATGGCAGTCCTGGCCGTAGCCAATTCGCAAATCGGGTAACTGATCTGAAGAAGGTTGAGCTGCCATGAGTTAGGGTCACGTTGTTTGAGGGAATTTGTTCCAAAAACAATGTCGTACTGTTCTTGTGGATAGGTGGTTTCACGTCTTGGATGAAAGCACGCAGATCATAGCTGGAGCCGTCTGAGATGGCAATATGAGCCGCGGTTTCCAAGTCCTTTTCTGATTGTCAGTTGAGCAATTTCTTGAATTACGCGGTTTGACTGACTCCTGACGAAAGCGCTTGATTTTCAAATTGACACAATTTGGGATTCCCGATAGACTCCTCATCCCTTCTGAATCTTCAAGCAGATCTCATTTCTCTCAACTTATCTCTACTTATCCTCAAACTTTCATGAAGATACTTCTTCACAAATCATGGTTCCTGGTATTGGCATTGGTTTTTCTGGTCGCCACGATTACGGGCTGCGCGTTGATGGAAGAAGGAGCTGTTTTAGGATTAGGGAAGTATGTTGATAAGAGAACAACAAAAAAACTACCATCCATTCCGGTTTCTCAGGATGCGATGCAGGTAGAAATCGTATTTATTGAACGTCCGGTGAGCGATCCACTTTTGGGTTCTACGCTTTGGAATGAGATCGATGAAATTGGTGCGGTCGATCTCATGGATCAGGAAAACCTGAAACTAAATGGGTTCCGTGTAGGACACGTTAGTTCGGTTCCCCCAATGGCATTGCAGACGTTACTTGGCTTGAAGTCACACTTGGGAGGCGTCTCGAAACAGGAAGAATCTCTACTGTTATCCGGACGGCGATTGATGTTACGTTCTGGTGTGCCGACGGACATTCAGACCAGTGATTTTTACGACAAATGCAAACTGGAGTTATTCAGCGAAGACGTGGAACAGGAACTGGAAATCAAGGAGTTTGAGCAGGCCCGTTGCGTGATGCGTGTGAAGGCACATAAAGTTCAGGATGGCTGGGCCCGTCTGGAATTTACACCCGAAATGCACTATGGCGCACAGCAATTGAGACGCACGCCAACCACGATTGGTTGGCAGCTCGAAAATCGGCAGAATACGACGCCGTTATATAATCAAAAATTTGAAGTCACACTCAACGTCGGTGAAATGACTGTCATTACCGCGGCAGATGAAGTGGCCGCCAACTCTGCCGGCCATCTGTTCTTCCGCGGGGAAGGTGACAAATCTGATATCCAGAAGATCCTGGTTGTGCGACTGGCGAACATGTCGAAGATGGATATCGTCCGTTCGAAATAATGGAATCAAAAAAACGGCCTGCTTCGTTAGAAACAGACCGTTTTTTTGTCTTCATTTCAGCTTGTCTGATTAGACTTTACCGAAGATGGTTTTTCCTGTGGAGAACAGGTCGTCACAGGCTTCACCCATGCGGTTTACGACGCCCATTTCTCCGGCTTTGAGATAGCTGCGAGGATCGTAAACTTTTTTGACTCCAACTTCTCCATCAATTTTTAATACGCCATCGTAGTTTTTCATCATGTGATCTACGACAGGACGCGTGAATGCATACTGGGTGTCGGTGTCGATATTCATCTTCACAACACCATATTCCAGTGTTTCACGCAACTGGTCTTCGGGGGTTCCTGAACCGCCGTGGAATACGAGATCGAACTCAGCTTCTTTGCCATACTTGGCAATCACAGCTTCCTGACCTTCTTTCAGGATTTCCGGTCGCAGTTTGACGGCTCCTGGTTTGTAGCTGCCATGCACGTTACCGAATGTGGCAGCAAACATATAGCGGCCCAGGCCGTTGAGTGCTTCATAGACGGCGACCATATCTTCGGGAGAGGTATAAAGCTTGTCGGCGGGCTGGTCAGAGTTATCGACTCCGTCTTCTTCCCCACCAACAACACCGGCTTCGACTTCCAGAATGATTTCATTTGCGGCACACAATTTCAGCAGGTCAACAGACAGTTCGAGATTCTCTTTGAGAGGCAACTCTGATGCATCCAGCATGTGAGACTGGAACAGGTTTGGCAGTCCTGCTTCGCGACGACGCGCTGTTTCTGCGATCAGCGGCTTCAGGAATGAATCGACTTTACCAGGTTGGCAGTGGTCTGTGTGTAAGGCAATCAGCACGTCATACCGCTCTGCCAGTCGGTGTGTTGCTTCAGCCAGAATGATCGCACCTAATACAGCGTCCTTCTGATCCAGACCAGAAGCAAATTGACCTCCGCCAGTTGAAACCTGAATGATTCCGTCTGATTTTTTATCTGCAAATGCTTTGAGCGCTCCGTTGATGGTCGTTAAGGAGGTCACGTTCATTGCGGGATAGGCATAGTTACCTTCCTGGGCGGCATCCAGCATCGCTGCGTATTGAGCTGGGGTTGCAATTGGCATTGGATTTTCCTGTTCAGTTTAAAAAGATTAAAAGATGTTACAGTCTGTTGATTCTGAATTTTCAAAGTCAATCTGACAAAATGTTTCTGGCCTGTCCACGCTTGTTTCTCGGATGAGGCTGAATTGTCCAGATTCAGTAATGAATCCGAACGGCGTGGAACCGGAGATGAATTCTTAGAGAGATCGGGGTGCGCACTCCGGCCATTCAAGAACTTTTTTACACAGGGTATTCGTACGTTGAGTCAGCTTTTACCCTGTTTCTATACCGTTTATTATCAAGTTCCGCCCCGGCATTCAAGTGTCAGGCGATTTCGCTTTCATGAATGTTGCCTGTTTCAGAAAGCCAAAAACCTCAAAAGTCCCTACTCTTTCTCTGGAAATGGACCGGGTTTCCGCAGCTTTTTCAATAATTCGAAGCTGGCTTACTTTTCGTTGGCTTATTCCAATGAGGGAGGTGGTTCTGCAGCATTGATCTGCTGATACAGTTTCGGCTCAGGTGTATAGGCAATCACTCGTAAATCATCAAACAAAATCGAGCCCATACCATTGAGCGAAAGCGTTAAAATGAGATTGTCACTTTGAGGGACTTCTCGGATCAGGTCAATTTTTTGCCAGCCAGATTGCTCGTTCCAGTGCAGGGCACCTCCCGGTCCCATAATGCTATCCTGAAAAGTCGCTCCCTGAGGGTTACCGGTAATGGGACTGGAAACTTTAACCCAGCCGGTCACATGCACAATCTGACCACTGCGAACAGACAGAGGAGGAGCAGTCACTTTCACCAAGGGGCCTTCTATATGGGCTGGCATTTGTTTACGACTTAGCGGGGCTGCGAGAAGTCGCAGACTGAAGTCACCGGATTTTTTGTCTCGCGGATATAATTCAGCGATGGCTTCTGTTCCATCAATGGCATTTTGTTCGTGCTTCCAGCGCTCTACGACCATCGTATCAATGTCTTCAAAATCGCCGGAACGTAGCAGGTTGGATTCAATATTTTTCCCGCTCCGTCCGATTTTCGAGATCATTTTCCAATGGTCGGGCAATGTGCTGTAAGCGATGGTATACGGGCTTGTCATCGCAGACGAAAGCGTACGCGTCGCTTCAAGCCATTGACTGCGTTGTAAAATACGCAGCATCTGCATCGAGTCACGTGCATGAGTCCGTGCGGCGTGAAAGTCCTGAGCAGCCAGAGCGGTTTCAGCCTGCTTTGCTAAACTTTGCGCACGATCCAGAATCGCAGGACCATCCATGCGGGCGATCTGACTGACACCCAGCTGAACCAGCTCGGCATTGGTTTTTTGGCAGCGTTTCAGTTTCGTTTGGCACAGTTGCACACAGGTTTCTGCAGAAGGCCGGCTCAGAGCGGCCACTTTTTTTCGTAGCTTTTCGATCAATCCCTGATCCGACGTCATGATAAGAATAGAGGTCATATCAAATTTGGGAATCGTAATCTGCACGCCGCCATTGACCCGTTTACGATCTAAGTTTTTAATTTCCGTGGTACTCAACTCCCAGACTGAAGCAGAAACATTCCCTCCTGGAATCACAATCGTCGCATCATTGCCGGCCATCTGATCGGGGACAAACTGAGAACCTTGCCGATACCAGACTGGTAAAATCAGGGTTCCGTATTCCGAGTGAATGATCGCCGCCTGCATTTCCTTCTCGGCCTGCTTTTCTCGTTGAATTTGCATTTCCCGTTCTTCCAGCAGCTCATCACGCAGCAATCGTTTTGAGCCGGAATTTTTAAATGCTGCACTCAACTGCTTGATCCGTGGCGATTCTCGTTGTCGCAAACTAAACGGAACATGAGAAATGACAGACCCTGTCGCCAGCCAGTGTTCGATCAGATCAATTTCCATATTCAACTGGCGAATCACCAGTTTGCGTTCCAGCGCTCCTGGTATGGTTGTGTCATCCAAGCGGGTTGTCGTCCAGTATCCATTGCCGCGACAACCGGCAGAGAGAGTTGCGTAAGTCTGCAGGCGAATTTGTTCCGGCTCGACGATGATCGGAGCTTTATTCGACGAACTTCTCCAGCGCACATTAGCCGAAGTCGGTTCGGTCTGAATCCAGGTCCACAGAAAGCGGCCCGGTGCAATTCGCGTTTTTTCGATCAACGTATCACGGTATTGTAGCAGACTGATATCACTGTTGAGAATATGGGGGCTGGAGCCAATCATCGACACTTCTCGCGCGATCTGCCGTTCTTTACCCAGAACATCTGCCATGATCGGGCGTTTAAACTGCTGGTCGGCACTTTGAATCTGTCCGACACGGCTGCGGATTTCATCCCACTGCTTTCCTGGAATTTGTGTTCCCAGGTTCCAGAAAATGATTGGCGCGGTCTGCTCTTCAAACGGAATCAGCGTGGCGTCTCGGGAAGGGAGAAAGGAGCCGTCCTGAGCCTGAGGGCGAGGAGGCGTTGCCATCGCCCAGAGACCTTGGCTGCGTAATTTTGCGAGGAACTCGTAGTCATCGAATTCAGGTGCCCAGACGACATTCAAACCAGCCTGTTTGAGTTCTGCCAGATTCTCACCATGAAAACGGGACATCCGCGGAAACATGGGTTTGCCCTGCAATTGGACCCGATCCAGTAGAAATTCGACAATCGGCTTTGAATTTTGCTTATTCAAAGCTGCAGCAGTTTCCAGGACTCTCTGATTTGGATGAACGATGGGAGAGAGTTCCAGGTCATCCAGCAGGAATTCAATTTTATCTGATGAAGAACGAGTTACTATCAGCACGCGTTCCACGTACATTTCACGGGTATCGACTTGACGAAGCTTGCTGCGTCCGCGTAACAGTCCCAGGGATTGATTCACCAGGGTATCGGTAGTCGTGCAGCGCAGTTCCTGCCATTTGCCCTCATCGGTATACGTATCACCAATCAGGTAGATTCGGGCCGGGGCACCTGTTTCCGGATCTATCTGGTGGGGCAGCACCGCCTCTAAACCGATGCGCGTACCACGTCGATTGGATCTGAACCAGAGCGACGCCGTCAATTCATTGATAATGCGGCTGGAGGGGAGCCGATGGGAAAGCTCAATTAAGGACCCCAGGTTCCCGGTGACAATTTGCAAATGTTCGCAAGCCGCTCCAGCGTGTGGGACGGTTGTATTCCTGACGTGCCATTTCTTTTGCGCCTGCGAGGAATCAATGCGAACCTGCCAGCTGACTCTCGATGTGTCATCAAAATTGGCTTTGAATGACTCTGCGCGCAACACTGATGCGCCAAGAAGTTCCAGAACCAGAACTACCAGGAAGATGCTTCGTCCTTGAATCAGCTTACCAATTTTTGATGGCATCAATGCCCAGACTTAAACCCATCCCTGGGGTAAGAAATAAGATTAAAAGATCGACTACTATACTGATTTGCACAACAATGTCTACTGGATTTCAAATAACGGGATTAAACGCTAGCCGAATATATTTCCCAGCTTACATAAACCGATCGTCGTTCAGCATTCTTTACGAATTGTTGTTCGCTGTCCGGTTTTCGTTGCAGTTGCCCCACAAACACGTTGTTTTAAAGCAACATGCTGTTGAATTAGTAAAAATGGCTGCAAACCGTGGGGATTTTAGAAGAAATTTCAATCTTCGCCAATACGAAGCCATTCATTTTTGCGAAACTGATCAAAGGTTGCTGTAGTGTTTGATGTTCTCGAAGTGCTTTATTAACGGCAACTTACCGCAAATTCTTTATTAAATATTCATAATCGGCATGAAATCTGTTCTATTAGTTCTCAGTTTCCCATGTGGAATGTGGTTTTTGATGAAAGTACTGGCACAAACTGAGAAATGAAACTTATGAATATCCGACTGACCGACGAATCAGATAGTGCAAGTTTGCCCCGCGAAGTGATTGATCTGGGCAAGAAAATTTCTGAGCTCCCGCGCGAACATCAAGCGCTTTTGGAAGTTTCTTATTCTCGTGTCATCGAATCTGTGAAACGCCGCAGACGCATTCTGGGATTGATTCAGGAAGCACTGGCTCAACTTCGTCTCGATGTGAAGTATCTGATGTTTGATCTCGACGTCACCAAAAAAGAACGCGATGAACTCAAAGCCCGTCTGGAAGAAACTTAATTTTCCGGCGTCGCGGAATCCAATGCCTCCTCTTCCTGTATCTGGCTTTCGGTTTGACGCGACCAGAGTTGTGCCAGAATCGTTCCGGTCAGCATGCAACCAAACATATATAACGCCGGCGGTAATGCGATCAGTTCTTTGCCCGGAAATAATTGCCCCGCCAGCACAGCTCCCAGTCCCGCGTTTTGCATGCCGACTTCCAGTGTCAGAGCCCGCCGCATCGGTTCATTCAGTTTGATGATTCCACCTGCAAGATATCCCAACACATAGCCCAGCAGGTTGATGACCAGCAGTGCGACCGCCAGAGAAAGAAACACATTTTGCAGTCGCTGCTGATTCAGACTGATAATTGTGGCAATGATCCACAGGATGGATAGATTCGCGAATGTTGGCCCAAATATCTGCATCAGGCGGCTGAATCCGTGATGCATCTGCGACAGGAGATGCCCGAAAATCACGGGTAATACCACCTGGGTTAAAAGTTTGACAAAGGAATCCTGAGCGAGTGCGATCGCGTCAATGTCCGTTCCCGAAACCGCAAGATACAACATCAGAGGCACGAATAACGGCGAGAGCAGGGTCGCAGAAGTCGTCAGGCAGACTGAGTAACTCACATTCCCCCGCGCTGCCAGCGTCAGCACATTCGAAGCCATCGCACCAGGCACACAGCCAACCAGAATGACACCAATTCGTAATTCAGGCTGATTCAGAAAGAACAGACTCATCAAGAAAGCCAGTCCCGGCATCACCGTGTATTGCACAAATGTGCCACTCAGCACGGTATGCCAGCGGCGGAAGACTTCTCGGACCTCATTCCCAGGCAGCAGCGAACCAATCACAAACATCGTCGCTGTGAATAAATACGGCAGATAGGGTTGGGAATCATGAAACGGGTGAAAATCGAGGGGAATCATCCGGTCCCAGAAAACCGCGATCGCAGACAGCAGTATCAGCCAGAAGAGTAAAAAACGTTGTAGCATGGTTCCGATATCCGGTGGCAGTCAAATGTTGAGAGAATTGGGATCGTAATATTCTGAGAGGTTCACAGCCACGATCATTTGTTGATAGTTCTGAATTGGTTATGATTCCTGACTGTAAACAATGTGTTCCTGAATTTCTATGAATAACACCATAATGATGAATGCGGACCATCTGGCCGATTTTGTAGCGAACTTTGAAGAAGCCGGGCAACTGGTCCGTATCTCGGCGCCTGTCGAGTCCGAACTCGAAATCGCCGCCATCACCGAACATGTCATCAAATCAAACCCGGAGGGATTGGCACCCGTGCTCCTCTTCGATCAGGTCAAAGGACACAAGGTCCCTGTCTTAACGAACTTGTACGGCAGTCTGCCTCGATTGCTACAGATCTTACGCACTGATTCTCTGGACGCCATCGCTGATCGCGTCGCCGGCCTCTTATCGCCCGATCTCCCGGAAGGTTGGCTCGATTCGCTGAAGATGATTCCACAGTTCTCACAACTGCTCAACATCAAACCCCGGATCGTCAAAACCGCCAGCTGCCAGCAGGTCGTCAAACTGGGCCGTGATGTAAACCTCAGCGAATTTCCTCTGTTGAAAAACTGGCCCGACGAAGCTTTTCCCACCATCACCGCCGGGCAGATTGTCACCTTTGATCCGGATACCAATGCCCGGTTTGTGAATGCCCGACCGATTCAGGTCATCTCCGAACAGCAACTCGCGATTCGCTGGAGTCAGCATGACGCCGGCTATCAGCTGTTGCAGAAATATCAGTCCCGCGACCAGCAGATGCCCGCTGCCATCGTTCTGGGCGGCGATCCAGTCGGTCTCTATTCGGCACATGCGCCGTTACCGACTTTGACCGACCCTTATGCCTTCAGCGGTTTTCTGCGGAATCAATCTCTGGAACTGGTCAAAGGACGATCCATTGATCTCGAAGTTCCCGCGCACGCTGAAATTGTGATGGAAGGTTTCATCGATACCACCGCCGATCCTCTGGAAGTGGGACCAGTCGCGAACCCGACTGGCTATTACAGTCCATCCGAATACGTTCTGCCCCTGCATCTGTCTGCGGTCACGCATCGCGCCAATCCGATTTGGCCCGCTCTGATTCCCGCCGCTCCCCCGGCTGAAGAAGGCCTGTTTGCACAAGCCACCGAACGCATTTTTCGTCCCCTGTTAAAATTGGTGGTTCCGGAACTGGTCGACGTCCATTTCCCGCCGTCAGGGACAGGCCGCTATCTGCTGTTTGTCAGCATTCAGAAATCCTATCCGCATCAGGCCCGCCGCGTCGTGAATGCATTGTGGAGCCTGGAACGCTTACTCTCATTAAAGCTGATTATCGTCGTGGATCAAGATGTGAACGTGCACAACGAGTCTGAAGTCTGGTACCATGTCAGCACGAATGTGAACCCCGGTCGTGATCTGATTTTCTCGGAAGGCCCTGGGGATGATTACGATCACAGTGCGACAGTCAAGGGCATCGGCCACAAACTGGGCTTCGATGCGACTCGCAAAACCACGGCAGAAGGGCATCCCCGTGAATGGCCGGACGCATTACAGATGCCGACCGAAATACAACAACGCGTACAGAGCCGTCTTGATGAACTCGGCCTTTCCTGAAAGAAATTGAATCGATACCGAAGTTATGAATGTAGATAAAACCGGCTCACGAGTGCAGCAGATGTTTGGCGAAATCGCACCCCGCTACGATTTTATGAATCACTTTCTGTCGGGCGGAGTCGATTACTACTGGCGCTGGCGCACCGTTCGCAAAGTTGCTCCCGCGGGTGCTGCACCCATTCTAGATGTCTGCACGGGGACCGGCGATCTGGCGATTTCCTATCTCAAAAAAGCAGGCGGCAAAACCAAGGTCGTCGGCGCTGACTTCACCCACGAAATGCTGAAGTTGGCACTCAAGAAAAACAACAGCGAATCACTGAGCTTTCTCGAAGCAGACACTCAGCAGCTCCCGTTCTCTGACAATCAGTTTCAGATTGTCTCAGTTGCCTTCGGCTTGAGAAATGTTGCCGATACCAGACGGGGACTCAAAGAGATGATTCGCGTCTGTCAGCCCGGCGGTCAGGTCGCGGTGCTCGAATTTTCGATCCCGACGAACCCGCTGTTTCGGGCCTGTTACCAATTTTATTTTCGACATATCCTCCCGAAAATGGGACAATTACTGGCCCGCAACCAGCAGTCAGCCTATAACTATTTGCCGGAGTCGGTCTCCGAATTTCCACATGGCAAGGCACTGGCTGATATGATGGATGAATGCGGCTTGCAGGGAACCCGCTGGTATCCGCTTACCTTTGGAATCGCCACGCTGTACGCCGGCGTGAAACCAGCGAACGAAACGAGTGCGGCTGCCGAAGTTTCAGAATAATAAGTTCAGAAAAGAAAACGGGGGATGTCCTCATGTCAAATGTAGTCGTCGCAATCACCGGAGCCAGCGGTGCCATTTATGCCGTCCGCTTAGTCGAAGTTCTGATGGCTGCCGGCCGCACCGTGCATTTAACGATCAGCACTTCTGCCGCCCATGTCATGAAGCACGAACTCGGCTTGAAAATTGATCTGGAAAACTTTGATCCGAATCAACTGCTCCCCGATCATGCCAGTCTGCCGGCCGACAGCACACTCAAAAAAATGAGACATGCTTCCAACGAAGATTTCGCCTTGAGTTCTGTCTTAGGCGATTCCGATCTGCAACAGGGGAAACTGGTCTATCATCATTATCAGGATTTCTCCGCAGGCATCGCCAGTGGCTCATTCCTGACGGAAGGCATGGTGATCTGCCCCTGTTCGATGGGAACGCTGGGCAGCATCGCCTCGGGCGCCTGTGGTAATTTAATTCATCGTGCCGCCGACGTGCATTTGAAAGAACGCCGCAAACTGATTCTCGTCGCCCGCGAAACACCGCTCGGCTTGATCCCGCTGGAAAATATGGTCCGCCTGACTCAGGCCGGTGCGACGGTCATGCCCGCATCGCCCGGTTTTTATCATAATCCGGTGACGATTCACGATCTCGTCGATTTTATTTCAGGTCGCGTCTGTGATCATCTGGGAATTAAACACGATATTCATCAGCGCTGGGGCAAATAAGAATCAGCAACCGTGGATGGAAGCCGCCACTGCATCAAGTCTGTCCACCTCTTCTCCGAGCCTTCATTGCGATTCAACCAATTTCCGGTTAAAAACAGTATAAAGCGACGTAAGATACTACAACAAACGGACTGATCAACTAAATGGAACGGAAGGCCTTCGTGGAAGCAATTTCCCGCATTCATCAACTCGATACCAGCGTGATTAATAAAATCGCCGCCGGCGAAGTGATCGAACGCCCCGCGAGTGCCGTCAAAGAACTGCTCGATAACAGCATCGACGCCCTGGCGACCCGCATCGAGGTCGACATCATGAACGGCGGGGCCGACCTGATTCGCGTGGTCGATAACGGCGAAGGCATCCATCCCGACGATCTGCTGCTCGCCGTTTCCAGTCATGCGACCAGCAAAATTACATCCGCCGATGATCTCTTCAGCGTTCAGACCATGGGCTTTCGCGGCGAGGCACTCGCTTCGATTTCCGAAGTCAGCCGGTTTCGCATTCGCACAAGAACCGCCGATCAGTCTCAAGGACTCGAGTTCGAAGTCAACACGGGTACCGCCGGCAAACCGCAGCCTTGTGGCTGTCCGCTGGGTACCGCCATCGAAGTCCGTCAGCTCTTCGCCAACACACCTGTGCGGCGGAAGTTTCTGAAAACGACCAAAACCGAATTCGGCCACATCAGCGAACAGTTCACCCGCGCCGCTCTCGCACATCCGCGATTGTATATGGTCCTGCGTCACAATAATAAAGTCATCTTTGATCTGCCTCCCTCCGAGAATCTGATCGATCGCTTGCGACTGTTTTACGGCAAAAAACTGGCCGACCATCTGATCTGGGTCGAATCCGAAGTCGACGACATTCGCATCTGGGGTTACGTCTCTCATCCCAGCGAAAATAAATCGACCCGCAAAGGACAGTACCTGTTCCTGAACGGCCGCTGGATTCAGGATCGCACCCTGCAGCACGCATTGACCGAAGCCTATCGCGGCTTATTGATGGTCGGAAGACAGCCGATTTCGTTTCTCTATCTCGATATGCCCGCTTCGATGGTCGATGTGAATGTGCATCCCACCAAATCCGAAGTCCGTTTCCGCGACGGCCAGCATCTGTATCGTCAACTACTCTCCACATTGCGCAGTCAGTTCCTCAGTATGGATCTGCAGTCGCAGATGTCACTCGGGAAAAAAGGGGACATCGATCCGGCTTCGATTGCACCACCGCCCACACCGCAACAGCAGCAGAGTCAGCTCGAATTAACCAGTTGGGCCAAAGAACAACTGGGTCAAGTTGCCAAAGATCATCCCGCGGTTCAAATCAGTTCTGCTCCGCGTTCCATTGCATCAACGCCCGACCTCGCGGCTCCGTTTACCAGCAAAGACGCCATTCCGCTCTCTCACTTCCAGCAGGTCGCCGAGCAGCTGCATTCAGCACAGGCACCGGAAGCAGCGGCGGAACCAGCCGACCTGGTCATCCCCGACATTGATCGACCCGCAGATCAGTTCGCCGAAGCCGCCACCGCCGATCTCAGACCGATTCAGGTCTTGAACTGTTACATCGTTGTTGAAATCAAAGGCGCGCTCACCATCATCGATCAGCATGCTTTGCACGAACGCATCATGTATGAGTACTTCCGCAAACGTGTTCTCGCTCAATCGGTCGAAGCACAAAAGTTACTTGTCCCCCTCACGATTGAAATGAGTGCCAAAGAAACCGCCCTCATTCTTGACCACGCGGAAATGCTGGGTAGCTTCGGTCTCGGCATCGAAGAGTTCGGCGGCAACACACTGCTTGTGACCAGTTATCCTGTGATGCTTAAAAAGGCGAACCTCGAACAGCTCGTGCGCGACATCGCCGACAACCTCGATAATGCCAAGCAACCCTCAAGGCGGGATCTGCTGGACGATCTGATTACGATGATGTCCTGCAAAGCCGCCATCAAAGCGGGCCAGCGTCTGACGCAGGAAGAAATTTATAGCCTGCTCGAACAGCGTCATCTGATCGACGATGCCCATCACTGTCCTCATGGCCGACCCTCGGCCTTGGTTCTCAGTCACGCCGAACTCGATCGCCAGTTCGGACGCATGGGCTAACCGCGGCAGCAGACACGCTTTCTTCAAATCGGCCTGACCTGCTGTTTCTCCCGATATTCCGGTGCGAAAACATCCTCTTGACAGCAACGTGACGGGAACCACAATGCGGAGATAACGTCGCGCGCGCGAGTGAGCACTACAAAAACAGTTGAGAATTTTCGCACTTGTTGAAGCGAGCACTACAAAAGTCTCTGTGTAGAGCAAGATTTGAGCGGCATGACCCAGTAAGGTTCTGTTTTGAGCACCGTCAATTTTACGCTTATCGAGAACCTTTTTAGTACGATTATCACCTGTTGATTGGCGATCATTGATACTTCCTAAGCGGTTCATAAGCAAACCCCGCTTGACTCCCTCACGCCGTTGAAGAAGATGGTTCACAGTCGTAACACAGACCAGAAATAACACACCACAAGCACAGCAAAGCAGACACCAGCACAACATCTTCGTTTCCTCCCTGAAAAGAATGATCGAACCGTCAAACAATAGAGACCGATCCCACACGAGCAAATTCTACCCGATGTCAACGAGCAGGCCGCAGATGAAAATCCAGCAGTAGAACTGATCAAAGCACTCTACCTACTGAGCGGCAAGCAATGGCCCAATAAGCTCCCCGGTTGCCACGGCCCGGCTTGTCCGGCCGTGCCCAGCAATTCCCGAATACCTCGCTAAAAAATTGTAGGGGCAGTGCCTGTGTGCCTGCCCGCCTGGAGAGCTTCATTATTTATGGTTGTTTGAATGGAACCAGTTAAAAGAATTCGTACGTTATCCCTGTCAGCAACCCTGTCCCAGCGGGCGGCCACATAGGGCCGCACCCTACAGCAACACAGATGGGTACGTTTTTTGAAATTAAACCTTCACCGTCGAGGAAGCCAACGCTACCTGCCCGCCTAAAACCTGATTCTTGCCTCACGAATCAGAACTCCGCCATCAAAATTTTGTGTGTTTTCGTGCCTTTCGTGGTAGAAACAAACAAGTCGTCTTCAAGCATCCCGATTCAAGAACGACGAACTGCATAAAACCCACCCCAGTCCCTGTTCGGACAGCGTGCTTCAAGGTAGCATAAATGTAAATGAATACGACGGAAACAACCTGGAAGGTTTTCGTGACTGTTTGAACGACGATTTCTAAGGAGCAAGGCGCGTGCTCACAGAAACATGGGTGAATCAATCCAATTTGAAACTGAATTATGCGATCAGTCTTGAGACGGGGGCTCCGCTAATTCTGTTGCATGGAGTGACACGCCGCTGGCAATCCTTCCTGCCTCTGATTGGCCCGTTGGGCGTTCATCGACAATTGATCGCCCTGGATTCGCGCGGCCATGGCCTGTCATCAAAGCCGGAAATCGGCTACCTCGTTCGAGATTATGCTGCTGATATCATCGCATTCATCAAAGACCGCGATCAGCCAGCCGCCATTTATGGTCACTCATTAGGTGCGCTCGTGGCCGCTGCCGTTGCTGCTGAACTTCCGGAACTGGTTACTGCTGTGATCCTGGAAGATCCGCCCTTCAATACGATGAACGAAAACATTTCAGCAACGGTCTTTCATAGTTTTTTTAAAGCCATGCAAACCTTTGCCGGCGATCAGCGAACGATTAACGAAATCTCGCGAGACCTGTCAGAGGTACGCTTGCACAATCCGGAAAACGGGGTGGAATTCAGATTGGGAGATGTCCGCGATGGTGTCTCACTGAGGTTTACCGCAAGCTGTCTACAGCAGCTTGACCCCGCGGTCCTGTTACCCATTGTGGAAGGGCGCTGGCTGGAGGGATATGAAACAGAGTCGGTGTTTCGCCACCTTTCCTGCCCGGCGCTGCTGATTCAAGCCGATTCCACAGCGGGAGGCATGCTGCCGGACAACGATGCGGCTCAACTGGAAGCATGGTCTGATAATCTGACGCGCATTAAAGTTCCCGGCGTGGGACACCTGGTCCACTCGTCCGCCACACAACAGGTCGTCAATCAGGTATTGGGATTCCTGGCATCCACCTGATGAAAATCAGCCAGCGGGGATGAGGTGAAGCAAATCTTCTTTAGGAGCACTCACAGATGAAGACAGCCACGAATAAAACGGTGATCAAAAATGGCCAGATCGTTGACGGCACCGGGGCTCAGCCGATTGCCGACGGCGCCGTCCTGGTCGAAAATGGCCGCATCACATTTGTCGGCAAGCAGGATGATCTGCCACCGCTGTCAGCAGAGACAGAACAGATTGATGCCTGTGGCGGCACCATCATGCCCGGCCTGGTGGAAGCGCACTTCCATCCTACCTATTTCAACGTTGCCAAACTGGAAGATCTGGATATCAAGTATCCCGTTGAGTACGTCACGCTGCTGGCGGCCTGTAATGCGAAGCTGGCTTTGGAATGTGGATACACGGCGGCCCGCAGTGGGGGCAGCCTGTTTAATATCGATGTCTGGATGAAAAAAGCGATCGAGAACGATCTCATTCCCGGACCAAGAATGGCCGCCAGCGGACGCGAAATTTGTGGCGCTGGCGGCTTGATGGACTGGAATCCCGACTTTCGCAAAATTGGCATGGAAGGCCTGATCTTACTGGTGAACGGGGCCGACGAAGCACGCACCGCCGTACGTAAACTGGTGAAAGATGGTGTCGAATGGGTCAAGACCTATCCCACAGGCGATGCCGCCGACGCGAACGCGAACGACCATCACACGCTCTGCATGACCTTTGACGAAATGCATGCAGTGGTCCAGACCGCCCACAACCATAATTTAAAAGTCACCGGCCACTGTCGGGCCACCGAAGGGATCAAGAATGCCCTTTTAGCAAATTACGACGCCATCGAGCATGGCACTTTCATGGATGACGAAACACTCGATCTGCTGTTGGCGCGCGATGTACCTGTGGTGCCGGCGTTGTATTTTGAACAGGCCAGCATTGAAGTTGGTCCCGAGTATGGGATGCCGCAAGATGTGATTGACGGCCATCAGGAAACATTGGAAGGGGGGGCCGAAAGCGCCCGCCGCATTCTGGCAGCAGGCGGACGGCTCGGAATGGGAGGCGATTACGGCTTCGCCTGGAACCCGCATGGCGACTATGCGAAAGAGCTGGAATTCTTCGTGAACTATGTCGGGCTGAAACCGCTGGATGTGCTGAAATGTGCCACGAAAACCGGCGCGGAAATCCTGGGCCGCGAAGATGAAATCGGCACGCTGGCCAACGGCAAATTAGCCGATGTTCTGGTTGTGGATGGCGATATAGTCACGGACATTTCCATTCTGCAAGATCGTTCAAGAATCATCGCCGTGATGCAGGGCGGCATTACAAAGGCCGGACGACTGACGGTACCCATGATCAATCACAGGATCTAGCATTCACAGAATGATTCTCAATAATGATGATCTGATCTATTCGCTTCCAACCCACTGAGCGGCACGGCGCCAGGTAGTATTTATTTAATAGTATTGAGCGTGATTTTGCGGTCGACAGAGTGAGCTATGTAAGATCAAACCGTAGCCGATGGTGTGATATTGCCTTTGTTTCTTGGACTATGACCGCAAAAAAAGCCACTAGCCGCAGGGCGTTAGCCCCGGTTCCTCCCCATTTGCAAAGACCAATTCGAATTAAGAAACACAATCTGGCCGCCGTTTGACGAGAACAGATACGTTTCAAAAAACGCTACCTAGCGCCATTCCGCTCACAATAGGCATCCGTTACTAGAAAATCTAAAGTACAAATAAATGTTGTTTCCCCTCTCGACTGCAACCGAAACAATCCCGGAATTCGTGTCTTTTCGTGCCTTTCGTGGTAGCAAAAAGACTCATTTCGTGAGTAAAATTACACCCCGGTTGCCGTCAGTCAACCCAGTGTGAAATCATTCCTGCAGCGCTTTGGAGAAGAACACGATGCTCTCGATCCTGGGACCGAAACAGAGACAATGCGACGGATCAAGGAGGCAATTCCTCAAGATCGGCGGTCTTGCGCTGGGCGGACTCTCGCTGCCACAGATCCTGCAGGCCGAAGCACAGGCAGGGGCAACGGCCGGGCCGTTAGGTCACAAAGCCATCATCATGATTTACCTCTCCGGCGGTCCCTCTCATCAGGATATGTACGACCTGAAGATGGAAGCGCCGTCAGAGATTCGTGGCGACTTCAAACCGATCGATACGAACGTGCCTGGCATCCAGATTTGCGAACACCTGCCGCGACTGGCCACGATGATGGATAAGTTCGCCGTCATCCGCTCCCTGCACGGCTGCCCCGATCAACACGCTTCTGATCTCTGCATGAGCGGCTGGCCCATCGGTGGCAAGGGACGGCAGTCGGGGCATCCTTCACTCGGTTCCGTCTTGTCCAAAGTCCAGGGACCGGTCGACAAAGCGGTACCGCCGTTTGTCGGACTCAGTATCAAGAGCCGTCATGAACCGTATGGCAACCCCGGTTTCCCTGGATTTCTGGGCAAAGCGCATTCCCCGCTCCAGCCGACGGGAGAAGGCATGGACAACATGCGCCTGCAGGGGATATCGCTCGATCGTTTGCGCGACCGTAAAGCATTGTTGGCCGGCATCGATTCCTTTCGCCATACCGCTGACGCTGCCTATGATGGACTGGATGCCTTCTCACAACGGGCCTTCGATGTGTTGACGTCGAGTAAACTGGTCGAAGCGATGGACCTCGAAAAAGAAGATCCCGCCGTGCGAGACCGCTACGGTCGGGGGGATGACAGTCCTGCCTTTGGAGAAGACGCCGGCCCGCATTGGCTGGATCAATTCCTGATGGCCCGCCGCCTGGTTGAAGTCGGCGTCCGCTGTGTCACGTTATCGTTTGGCAGTTGGGATCGGCACCACTCGAACTTTGCCCGCTTGCCATTGCAGTTAGCCAAATTCGATCAGGGGATCACCGCACTCGTGGAAGACCTGCACGCACGCGGACTGCAAAACGATGTGAGCGTGATTGCCTGGGGCGAATTCGGACGTACGCCCCGTATTAACAAAGATGCCGGCCGCGATCATTGGCCACAAGCTTCATGTGCATTGCTTGCCGGCGGCGGGATGCGCACAGGGCAGGTCATCGGCTCCACGAATCGGCTGGGCGAAGTCCCCCTCGATCGCCCGCTTCACTATCAGAACGTCTTTGCCACACTCTATCGTCAGCTGGGTATCGACCCCGCGACGACGACGATTCCCGACCACGCCGGTCGCCCGCAATACACGCTCGACATTAGAGAACCGATCGACGAGCTGATCTGAATTTCCGGTGGTTTTTGATTTTAGCTACCACCCATTCTTTCTTTGGATTGACGCTGTATTATCAAGTCTTCTCTTGTTTATGCCAGTTTTGTCTGGTACTTTTTTGGTGTAAATAGGAAAGCCCGACTCTTCCACTTTCAAGAAAGTTCCTGTCATGTTGAAACAAGCCGCTTGCCTCTGTCTGGCTCTGACCTTCCTGGCTCCCTCGTTGTTGAAAGCCGAAAAGAATGCATCGCTCAAACCGGCGTTGACGAAGATTGACAAGCCGACACAAGCCGAGTCGTTCGATGGTAAAAAACTCGGCAAGCAATGGGCGGCGAACAAAGGCGCATGGACCATCGAAGAAGGCACGCTGGTAGGCAAGGAATTGCCGGCCGACAAGCATGCGGCTGTGCTGACCTGGAAACTGCCTCACCAGAATTCGGCCCTTCGCTGTTCGTTTCAGCTCAAGGATGCGAAGTTTTTTCACGTGAGCCTGAATCATCCCAAAGGGCACCTGTTCCGCATTATGATCGACGAGTCCGGCATGATTTTGAGGACCGATAAAAACAAGAAAGACCCGAAGTCCAAGCCGATCACATTAGCCAAAGCCAAAACGAAGCTGGATCCCAACAAGTGGTATACGCTGCAACTGGAAATGCAGGGAGACAAGGTCGTTGCCCAGATTGATAACGGCTTAAAAGTCGAAGGCCAGCATCCTTCACTCGACAGCAGGAAAACCGGCTACCGCTTCGTCATGAAAGGCAAAACGCTGTTGCTGGATGATCTATCCGCCTGGAATCTGGATGATTAGTAAGCACGTTCTTGCTTGCGTGTAATCTTACCGTGTGCCACTGTCGGCTGGCCCGACAGTGCGCAAGGGGGATGGGAGTATGTATTCTGAAATCGAACATTCACCGTTGGACAAGCCAACGGTACCACCCGCTAAATTCAATTCGTAGGGTGCGGATCCATGTGTCCGCCCGCCTTGGGATGAACGAAATCTATTTTCGATCAAATGTAATCGGAAGAAACGTTCGATAATCATCACACGATTAACGCAATCACTGAGGGCTGACACATGGGGCAGCCCCTACGACAACACACGGGATCGCCCTGGCTCTCTGATTTGTTCGTCTTCGCTGCCACTTCCTGTTGCCTGCGGCAATACCGGATTGCATCCGGTACCGCCCTAAATGATCTAATCATTGGGTGGGCTCGAATGCATATTCGGGCCGAGCGCAGCGAGCAGGAAGTCTTGGTGAAACGGATCAGTTGTTTTATTCAACGTTCAACGACATGCGTGGAATGACGCAAGCTATTGCGGCAGGCTTTCCACCAGACCGATGACGGCCCAGCAGGTGCCCCAGTAGACGGCGGTTTCCTGAATGCTCGCTTTTTTCTTTTCTTTG
Source organism: Gimesia alba (assembly GCF_007744675.1). Classification (NCBI taxonomy): domain Bacteria; kingdom Pseudomonadati; phylum Planctomycetota; class Planctomycetia; order Planctomycetales; family Planctomycetaceae; genus Gimesia; species Gimesia alba. The sequence goes on from NZ_CP036269.1 coordinate 1,312,271, forward strand.
GTTCCCTTCACAGGCCACGAACCATCTTTGCGTTGCGTACTGACGAGAAACTGTTGTGCCCGTTTGATCGAAGCGTCCTCATGGTCCAGGCCGGCGACCACTAAAGCATAGAGTGCCATCCCCGTTCCCAATGCGTCGCTTTCGTCAGCCACCATCCAACCCCAGCCGCCATTCGGTTTTTGCAGACTTCGGAGTTGCTCTACCATTTGATCGCGAACATCAACTTGCTTACTTTCAATTGCGAGTAGTAATCGCACCGCATACCATTCAGTACTCTTTCCGGGCGGACTGGCATTGATAAACTGCATGGCTTTTTCAACAACGGGTTTACTCTTTTCATTCCCTTCTCTGAACAGCGTCAGTGCCAGCCACATGGTTGAGACGCTGGTCGTTTCAGGTACGGTGCGTTTTTGAAACGGGAGCTGTCCCCCCGGTTTCCAGGAACCGTCCGGCTGTTGGTCGTCGAAAAGAAGCGCGGTCAGTTTTTGGCGTGTCTTCTTTTGATCCGGGGTGATGCTGGCATGACCAGAGCTTAAAAGAATTTGAGCCACCCCCTCCTTGTTTCCGAGTCCGACCGTTTTGCCTTTGTCATTTTTTGAGAGCGATTTGTCGGTTGACCAGTCGGTCCATTCTTTCAATTGCTCACTGACTTCAAAACCGCGCTGCTTCGACGCATTCAGGCTCCAGATCATATTTCCGCCACGGTGGCAGGAAACGCATTTCTTTTTCTCAATCCACCACAGCCCTTTCTCCTCGATAAAGGGAATGCTGTGCTGAACCGTTTCGCGAACCTGAGTCGTGGTAACCTGATCCTCGGGCAGGGCAGCGATCGATACCGTCAACAAAAGGGAACTGAAGGCAAGCATACGGGAGCCTTTCTGCATGCGCGGTAAAAGAAGACTCTAAGAACACCTCAATTATATCAGTCTACGATTATGAATAGTACCAGTGATTTGGCTTTCTCGGTTGAGAAACAGGAGGCAAGGGACTTGCCTCCTGTACATGAGATGCATTGGTACGAGATTCACATTCAAGTCATCAGTGGCGGTTTCCCGGCGGCGCGACGGGCGTCGGTGACATTGCCGGAGTGGCTCATGGGGTGCATGATCATTGCCTGGAAACAGTTTCCGACGGTATTGTAAAACGGATCTTTGGTATAGTGGCTCGGTTTGTCGAGGTCATCTTCAGAAATCTGTTTGAGGTAGGCCAGTGTGTCCTGGCGGATTTCATCAAAGCGGGGACGGATTTCATCGTATGCCGGATACTTCGTCGGATTGGCAACAGGAGTGGAGCCGTAACCAAACAGTTCATGATATTCCGGGAAGCGATTTGGTTTTCCCTGGATCCACTCATCCAGCAGGACCGATTCATTCACGATCAAATGTCCCAGCACCCAGAGGGGGTGATTGCCGCCGCGCGGCGTCGGTTCGACAAAAGGAGTATCTCGCATATCGTCCAGCAGGGTACACGTCCAGTTTTTACTGTATTCGAGACCGGAGCGAATGAATTCGATCGTGTTCATGACGAGAGTCTCCTGTTCGTTTTGAGTAAAAGTATTCGTAGCGAATCGGTGTAACGGGGTACTTTATTGAGCGGGCGGGTGGCACTGTTGGCTTGCCAACAGTGAATGAAAGTGAAGGGATCGAAATCCATCACCACCACAATACATTCCGTTTATAAAGTAAAACTCACTCTTCTTTTCTTAACGGTAAATTTTTACGACAGGCCGAGAGGATCTGCCGCGACAGTGCAGGGGACTTGACCGCGCGGGCCAGTGACAGTCCGCCAAAGCAGAGTGCCAGCGTGGCCAGCACTTCCTGCCGGGTAAATTGGTTATCCGAACGCTCGACAAACTGCTCGGTCAACCAGTTGATGACTTCTTCGAACTGTGCTTTGGTCTCCTTGTCAGCGCGGCCCAGATCAGATAAGAGCGGCGGGATCGAGCAGCCCTCTTCCACATTCTCACAATGTTTACTCGAAAGATAACGCAGCATGATGTTCGCCAGATCTTCGGGGGTTTCTGCCTTCTCCAGCGCGCCGTTCATCGCGGCCTGATCTTCAATGAAGGAATGCACGAGCGTCTCTCCCAGCACGTCCGACTTCGAACCAAAGTGCCCGTAGAAAGCGCCCGACGTCATGCCCGCTTCTTCCATGATGCCGTCCACTCCACTTCCCACGTAACCCTGCCGCTTGAACATCCGCAGGGCGGCATTCAGAATTTTATTCCGTGAGCGTTGTTTCCGGTCCGTGGGCTGATTCATCTTCAGGGCTTTCTTTCCAGGCAATCGGGTGCTTCAGTCTTTTTCCATCCGAGATTCCGCCTGTGATGTGGCTCTCGGAATGGTATTGGATCACCAGATAGTATAACGGTTCCTCGGAATGGTTTCGCCAGACGCGCGGCACTTCCGGCGAAAGGCGGATAAAGAATCCCTCGGAAACGTTAAGCAGTTCCTCGCCTGCCTGAAATTGCCCCGTGCCTTTGAGGATAAAATAAATCTCGTCATTCTTCTGGTGACGATGTACGAACGGCATCGCGGCCCCCGGCGGCAGGACGTTGATTGACATCTCCAGACCCGCGGAATTCAGGTATTTCTTGAGAAAGTATTTCCCCCGCACCGGTATCGGCGCTTCCGGCGGAGATAGCTGAAACTGGCCCCAGTCTGCCATGGGACCCGCCTCAAAACAGTCAAATCCTGTGCCGTGTTGGGCACGCTCGGTCGTCTCATTCATCTATTTGTCTCCCGATATTTAAGAAAGCGGAATTGTCAATATAACGATCGTTATATAACGTTCGTTATATTGAGTCAACGGCAATCCGGAATCTGGCATAATCCCTACAATGGGAACGGTCTCTGATTACTGATTGAGACACGTAGACACTTGTTTGAGTCGGGGTACGATATTGGTTACACTGTGAACCTGCTAAGTCGTTATTTCATTGATCTGTGAGGAAACCAAAGCGGAAACCGCACTCTTAGATCGTTCCGATCAAAATAGAAAGCTGAAGTAATTCAATGATTTGTGTCAGCATCGGTCGAACCCGGCACAAAATGGTGATGATGGAACACCGCTCCCTGGCAGAAAAAGGGGCGGAGTTGGTGGAACTGCGTCTGGATTGGATCGCCCGTGCCCCTGATGTGAACCGGTTGATTAAGGACCGGCCGACGCCCGTCGTGATCACCTGCCGCAGACCGGAAGATAAAGGACGCTGGAACCGGTCTGAAGAACAGCGTCAGGCGCTGCTCAGAACGGCCATTGTTTCCGAAGTCGAGTATGTCGACATCGAAGATGATATTGCCGACAAGATTCCCCGCTACGGCAAAACCAAACGTATCATCAGTCATCACAATTTTGATGAAACGCCGGATGACCTCGAAGAAATCTACACTTCACTCTGCGAGAAAGATCCCGATATTGTCAAGCTGGTCACGATGGCCAATTCACCCGGTGATTCGGTACGTATGTTGAAACTGGTAGCCAACGCCAAAGTGCCCACCATCGGTTTCTGTATGGGGGAATATGGCGTAATCAGCCGGATTCTCTGTGGCAAATATGGTTCTCCTTTTACGTATGCCACGTTCAGTCGCGAACGGGAACTGGCACCGGGGCAACTCTCTTTTTCCGAAATGACACGCATCTATCGCTATGACGAGATTGGTCCCGAGACGCCCGTGTATGGCGTGATCGGCGATCCAATTGCTCATAGCCTGAGCCCGTTAATTCACAACATCGCGTTTCGCCATGACAAACTGGATGCAGTCTATCTGCCGTTTCGTGTTCCCAAAGATCGTCTGCCGGAAACGTTGAAAGAATTCGAATGGCTGAACGTGCAGGGGTATAGTGTCACGATTCCGCATAAAGCAGGGGCACTCAACCTGGCAGGGGAAGCCGATGAAGCATCGAAAACCATGGGCGTGGCTAACACGTTGTTTCGTGACAGTGACAATGTCTGGCAGGCTCGCAATACCGATTACGATGCGGCTCTGGACAGTATTCGCCTGGGGCTCGATCCCGAGGGGAATGCAACCACTGATCCGATTGACGGCAAGCAGGTCCTGCTGCTAGGCGCTGGCGGGGTTTCGCGGGCGATCGGTGCAGGCATTGTTGCAGCCGGCGGTGCCTTGACGATTTCCAATCGAAGTCGCGAACGGGGCGAGAAACTGGCCAAAGATCTGGGCTGTGCTTACAGTACCTGGGAAAATCGGGGCAGTGGTCATTTTGATATTTTGGTCAATGGCACTGCGGTTGGCATGCATCCCAAGGTCAATGAGACGCCGTTTGCGCAGAACTTTCTGCAGGACGACATGCTGGTTTTTGACACGGTTTATAATCCGGAAAATACTTTGCTCCTTAAACAGGCGCGCGAGCGTGGTTGCAAAACGGTTTCCGGAATTGAAATGTTCGTTCGTCAGGCCGCCGCGCAATATAAATTGTTTACCGGAAAAGAACCTCCCCTGGAAGTGATGCGGAATACATTGCGCAAAGGGATTTCCGCTGTCGGAAAACTCTAAGGGAATCTTGAAATGCCAGTCATCACGTTAATCGGCTATCGGGGCAGTGGCAAAAGCAGTGTTGCTGCGCCTTTGGCAGAGCGACTCGGCTTTGACTGGATCGATGCCGACGATGAAATCGAACGGGTCGCCGGGAAATCCATCACGGAAATCTTTGCCGAGGAAGGGGAACCCCGTTTTCGTCAGATTGAACGTGAGGTCATGCAGAGTTTACTCGGTCGCGACAAGTTGATTATTGCTGCAGGTGGCGGTGCGATTTTAAATATTGAGACACGCAAAGAAATGCGCGAGGCGGGGCCGGTCATCTGGCTCAAAGCGAGTGTGGCAGCACTGGAACAGCGAATTACCGAGGATGTCACGACATCCAGCCGCCGCCCCGCATTGACGTCCAGCGCTTCTCAACGCGAGGAAATTCAGAATCTGCTTGACCAGCGCGAACCACTGTATCGGGAAGCAGCGACCAGCACGGTCGAGACCGATTCCAAAACCGTTTCCCAAATCGTCGATGAAATTATGACGTCTCTGGATTCCACCGATTAAGGCACGACGAAAGTTTTCCCGACTATGACTCCTTTTGGCATCGACCCCATCCTGATTCTCCTGCTGCTGTTTCTGCTGGGCGCAGCGCTCGGGCGAATCGTCAATATCGGCATTGAAGAAATTCCCCGCGAAGAAAAAGTAGGCGCGGCCTGGAAACGGGTGGCACGTCGTATGCGTCATCTCTGGTCGCGCTATCATATTCCGATCATCGGCGTTTATCTCACGCGGTCCCCAAATTCGACCTTTCCCTATAAACGATCTCAGCGGGAAGCACTGGTAGAACTATTAAATGGCCTGATCTTTGTGCTTCTGTATTGTGCGGAAGTTCCGCTCAGCGGCCAGTCCACGTTGCAGGACAGCGGCCTGTTTTCCGTGTACGCGCCTGACCCGGTGGCGATGAACTCCTGGCTCTCGCCAGTTGCGCTGTTAAATTTCCGATATGCCTTTCATCTCGTGTTGATCGAATCGCTGATGATCGCCACCTTCATTGATTTCGATCTCAAGATCATTCCCGATGGCGCAACGATGCCGGCGATGTTTATCGGCGTCGTCGGTTCCTTTGTGTTTGGATATCTCTATCTGGTGCCGGTCTGGTTCCAGGAGCCGTCTGTGGTCCGTTTAATCGGCCTGTATTTTCCCGAGCAGTATCGGACTTCCTTTATCGTCGAGAAAGTACCGCAGTGGATTACAGTGTATCCGCACTTGCACGGACTGGCAGTCAGTCTGGTCGGACTGGTCGTCGGTGGCGGCGTCGTATGGGCTGTGCGCATCATCGGTCAGTGGACGTTACGACAGGAAGCGATGGGCTTTGGTGATGTGATTCTAATGGCGGTCATCGGCAGCTTTCTGGGCTGGCAGGCAACCGTCACCGTGTTTGTGATCTCGCCTTTGTGTGCTCTGGCGGTGGTTGCTGTTTCCATCTTTTTCAAACAGTCGCGCGAAATTCCCTTTGGTCCGTATCTCAGTCTGGGGGCATTGCTGGTGCTGCTGGGCTGGTCAAAAATCTGGCCGCTGGCCGAACGCATTTGTCATTTTGGCCCGCTCCTGCCAGTTTTCGCGATTGTGATGCTGATCTTATTGGCCGCCTGTCTGCTTTTCACGCAAATGGTGAAGTGGATGCTCGGTATTCCTTTATACTGGGAACAGGAATGGCTGGAAGAATGGACATCCGCAGACCAGCTCACCTATCAGTCCGGGGAAAATGTAGATGAGACTCAGGGGCGCTGGGATCGGGGTACTGACTCGCATACCCGAGCTGGCCGTGGCACTCAGTATTACCATCAATGGAAAAAAGGACGGTAAACTTCCAAAAACGAACGCATTTTGCAGGCATCATTCACAAAAACAGCTTGAGACACTAGAATCAGCGGCATACGTTGAACTAATCTGTTTCGCGTGTGTCTTCCCAGTATCAGTTGTCAAATATTTGCCAGAACATTATTCAAGGCCTTAACTTAGAAACAGCTATGATTACAATCGTCGATTACGGAATGGGCAATCTCAGGAGTGTTCAGAAGGCCTTTGAAAAGGTCGGTGCCGAAGCAGTCATCTGCTCGGATCCGGATAAAATCGCCCAAGCCAGCAAATTAATTCTGCCCGGTGTGGGTGCTTTCCGCGATGCCATTCAAGCCTTGAAAGATCAGTCGCTGGTCGAACCGATTCTCGAGCACGCCCGTTCCGGCAAGCCCTTTCTGGGAATCTGTCTTGGTCTGCAACTTCTGTTTGATGTCAGCTATGAAGACGGCGAATACGAGGGGCTGGGGATCATTCCCGGAAAAGTCGTGCGTTTCGAAGATCAGCCCGATCTGAAAATTCCCCACATGGGCTGGAACCAGATTGAACGGACGGCCCCGCACCCGATTCTGGCAGGCATTCCCGAACATGAGTATTTCTACTTTGTTCACAGCTACTATGTTGCACCCGAGAATGAATCGGATGTCGCTGCCTGGACCGATTACGGCTGCCGCTTTGCGTCGATGGTTGCGCGCGACAATGTCGTTGCATCACAGTTTCACCCTGAAAAAAGTCAGGACGCGGGACTGAAACTGCTACAAAATTTTGCTTCCTTCTAAACTACGTATTACAGAAAAAAGAAAGTCAGCTCAGCTATGGAAATACTGCCCGCCATTGATATTCGGGGAGGCAAATGCGTTCGACTCAGGCAAGGCGATTACGGTCAGGAAACCGTGTTCGGTGATGACCCGACCGAAATGGCTCGTCTCTGGGTAGACGGCGGCGCTTCACGTTTGCATCTGGTTGACCTGGATGGTGCGAAAGCAGGCAAACCCGTCAATCAGGAAGTGGTACGAAAGATTGTACAGTCCGTCTCTGTTCCCTGTCAGATGGGGGGCGGCATTCGTGATGAAGCGTCCATTCAGTTGATGCTGGACGACGTCGGCATCGACCGAGTGATTGTCGGCACTCAGGCACTCAAGGATCCAGAGTGGTTCAAACAAATGGTCCAGCGCTATCCCAATCGACTGGCGTTGGGGCTGGATGCCCGCGATTCCAAGGTGGCCACCGAAGGCTGGCTGGATGTTTCAGAAACCTCAGCCATAGATCTGGCTAAGGAGTATGTTGGTGTTGAACTGGCGGCTGTCATTTATACAAACATTGCCAATGACGGCATGATGCAGGGCGTCGATGAAGGCACGATTCAGGATATGATTGCGCTAGCCGAACTCGGGCTGCCCGTGATCGCTTCAGGTGGGGTGACGACACTCAAAGACGTGACCCGTCTGGCAGAAGTCAGTCGCACACAGCCAAAGTTAGTCGGTGCGATTATCGGCCGCGCTTTGTATGAGGGGACGATTGAAGTTCCCGCCGCTATTGCCGCCGCCGAGGGGTAAGGCGTTTCCAGAGCCGCAAGAACGGACAGCATTTCATGACGGATGAAGATGAACAGGGGAAACTGTTCCGTGCGCGGATGCTGGTGCTGCTGGCTTCGGTGCTCTGGAGCTTGAGCGGCGTCTTTATCAAGTCGCCTCCCTTTCAATCGATTCCCGAAGCAGACCGTGGCTTGATTCTGGCCTGTTATCGCGCGTTATTTGCCGGTTTGTTTCTGCTGCCGTTTGTGAAATTCAAATACGTGCGCTGGCGCCCTGCTCTGATCCCGCTGTTGATCGTGTTTGCTGCGATGAATATTCTGTTCATGACCGCGATGACAAAAACCTCTGCCGCCGCGGCGATTTTTTTGCAGAATACCAGCGTGGTCTGGGCGATGGTGTTCGGTTTTCTGTTTTTAAAGGAACGCATCGAACGTGGATCGATTCTGGCGATCCTGATTGTGCTGGCTGGCATTTTTTGCATCGTAGCCGGAGACTGGGCGGGAGAGAACTTTTCCGGCAACCTGATTGCGCTCACCAGCGGCGTCTGTTACTCGCTGGTTGTGATTTTCTTTCGCGTCCTTCGCGACGAACATCCGGCCTGGTTGGTCGCGCTCTGCCTCTTGACCTCAGCGGCCATCGTGGCCCCCTGGATGTGGCGCCTGGGGATTTCTCTAACAGGCCAGCAGTTCTTCCTCCTGGCGCTGTTAGGTGTCGTTCAGTTGGGAGCTCCCTATGTCATATTTTCGCATGCGGTCAAGACAGTTAATTCACAGGAAGCCGCTCTGTTGGTACTTGCTGAGCCGATTTTGAATCCGATCTGGGTCTGGCTATTCTGGGGCGAGACCGTTTCGATTGCGACGCTCGTCGGCTGTTCGCTGATTATTCTGGGACTGCTCGCACGGTTTCTGTTTTTCCGGCCGAAACAAATTTTGAAACCGGAAAATGCTTAGGTAGCGTTTCTTAATTCGAACGTTGGCTACCCAAGACATCCAACCGGGGCTAACGCCCTGCGGCTAGTGGCTTTTTTTGCGGTCATAGTCTAAGAAACAAAGGCAATATCACACCATCGGCTACGGTTTGATCTAATATAACTCACTCTGTCGACCGCAAAATCACGCTCAATACTATTAAATAAACACTACCTAGCGTGCAGCGAGCTTCACGGTTTGCATTTCATGATAATGCGCCCGCTCTGTTTTCAGTTCGGACTGATAAAATTTGAGCGTGTCCACCGTCACCTCTCCCCATTCCGCAATCTCGCGGTCTCGGAGAATCTCAAACAGTTCTTCGGGTGGCTTAGCTTTGACGCGGGCTAGCGTGAGGTGTGGATGAAAGCCTTTGCGTTCGCGGGGATAACCCAGTTTTTCTGTCTCCCGTTCCAGATACTCGGCCATTTCTGTCAGCACGCTGGCATCCGTGATGCCGGCCCAGATGACGTTTGGTCGTTCCACACGCGGGAACGCTCCCAGGCCTTTGAAGGCCAGTTTCAGACGTGGGAATTCGGTTCGCATCGTTTTCAGAATCGTGCTGATCGGCATGATGTCATCGAGTTCTGTCGGCCCCAGAAATTTCAGAGTGATATGCATTTGATCCACGGGAACCGGTCTCACGGCCGAGCCGAGTAGCTCCAGTTTTTGCAGTAGTTTCTTCAGTCCCCGTGGCGGTTCAATGGGGACGGCGATAAAAGTGCGTGTGCGTTGGTTGGCGTGCATCATGATTCATCTGGGGTTCCGTCTGAGATACGGAATCGGAATGTCCCTATTTCTTTTTCTGGTTCCAAAGCGTTTTGAGTTGGTCGAAGCCCTGCAGGGGCTGTGCTCCGGTTTTCATTTCATCCGTCAGTTTAGCGGGCGGCGGTCCCTGCTTGCCAGATTTTTTCCGTTTTTTCCGGTGAGGTTTGTTTTGATTACCTTGTGGTGCGGTTGCTGGTTTTTTCTGTACTGTTTTTGTCTGTTGCTGGGGGCGCTGCGCTGGTTTGGACTGATCGGGTTTTGATCGTTGTGTTTTTTTCGGCTGGCGATCGGTGCCTGGTTTGATCAAAGTTAACGAGACGCGGCGGCGTTCCAGATCGACACCCAGCACCCAGGCGGTAATCACATCACCAACTGAGACAAACTGATACGGATTTTCGATGAAGTGATTGGCCATCTCGCTGACGTGAATCAGGGCACTGTCTTTGAGACCCACGTCCACAAAGGCACCAAAGTCAACCACATTTAAAATGGTGCCCTGCAGCTCCATGCCTTCGACCAGTTGTTCGAGCTTCAGCACGCCCTGCTTGAAGATCGGCCCCGGTAAGTCAGAACGAGGATCGCGACGGGGACGAACAATGGCTTCCAGAATATCTTCCAGTGTTGGTAAACCAATATTCAAATTACGGCTCAGATCCTGTTTGTCGAGTTGGCTGACTTTTTCAACGATCGAAGCGCGGTCACTGGCGGATGCCTTTAAACTGTCTTCAGGCAGATCGAGTTGTGTGAAAACTTTATGAGCGTGCTCGTAACTTTCGGGATGAATCCAGGTGGAGTCAAGCGGTTCATCACCCACATCAATCTTCAAAAATCCGGCCGCCTGAGTGAACGTAGCATCGCCAATCCCGGCAACGTCGAGCAGTTGCTTGCGATTCTGAAACGAGCCGTGCTTGTCGCGCCATTCAGTGATGCGGCGGGCGATCAACTGGTTCATTCCTGAAACATGCCGCAGTAGAGAAGCAGAGGCGGTGTTCAGATTCACGCCCACATAATTCACGCACGATTCAATCACTTCATCCAGTGATTCTTTCAGACGCTTGGAATTGACATCATGTTGATACATGCCAACCCCCAGATGCTGTGGATCGATTTTGACCAGTTCGCTCAACGGGTCCTGCAGGCGGCGGCCAATCGAAATGGTGCCACGAATGGTCGCGTCCAGATCGGGAAATTCTTCGCGGGCCACCGGACTGGCAGAATAAATACTCGCGCCGGCTTCATTCACGATTAAGTAACGTGCCTCGGGCAGATTCTGTTCGATCATCTCGGTGATGATTTCTTCTGTTTCCCGGCAGGCAGTTCCGTTGCCGATCGCGACCAGCTTGCATTGATGCTCGGTCATCATCTCGGCCAGCTTGTTGCGGGCGTAATCTTTTTTCTCGGCTGAACCGGTAACATAGACCAGATCGGTGGCGACACAGTTGCCCATCTCGTCCAACACGGCAAGTTTACAGCCCGTGCGTAAACCGGGATCAATGGCCAGTATCCGCTGGCCTTGCAGCGGCGGTTGCAGCAGTAAGTTTTTCAAGTTCTGAGCAAACACCGACACGGCATGTTTTTCTGCTTTTTCCGTCAGTTCACGGCGGATTTCGCGATCAAGGCTGGGCAGAATCAAACGCTGTAACGCGTCGGTGACGACCTCTTTTAAAAACGAATGAAAGCGGTGATCATTCAGATTCAGATGGCGGATAATAGACAGGCAGGCCGAGTCTTCCGCCCATTCGAATCGCACACGCAGAGCGCCTGATTTTTCACCCCGGTTCATGGCCATCGTGCGGTGGTGGGGGACTTTGACGACTTGTTCCGAGTAATTGAAATAGTCGCGATATTCCTGTCCCGATTCTTCTGCTTTCTTGGTGGCAGTCACCGCCAGCCGTCCCGACCGCCAGGCAATCTTGCGTGAGATATCACGCACATCAGGATCTTCGCCAATTTTTTCCGCCAGAATGTCGGCGGCTCCTTTGAGCACATCGTCTGTCGTGCGGGCGCCTTCTTCCGCTTTGGTATATTGTTTCGCTGCTTCCGTCAGATTCTGAATGCTGGCGTCACCAGCCCAGATCGCATTTGCCAAAGGTTCAAACCCATGTTTACGGGCAGTCGCGGCGCGAGATGTTCGTTTCGGGCGGTAAGGGCGGTAAAGATCTTCGAGGCGTTTCAGTGTATCGGCTTTTTCGATTTCTGCTTTTAGCTGTGGAGTCAGTTGCTGCTGTGCTTCAATCAATCGCAGGATGGTTGAAGCACGTTCCTGAATTTGCCGTTTCGATTGAACCCGTTTTTGAATGTCGCGAATTTGAACTTCATCCAGATTGCCTGTCCGCTCTTTACGATAGCGAGTGATAAAGGGAACGGTATTCCCTTCGTCCAGCAATGCAATCACATTCAGGATCTGCTGTGATGTGAGATTCAATTCCAAAGCCATCTTCTCTGCATCTTGTGCAGAGAAGGGGGGACTGGATTGATTCTTTTGTATCTCAACCGCATCCATTTCGATCTCGATTCGTTCCGAACAATGGTTTCGAAAACTTGATTTAGGAATCTGAAAAATTACAGGATCTACTACACGACTCACTATAAGAATAACTGTTTTGAGAGAAAATAGAAATGCCCGTTCAACAACACCAGAGTCGATAGAATTGTTTCTCCCGAAAGTGTAGTGAGACTGGCTTGAATTGAATAGGCTCACGCGGATCAAATCAGGACACACGACACGCGATTTTTAGCACCGTGGAATTTCTTAAAGGTCTTTTTAATCCGACTTTTCCTGTCGGGTCAAAACAGATCGACGAGCAAAGTGGCTCGCACATCTTTTTTATTTGAATCGCCGTTCATTCCGAAAGCCTGATCATCCGGCTCGATTCATTTTCTGTTTGTGTTTGTATCGCAGAGGGAAGCGACTTCGATTACATATCAGGATGCGCTAGTGTATGAAATTATCTCTCTCATTCTCTCGGTAGAATCGTTTTTCTCGTTAGGACCGGACCACTCCTCTGCCGATAAGAGACAAAAGGACAATCTCGAGTAATCACCGGTCTGGCTTGCGCAAAAACAACTTGCGGCAACAGACGGGGATTCCAGTACAGTCATTTCAGGGGGGGATGGCATGACGACTGCCGTCAAGATTAATACGTATCTGCTTATTTTGTTTGTGGTTAGCCTGACCAATGGCCTTGATGCGCAGGCGGGGTGGCCTTTTTGTTCCAAAGAGGAAAAAGAAGCAAAATGGGCAGAGATCGCATCGCGGCCCGTTGGATCACGGCAGAAATATAAATTCGGTGAACTCTGGCCTCCCTATCCCCGACCGACGGGCCCTCAACGACGCTTCTGGAACAAATACCATAGCGCAACCTTTTGGCCTTACCCTTACAATTGCGATGATAAAGCCTACGTCCGAGACGTGATGGAACGGCAAATCCACAATGGCTGGACCGACCAGACAACCTTATATGCGTACCACTTCGAGCAGGATGGTAACAAGTTGACGGAAGCCGGTTTGTTGCATTTGCGTTGGATTCTGGAACATGCTCCTGAAAACCGCCGCACCATTTTTGTACAGACCGCAAATAAATCCATTGCCAGTCAAGAACGTCTGGCGAATGTCCAATATGCGGCTTCTCAAATGGTGGGCGACCAGAATGTGCCGTCCGCGATGTTGAGGTTGTCACCCACATATGGTCGACCGGCGCGTGAAGAAGATCTGAAATACCGTGCCTATGTTGGTTCGATATTAGCACCGCGCATCCAATATACGGCCGGTGGTGGTTCGGCAGCAAACGGCGGTAATTAACTCTGTTAGCTGTCTGTGCTTTCTGATCAAAATTCCCTGTTCAAACTAGCTTAATCGTAAACCTGTAATGATAGATCGCCCGACCGACGAGGAATCTCGCAATCCATCCGAGGATTCATTCCAGGAACTGGATGAATCTTCAGAGCAGGTACTTCGTTCAACGACGAAAAACCACGACCTGACTGATCTCTACAGCGATCTGTTTCAAAAAAAACAGACAGTGACAGACCCGTCGCGCAGCGTTGCTCAGCCAGAGCAACCAACAGAGAAGGTCCCCTTTCCGGGAACCAAAAATCAGAGAGAGGTGATTCCCGCACCACAAACGCTGGATGAAACCGGTTTGTCTCTGATTCAGTTATGCAATCTGGTTTTGAAGCAGTTGTATTTACAGGGGAGTGCGTTGGGAATTGAAATTTCCCGCAGCGCGCATCTGCCGTTCAGCATTATCGATGTGGCGCTTGCATTCCTGAAGGATGATAAGTGCATTGAAGTCACATCTGGGAATATGATCGGTCGTTCTTCCTATCGTTTTAATCTGACCGAACTCGGTCGCATCCGTGCGCGAGAAGCCTTTGAACAATGTCGTTACGTCGGGCCTGCACCGGTGCCCTTAGAAGCTTATGTGCGTCAGTGCCAGTTACAGACGGTAGTCGGCATCGAATGCACGCCGGAACGGCTGGAAGATTCGTTCTCGGATTTTATTATCCGCGAAGGTCTACTGGATGAATTAGGCCCCGCGGTCTGTAGCGGGCGATCTATTTTCATCTATGGGCCGCCGGGGAACGGGAAGACATTAATTGCCAAAGGCTTGGGGCGGTTTCTGAATCGTCAAGGGGGCGAAATCTACGTTCCTTATGCGATCCAGATGGAAAACAGCATCATCACGCTGTTTGACCCGACCATCCATCAGACTACCGACGATCATGAGCTGGAAGAGCGGAATAATACCGATCCGAAAAATGCTGGCAGAATGCCCGAAATGAAAGACTGGGTCAAACCCGATACCGATTTGCGCTGGCGTCGCATCAGGCGTCCGGTCGTGATTACCGGGGGCGAGCTGAACCTGGAAATGCTCGATTTGCGGTATAACAAAACGAGCAATTTTTATACGGCGCCGCTTCATATCAAAGCTAATGGGGGCGTTTTTCTGATTGATGACTTTGGTCGACAACTTGTCAGTCCCAAAGACCTGCTCAACCGGTGGATTATGCCGCTTGAAGACCGGGTTGACTATTTAACACTGGCGACCGGTAAGAAATTTGCCATTCCGTTTGAACAGCTCATCGTGTTCTCGACCAATCTGGATCCCAAGGATCTGGTCGATGAGGCGTTTCTGCGCCGTATTCGACATAAGATTGAAATCAGCGCACCTTCCCGGGAAGTTTTCACGGAAATCGCTCAGCTCTGTTGCCGTCAACGGGGAGTCGAATATAGCCCAGTTTTTGTAAGTTATCTATATGACACTTACTACAACCAGGGAAAGTCTCCTAGATCCAGCGACCCACGAGATTTACTGGAGATTCTTCAATCAATCTGTCGATTTAAAGGACAGGCACCCATCATTTCTACTCAACTCATATCAGAAGCAGCACAACGTTTCTTCTGTCAAATATAGCTTCTCTCCTGCAATATCTTTAGTAAGCCTTTTATTGAAGGCCCCTTAAAGCAAATAGATTCTTTCATGATCACTTTTGTCCTGGCTCACTGATCTGTCATTACGGATGGCTGCATCAGATAGTGCAGTGTCAAGAGCGAGCGTCATTGGAAGGCAAACATGAAGAATCCGCAATTCAAATTTTGAAAGTGCACCTCACGGAGGTATTAGGATGTCAGTACGGATGACAAAACAGACATGGATTCTTGGAATCGCTTGTGCATTACTGGTATGCACCGGTTGCTCTTCCATGCGCGATAAATTTGTTGCCAGTACAGATGAGGCACCTACAACTTTGAAGGAGAAAGTTTCTGTCGCGAAACAGAAGCTGAAGAATCCAGATAAGTTTTATATCACCCACGGTCAACTTCAGGAAAAAATGGGCGATGTGAATGCGGCCCGTTCTTCCTATGAAGTCGCATTAGGGCAAAACCCCAAATCGGTTGAAGCCGTCCTTGGTCTGGCACGCCTGGATCAGGTCGCCGGGAAAAAAGTGTCTGCCGAAAAAGGGTTCCAAAAAGCCTTGGAGATGTCACCGGAAGATCCCAAGGTCCGTGCCAGCATCGGTCAGTTTTATGCGGCTGAGGAAAAATGGGATCAGGCGATTGCACTGTTAAATGACGCGGTCAAGTCGGCACCGGCTGATAAAAACATTCGTTATCAATTGGGTATCGCCATGGCATCTGCCGGCGATTACCAGGGAGCCATGCCGCATCTGATTCGTGCTGTTGGCGAAGCGGAAGCCCATTACAACATTGGTTACATTCTCAGAGACCGGGGGCAATTGCAGGCCAGTGAGCAGCAGTTTCTCCAGGCTGTTCTGCTGAAACCGGAATTCAACGAAGCACAATACTGGCTCGATGAAATTCGTCGCGAAAAAGAGAACCGTCTGATGTTAGCTGGTGTGACAACCGGCGGTGCCACAGGCACGAATGGAAGGGCACAGCAGGCTTCCTATTCAAAAACGAATCCGAAAAAAACAGCACAAGTGAAGCGGCAAGTACCGGGGGTCTCCAAAGGCATGAGCCCGACCGGCATCTCGACAGCTCCTAAGTCAGCTACGAGCGCGGGAAATGCACCACCGGCTAACCTGACTGCCGAACAGTTAGAGCAGTGGCGGAATCAACGCCAGTTCTAGTGCTTTGTCAAGCTAGGAATTGACACTCCACTAGTTTCCAGCTAGTTAGTTCAATCGAATAAAAAAACAGGCCCCGATTCACATCGGGGCCTGTTTCGTTGACTGTCTTTCATTTGGCATTAAGCAGAAGCGGTTGCGCCCTGCAGTTGCTCTGCCAGTTTCACGCATAATCGTTTCAGCAGGGCAATCGATGCTTGTGCTTCGTCTTCTGTCATCGTCATCGGCGGGCTGACGCGTAACACATTGCCAGCCAATGCTCCCAGCAGGTGAATTCCGTCTCCGCCTTCCTCACCCAGGTAGCAAGTTTTGACGAGTTCTACAGCGACTTCCTGGCTGGTTTTGCCACCCAGCTCGGCACATTCGATTCCAAAGACCATGCCTTCGCCGCGAACTTTCGCGATCACACCGGTTTCTTTCAGACTCTGCAAGCCATCGATATACAGCTTGGAAAGCTTTGCGGTATTTTCCATCACATCCGTTCCTTCGAACTCATCCAGTGTTGCCAGGACGGCAGCAGAGGAGAGTGGGTTGGCACTCCAGGTATCAGATGCTTCGCCGTATTTCAGGCTGGCGATGACATCATCGCGACCGACGGCAGCCGCGACGGGAACGCCGTTTCCAAGACCTTTACCGAGCACGACAAAATCGGGCTCGACCTGATACTTCTCAAACGCGTACATGCAGCCGGTGCGACCGAAGTTGGCTTGCACTTCATCGAAGATCAACATGATGTCATGGGCACGGCAGAAGTCCTGCAGTACTTTGTGATACGCCACTTGCGGATGATAACTTCCCCCGCCACCCAGATAGGGTTCGGTAATCAGACAGTTAATCCGCGTGCCGAATTCGGTCCAGAGATCTTCTAGTTCCTTTTGATAGACTGAGGTATCCAGAGTGTCATCACACTTGGTGATATCATCGCATTCCGTGCGGGGGAAGCTGATGAACTTCACGCGCGGATCTCGATCAGCGTCTGTTTCGGAACCGGTGACAGCACCCGCCAGTCCTTTTTTACCGTGGAACCCATGGCGTGTCGCCAGGATAATATCCCGCTTGGGATCACGGTGCAGACATGCCCAGAGTGCTTTTTGAACGGCTTCGGATCCGGAAGCGGCCCACATCACTTTGTCGCAACGATTGCCCCCTTGGAAGGACTGAATATTGGCGATCAGGCGTTTGCTGGCTTCCGTTTCAATCGCGGTGACAGCGTTATAGGCCGTTAGCGTTGCCGCTTCAAAATAATCACCTTCTCCTTCGCCGGAGATGTGTTCCGGTTTCCAGCCCAGGTATTCGCTGAAGCGTTTCATCCAGCGTCGGGGATTGTGCCCCAGGTTGGCAACCAGCACGCCCGAAGTGAAGTCATACAGGCGACGACCTTCCGGCGTCCAGTGATAGCAGCCGGCTGATTTTGCCAGTACCGCCTGGCTGGGAGTGAAGGTTCTTAACGCTAAGGGCTCTGTCTGGTACAGATCCTGGCGAACGGCATTGGATTGATTTTCATTGTCAAACTGAATGGCTGTCGTCATGGTTTTCTCTTTTAGATTTGAAAGGACTGATAAAAATGTTTGTTACCAAAATAGATAAAAGCAGTTTTTAATGATTTCTATGAATTAAACGGTTCCCTCATAGAGCACTTCGGCTTCCGTCGAACCGGGACGGTAGAGCACCAGGCCTCCTTTGTCATCGTTTACACGAACAACGCAGTCGGGCTCGCCTTGTGCGTGTTTTTCCAGAATCGCTTCCAGTGCCTGCACGGTAGCGACGGTCTGGCGGTCTGCGGATAAATCGTTGTAGCTTAAAGAACGAATTTGTTCCAAACGTTGTTGCCGTTCCGATTCCGGTCCGCCAAATTCAATTTGTGCCACTTCACGGGCAAACTGTTCAATGACTTCGATTCCGTATCCCCGCTGTGAACGCTCATTCCACGGTTCGACAAAGGTGCCGTTGAAGTGATTGTTCATCGAGTTTTTAATCTCAAAGGGAGTTTTGTCCTCGACCGTACATTCGACACCCCGTTTGCGAGAGTGCCCGTTCCATAACCCATTGTCGAATCGGAACTGGACTTCCTGTTCGACGTAACCGGGGAAGTTATCCGGCGTGACCCAGGAAGTGTGAATGTCAAATGCGGCTTCGCGACCGGACTCATATTCATAAACCATTCGCAATTGGCAACTGTCCCAGGTTGGGCCGTCTTTATCGCCGACTAATCCACGCTGACCGGAGGCGGTGAGTGTTTTCAGTTTTCCGCCGAACGTGAAGTCGATCAGCTTGATATAATGCACGGCGACATAAGTTCCCGGGTTGCGTCCCGTGATCCATTGGGCAAACTGTTTTCCGGAAATTGCTTTGGGTTCCAGCAGAGAGCAATAGCCGTTATTCACATGCTGCAGCACATCATCGTACACGAGCGTTCGGAGTTTTTTGTGGTCGGGATCAAAGAGTTTATGGTAGACCACTTTTGCGGTGACATTATTTTTCTCGGCCAAAGCGACCAATTCGTCCAACTCCTGTAGTTTTAAAACCGATGGCTTTTCTACGATCAGGTGTGTGCCTGCTTCGAGCAATTTTTTACAGGAATCAAAGTGCCGGTCATCGGGAGACGCCACGCAGGCAAAATTCAGGCCGGCAGCCGCCATCTCCTCAATTGCATTGTCTCCAGCGTAACTTTCGAAGCCCCCCACTTTTTCGCCGCGTTCTTCCAGATATTTCTCGGCTCGGGAGCCTGTGCGAGTTGCCACCGCGTCCAAAGATACTTCAATGGGGCCGGTGGCGCGTTGGTAGAGGCCCGTTTCGTGGACGCTTTCAAAAAAAGGACGGTACGTTTCGTCGACAATCATTCCAAATCCGACCAGACCTGCTTTGAGTTTGTTCTGGGTTGTCTCGGTGCTCATAAGATATCCTTAAGTGAATTCAATATATGGAGTTTTATTGGCTGGTAATTTCAGATAAGCTGCTATAATAAAGATTGTTAAAACTTAATAAAACTGATAAATTCGCAAAAGTGAATTCACTTTAGGTGTTGAAAGAGGAATTGTCAAGCCTCTTCTACCCTATGGCAACCGAAGAGTTCCGGGTTTCCCCGCTTTGGTTTGACAGCGAATCGTGGCTTGGTTTCACCCTCTGATTTCAACTGAAATGAGACTCTCATGATGAAAGATCTTTCTTTAGCAGATGATCTGAATGGACAAAATGTCATTGACGATGAAGATAGTCCGTCGCTCGTAGATGAAGTTTACCAGAAATTGTTGTTGCGGATCATTCGTTGTGAACTTCCCGGCGGGACCGAATTGAAAAGCACCCAGTTGGCGCGCGAAATTGGTGTTAGTCGGACGCCCGTGGTGCAGGCGCTGGCTCGATTGCAGGCGGATGGGATTGTGATTCAACAGAAAAATCACCGGGCAGTTGTGAGGGAAGGGGCCGAAAACTGGTTAGTCGAAATTCATGAACTGCGCCTGCTTCTGGAACCCTCTGCTGCCGGTATGGCTGCACAAAAGATGGATGCAGAAGAGGTAACGCGATTACAGGCGCTGGCGTCTGAAGTTAAAACCTGCCAGCAGCAATATGAAGATGGCGATCAATCCAGCACTCACTTACTGAAATGGGGGGCCGCTTCTCGTGCGTTTGATTATGCCTTGCACCTGAGTATCGCGGATCACTGCGGCAATTTGCCCATTTGCGAAGCGATTCACAAATGCTGGAGTTATAAACGCGTCTCTTATTCTGCAGCTGGTGAATCTCCTGAAATCATGATTCGCGGGTTATATGATCATACTGTTCTCCTGGACTCATTACACAACGGCGATTCTGAGACGGCAGCCGCAGCCATGACGATGCATTTGCGAAATGCATCCCGAATGCGGCCCGATCGTTTGATTGTGTGACAGATTCAGTTGAATTTGTGAAATGCCGTTGAAAAGCGAGTCGGATCTTCTCGTAGCTCTTGAAACTTAGCTGAAACCTGTCAAAAATGACTTCGATCTGGTGCATACCAACAGCGCAGTCGTATCCTCTTTAGATTTAGAAATAAAAGGCAAACAACCGTCATGTCAGATAATCCACGTGTGATTTTGAGTGCATTTGCAGATGAAGCAGCCAATCATAAAACAGCCATCGAACAAATGGTGGCACTTTCTGCTTTGGGGCTAAGATACTACAGCCCTCGGTTTATTGACGTGAATGGCGATGGTAACGTCAAGCATGTGGTCGACCTGAATAAATCAGAGTACAAAGCACTGCTCAAGCTGCATGATGAATATGGCATGAATGTGACGAGCATCGGAGCACGTGTCGGTAAGATCAAACTCGTCGACAAAGACGATGGCTCTCATAATGTGTTTGTCCCGTTTAAGGAATATTTGAAAAAAGAAGTTGCGAATACCATCAATGCTGCAACCACACTGGGTACGAAACTGATCCGCGGTTTCTCGTTTTATCCTCCCAAAGGCGAAGATCCCAAACCGTATATGAATCAGGCCGTCGATCAGATTGGTCAGATTGTAGACCTGTGTGCGAAAGAAGGTCTGGTCTATGGTCTCGAGATCGAACCGAACCTGATTGGAGAAACGGGGCCGCTCCTGGCGGAACTTGCTCGCAAAGTTAAACGGCCGAATATGGTCACGATTTATGATGGCGGAAATATAGCCGCTCAGAATAAAGACGCGATGCAGTGCTTGAGTGAGTTTCATGATATGAGTAAATCGATGGGCTGGCTGCACATCAAAGATTACGCCGTCGATAAGGATCTGGAATGGACGGGCGTGGTCGATGAAGAACGCTTGAAGAATTTTGTACCGGCCAACGTTGGTGATGCCGGTCACGAATTTATTTTGCGTGAGCTGCGTGAGATGCTGCCTAAGATGGAAAAGAAAATGAAGAAACTGGGTGTGCCCGGTGTCTTTCTCGAAGTCGAACCACACTTGAAAGGTGGCGGCCAGTTTGGAGGCTTCAGTGGCCCGGACGGAATTGGCGTAGCGGTTCGGGCGCTTTGTTCTGTTCTGGATTATGTGGGAATTGATTATGATCTGCGCACGTTCAAGGACATTCAGGAACTGCGTGGTTTCTAATTCACCGTGTGCAGACAGCAGGGGGCGAAAGGCAGGCAGTATCGGTTTTAGAAAAAACTGTCGATCGCCCCATTTCTTTGCTACAATAAAAATAAAGTCGTTCAAGAGTAAAAAACAATGTCGTTTGATCCACAAACTCTGCAGGACATTATTGCCTGCCCGAAAACAAAAGCAAAACTCGTCTGTGAAGGCGATTTTCTAGTTTCGGTCGATCCAGACACGCGGCTCAAGTATCCCATTAAGGATGGCATTCCGGTGATGCTGGTTGATGAAGCAACCGAAGTTCCACTGGATGAGTGGGCCGACATTATGAAACGGCACGACCGCAATCCGGAAACAGGGGAATTAGTCTCCTGACCCTTTTATCAGCCAGAGGATTTAAGATGCAGAACACGTCGAAGAATTGGTTGTTTCAGATTGCCTTCATCGGGTGTTTTGGTATTTTTCTGGCAGACGTTTCATTGACCTTACCCGTAAACGCACAGGAATCAGCAGGTGCGGCATCAAAGTCGGATCCGCAGTTCGATGAAAATCCGCTTTATTTATATAAGCGTAATCACGATCCCAATGGGATTGGCAAGTTCTATCGAGGCCGTGAAATTGCCCGCGTGATGGGTTATCAAGGGGCTCCCTGGCTCGAACGGAAAACACGTGAGCAGGAAGAACGACTGTCATTACTTCCTAAAGCGTTAAAGCTGCAGCCGGGAATGGCAGTTGCTGATATTGGTGCAGGCAGTGGTGTGATTTCTGTCATTCTGGCCGAACATGTGAGTCCGGGCGGCAAAGTCTATGCCGTCGATGTACAACAGGAGATGCTTGATCTCCTGGCAAAGAAACTCAAGAAGGTGGGGGTGGATAATATTCACCCGGTTCTGGGAACCCAGAAATCTCCCGGGCTCAAACCCGAATCAATTGACCTGGCGATCATGGTTGACGTCTATCATGAGTTTGAATTTCCTTATGAGATGATGCTGGAAATTTCCAAAGCCCTCAAGCCCAAAGGACGGGTCGTGCTGGTGGAGTATCGCAAAGAAGACCCTGCGGTTCCGATTAAACTCGTGCACAAAATGTCCGAAGCACAGGCCAAAAAAGAAGTCTCCCGCCCGGAACTGAATTTGAAATGGAAAGAGACCATCGGGGTTTTACCTCGCCAGCACATTCTGGTCTTCGAGAAAACTACTGAGGAATAAACCTCAGTCGCGTGTCATGAACGACTCTGATCTGCTGCTGCAGAAATTGAGTGACAGATTTCAATTGATGCTGGACAAAATTGAATCCTCTTGTGAAATCAGCTCGAGAGCCTGCCTCAGATTCTTGCCAATTCAGGACTATTCCTCCTGAGGTGTCCCCTGTCAAGCAGTTTAAGCTAGAAGGACAGGGAAGAACGCTTTCTCAGTCTGGTGTATTTAACTCGCGCCTCTCCTTTTCCGCGTCGCTTCGCGTTCTATTTCGTCGTAATTGATTGGATTTCCAGAAATATTGACCCGATCCAATAAAGATGAATGACTAGAGCCAACTGATGATCTACACCCGACATAAGTTTAGACTCGTTGGTGAATACGACTAAGTCCTTCTATGATTTTGGCACTGATGATTAGATAGGTTAGGTTTAAGTATGCAGTTTTTGAATTTGCTTGAACAGCAAAGAAACTGGTCTCCCTGTATTCTTTATGTTGATGAAAATTTAAATCACTTTCGAGAATTTGAGGCAATCAATGCGGATCAAGGATATGAAATCCATCTCTCATTGAATGCAAAAGCCTCCCTGATGCTGGGGCTGAAAATTCAGCCCGATCTCATCGTTATCAGTCTCGATATACAGGAAGCGGATCCGATAGAGATGATCCGTTTTTATAAATCCCAGGACGCACTCGCCAATACGGCGATTCTGGCAACGTCTCAATTTCAGGAGTCTGAAACAATTGACCGTGCCCTGGAACACGGCGTCGATGATTTCCTGTTGCAGCCTTACACTGATGCTCTCGTCAGTAAACGGATTCGTAACACACTTCAGATCATTGCAATTCAAAAATCTGACCGGATCCAGATGGCACTCAGCAATATTCTGGAAGAATCGCTGAATGAGATTTATATATTCAGCGCAGAATTGTATCGGATCTTCTATGCCAGTCGCGGCGCCACCAATAACTTGGGATATTCGATCCAGGAACTACAGACGATGTCCCCCTTTCATTTTATGAAAGAGGATTCGGCATCCGAAGTCAAGGAAGCCGT
Source organism: Gimesia alba (assembly GCF_007744675.1). Lineage (NCBI taxonomy): Bacteria > Pseudomonadati > Planctomycetota > Planctomycetia > Planctomycetales > Planctomycetaceae > Gimesia > Gimesia alba. The sequence goes on from NZ_CP036269.1 coordinate 1,335,775, forward strand.
CAATTCACTTCTGACAGGTTCCGATTCACAAGCATTTTTGAATGCCGAATTTCATCGAAAAGACGGAACGAATTATCCTGTCGAGATCTATCTTCAGAAGACGGTTGTTTTTTCCAAACCGGCGATTGTTGCTTTGGCGACAGATATTACCGAGTTGGTTCAACAGAGAGCGGAAGTGGAACGGTTGGCACGCGCTGTCGATTCCAGTGCAGAAGCAGTCTTCATTACTGATACCCGGGGCGTGATCAATTATGTGAATGCCGCTTTTTCAGAATTGTATGGCTGGTCCGCAGAGGAAGCGATTGGACACACACCCCGCTTCATCAAAAGTAAGCTCAATCCGGAAGAAATCTACCGCGAAATGTGGGATCAGTTACTGTCCGGAAATACCTGGCAGGGGGCATTAATTAATCGCCGCAAGCCAACTCAAAGGCTGGCATCCAGTCTGCCTCTGCTCGGACAAAACTCGCGACAGCAGCAGAACTGGCTGGACGATTACCGCTGGGTCGATATGACGGTTTCCCCGATTTTTGATCAGCGAGGAGACTGTATCTCTTATGTGGCGCTGCAACGCGATATTACAGAGAAAGTTCTGGATGAGAAAAAACAGGCACAAAAACATCTGCAGGCAGTCATTCGAGCCGGGGTGGCCAAAAGCCTGCAACAGCAGTCTACATTGAAAGTCAAACTGCATGAAGTACTGACGCGTCTGCTGGAAGTTCCCGAATACAAAAGTTTAAATCGAGGTTGTCTGTACCTCAATAATGATCAGACCCAGCAGAGTGAACTGATTTCTCAGTATGGAGAATTTCTTACTCCCCCCCCGCACACTATCATGAGTCCTGTTTCTCTGAGGAGTATGCGCCGTTTCCCGATACGGTCAGGCAGATGCAGATTATCAATCAGTGTCATTGTGATTGTACGACAAAAACGGAACGGCAGGAAAATGCATCCCATGGCCACTATTTAATTCCCATCAGGCATAGCAAGGAACCGCTGGGAGCTTTGGTTTTATTCAGCGACATATTTCCGGATGACGATCCTGACCAGATGTTGTTCCTGAATTCCCTGGGTGAGCTGATTGGGGTAGCGATCGCGAATGACCGTTTGACTGAAGAACTCAAATCGGCGCGGCAGGAAGCAGTCGAAGCCAATATTTCCAAAGATCTGTTCCTGGCAAATATCAGCCATGAAATACGAACTCCCATGACAGCGATTCTGGGCTATTCAGAAATCCTGATGGAACAACTGGAGCCGGGTTCTCAGGTAAAAATGATTGATACCATTAAGCAGAATGGCGATTACCTGCTTTGCTTAATCAATGATTTGCTTGACCTGTCAAAAATCAATTCTCAGAAGATGACTGTGGAGCTCATGTGTTGTTCTCCCGCAGAAATTTTGAATAACGTGGAAATTTTACTGAAAGTCAGAGCAGAGAAGAAGCATATTGAATATCTGACCGAGTATGACGGAGCCATTCCCGAATATATTCAGACAGACCCTACCAAATTAAAGCAGATTCTGGTCAACCTCGTTGGAAACGCAATCAAGTTTACTGATGAAGGATCGGTACGAGTCATTACCCGTTTTCTGAATGAAGATTCGTCTCCCTGTCTGGAAATCAAAATTGTGGACACTGGCGTTGGGATTACGGACGATCAGATGAAAAAACTGTTCCAGCCCTTCACGCAGGCGGATGCTTCCATGACACGCCGCTTCGGGGGGACGGGATTAGGCCTGACAATCTGCAAAAAACTGATCGAAATGTTAAACGGCTCGATTTCTGTAACCAGTATTTCATCTGTAGGGAGTACCTTTAATCTCAAAGTTCCTGTCGGAAATCCGGAAAAAGTCAATCTGCTTCAATATGATTCTGGCAGTCAAGGGCAGGCAGAGAATGCAGCAGATGTACCCGAAATTACAGGAAATCTAAAAGATCATTTTGGCTTTTCTCCGCGAATTCTGGTGGCGGAAGATGCCGTTGATAATCAGAATTTAATTGCCTTCATTCTGCAGAAGTGGCAGTGTGAATTGAAAATGGTCGAGAATGGTGAGTTGGCTGTCGAAGCAGCACTGCTAGCCGAACAGCAGGGCACACCTTTTGATATTATCCTGATGGATATTCAGATGCCCGTGATGGATGGCTATACGGCGACCAAACAATTAAGAGATGCCGGTTACGAAAAGCCAATCATTGCGATTACTGCACATGCCATGACATCAGAACTACAAGGCTGCCTTGCCGTTGGTTGTGATTCCTATACCAGCAAGCCGATCAATCGCAAGCAATTGCTTGGACTGATCTGTCAGTACACGAATCGAGAGCATGCTCACACCGTTGAGTGATGTGAGCATGCAACACACGTCAGTTGATGCGGACGAATCATTAATATTCGCCGATAACCTCTCGACCGGAAATCGTCCCCAGCGCAGTATAAACACCGAAATCGATACTGGCTCCGATCAAACGAACCGAACCATCGCCCAATAGAAATTGCGCGAGACCCACATGCGGGGCGGAAACATCGCGGTCATCACTGGTACTCGCGTTCGGAACGTGGCCTGTCTGGAACAAAACCATATGGCCGTGGTCGTCTGAGGCATCAGTGATTTCTCGGACGGCACCCACCCACGTCGTTTCATATTCAAAATGGTTTCCATGGACGGCGCCATTTCTGAATTCACCATTCTGGCGCTCTCCGACACACAGGGTATTGGAAAGTCCATCCGTGACATCACGCGAACGTGTGGAACTATTACGGCTGAACATCCCGGATCGCTGTTCCTGAGTCGCGTCCAGATCCGGCGGACCGAAGTTAGCCACGTAGCAACCCATCGCATAACGCTCTGCCGAACTTCCCATCTCCACAAACCCGTTTTCAGAAACTGGATCAGACGGGCATAACAGACCGGGGATGTGTCGCTCGCGTGGCTCCAGATTTACCGCGCTGAATATCGGTTCTGACAGATCAAACTGGTGATACAAATTAGCTTGATCCAGCATCGGCAGTAACATCGTCACCCAGCCAAAGCCAGACTGGTTGCCTCCCGTTCCCGGTTTATAAACATAGCCCGGGGGAAAACAGCCGTGGGTATCGTGATAATTGTGTAATCCGATTCCCAACTGTTTCAGGTTGTTTTTACACGAGAGTCTTCTGGCTGCTTCTCTTGCCTGCTGAACCGCGGGTAAGAGTAAGGCAATCAGAATCGCGATGATCGCAATGACCACCAGTAGCTCGATCAAGGTGAACCCTCTTCGAAGTATTTGTTTTTCTTTCATGGAATGAAAATGATCTTTCTATTTATGAACAACGATCGTTCCGCGCAAGCTCTGCGCAGATGGGGATCGTTTTCTGTTAAGAATCATTCTGTAGAATTGCGCGTAGCATCGTCCCGTTAGCAGTCATAGAGATTTCTGCAGGAGCGAATGCGCGCGAATTCTGAGAGAAGCCGCTTACCGGCTTCTCTACAGAAATTACGAGATGGAAACAGAAAGAACGATTTCCGGCGGTGGTACGGGAGGCGCTTCAGAAAGCGATTGATAACAGGAAGTGGTAAAGAGATTCAAATTAGCGTGTCCCTGTTGAACAGGCAGTCTGTTTTTGTCAGGGGGAAGCACCGATTGCCACGCGGAATACCATTCCGAAATGATCTGCGACCAGTGAAGGGAGCCGAGCAGCGGCCCTTGAGTTTTCAGGGATCGTTGATGTGCCGGTTCGGATGTATCAGCCGACGAATTTTCGGCTGAGGTTGTGCTGTTCTGTTTTGCCACGGAATCTGGTTTGGGTGAGCTGGTGTGTAACGTAAATTCCCACCAGAGTAGTGTGATGTGAATGTGAGTTTGAGGCGTGATCCGTTTGGAATGTGCATCATGACTATGATGATGGTGGTCATGTCCATGATGATGTGAATGACCGTGTGAGTGACGATGCCCGTGTGTGTGGCTATGAGGAGTATCGCCATCAGAGTGCGTATGTTCCACCTGCACCTGTAGAGATTGAAGTAGAATCCCCAACAGGCCTGCGATTCCCAGAGCCCAGGATAATTTGCGAAACGGTATCCTCATCACAATTCGACCATAATTCTGATCGAACCCAAAATCAATCCTGGTTAACCAGTCCAGACAGATGCATTATGGAATATTCATCGAACATGCTGTGCATGTAAGTAGAACACCTGATACACAGTCTGATGAACGCTGCTGACGCTGTTAAAAAAGCGGGACACCGTCTAGTTGTTCGCGATGGTCGCTGGGAACAGGTTCTCTTTGAGCTCTGCGAGGGAGTCGGCATACAGGTCTGCTGCCTGCCGATCCTGTGCACTCACCGGGTGTCCGGTCCCTACCAAAGCCGCAGTACCAATGCCGGCGGCCCGACCTGCGGCGATATCAGAGCCTTTATCGCCGGCGAGAATCGATGCTGACAGATCCAGATGATATTTCTGTGCCGCATCCAGCAGCATGCCGGGTCCCGGTTTGCGGCACTCGCACTCTCGACAATATTGCTCTCCACCATACCGTGGGTGGTGGGGACAGTAAAACACATCCGTCAGCGGTAAGTCGCGCCGGACAAATTCGTGTTTCATCCATTCCGTCAGCTCCAGGAACTGGGCTTCGCTATAATACCCGCGTGCGATGCCTGCTTGATTCGTGACGACGATCAGACAGTATCCGTTATTCACGGCGGCTCGACAGAGCGCAAAAATTCCGTCAATAAATTCGAAGTCTTCAATCCGATACAGATAGTGTTTCTCTTTATTAATTACACCATCACGGTCGAGAAACAATGACTTTTGTCGAGCTGGCTTCACCTGCATTACTGAATCAGGCTGCCCGTTTCAGAGAGAGGGGCTGGTCGGAATCGGATGAATCCAGATCCAGTTTAAAGTTGAACAGAGCCGCTTCGACACATTCGCATAACGTGTGTTCGAGTACTAGATGCACTTCCTGGATTTGGCTTGTCAGTTCGCCGGGAGCAATCACGCACACGTCGCATAGCGAACGGACTTCACCGCCGCCATGTCCGGTGAAGATAATGCTGGGAACCTGTTTTTCCTGGCAGGCCTCTACTGCTTTGACAATATTGGGAGAATTGCCGGAGGTCGTGATTCCCAGGAAAACATCATTCGGAGTCAGCTTACCTTCCAGTTGCCGCGAGAATACAACGTCGTAACCATAGTCATTCCCGATGGCAGTCAGAATTGAGCTGTCAGTCGTTAAAGCCTCAGCTGGAATGGAAGCCCGATCTTTACTCAGGCGACAGACAAATTCCGCTGCCAGATGCTGCGCGTCTGCTGCTGAGCCTCCGTTACCTGCCAGATACAATCGACCGCCGTTTTGATAGCTCTGGAGTATCAGATCTACTGCTTTCGAAAACTCCTGCTGCATTTGGGTATCGTCCAGCAGTTGTTGTTTGGCAGAAATGGATCGTTCCAAATTGCGGCAGATAATTTTACTGGCCTGATGCATGAGATCAACTTCTCCGTCCCTGGTTATGCGCTCTCAAAATCCCACAAATTTCGCAGTGGTCTCCATCCTGTAGACCGCCCGCATCTCAGTTTGAATTGGGGTGACTTCAGTCAAACTCTCAGTATACCGGATTTCGAAAAATACAGGCAAGATAAGTTTTCGCAGTTTCAGAGGCCATCGATGCACATCAGCACCAGTTCTCGAATGGAACAGTAGAGTCTTTAAGTCGATATGAATACAACAGTTGGAGGGGCACGCAAGACGGAAAATGATTGTACTTTTTACAATCGTGGCAGTCAGGCAGGCGTATGTTGTGAGAGTAGATTCTGCCCACAAGAAAACAGGGGAGATACCACAAATCGAGATCGATTTGCCTGAGGAACAGAAAAAGAGGGTGAGTAACGGGATTTGAACCCGCGACCTCCGGAATCACAATCCGGGAGTTTTTCAGAAAACCTGAAAATTGTCTTGATCCGACTGATCCGAGTGATCGTTACAAGCTGCCCCGGATGGAATACTGGGTGTTATGCAAAGCCTGCGAAGAGAAACGAGAGATGCGTCAATGTTAGTTTTAACCAGAAAGATCAACGAAAGAATTTTAATCGGCGACAACATAGTGCTCGAAGTAGTCGCGATCAGAGGTAACCGGGTCCGATTGGGGATCACCACGAATACCGGCGTGCGAATCGTGCGGGAGGAGTTGCTATCTCTGGATGAGAGGTCAGAACTGAGCAGCCGCCTACTGTTGTGATTTAGTGGCTGTTAATTTCTCGCCGCGCGCACAGAAAATAAGGGCAACTCGAATCACCCTTATTTTCTGTGATCAACGGACATTGGCAGCAGGTGCAGTTCCGATTCCGTGCCGTCAGGATTGCGGATCACGATATCTGAGCCATCTTTCTGGGCACTCCACAGAAGCTCGTACACGGCGATTGAAAAGCGGATCACTTCGGACATTGACTCGGCCTCCGATGCTTTCCGGAGTCGCTCAACCCGATCTTTCACGGCTTTCGGTAGCTCTAAGTTGATTCGAACTTTGTTAGGTATCTTTTTTGGCATGACAACTCCTTTATAGAGAAAACCGGAGCCAGCGAGCCTCCGACGCTGACTCCGGTTGAGGGTACTGAACGAGTGCGGTTCCATCTAAGGCTCTCCACTGGGGAATCTACCACAGATTTGCAGCGGAGTTAAAGGTTTCGCACTCATTGTGATAAGCGAATTCGGTTTCACGCGGCACAGTGCGGAATACGGTGCCGACGATGTCTCGCGGTCGAGATTGTCGATCCCGACAAAGAACATCGACCAGGATGCGAGGCAGCACATCATGGTGAGAGTGTAGGTGGGTGGCGGTTGGTGCATCACGACATAAACCACACAGACGCTTCGCCAACTTTGCGGTGGATCTGCCGCCACTATTCACCCCCTTTCGTCAGCATCCTTAAAGCCAGCTTCGTCATTGCGGTCTCAACCCCACCTTCGATATCCTTCGTTGTCACCGATGGCAGGAACCTCCGCAGCTGTTCCATTGATCGTGGGAAGTCGGTCCACGACCCGCCGTTCACCCGGAATTGCCAGTTGTCGCCTTTGGGACTTTTGCGAATCTCCGACGTCGTGCCGCACTTCATAAGGATGACTTCGAATTCGTTGCTTGACGAATGGGTGTGAACAATCTTCTTTGTGAAGTGCCACTTCTGGTCGGTTTTGTTCCACTCGTAATGGTGATCAGTTTGCTCGACCAGGCGTTCCCCATCGCGAATCAATTCGCGGCATTCCGAATAACCGGCGCGGGTCTTTCCTTCCTTCGGGTAATCGACACGGCGATTATTTAGGATGCCGCCAACAGCAAAGGGGCGGTCGAAACCACGGATTACGAACTCGCCAATCTGGCCGATCAGCTCGTCTCGGCAGGTTTCGCGATTAACGTATTTACCGCTTCGGCGAAGATAGTGATACAGGTCGTCGTCCTCACGAACCAGGCAGAAGAAGAAAAACTCGTCGCTCTTGTGTTCGAAGTATCGCCACGGCCTGCGACCGAGACAGTCTCGCGGTTGACCGGATTTTACCAGAAGGACTCCCACGACACCGCCGTGAGGCGAAGAAAAGAACCTGAGCGTTTTAATCTCCGAGCCGAACATCATCAAAGCGACGTCGGGTTCAATCCTATCTTTCGTCAGTTCGCGGTATCGCTCGACGGTGATTTCATGTTTCAGCATTGGTTCGTTTCGCCTTCCGTAGCACATAGAACTGCTCAGTCTGCCGGTCAATCAAATGGTCTTGCCCGCACTCATGGCAGTTTGCAATATCGTCAACCGGGAACTTGTAGCAATCATCAGTGAGCGGTGCTTCGCTTATGGTTTCTCCGGTGTTCGGGCAGGTCGCTCGCCCCCATATGTCGAGCAGTCCAATGTCCTCAAGTCGCTCGACAACGTCCACAACTGCAAAGTGCGGAACGCCGAGCACCTGTGAATCGTGAACCGGGTCAATCATTAAGTTGCGGTTTTTCAACGGGTCACCGTCGGTGGTGTCGGCTTCGATTCGCCTGCGGAAGTCGTCAAGGATCGCCGAAACAAAAAGCAGGGGAGTGCCTTTTCCCTCGAAGACAGATGGAACACACTCTTGGTCAAAGCTCTGGTAAACCTGATTGTAAAGCTTCTTTAGTGACTTCAACCCTAAGGGTGCTTCAATCAGCCCGTGCGGGCCGAAAAACTCAAATCGACCGATCATCACTGCGATTGAATCCTGTCTGAATTCAGAGGCGAGTTTTTCCAGGTCGCCGGCGACATTGCTCCGCTCAATGAGCGGAAGCTCCATTACCCAGCAGGCGTTCTGCCATGGATCGCCGGAAAACGACGTGCCAGAAAAGTGTATCGGCAGACAGTAAGCTTCCAGTATCTCTGACAGCTTGGCTACGAATTGTGACCACTCCTTTTGAGTCAGCTTGTCGTCACTGTTTCCAATCTGGATAACAACGCAGTCTGTGTCCACGCTCATCAATACACCCCTTCCGCTTTAACGATCCGATTGTTCGATTCAAGGTAATGCAGTTTCATCACGCAGTACTTTTCCTCGGCGAGATGAAAACTCGTCATCCATTTCCGCATTGACCTGTATGCCATATCTTCACGTTCGAAGGTCTCGATGATTTCTTTTTCCATCACCACGGCGTCTTCCGAGTCGCTGGAGTAAGTCAGTTTGATCAGGGCGAATGGCTTCATTGGTTACTGGTCTCCATCTCTTCCGCAGACTCGCGATACGTAAAGCACGCCGATGGCCTGCATGTGAAGGTAGGGGCAGTCATTATCTTCAATGACGCGAAGTTGTATCACCGGATGGTCTCCATCAGGGCATTCAGAAACACTGGCAACGCAGCACTCTACAACTCGGAAGTAGATGCCACCTCGTTTAATCATTGAATCGCTACCTTGTACTTGGGCTTTGTGTAATTGATACTGAGGCGGTCGCAGATCTCCATCATCGCCGGCTTCCACCTCGGCCACTCCTTGATCTCTTCCTCGTTAAACACGTGCTGAAGCTGTTCATCGGACAGGGTGAATAACAGCGATAGACTTGCTGATATATGGTAAAAGCTGACGGTGTCCCGATCCTTGCTAATAGCAAAGTCGAACGGATCTCCGTGCACCCGAATCAGGTCGAAACCTTCAGGGTACTCAGCGAGAGCCCTGAAGTTTGCTTTGCATCCGTGTTTCTTAAGGATGTCTGCAACACCCTTAATAGAAAGACCGAACCTGTCTCCGAGAACCTTGTTTAACATGAACCTCTTGAGCTCTTTTAAGTTCTCTGTGGCAATTGTAATTTCGTTTATAATCTCTGCCATATCACCCATGGCGAAGACATCTTTTGCTTTTGTGAATTCGATCACATGGTTCTTGTTTGCGAGTTTCAACAATTTTCCGTCCCACTCAGTGGAAACGACTTTCATTTCCTCGAAGTGCAGACCGCCGGTGGTTTTCTTAACGTAAACTCTGTCGCCTTTATTAAACATCGTCTCACCTCATCACGTTTGGAATCAAAAAGAAAACCGCACCACCGAGGCAGTGCGGCGTTGAGCTAGAACGTCAGGAACATTTCGGTGAAGTCCTCGAAGATACCGACCAGCTCGTCACAGGCGACGTTGTTGAACTCACCGGCCTTCGTCAGGGTACGTTCAGTCGTGAAGAACTGCACGTCGTAGAGGTCAAGTGCGTTATAGGCGATGCGAACCCGGTCGGCTTTCTCTGACCCTTTGAAGTCGAACACGAGAGTGTTGCCGTTGTCATCTTTGTAGAACTTTTTGACGCCGAGCATCATGCGAACTCTGCGTGCTCCACCGATCTGGCCAAGAATGATTTCCGCGACTCCTGAATTTGTTGTACTCATCGTTTTCACTTTTTCGTTTGGATAAAGAACTCTTAACTCTTATATCGTCAATTATAACGAACGGCATAAATAACGCAAGGGCAAAATGTCACGAATCGCAAAGTTTTTTGCAACGCGGGCAAACGTGCTCCATGCCGTCTTTCGATATGGCCCAACCGCGATTTCGCAGCCATCTCTCATCGGGATAGCAGGCACCGCCAGTCTGGAAACTCGTCGGGGCTAATTCGCGCACCTTGCACTCTTCGGGGCATTCGTCACATTCGTCACATTCAACGATGATTTCTTCAGGGACTCGTATCGTCATTTCCTCAGCTCCTCAGCTCCTCTGCGGTGCATTTATTTCCGCGTTTCAGATTGCATGGTTCACAGGCCATGCATAGATTGTCGCTTCCATTTCCGCCACCGTGACTGAGTGCAACGATGTGGTCAAGGGTCGCCTCGTTTTCGGGAACGTAAAACCCACACCATTTACAGAGGCCTTTTTGCTTGTTCCAGAGCAACTGTCTCACTCACTTGTTTTTCTCCTGGCTGTTGCGTTCGTGCCGTTTTTCCTGTCGAGGCGGTTTCGTCGCTGCTTTGATCGCTTCGAGAGGTGTTCCTTTGACGCCGCTACTCATTCCCTGAATGTAGTACGACGATCCCCTCTTCGTGACTGGGTATACGTTTACGATCCTCAGACCACCCCTGATCTGCCAGTGGGCCTCAGTCACCTCGACGGCTTGCAGCTTCGCACCCTGACAGAGGCGGGCGAAATGTTCGAATGAGATTTTGCTTTTCATAAATCGGCTACACCTCGATCTGTCCGGCGATGACGCCAACAATCAAGATGACCAGGGCGGACAGCCACAGCGGGCAAAGCACCCAGATCCAGGGCCACTTGATCGCACCCCAGAGTTTCATTGCGGTGAACGTGCCGCCGAGCAGGGCGGCTAGGATGAATACTTCCATGATTTTATTCTCCTTGATTTGTAAAACTCGTTTAAACTGATGTCCGGGTAACTGCTATTACCCGGTCATCGTGTTGACTCAAGACTTGAAAAACATTCTGACGGATCTTCACACACAGAAACCTGCCTGCCATAGTCCCAACCACGGACTACGTATTCCCCTTTAGCTTCGCCGCATTCAATAGAATTTACCGTAAAGCGGAATACCTCTCGCGATATCCCGATCACTAAATACAATTTCATTCCTGGATAGACTGGCTTTTTATCATGTGTAATAGGAAGATACCCATCCAGATAATCCATCGAAGCTAAGGCAGACAGAATGCGATCCCACTCGGAAGTTGTATGATGTTCATAATCCAGAGTTGTGTTTCCGTCCTTATCCTTTGATCCACGATCGTAAAGACCAGTGCTACTGCATATTAAATGGACTTGAACCAACTCAGCGTCGCCGTTTTCATCCGCCCAGAGGTTGTTCATCTCATCTTCCGCACATTCAATCGCGTCTTGGAAAACACCGAACTCTCCGATTGAGTCACCTGCTGAATAAACTTCGTAAGCCATGATTTACCTTTCTAAACATGATTAAAAATAATGGGTGGGTAATTGCTATTACACGGTCATTGCCTGTGATTCGATGTACTGTTGGTTCAACTCTCTGGCTGCTCTGTAAACTCGTTGCCACTCCATGTTCCGCTTTTCGTCTTCAGTCATGATGCACAGCTCAACAGCACCGGCCTTTATCGCCTTTGCTCGATATGATTTACAGATGTCAAAATGGACCGCCTTTCCGGGAATGCCGAGATGCTGAATCCATTTTGGATTTACCCCGATCTTTCTGGCCATTGCAATCAACTCTTCGATTGATTCATCGCTCATCATGTGGCACATGATCATTCGTCGAAATTGCCCCTCGTAATCATCTACATAAACAGTCACGTTATCCCCCTTTCAATGGGTGGGTAATTAGCGTTACCCGGACATTACGCCGATAACAGTTCGCGAATGGTGTCGCCGCCGTATTGCCCGTCGCACAACTCAATCACGCGCTCCAGTGGCAACTCCTGCGTGTCTTCCGGTAACCCGAGTGACTTAATACCAGCACGCAAACCGCTTTCGCAGGCGCCCGTTAGGAGGCGGTAGTCGTTAAAGGTGACCACTCCGCGAGACTTAATCTGCTTGACCAGCTCATCCGCATTGAAGTTGGCTTGTTGCTCTTTAAATCTCACGTCGCGAATTGCGGTCGCCAGCGAATCACCATGCGCCGTGTATTCTCCACAACGCGCGACAAAACAACGGTCGCCGTCCCCGCGACCGTTGAAATAAGCGGCTTTGTAATATTCACATCCATTTTTTATATGCGATGATGAAAGACGCTGCATCGCGGCGCCGTCAATCGTTTCGAGATAGATTGAATCACCCTGATAAATCTGATCTGGACTGGTCAGACTTCGCAGGTCCAGGGTGCCGCCGGCACTGAGCGTGACGCCTTCCGGCAGACTGGTCAGACTTCGCAGGTCCAGGTAGCCGCCGGCACTGAGCGTGACGCCTTCCGGCAGACTGGTCAGACTTTCCAGGTACAGGTTGCCGCCGGCACTGAGCGTGACGCCTTCCGGCAGACTGGTCAGACTTCGCAGGTACAGGGTGCCGCCGGCACTGAGCGTGACGCCTTCTAGTTTAGCTTTTGAGTCCTGCTCTAAAACGAGCTGATAGAGTTCTTCGATTGTCATTTCGCCCTCTCGGTTTTCTAAATATGGAAAAAATAATGACCGGGTAACCGTTATTTCCCGGTCATTTCGTTAATTCAGTATTCCTGAGAATACGAGCATTCGACCGAGCCATGTTTGCCAGATAGTTTTTGATATTGCCTTCAGTGTTATTAAGATCTACTCGTTCAATTTCCTCGGCAAATTTTTCCAGAACCTGTGCAGCGATTTCCAGTTCGGCGTGTGACGTAACCTTTGGCAGCCAGTCTCTTGCGTTTTGTGGTTCACTCATCGTTTCGACTTTCTAAAAGTGGTTTAAAATAATGGGTGGGTAATTAACCTTACCCGGTCATTGTTACACGATTTCTGTCACAACTTCGGTTTTGACGCGACGTCGTGCCAGCATGTTTTGTTCTTTACGAACGTCTAAGCCGACCGCTCCTCGACCATTTTTCAGAGCGACGGCAGCCGTTGTTCCGGATCCGGAAAACGGATCTAACACCAGGCCGCCAGGAGGACAAAAAGACTTCACGAAAAACTCAACCAGACTTTCAGGGAAGGGGGCTTCGTTCTCGTGTGCGAGCTTCGAGCCCATCAAACCGCCGCCGACTTTGCACTGAATCACGTTTCCAGGATTCGCTTTTACCGGTGGCACGTATGCGATTTCGGTCTGTGTGTCTCCGTCTCGAGATACGCGCGTTGCGGATTTGGTTGTAAACTGGTGAGATGGTCGAGATTTAGCAGTTTTGAGAATTCCATTTTTTCCACGTTCCCCGCCGCCCCATTGATTGCGTCTGGTTCCGTCAGTCAGCCGGTGACTCATTTCACCGCCTGGTGCCCACTTGGGTGGATGCCCCATTGCTGTATTGTCAGACCAGGGCAGTTTTCCTCCACTGGTCGCACAGACAATGAATTCATAATCATTCCGCAGCCAGTCGGGACCACCTGATCCAGGAATTCCAACACGCTGGAAGATCGGCGGTTTTCGAATTGTGATTCCCCGATTGACCAATTCCGCAAGTAAAAGAACAGGGGTTCCAGAGTAGGAAAACTTTTTCGTTTTTCCTTCAACGACGAATGCAACCAGACCGTCTGTGATTCGCACGGCTTCACAGACGATATCCGCCATCCAGTCAACCCACTGATTACCCTTCAGATTAAAGTCTATGCCGTAGCTTCGCGCGTCTTCGTATGGTGGGGAACCGAAAGTAAGATTGAACGAATTGTCCTCCCGCTTTTTCATCCATGGCAGACAGTCCGTTGTGATAAATTTGTTAGTCAAATTCGTTTCTCCTCGTTTAAAGTTAATGCTGCATCGGCTCCAGCCGCTGCGTTCCACACTTCGCGTCGATGATTTCACCGACCAGTTTGATGACCCGTTCTTTCTGCTTGTTAACCTTACGGGTTGTTGTAGAGACAGCCCCTTTCAGCTGACTTTCCTTGCGTCCCCGCTCCAGGATCTCGGAGTGCTCCAGCCGCTTCTTTGTGTGTGACCATCGGGCGACGCCCTTGTCGTCGTGGACCACACTGGCGGTGTGTGCTTTCATTTCACCCTGTCGGTCTGACTGCTCACCTTCAAGGCGAATCAGGTCGCGCCACGCTTGTTCGATTCCGTGGGCGAGGTCCGTGATCAGGTCGTCACTGTCTTCGTAGAACGGAAGAGGTTGCTGATTTTCGAGCGGGGTGTATTGCGACGGTTTTGTTGTTTTGATTTCTTTCATCGGTAATCTCCGCTGTTGGATTAAATGTCGTTAAGTAGATCCGAACTCTCGCAGGTTGACTCACGCTTCATCGGCTTGACGAGACAGGCGAAGTTGGGTTCGGGTGATTTAACGTTGATGTGTTTCGCAATTACAATTTTCGCTATATCAACACCGTTGTGCTCAAGCCGCATCATGGCGGGTAGGTAGTCGGCAGTCCTGATAGACTTCGCAAGCTTCACGATAAAGGCGGGGCGAACCCAACTGGGATCACCTGAGGGCTCTCCCTGCTCTCGCCACCTGCGGACGAAGTCAGCTATGTCTGGGTATCTGCCGTTCAGGCGGGCTAATGACTCAAGTGTCACATCCTCGAATGTTCCGCCGTTAAATGTGACAGTCGCTTTCTGAGTCTTCTTTTCGTCCTGACCCGGCCCTCGCTCTTCAGCGGTAATCACGGCAGTTCGGTATTTGTTTTTGACGCCCTTAACCGCCTTGGCAAGCTTCGTCGGGATTGTGAAGTTGAAAGACGGAGCAGGGGATTCGCTGCGATACATGACCATTCCTTCGCCGTCGGTCGCCACGACGACTAGGTTACCCTTCGAGTCCCGCGTGAAATGCACGCCATCGACGCTGTTGGATGTCCCCCGGTCGAGGATCTCGCAGGCGGCCATGATTAACTTTGCTTCGACTTCGATTGTTGTTTGCATAATTTGCGATTCCTGCAAAATGCAGGCGGGGTGTCGTATCAATCCGGGCAATCTGCTAGAAAAACCCCGGAGACACCCCGCCTGCGGGCCTTACTACTTATCGATGATCACCATGACGGTGTTAACATTGGTTCCTGATGACTTGAAACTGCCCTCAGGCAGCGGTTCCCAGTGCCAACCGTTGACTTCCAGCCAGTCGCGGAAACCAGCGGATCTTGTGTCCTGTCGGAATGTGAAACCATCGGACATTACGGCGACGAGGCGACCCCCTTCGGTCAGGAAGTCGTAAGCTCGCATCACATGGTTGATGTCCTGAAATCGTGAGAACGGCGGGTTCATAATAATTGTCTGGAATGAGCCGATTCGATTTTCGTAAAACGACAGAAAATCACCATTCAAAAACCGCACATCACAGAACGGCTCGTCAATGAATTCGTTCAGGATCCCCAGCGAATATTCCGGGTTGATGTCAATTCCGAGAACATCGACACCTTCACTGAACCCAAGTTCGTCAACCTCGTTTGCAATCGCCCGGATAATTGCGCCTTTGCCGCAACCCGGCTCAAGGATCGATGTTCCATCCGAGATTCGAGCAGCGGTGACGAGCTTTTCCGCCACTTCCGGCGGCGTCTCGAAGAACTGATATGCTTTCTTTAGGTCAACATAAACCCCGGTCTCGCAGGCATCGATCACAGACTGCATTGCGTCTTGATCTTCGAATAGTGTCGACCGCGACCTGCGGTTCCACTTGCCACCGAGAGCTTCGAGGACCTTCGCGACTTTCTGGTACATCGCACGGTCCAGCTGCGGCATTGAAAACCCGAAGGTTTCGTGATTCCAGAGCCCCGACTTGATTGCTTCGATCACATCCGAGTCGATTTGCTTCTCGCCGATTTTTGTTGTGTCGACATTCACGCCGTCACCTCGTTTCGTTTGGATTTGAAATATAACCAACGGCATAAATTAGCCGTTGCAAAAGACTTACTTCGTCAGCCTCTGCTCAATCCGCTCGTCGATTTTCTGGTCAAGGAACGAGAAATCGACACTGGAAAAGCACTCGGACAGAACCTCGATAACCACCTGTTTTATTGCATCGCGGGACACGGCAGCAGGGGCCGGGACCAGTTGGTCCGCGTCTGGACTGGATTTCTGTTCCGTTTTTCGGTTAGAATCATCGTGATCAGCATACATTGACGGGTCGCCTACACATTGTGTGTGAGCCACGTCGCCGGTTGCGGTGTTTATACTGACCGCGTCGCCGGTTTTGATTTTGGTGCCGCAAATCACGCACCACTGATTGACAGTAACGGAAGAACTCATGGGCTCACCTCTTTCGTTTGGATTGTGAAACTCAACTCACTTATACGGTTATTATAACTATCGGCATAAACAACGCAAGAGATAAACGAGGATTTTTCAAGAAATGGCCAGACCAGCCCAGCTTAGTAATGTCGATAATGCGAAAGAAACCCTGAGGCAGAAGAAAAAAGGCACTGTGAGCTACGTGCTCTTGGATCGCGTCATTAAAAAGATGCAGACAGGCATGACGCTTTACGAACTCGCCAGCGAGGTCAGCGATCACTCGAAAATATCGGTTGCGCAGCCTACGTTGCACCGCTGGGTGACCGGGACCCGCGAGAATATCAATATTCAGACGGTTGACGCACTGGCGAAGTATTTTGACCTTAATCTGAAATAGGGAGCCTGCCGAATGGGGGAGCACTTACTGCCAATCAGCCTGATCGCCGGATTGCTACTGGTAGCATTCGTCGGTCACAAAGCCGGATACATCAAACTTGGCGAAGCCGTGCGAGAGTACCGTCACGCCCGCGATGAGGCCGAACGAAAGTTTGCCGAAACGGTTCAGCCAGAAAGCGAGCAGAAAGAAGACCTCGTCGGGAAAAGGATCGTTGGCGCCATTGTTGGCGCAGCGGTTTGCTCTGGGATTGTAAAGCTGCTGTTTTGGTACTTCGGATGAATCACGAGGTGTACCAGCTCGTGACGGACCTGCTTGAAGCCTGCGGGGGTCGGCGTAATAAGTATAGAGACCGCTTAGACCTGTTGGCAGAAACGCTTGGATTTTCTTCTGATTCAGCTGTCTGCCGGATCATCCGCAAGAGAGAGCCGCTACCACATCAGATTAGATACGTTGCACGCGAAATAGCGACCAAGGCTGTTGATCGGCACTTTGAACTTTAATTCAATTCAAACAGTGCGAGCGATTTGTCTTTGAACTCTCCGCCAAATTCGGTACAACCCTCATTGATGATCTCCACCGGATCGGGGAAACAGAACGGCCCCGACTGCAGGTTGACCGGACGCCAATACCCGGTTTGAATGTCACGGTTTTCACGACCGGGGAACGTGGTGGTAAGTAGATATTTCGAACCGCTGGCTTTAATGTTTGCGATCGCCGCGAACACGTCCACATCAGAGAAGTGTACCAGGCAGTCGCGACAGAAGACAAGATCCACTTTGGGGAGTTCTGATTGCGTGATGTCCAGCCTGCGGAATTCCTTGCGATAAATCCTCCGGTTTCGCTCAACGATTGCTGGCACAATGTCTCCGCCGATGTATTCCAGATGCAGTGGAACGTGACGCATCCAATAGAAGTCGCCGCAGGGCAGGTCGAGCATGCTCTTGATCTGATATTTTTCAATCAGCTTCGGGAGTTGCTGCCGGATCACTCTGGTCTGCTCCAGGGTGGAGCCGGTGCCGGACACGCTCTCAGGACTGCCCCAGCCGTTGGTGCTGTAGATTTTTTCAAACAGATCTCTCATTGCGAATTGCTTTCCTTGTTTCTAAGTGGACACTACCCACTCCCCGCACGAGTGCTTAATTGGGTCTGCTAATATTTCACGGTACTTGGCGATTTCAGATGGACATAGCCTGCTGGTGATGCTTGACGATGTGTCCTTGCGTACGACTCCGTCGTGATCGATCCAGTAGTAATCTGCCTGCAAGAACATTCCGCCATCTGTCAGTAAAACACAGATCACCTGTTCCTCTTCATGGAATTCTACTTCCGTAATGTCGTACCCGGAACCGTCTGAGTAGGGATACTTTTTGCCGTGATGCTCCTCTTTCAATTCTTCATACAGCTCATTTATGGTTTTCTTTACAAGATTGGTCATATGTTTCTCCTTTTTAATAATCGAAGTCCTCTTTAAAGTGCTCTGCCACCAGCGATCTCAATTCAATCGTCCACACGATGCGGGATCTGATCTCGTCGTATCGTGCCTGGTCGCGGGAGACATTCAGACGCGGGATCTCTGGCACTGGCTGCTTCACAAACGGCAGCTTCAACACGTCTTCCGCGAGACTCTCAACGCGGAGGACGTAATCGGCCTGACAGGTATATTCGCTTTGTTTGGAAATCCAGTCGAGCCGCTCGCGTGTGAATTGACCGAACGGAATATCAAAACCCATCACCAGATTCTGATACAGATAGAAAGACTCCCAGCGTGCAAACGGTTCGCGGACGCTCGTGATGACCTTATAGCCTTTCAGTTCATCCGGAATCACAAAACGGTGACGCTCGACGATTTTCGTTCCGGGGATTTTTGCGTCGGGGTCGCCGTAGTATTCAAAATCGTAGTGATTAAGCAGCCATTGACTCAGTGCGATGCCCGCGCATTTCCCAGCGTGGATGAATGTGAATTGAATGTCGTGATTAACCAGCATGTTTAACATCCCCCACGAATCGCTGACTCGTACCTCGTGATCAGTCGCCCCGGCGAGAATAATTTCCAGGCGACGTATTTCGCCCGCTCAATCCGTTCGTCACCGGTGATCGCGTCTAAAACCGCATCAGTCAATTCGATGACCGAAGGGTCGAACGGCACGCCATAAACCAGTGATCCGTGATCACGCTCTAATTCGGGGATCATCCCCGCCGGAGTTGAAACCACAGGGCAGCCTGCCAGCCAAGCCTCCGCTGCCACCAACGGCCCGCCCTCATACGTGGCAGCCGTTACCACACAATCCAAGGCAGCCAGCACCGTTCCAATGTCCTCAACGCGCGGAACAATGGTCAAGCGATCTCCGCAAAGCGCTTTGGTTTCGGCAATAACCTGATCACTCTGCCAGCCTTCACCGACATACACGGCGTGAAATCCTTTACCCAGTCCTGCAACCGCCTTCGCCGTCGCCAGCGGGTTTTTGTCCATCGCAAACCGTCCAATGTAACCAACGGCTTTCGCTTCCGGACTGATACCCCATTCCCGCCGCACTTCATCGCGATCGCGTGACGGGGCACAGCGGGAGAAATCAACGGCGTTATAAATCACCGCGTAGGGCTTCCTCGTCGCTTCCTGAATGCACTCACCTGCCGCTTCCGATACTGCAACCAAAACGTGCATCGAGCCCTTAGAGAGGCTCACAGAGAGATTCTTACGGGTCCATTCACATTGACCATGCGAAATCACTAGAGAGGGCTTGGAATTCCAGTTGGTCGAATCGATCTCGTCGTTGCTTTTTGTGTAACCCCACAGGTTCACCAAGTCCGATTCGTCGACGACTTTCTGACAGGCATTTTTCACAACTGTCACCAGCCCTTGAAACTTTGGGTCATTCCTCGTGCAATAGATCGGGCAATACCTCAGGATGCGTTTCGCTGTCTCAATGTCGAACACTTCAGAATTGCCAATTGCAAACCCAGACCATTCGAGCCCGTGATCTACCTGAGTATCCATCATCGTCAGGAGTAGTCGGGTCACGCCACCCATCGCCATGTTAGGCATGCAGACACCGAGTCTGATTTTCTTCTCTTTGAATTCGGCCTGCCATTCCTTCAACCGACAGACGGAAGGAGAGACTTCCCCCCAAAGTTCGCAGTAATTATTACCGCTACGTGCGTATCTCGCGCAGTCTTCCTGATACACCGTGCATTGTTTGCCTTTTCGCGACTCGCATAAGTTACACGACTCTATTCTTGCGCCAAACTGCTTCGTCGTAATTTCAGTTGGTATTAGCTTGCGATATCTCTTCCGTAATTTAATTGCATCAAACATTCTGATTTATTCTTGCTAGTATGTCGTAGTGCGATCTCTGTGACCAATCAAATCGGTGTCAATATAGAAGTCTCTGTCTTCGATGTTTGAAACCACATACCCCGTCCCATCGACCCACACTGCCACACCGATTGATCCAGCGGAGTACTCCTGCCACTGCGGGAACCGCCGATCGATTCCATGGTCATTCTTATGTGGAGTATCGTGAGAGACTGCACCATGGTGAAAGTGCCCCCAGGCACCGAAGTAGCCCCACGTAGATCCATTCTCATCAAGTCCGTTCACGTCATAGCCAGCGGGATCATAGCCGTTTTTATCCAACAGATTAGCGTCGTAACCTTTGGCGTTATACTTGCCGGTCGCTTCCCCGACCACAGTGCCGGATTCATCTCGATCGTACGGGCCGTTGAGTACATCATCGTCCGTGTATGCAAGCGCGTAAACGGATTGGAGAAGGTAATAGACTCCGCTTACGATTTTACTACCATCCCAATACAGGGTAGAGTCGTTGTAAGCACGCGCTGCACCCCAATAGCCGAATGGCCCCCCTGAGTAACCTCCCGCCGATGCGTAACTGCTGTCGTAAAATTCAGTCCTCCACGGTCTTCGCTTCCCGGTCTCATAATCATGACTAAACAGATTTCGTGCACCAACTGTAAAGTAACTTCCTGACAAATTACTAGTCGCAGGGGTCAATGTCACAGTGTTCTCACCCGCCGATGGCTTCATATCTGTCGGTTCGAGTTCGTAACTTATGATCTCTGGAACGTAAATCGCTCCTGATGCGGTTGTACTCAGGGGAATATCCGGGATAGAAGTGTCGATTATTCGCCTCCTGTAAAGCTTCGGGACTTCCATCCCGGCAAGCTCCCCCACAAACTCTATAATCAGCCTGCCGGATAGCCCGCCGGGAGAGTAGACCTCTACGTTGCCTTCGCCAATCCAACTAAAGGCCTCCAGTGCTGTCTTGACCTCGTTAGCACTTGAGGTGATCAATACAGATGCTGAGACATTCACATCGTTTTCGTCGTGAAATTCGTACTTGAATTCATGACCAAAAACACCGTTGTAATTAACCCAGTACTTTTGATTCCATGTTTTTGAATTCGGATTGACGTGCTTAATGAAATCTACTGCAACTGTTGCAGACTCAAAGCTTTGCTGCGTAATCGGCTCCTTTGTCATGAATAATATTGCAGGGGGAGGGGCAGATGCAGCGGGAGCCACCATCACGAGGAGGTTTTTCGTTTTATCCTCGTCGTCTTTTTTACCCTTGGTCTTTTCGCCGGTGCGGTACTTATACACTCCCATCACATCCCAGCCGGTGATGAACTGTTGATCGGAATTGTCTTCACCAGAAGGAAGCTTGAGAGACCCGTCAGGAGTTCCGATCAACTGGACTCGCTTCCCTTGACCGAACAGTCTTTCTTGCTCTTCGAATGCGTCGTACTCTGCAGAAGTGTATTTCCCCCCATTAGTTCTCTCAGGTGCTTTGTAGCGGCCGTGGATCTTTTCCGTGTCTGCTTCGTTGCCCGTAAACCGACACATTGCTGGAGCGAATTTGATTCGACCGCTATGATTCTTCGGTATGTCACCCGGACCTGTGAATGCCTGATTGGAACCGGAACCCACGGTATTCGCATCTGCCTCAACGGACGTTGCTGTACGAGGTCGATTGAGGCGAACTTCATGCACGAAGTGATCGTCGTTGATTTTTCGAATACCCACGATTTCCACAACCGAAAATCCGGGTATCACCAGATTCTCGTCCTTACGTCGATCGTCTTTCGCTTCGTAATCATCGCCGACATTCAGGCAGTCGAACCAACTGCCCGGAGAGTCCAGTGCTGCGTTAAACATCAATCCCCCTTCGGGTTTACCTTTTCCGTTTTGTCAACCGTCTGCCGATGCTTCCTGATCATCTCCTTCAGGTCCTGACTTCGCTGTCGCTCATCGAAATTCGGCACGTAAATATTCACTTCGCGGTTGCGGGCAACTGTCGTCGTCATGCCGCCCTGAGTCGTCAGGCGGATCGCAACCTGCTGAATCGCGCCATCAAGATCGATCCTCTTCAGTCCGGCGTAAATTCCGGAGCCTGCATCCCCCGTGGTCAGCCTAAGTAGTGTGACATCGACATCGGCGAGCGCGAGTTTTTCAAAATCTTCAGACTTCGCGTTGTCCTTCACCTCTTTTTGGCGAACTAGAACCTCACCGGTGATTTTACTTTTATTGAATTCGTACACCGCCTCATAGGCTTGGACGATCTGATTGTTGACAACAATCTTGGTGTCGGTTCCGCCCGGAAGCTTACGAGGGTTACTCTGCAGGCCCGACGGCAGCTTCGCCGGTTTGGTGCGGTACTCCTTGGGAACTTCGTAGTGATACTCGTACCGAGCCGGCTCCCCGACGACAGACTTCAGCGGTACGGCAATCAGAACCCCAAGACTGGCGGGAACGTACATACTTCGCTTCTCTGTTTTTCTGCTGCCGTTGACGACTGGAACCTTGGCGGTCCCCAGCTTATAGACCGGATTGTTGAACTTTATGATTCCCTGCTCGGGAATAATACTGTACTCATCACGTCTGAAGTAGACATTTAGTTCCGTGTTGTAGCCACGGGTATCGCTATACCGTTCCCCAAGTACGATTGTATCTTTCCGCTTCAGGCTCCCTGTGATAGGGTCGATCGCTAAACCGGCGCGTGTCTCGAAGCAGGGGAGCACCTGCTCAAGCAGAGCTAGTTTATAATCCTCTTTCTTACCGGTCTTAGGGTTAGTCACCTTGGGTCCGGGCAGGATTGGCCCTGCCTTATAAAACAGCTCTCGCCCGGCTTCTTCGTAATCATCCATCAATTTATCGAACGACTTTTTGTCACCGCGCCGAATCCCCTTATCGACTTCCTTTGCAACTTTCCTGCCAAGTTCGTCATATTTTTTCCGTAGAACCTCGCTCTCCTTGGTTCCGGCCGGGTATTTCAGGCGGTAGCAGCGAAACACCGTCTCCTGCGCAAGCTTCAATTGCTGTTTCCGATGCTCAATGATCGGATCTTTTGGCTTTTTGTTATCCTTCACTTCGTCGTATTTCTGTTCGATTCCGGGGAAATTCGGCGGATCAGACAACAGCCATTCGTACTTTTCGGATGGCGTGTAACTCAGGTGGTTGATCGGTCGCCACTCGCCGTCGATGTCGAGTCCAACCGGCTCCAATTCCCAGAGTGCCTCGTGGTACGAGATTCCACCCAGCACGGTTACGGAATCAGGTACCTCTGGGAGATCTGCGTCGAAACCTCCTGACATCAGATCATCCGTGGGGAGTAATTCCCCTTCGCCGTACTTCTCGATTCGCACGATGTCGTTCCAGTCCAGACAGACCCGGTAGCCCAACGAAGTCACCAATTCGCTTAAAGCCTGTGCGGGGGGGATGCGGTCCCAATGCACTTCTGGACGCACCTTTTTTCGATAGGGTAGATCCTTCCCCTTTTCCAATTCGTCGAGAGCTTTGGTTTCGTACTTCTTTTCTCCCATCGCTTCCAGACATAGATTAGCCAGTTCTCTCGCTGTTTTCTCCTTTCGTTTTTCAATGACCCCGTTTTTCTTTACATTCCAGTGCCCTGAGAATGAGCCGAACTTCCATTTCCAACGCCGGTCGTAAACGGGAATCGTCCAGTTCTCTGATGACGCAGAACGCCGCACCGATGCTTTATCAGGCCGACAGCTCTGCATTACAATTTCCACACGCTTATTCGTCGTGCTGGTGATGCCGTTGCCGTCGGTGGAAATCTTAGCCGTGTCAAACCGGAAGATCAGATACCCGTCCGGCTCAATGGGTACATAGTCCTTGTCTTTCGGATCGAGCGTCTGAGGAGCCATTTCAATCTGACAAATGTCGGGCGTAATGCCGTGCGAGCGTGAATAAGATGCACTCACGATCTGTTTGATCCCCGGATAGATCACAGAACCGACACTGACGTAATCTGTTGTGTTTGCGGCTGGCATTAGGTCGTGGCTCCGATTGTCACCTTGAAGTCCTGACCCATGTGGAGCGTGCTCAGATCACCGCAGTTATGTAGGTCGATTACTGGCGTGGCGATGCTCCCCGACTCGTCATAGATCTCGGAATCATCGGTGTATTTATTGATCTTCGTGACCGTCTTCGGTCGCGCGTCCTGATCAAAGACCAGCACTGCATCACCTGAGAGGTTCGCGAGGGTCAGAGTTCCCGTTGAATTGTAATTCAGCAGCCCAGCCAGGATGGTCAAAGCAGCGTGCGCCCCGGCGTGTACCGTGGTCGTTCCTGCGGTCTGCTTGAATGTCGTGGTTGCTGAATTGATATCCAACACGCCCCCCGTTTTATTAATGTCGGTGACCGTCACTCCCGATCCCAAAAACACGTTTGTGTCGTCGACGGCGTCATCGAAGAACGCCTGACGTAATGTCGCTATTGTGGAGACTTCGGTTGGGTAGTAGGCAACGCCCAGTGATCCCCGGTTAATATTGATCACGTTGCTGGCATGTGTTCCGAGCAATAAGATCGCCGGTGTGTTTCCATCAGGACTATCGCCGGAATCAGTGATCAACGCCGTTGTCTGCACCGAACCGAGGTTGATTTTAATCCGCTCCGAGCCGTCCCCCTCTTTGTCGCCGATGTTGAGCAGTGTCGCACCGATTTTTAAATATTGATCACGGTACTCAGAGTAGGATGTCGTGCCATCGGCATTGAAGCGAGGGAGACCGATCTCCCCGGTGAAAGTCTGCTCGATGTGCAGAGCAGCCAGCGTGATCGCACTCTGATCGAGACCGTATAGAATGCTAATGTCCGTGTGGCTGATGTGGACTGTATCACTGGTAACCGGAACCGTGTTCGTGCTCCAGTTTGCCGCCACGTCCCAGTTATTCGGGCCGGAATTGGCAGTTGTCTCAGTGGTGTCAATCGGTCCATCCGTCGTCTCAACAACTACGGTAGGTTGCGGTACACCCTTTGTCGATTCAACAATCGCCACATGCACAGAAGTGTTGTCAACAACAAGCTGCGGTTGATCTGTCTGCCCTAAGTCGCCGATGAATTCGACTGTCAAAGGTGTCCCAGGCCAATCCCCCCCAGTGACATCTACATTACCGGAACCAATCGTGCTTAATGCTTCGAGCAGTGTTTCCGCTTCGGCGGCTGTTGCATCGTATGGAATCAGGGCTTCCTCTCCGGCAAATGATACCCCAACACTTCCAGAGGTTGGTGTGCCTGTGAAGGTGAGGGTTTGCACCTCGTTTGTTCCCGTGAATGGCGGCTGGAGACCAGCCCCACTATTGTAAAGTGTCGTGACTTCAGACTGAGACAATGCTTCCGGCCAGAGTCCGATTTCATCTATTGTCCCAAGGTAATTAAACACGTAGTTGGCTGTTGTGTTTTCTGATACTCCAACAGTTAAGTGCGTTCCATCGTCACCGATGCTTGTTCCGGCAAGGGCTCCTGTTTGAAATGTTTCTCCATTGATGCTGATTTTAATTAACGAATTGTCAAAGTCAGCAACGCCTACGACGAAGTACCAGCCGTCATTTGATACCGTCGTGTCGGCTGTGATCTGTTGCGTTCCAGATCCAGTTCTGAACTGCCAGACTATGCTGCTTCCACTCTGGTATATTGAATAATTGTTTGCCGATCCTGATATCAGACCTTTACTAATGAGGTAGCCGATATTTGACAAAGAGCTACCTGTTGGGCGTATCCAAAGTGAGATACTGAAGTTGCCAGTGGGGGCAAGCAATGCATTGTGCGGGGTTTCTAAATAATCGGTAGAAGTGAACCCTGAAACCCCATTGCCAATAAGACCAGAGGAGGCTGTCACAGTCCCGGTTTCAGTCAGATCGAGAGACCCGATTGCATCGGCGCGTGTTCCGCTCGCTTCGTCAGTCTTCCAATAGGCAGTTACGTTCCCTACGTTTAGTCCTGAACCGGCCTGACTCGTTGCGGCGGCGGCGGTAGGTGCACCTGTCAAACTGCTGTTTGCAGCAAGTAGGTTAACATCTGTCTTCGCAAGGTCTCCCGTGAATTCCACGGTCCAAGGACCACCTGCCGGGCCGGTCACACTCACGTCACCTACCTTAATATTTGCCAGGCCTTCAAGAGCTGATTGCACAGTCGCTGCTGCGGCATTGTGGGCAATCGCCACTGTGGTCTGGCCGTTATAAATCAAGGTAAAGTCACCCCCGGAAGGTGAGTTGATAATCGTCACCGTCTGTTCTTCGTTCGCAAATCCGGTAAGACTTGTTGCGTTTGCAGTAATCAACGCAACATTTGTGGCAGCGAGTGCCCCGGTAAACTCGATGGTATAAGGGCCTCCTGCATCACCTGATACGCTCACATCATCCGAACCAATATTGCTAAGAGACTCTAACTCTGTCTCTACAGTAGAAGCAGCATCATTATAGGCAATGGTACTTGTTGTTTGACCGGCGTAGGTAAGTGTGAATGTCCCTCCCGTTGCCCCGGTGACTGTTACGACCTGCTTCTCATTCGTTCCGGTGCCGATCACTACGGCGACCACAAACGGCTTCCCTGCGGTGTCAGCGGTCAGGACCACCGACCCGTCTGCATCGCCCTCTGAGTCAACCCCGACTGAAGCAGTGATTTCGGCAAATTCGGGAATCGTAGAGGCATTCCAGGCGGTGACCACTTCGGTAATTATCTCAGCTCGCGTGCTCCCCGTTGCTGTCACAGAAAGCGTTTTCAATCCGATAGTGAAATTAATCACCTGACCGGCCGCCACATCCGAAGGAAATGTAATCGTATTAACCTGAGCGACTGCCGGGGCACCCCCGATCCAGATGTGTGAAGTCATGTCTCTACTCCTTTAGGTTGCTGCTGGGAACGGTTGATTCCGTTCAAATGTGTAGGTCCAATAAATCGGGAACTCGAACTGAGTGTTGTTAAATCGACGCGGATTGCCTTGGCGAATGTTTCGCCGGTCCGTCTTTTCGTAATCCGCCAAGTGTGGGAACGGGGCATCTGGCTCTGGATAAAATCCAATTCCAGATTTCATGCCCGTCTGCTGGGCAGTGACTAAACTCGTCTCAGTGAGAACCTGTTTTTGGTGCAATCCAGTGAGCGTCGGTAAGTGACCAAACGTTGTACCGCCGGTTCCTGTGTACGACAGGTTTGATTCGTAATTGACGACATAAATATTGTCAGCAGTGCTTGCCGACGCAGGTAGCAAAAACGCCGCCTCGACAACAAACGCATAACTGCGACGATTGACCAGTTCCCCTGGTGCATCGCCGCGAGGAAAGTGCGGCGGAACAACCACGCGGACCCCATAGGCGGTGTCGTCATTCAGCATTTGATGCACTACCTTGTCGCCAATCTTCCAAATCAGATCTCTGTTCGGCTCCCGGTATGCGGCTTCGAACTGATCCATCGCCGTCTTCAACGCAGTCAGCGTATCGGCTTGCAGGACGCCAGTAACGCTCCATGTCTCAATCGAACCGTAAACGAACCCCGTTGAATTCTCCATCGCTCGGCGCGAAATATGGACAGTCACTTCATTATCCGCGTGCTGGTGACTTCCGTAATACAGAATCGATGCCATTATGGACCCCCCTGCAATACAGATCGGTAATCGGCACCCCGTTGGTCCTGCTGAGTCAGTTGCTCTCTGAGTTGGCGGAACGACTCGGAATTCGTGTCCTTGAAGTTCTTCAGCGCCTCAATGAGTGCAAGGTGCTCCTGAACGAACGAATCTGTCGCATTGTTTACCGCGCCGACGACACTGCCGCCTCTCTGCCCTACCTGCTGTGCTCCCTGTTGAGGCACTACGGGCGGCGGTGTGTACTCGACGCCAGCTTGTTCCGCACTGGCTCTCGCGACCTTGTCGACGATCGCAGACAGCGATTCCATGCTGCGCTTCACGCGATTCGTCTGCACGATCATCGCATCTCTGGATTCGCGTTCCTTGCGGATCGACTCGGAAAGTTCCGCACGTTTCTTGTTCTCTTCTGTCCTCGCATCCGCGAGATTCTTTTCGGCGTCTTTAAAACCACCCAAAGCGCGGATTGTACCTGCATCGCCCGCCGATCTCTGTGCCCGGTACTTCTGAGCGATCTCACCGCCGAACGGCGTCTCTTCAAGCTGTTTAACTTCGCGAAACGATAGTCTCTCACCACGGTTCACTTTGTCGGCAATCGATCGTAGATTCCGCTTCTGTGGATCAGCCAGCTTGTCAAACTGTGCCAGCTTCGATTCGCGGTCTGATGCAACTGCTTTCTCGGCAACGGTAACTTGCTCTTTCGCTGCCTTCAATTGTTCCTTCGCTGACTTGACAGCACTCTCATGCTCTTTGTTTTGAGCCTTCAACAGATCAAGCCTGGATCGTGCCGCATCGACGAGCTGTGCCTGCTTCTCGCTCACATTCTCAAGATGCATCAAACGCAATTCATCGTTGTAAGCTTCATTGCGGTTCATGGCGTCGATCTGCTTCTGGTAGTTCTCCTGAGCTGCAGCCTTCGCCTGTGCCACCTCTGCCGCTGCCTGGATCTCCAGTTTCTTCGCTTTCTCAATGTCGGTTCCGGGGCCGAGTGCGATCCGCTGCCGGTTCAGTCCAGAGTAAGCCGAATCCTGCGAAAGCCTGAATGAAAGGCGATCCCGCTGCCGCTCTCGGATTTCCTGGTTTTTGATCTTATTTTCGTCCAGTTCTTTCTGACGCTTTTCGACAGCTTCGTCGGACGAAAACATATCAGACACCGCTTTATACGTTGATTTGAACGCTCCGGTCGGAGACTCGTTGTAAAGCGGCTTGTCGAACAAATCCTTGAAGTAGTTGCCAAAACCCATCCTCTGTGGCCCCGGCGGTTCAGAACCGTGCTTTCGCCCCGTAGAGAGGCTGTTCGTGTAGCTTAGTAACTCCGAGAGCCCATAGCCCAAGGCGCCTCCCAGCGCTACCATGCCGCCGCCAGCCAGAGATGTTCCACCAAGCCTTCCAAGTGCCGCCTTTCCGCTACCAATCAAGGCTCGCCCACCTCGGAACAGTAATCTGCCAGTGCCGCGAGCCACCCCGCCGATGGTGGCTCCACCCACTCGCCCGAGTACCCTGCGGCCCACGCCTTTAACAGCCTTTCCAGCACCACTGTTGAACAGCATACTTCCGACAAGGCTCCCGAAAAACTCATTAGCAAAGCCCCCACCTACGCGGCCTGCTGTTTTCTGAGCCGCTTTTTCAGCAGCCGCCTCAGCGGCCTCTTTCGCGGCCCGGCGAGCCACCATTCGCCCACTGATCACCCCACCGGCCGCCTCCGCTCCAACGCTTGCTGCGAAACCACCGATCCCAGATCCGCCGCCGCTACCGCCACCCGCCAGGGTCGCCTTACCTGCGGCGGTTGCAGCAAGTGCTGCGGGGACAGGCGCTGCCGACAGCAACACCTGTGATGTGCGAAGTGCTTCCTGCGATTCACGCAACGCGACGATAGCCTCGCGGCCTTTCCAGACGAGTTCGGTGAAGCCCTTCATTGCCTTGAAGCCAGCCTGGATCTTAATGAACGTTTTGGCGAACTTTTCGAAGTTCTCTTCGCTCGTGAGGCCGAGGATTGCAGTTCCCTCAACGAGGTCCATGACGCCTTGTAAAGCACCGACGCTCGCTTCTGTTGCCCGCCGAGATCCATCGACCCGTTGTCGCTGTGCGTTTTCAGTCTCTCTCTGGATCTTTTCTTGATAGCGTTTTATTTCGAGAGCCTCTCTTTTAAAAATCGACTCCCGCTGCTTGGCTTCCCTCTCGGCCTTCCTGGTTTTCTCTTTTTCCAATCTCGCGTGTTCGCGTTCCTCTGCTTTCGCCGCCTTCGCTTTCTCGCGCTCCTCACGCTTCCGCGCCTGCTCCCGGTCTCTGGCGGCCTTCGCTTCTAAGCGATCCTTTTCACGCTGCTCTTTTTGGGCAGCTTTGATCTGTTCCCTTAAATTATACTCTCGCTCTCGCTGCTCGTCCCTTGCAACCTGGTCCATCTCGGACTTTGATCTCTTCGCCGCCTTGACACGAATTTTTTCGACATCCTCGACCTGATTGCGCACAACCTTCGCCGTCGATGGATTCCGTGGATCGGAAACCAACTGCAGTGTAATCGCGACATTGCGTTCTGCTTCGGCTGCTGCAATCATTCAGACGCTACCTGGTTATAATAGATGTCAACAAAGTCAGTTCATCAACTCTCTGCTTCTCAGTGACCCGATCCAATACGCTTTGAATCAGATCCGCATTCATCCTCACGATTGGATCGTCGGGAAACTGACCAACCGCTTTACATTCGCGAAAGTGTCGGTACGCCTGGCGATTCTTGTCAGAAAGGGAGTTCTGCCCCCCTGGTGTTCCTTTCGGGCACCCGTCCTTAGTTTGACACAACGGCAGGTGCTTCGGGTGTCGCCGCTGCGGCTCACCTTTAAACTCTTCGATCTCTCCATATCGTTCTGCTCCCGGCTTGTCGTTATACGCCCATTTCAGACAGTGACTACAATCGCGATGAGCAAACTGGGGATAGAGCAAGATCAGCTCCACCCCGGTTTTTAGTTTTTTACCTCTTCCAACTGTTTTTCAGCTGGAGTCTTTGCGCCGTCTGATTCGCCGGATAGTAGTTCATCGAAGTTGAGGTCTTCATCTTCTTTCTGAGAATCGGAATCCTGGTCGTCATCGCTACCCTCGTAGCAAGTCACGATGTTAAACAGGCGGTCTTTCAGCGGCTTCTTAATGCGGCACAGATTGGATGTCGTAATTTTCAGCGGTGTATCACTCAGGTCGCATAAATCCCATTCGACGAGTTGTCGCTTCAACGTTTCGTTGACGATATCACTTTGAGCCTTCGCGGTCTTTTCATAGAAATTGTGCATCAGTGCCCGCACAGCCTCAGGGAGGACGGGGCGAAACTTGAATCGCACCGCCTCGTGAACCCCTTTGGATTCAGCAATGAAACCGTCTTCGGTGTAACCATCTGGAATGAATGCTCTCGACATCTCTGTTTCTCCGTTTTTGTTTCTCTGGTTTTAATTAAGCGTTGTTAAGTTATAGTTCCGGCTTCAGCAGCAAAATCACACTATACGTGTGCATTGGTCACGACAAGACTGGCCGTGCTGCCAACCTTACGGACCATACCCTCTAAAGGAAGCCTCGTCGTCTGTGCTTTCGCAGTGCCTGGCGTGCGCGTCGGGTACTGAACTGTCCCAAGCGTAAATGTCAGGATATCTGTCGCGACTTCCGTATTCGTGAACACGAGCGACCCGCCGGCACCGGCGAGGTCCTGCTTGATCAAATCGATGTTGTCGCTCGACCAGGGGTGGTTTGTGCTCAGGGAAATCACGCGGTCAAGCAGGGGGATGTCGATTCGCGTGAGTGAGTTCTCAAACCGCTCGGTGTCGAGCTGATTCTCGATCGTGAGGCTGAATTCATTGAATTCACGAGTCGCACTCTGCAGCGTCAGCACGCCGTCCTCAAGCCGCCACGGCGATCCCGTTGGCGTGGCGATCGCTGGGAATGTCCCGGCGTTACCCTGGGTCTCTGTTTCCGCTTCAATATCGAGATTGAGCATCAACATCTGGCCTGACGACCCTGAGAACGTAGCACGCGCAACCCGACAGCCGGAGTACGTGTAAACCTTTTGACCGCGATCCACCATCATGACGAATTCCGGTATTGAATCCGCCAGCGCGAAAACATTTGTGCTTTCAGCGGCGCCGAGGATCAGTGGCAGGAACGTATCAAGGGCCAGTCGGTCGCAGGCAAGTTGAAACGACCCACTGCATCGCTTCTGCCCTAAGCGGGTTCGCTCAGAGATATGCTCCATCGTGCCCGTGTTGCCCTGAGTCTCGTCGATCACCTGAGCCTCAACGAGAGACTCCTGCCCGACGTGCTCAATTGGAATCGAGCTAGTGTCAAAGGGCAGGGCAGTGTCAATTGCAATTCGCGTTGTTGTGCCGACTGATGGTTCCGCCATGATTGCGTTCCTTATTAAATTGCATCGATCACGGTGATGACATGCTCGCTGAGCATCTGCATCGCAGTGTTAAATGTTTTATCCGGAATGCCGATGAACGGCCTCGCCGGTACTGTTCCGTCTTTTCTTCCAAACTGATGCACACCGGCGTACTCAACGCTGGTTCCAAATGTCATCGAATCCGCTGTTATTATCTCAATGTGCCCTTGACCATCAGACACCACACTTTGCATTAGTGCCCCGATGTCAATCAATGGGCGTTCCCCTTGGTTGTGTCCCTTCGGACGCCGCCGCTTCAACGGCTCCCACCCTTCGCCGTCCGGCGTCTCACTATTTAAAAATGACTGCGATAAATCTCCTGCGAGAATGTCACTCCACTCCGCCAGCACGCCCGCTGCCTGCGGTTTCTCCAATCGGTCAACTACTCCGTCGAGGAATCCCCCGAACTCTCTGGTGCTAATGGTTCTTGAACTTCCTCCGATTCGTCTTCCCGCAGACATCGCGTAGTATCCCTGATTTGCTTGACCTTGAATCCGGGGAGAGCCATGACTTGCTCGGCACTGAACTCCCGGTTATCCGTACTGATCTGATCGGCGTATAGTTCAATCGCCCTCTCCTCATCGATCAGCTTTCCGTCTTCGTCGACCATTTTGAACCGCAGTCCGCCGTGCGTGTTGGTACTGACCTTCCAGAGGTTTACTTCTTCAGTGACGACTTTCTTCATTAAAACATCCCTCGCGGCTGCCAAACGGTGATATTGAGCAAGATGCCGCCGACGTACAGCATGTGGTTAAACCATGCATTCTCGTCGACGACGTTGTAAAACTTTGTAGTTACGTTGACTGATTCGGCGACCCCGCTTAACCGCTGATTGCGGAATACGTCGCTGATTTTCTGCCTCGACGAAAGATAGCTTTGCCGCGCGGTATCGTTGCCGGAATCCTGATCACCCCCCTTCAGGTAAGCTATCATGACCGGGTAGATTACTTCGTCTCGCTGATTGGTTCCGCCACCGGGCGTGAACTGCTCAGCAGCAGCAGGGCAAACAAAAACGCACGGCAAAGCAAGATCCTGTGTGTCTTGCGGAATCGTTTTGATTAAAACCTGACTGTCAGGAAGCCCGGTAAGGGACAACTCCTGCAGCGTACTCTGAACAGCATTGAGGCAACGCGTGAAAATGTCACCGGCCCCATCGCTGACCCGCGAACGGGTGGGCGTACTGGCTTTCGTGTCGCCACTCAATGTACTCTCGACGTAGAAGTAGTAAAACCCATTATCGAGCGTCACGGAAATCGTGCCATCGCCGACGCGGCTGGTGTGCGTCGTCCAGGTGTTCGTCTTTTGCTGCAGATCAACTTTCTGAGATCGCAGCAGGTTCGTACTGCCCGCACTGCTCCCGCTGACCGACACCGTCGCGGTGCCGTCTTCATTGTCAGTGATCGAAATTTCGGGAGTAGTTGCCATTGATTCTATGTCCGACTCTGACTACACAGGGCCTTGTAACGTGTTCCATAACTGAGCAGCTGGTGATGTTTCACGACCCACGATACGCCCGCCGCGTCGGTGATTACATCGGCGTTTCGAAGCTCACCGGGGTAATTGTCATCTGCTTCGAGCAGGGTAATCGGAAGATGAAAGAACAGATCATTCCCCGTCAAGCGAACCCCCGCCGCCATCGCGGACTCTTCGTCAACGGCGGATCGCTTTGCAATGGCGATGGACACGTCCACATCGGCGACACCGCTACGCTTGAACGTAACGGTCACCGCTTCCTTGTGGTGCCACCCCTTGTAACTATCCGCCATTGACATGATCGACTCCTAACGCGGCATAACCTGTGAGATCACAGTTGCCGTTGGGCCGCCACTCGCTGCAGCATGTCCCAATGCTTCATTGATTCGTGCCAGTTCGTCATACAACCGCTGTACGTACTTGTCTGTGTCCTGTTGCTCACCGTCGATGTTGACAGTGACGTTACTCAAGCTCTGGCCGTCCGGCGTTTGACCCGCCGCCAGAATCGCCGCGATTGCGTTGTATCTCGTCTGAAGATTTTCCGCCGCCGTTGCCATGTCTTGAGCCTCATGATTCGATTCTTAAAACTCCCAACCTCTCCCCGTCAGTGACGATCCCAGACCTTGCCGCCACCGACGGAAAGAGGAGAGAAACGAGGTAGTGTTTAACCACCCGCGACGAGCAAAGCGCCGTCAGGTGTTTTCGAGCAAACTTTCCCGGCTTCATCGACGTAGATCACCTGCTCGCCTTCCGGGGCTGCGTCGACAGGACTGCAGGAGAAACCGTTCTCCGAAGCTGTGACGCCAAAGAAGTCGAAGTAAATCCGCTGTGCTTCGCCAGGGTTGTTCGCCTTGACAAACCGCGTCGGGTTGCTTTTTAAGCTTGCCTGATACAAACCGGTGTCATCGCTGGTCGGCGTCAGGTTCATCTTGCGCAACTCGCCGATTTCAGTCGCTGAATCAACGGCAGCGTCCTTCAGTGCGGCATTCTCCTTTTCGAGTTGATCCAATTTGCCTTCAGCTTCCTTGAGCTTTTGCAGTAGGGCTTCCTGTGCTTCAGCAGCAGCTTTGTCGGCAGCGGCTTTTTCAGCAGCGGCTTTTTCAGCAGCAGCTTTGTCAGCAGCGGCTTTTTCAGCAGCAGCTTTTTCGGCAGCAGCTTTTTCGGCAGCAGCTTTTTCGGCAGCAGCTTTGTCAGCAGCGGCTTTTTCGGCAGCAGCTTTTTCGGCAGCAGCTTTGTCCTGTTGCCCCTCTGGTTTTTTTGCTCCTGCCTGCTTCGCAGCCTCTTTCATCGAGCCGCCTTGATTCTTCTGATTCATAAT
The DNA here is from genome assembly GCF_007744675.1 of Gimesia alba. Lineage (NCBI taxonomy): Bacteria > Pseudomonadati > Planctomycetota > Planctomycetia > Planctomycetales > Planctomycetaceae > Gimesia > Gimesia alba. Next base: position 1,370,475 of record NZ_CP036269.1, read on the forward strand.
GTTTCTCTCGTTAAAACTGAAACTTGAAAATCAGCCCGGCAAAACTGAATGCCGGACTGATGGATTAACTACACCGCATCACTGCCAGGCCGGTGATTAACCGGTACACTGAATCACGTAGCGAGGCTCGACAATCGCGGGTACACCCATTTCCGTTGCGAACACACTCAGAACCAGATCGCTGTCGACCATGATGTATGAAGTCGCAGGAGTCTTGGTGACATTCAGCGGGAAATTCTGCATGTACTTGAAGGCTTTTTTGAAGTCGCCGACATACCAGTACTTCTTTGCATCCGCTTCGGCGACACTATTTGCCAGCAGCCGCTGATAGGCAATCGGCGAATTCATCGGATCGCCATTGAATGAACCCTGCGTCGGATTCGCACCAGAGCTGACTACGGCAGCACTGTTGGTACGAGATTCGACAGTCGTGTCACGCACGATCTTATTGGCTGTTAACTTCTTCGTAGGCATGACAAGCAGGTCAAACGGCCCGGTGATTGCAATGCTCTCTCCGGTCTCCTGATCAGTCATGTTCGCGAACAGATTCAAAGCGTTGTCGATGTCGGTCCAGTCGACCAGCTCGTTACTCGCCAGTTTGTTGATCCAGTTACCCGTAGTCAAGTACGTGTTATACGATGTACCGTTGTACTTGTAGGTGTTGGTCAAGCCGAGAAACAGGTCGAGCTGACGCTTTTCTTTTCGCAGACGCAGATTGTAGCCAATATCACCCGCCTGACGCAGGATGTTATTGCCGTTCGGATCGAAGAACACCGCTTCGCGGGTAACATCCATCCCCAATCCATACTTCGCAGTCTTTGGGGTGTCAACCCACCGCTCACCGATCTGAACGCGAGGATGCGGCTGACCAGGTGTCATCTCTTCGGCGACATCTCCAATCAGAGTTGTTCCAGGCATACGCTCCCATCGCTGTGAGGTTGGGATCGTCTCGTAGAGATTGTCGCCAATAAAGGCGGGCTTGTGATACTCTTCGAGAATCTTGACTTCCAACAGGCCGCCGTAGGCAGACCCCCATGCATTCACATTGTGGAACGCACCCGGTTGCACGGCAGTGTTACCGACTGACTCCATCGCAACCGCCGAGCCGGGCGACTCAAGCACGGTACGCGGATTGTAGCCGCCAATACCCAGGATTGCTTCGGACACAACACCCAGCGGGAGTTGCTTCAGTTTAATCGGGGCTTCAGGATTAATGATCGGCTCACCGTTCTCGTTGAGGTTGCGGCGACCACGCTCGTCGGTCAGCCCAATCAGGGCACTGAACTGCCGCGAACCTGCGGCGAGCCCTTCCTGCAGTGCGGCATCGCCGGTCTTACCGACCATGTGCCGCTGATAAATGTTTCTTACACTCTCTACTGTAACTGGCATTTTGAGAAACCTTTCTCTCTTGAAAAGAAATAGAAATCAGTTTCTCGTCGCTTCTTATCTCGTTTCGTCGCGTCGCTGTTTCGATCTTTCGAAGTGAAAAATCAGGGGCTTCAGGTGGCCGCCATCCACCCCCAGCGACGAGGCGCGTTATATCGGTTAAGGGTTAAACTCGGGCACCCTGCAGCATTCGCCACGTGGTCCCGTCGCAGAAGAAGATACCCACTTCATTCTGCGAAACAGTGCCGACGGTCGCCGGAGAATCATCCTTCACGGTGATCGCCTCAGCAGCGTCGGCGGTGTTGTCAATAATGAAACTGTCGCCGTAGCTCAGAGCCTCAGCTGGCAGGGTAACGTCGCGAGCTGCGCCACCTGGATCGAGCACCTGCACGCGAGCGTCGTCAACCGTCAGGGTTTTATTTGCCGTCAGCGTTTCGACATTCGACCCACCGCAGACGAGAGGTCCCTTCGCAGGATTCGCCGCCATGTTGCGGATCTGAGCCGCGATGAACTCGCACTCAACGCGAGTCGTCGCCGATGCGTATCGCTTGGTGACGCGACCGATGGCGAGTGTCGGATCAAGAGTCTTGACGACTTTCTGATTTTCAAGTGCCGTACCGCTGGCAGCTTCGACAGCGGCAACCATGTCGCCTTTTTCGAACGTCGCACTGGTGCAGTCCATAACAGCGATGATATGCGTTGCCAGCGGGAAGTTCGTGTCGGCATCCGTGTCGGTCACAAGTCGTGCATCAAGTGCAAGCCCAGCGAAGTTACGCGCGAAGGCGACTTGATTCTTCAGGGCTGTGCCCTTATCAGCTTGAGATGAAGCAGGCTTTACATCGTCGCTGTCGTGAAACATCAGGTCGTACATGTCGACCGCGATGGTTCCATCGAACGCTGCGTGAGACTCTGTCTCGATGCTTGGCCCGGTGATCTGTGGAGTGGTCATGTTTTCTTATCCTTAAAGAAAATTATGTTTTCGTTTTTTCCGTTTATCTAAAACTGGGCTTGTGCCGTTGTTTTGCGTCGATTAGCGTCGATTAGCCGTTCAACACGTCAGCGGCGATTGACTTCAGGTCCTCTGTCTGCGACTGGGGATGTTGCAGTGATTCCTGTGCAACGGATTGCAGATTCGGCTTTGGCGGTGCAGACCGAGGCAATGACCGACCAGTGCCGGGTGCGATCTGCTTCCAGTCACTGAGCAGGTCAGTCACCTCTGCTTTTTCCTTGGCTCTCGCCAAAACGCTGATGCGAGACTCTGTCACGGGAATCCCGTGGGAGTTCAGCAGCTTCAAGGCTTTGTCTTTACGTTCCGCAAAGGCGAGTTTCTTTTCGAGATTGACCAAACGGCTTTCCAAAGTGACCGTGCCCTGCTGCTCCTTGCGGCTGGCGGATTCTGCAGCCGCCGCAGTTTCGTCAGCGGGAGTGTCGTCAGCCTCGGTCGTTGCAGCAGCGTCAAGGGGGTCGGTGTCATCGGCTTCAGTTGCAGCAGCCATTTCATCTGCGCTGGTTTCATCGGCTTCCGTGGTCACACCAAGCACGGCGGTCACTGCTTTCACCAATGCGGCGTCATCCATTTCGGGATTGTTCAGCACGGCGAGCAATTTCTCGCGAAGCGTTTGAGGTGCGGCGACTCCACCGTCTTCCATTTCCGTTGTTGCAGCGGTTTCATCAGGTTCCAGTACGTCGGCCATTGTGGTTTGGCTCCCTTTTCCTAAAGATTCAAAAAGTCCATGCGTCGTGCCAGGCCGTTCCCCGATCAGATCAACGCTTTCAACGTGGTCAATTTTTACGATTTTCACACTGCCATCAGGAAAAACTTGCGGCGTTGAAAATGCGTAGTGGCTTAATGCGTACGCATCAGGCATCCGTTCGGCAGCCTCGGTCACCATCGCCGTGAGCGGGTGAGCGTCGAGATAATGCAGGTCACCGAACATGCCGGACTCTGTAACGCGAATATTCTTCAGCTGACCAAACTTGTCGGTGAGCTTGCGATCCTTTTGTGACGGCAGCCGCTTGCCGGTCTTGTTGTCATATTCAGATTCGAGGTGATCAACAAAGACGCTGACACCCTCGTACAGCGGAGCGGCGTTCCGCAGACACTCCAGCGTGTAGCTGTAATGATCCTGATCGGAATCTATGCCGAGCACTTCTGGCGAATTGCCACTAACCAGGCCGGCTACCTTGACGCCTTTAATGACGCGGTTCTCACGATCAACCCGCGACACGCCGTCGGCGACGCCGATCAGGGCTGACTGGCTCTCCTGTACGCGACATTGGGTTCCGGGTTGCAATACCGTTGCTGTTGCCATTATGGGTACGCCTCCGAGAAGATGTCGCCGATGATCGTCTTTGCGATGGATTCAAGAGCAGGGGATGCAACGGGAGTTTCTGCAGGGGAACCTGCAGTCGGTGCTGACGCGTTCCCCAACTCCATATCAGGGGCACCGAGCGCTGCAGGCACCGCTACGCTCGAACCACTGATGATGTTTGGCACCGGTTCGAAGTTGTCCTTCTTGTCGGCACGGATGTTTTCAAGCTCCTGCTCGTAATCCTCGCCCTCCTGGGCTGCCCACGTCTTCGCGGAGAGTATCCCCTTGCCGAACAGGATCGCACGCCGCTGCGTTGCAATGTGCGGGTCGCGGACTTCGATGTCTGGTGCGGCAACATCAATCTCGATCTGCCGCTTGATCTCCTGAAACGAATTCGCGTAACCCTTGAATCGGCCAGCGGCGAAGCCAAACCGGATCACACGCCACATCATGTCTTTGAAATGCGATGAGTAGAAGAACTGCTTCGCTTCACAGGCTTTAACAAACGGCGTACCAGCCTCGACGCTGCTGGCATAATTGCCGTTGCTCGCATCACCTGAGACCATGTATTCGGGCATCGAGAAACGCGTGCCAATCGCACGCAGCAAAGCTTGTAGAACTTCGAGGTACAGAGGTGCCGAACTTTGCCCCATCGGTCCGGCGATAAAGCTGCGACCGTTGGGCATGTCGAGCTTCGTAGCCTCGTCCAGGTGGCTGACGTTATTGAACTTGATCCCGCCGCCCGGTTTACGCTCACTGCGGGTATAGGACTTTACAGCCTCGTTCATACTGACGATCTGAGATCCAGTGACTCCAGTTTCGTATTGCTCGATAAAAGCAATCGCCGCCTGCACGGTGGCACCGCTGGCGATATTGCGAGCAAGCTTCATCGCTCTGTCACTAAATCCCTCGACCGGATAGAAATCACTGAGGCCACGCTTCACGTTGCGGTCGGTGTTCGACTTGATAAACACCATGTCGCTCGCGCAGATGTACTCCCAGTCGCTGCCACTGGCGTTCCACTCGGCAAAGTAACCGAGGTGGTCTTCGATATCCCGTTCCGGTGTATGCACGCCAAACGACCAGCTGCTCGGCTCACTGTCCCAGTTCAACAGATGTGGATGATGAAAAGCAACGTACTCTTCAAGTTCGCGAACCATGCCGCGAGGCTCGGTAATATATTCGGGCTCAACGATGCGTGACTTCACCTGACCGTAGCCAACGTGATGTAACCGCAAGGGTGCCTCACCGTCGCGTGTGCCGCGTTGAAAAATTTCGCGCTCGAGGTTCCCCGACCATTTGTTGAGGTCTTCGAATTCATCGAGAAGATCCTGAACGATACTGACCAGCTGCGGGTTTGCGTTGCGTTTACTGCGGCCCATCGCCGTGTAGGTAAAGCCGGTGCCGATTACGTAATTCGTCAAGTCATCGAGCACGCCAGTGAGGTACGGGTTGAGTTTCACCATCACGCGGGCAATACTCCGCATGTCAGTGAGATCCTGCTCAGTCTCGATGACTGGACGGTCACGCCCATCTTCGCGGGCGTCAGTCGCCGCCATGCCGAGCATCGCACCCAGCGGTTGACCAAACGAGTCTGTCAGCCACTCACGCGGATCAACGTAGTTCGTGTAATCCATGTAGCCATGCAGTGACTCAGCGGTCAGCGACTGTGAACGAGCGATCTCCTGATACTCAAGCTCTCGGACCTCGCGCAGCAGCTTAAGCTCATCACGGCGGGTCCGAAGATCCTCAACCGTGACAGCCGTGCTGTGATTGTGCTGTGCAGTTCCGTTGCTCACAAAAACTTCCCTATCTACGCAAAAAGCCCACGAGCACGGTTAAGTGTTATGCTCGTGGGCTTATGGTTTGCCCATCCATGAACAGGTTGGATACTGCGTCGTGCAGCAGGTTCGTTGTGGCAGCAGCTCAGGATTTGCGGTCAATAAGCTGCTGCAGCTCTCTTCATCACTTTCAGGTTTGTGCGGTTATTGAAGTTTCACTACCGGCTTCAGGACGACTCAATAATCAACTTGGGATTCCCAAGCTTGGAGCCGTGCTTTGGCATCACTACCGAAATGCGAGAAACTTCGCGGCCCGACCGGCTCTGAAGTGCTTCAAGTATCGCTTGATCAAGCAGGTCATGTGCTCGCCTCGACTGATTCCGGTTGTTTTCGGATAATGAAATATTATTACAATTCACTTGGTCTGCTGGCATCTTGCCTGCTCCGGTCCGGGGTGTCAACGTGTTTTCTGGAATTCTTGCAAATAAAGCTGGAAATAATAACGAACGGCATAAACTAACTGGCATAAGCGATGCGACACCGGCATTTGTAGTGGGCTTTGGGGCCAAGCGGGAACTTCTCAGCCCAGACCGAACGCGGCTGACCATGGAGCGGCTCGCAGATCGGACACACGCGGTCATCATCCTCAGTCCACCAGGTATCCTCTTCCGAGCTGAGACCGGCCTGCTGCTTTGTTGCTTCCCCGGCGTGAGTGATGGCATCAGTCACTTCGCTGACGGCCATGCGTTCGATTCGGGCGGGGCTGAAGACTTCCTTCAGGGCATGCCGCACATCGGAGAAACTCGGCGGCTTTGTGCTCGCGGGCGGCCCCGCTGTTTTTGTTGCGGGCGGGCTCGCCTTCAGGTTGTCCGCCATCATCGATAAACCACCGACCGTCGCGGCTGCGGCGGCCCAGTTTGCCTGCATCTTCTCCATGGCGTTTCGCGAATTCTCGATGAAGCCAGCGGCGACCGACTTCGCTTGCGAGGCCGCGTACTTCGCCGACTGGATCTCGGCGACCCGCTGGTCCATCCCGTGCCACTTCGCCGACAGGCCATAGGCGGCGATCAGGAAGACAGCCAGTGAGTTCTCAAGCTCCTGCTGTTTTTCATTCCACCAGCTCGCGGGCGGCCCCCCTATATAAGGCGCGGTTTTTAGATGCGCTTGAATCTCGCGGGGATATTTGTCGAATAACCTCTTTAAGTGGTTTTCGAACCTTTTGTCAACTACTCTGCGAACCTGATCCTGGATAGTCATGGTGATCAAAGTTACAAAGCCGCTGGTGATGTTCTCCGGGTTCGGCGGGTCTCCGAGTTCATCCAGAAGTCGCGGAATCAGCTCCTCTGGCATCTGGTCGAGCTTGACGTTGATGCGGTCTTCGATTGACTTGACCAGGGGTTGGTCGAGTTGGTTAATACTGGTTAGTTTTGGCACTGTTTTACCCCTCTGAAGTATTCAATAGCTTCGATCCCTCTGATGTCGCTTCCATCTGGGAATTGCACGTAAGCACAGTTGTCCTCGCCGTGACCGCAGCAGGCATTCAACACGCAGGGCAGGGTGCCGAGGCAGGGGTCATGCCCCTCTGGTGTGTCCTCTTGGTTGCAGACGCCACAGCGGCGGTTTGGGTTACAAACCGTCCCCTGGCCACTGTCGATATACCGCCAACAGTCTGACTCCACATCATACCGGATCGGGTGCCCTCTATGCCTGCTTGTTGCTGTCATCACATTCTCCAGTTAACCAGCATTGCGGTTGCGCTGATTTCTGTCGACGTCGACAGAAATCAGCGCCGCTTATAGTTTCCACTAATTCCTGTATGATCGCATAGAAACGAAGCCACGTTATAACGTTCGTTATTTTCTGTTCGCCGTCACACAAATTAGTGACGCTTCGAGTTGCCACTAATTTCTGTCGCATCGCTCACGAATTACCACCGACTGTAGTTGTCACTAATTTCTGACACGTCACTCACAAATTAGTCGTCGTTCGAATGCGCAGTAATCCCAGTGTGATCGACGACAAAATACTGCTCACTATAGTGGTTGTTACTCCCAGTCGGTCGAGATAGAAATCAACACTTGCTACCCTAGTCCGTAATCCCCCGGAACTGACACGTCCCCCGGCGACAGACCAATTTTTATCACCTCAGCGTCAACCTCGCACTGACTGGCATCGAACGGAATGTCGCGAGTAGTTTTGCCCCTGTATGTCAAGGTGAAGGCAGTGCCGGGGACGACGGCCATGTTTGGCAGTTCAATCCTGTGTTCGCCATCCAGGATCTTGTAACCTGCCGGGATATTCACCCCATCACCGATCCATCCCCGCTCCGACTTCTTCACTACAAACGGTGCCGCAGCCACCGCGACCACTGCTGCTAAAAATCCACGTCTGTCCATCACTATTCTCCTAATAAAAGTTCCCGCACCGTCCGCATCGCCATCTCCAACGCATCAGGGCCGTCATCGTGAGTACCGCCCGGAAACGCTTTCAACTGGTTCACGAGCAGTGCCGTGCCAATGTGACCGGCTTTAAACCGAATCTCGCCATTTGCGAGGTACGTCGTCAACTGCCGAATTCTCTGAATCTTGTTCAGTCGGTTCGTGATGCCGATCACCGGAATCATGAAGCCCGCCGCCTGCGACTGCGCCTTTACCGCCCCTGACAGCATCCCCTCAAAAAAGTTCTCCTCAATGGCGAAATGGTCCGGACCGAAGCTTACATACGTTTCGAAGCAGCGCATCACCATTCGGGCGATGTCCTCCCGCTCCATGTCACACTCGACGTAACAGGTTCCATTTTTCGCAACAGCGAGCTTGATGTAAGCCTGGTAATCGCTCTTTTCGGTCGCCCCCTTCGACGGGTCCAGTGTAACGACCTTTAGAATAATATCCTTCGGATCGGGCCACTCGCTGAACCAGATTCCCTCTTTGAAATAGCCAGCAGGCCACTCCGCTCCGTCAAACTTCTCTGGAGGTCGCTGCTGCAGCTGCCCGGCGATGCTCGCCTCACTGACAGCACGCAGTGTGTTTTCCAGATCATCGACAGCCTGCTCGTTGAACAAAGCAGGCCAGAGCAACTCCCCGACCTCAGTTCGTGGATCGTTGAATCCGAGCGGCGTCGTTTTCATTCGGTCGAACTCAAACCGCATCGGCAAGCAGATATGGAGCCAGCCTTTCTCCTTCGTTAGCACATGACCCGAGAGATCCTGGTCATGCAGCCGCTGCATAATCATCACGCGAGAACTCTGCCGCGATACGCCGCGAGTTGCCATCGTCCCGGACCACCACTCAACCGCCGTCTTCCGCTCGTTCTCCGATTCGGCCTGCAGTGCGTTGTGCGGGTCGTCGACCACAATCACGTCGGGGTGTTCGCCGGTGCCTGTTCCGCCGACACTGGTCGCCATCCGCCAGCCTTTTTTGTTGTTCTCGAATTTCTTCTTCTGGTCCTGCCCGTACTTCAGGCTGAAGATTTTACCCCATCGCTTTTGATACCAATCAGAGCGAATCAGATCGCGACACTTCACGGAGTCTCGCATCGACAACGCCTGATCGTAGCTCGCGTAAAAGAAACGCTTCGACGGCTTGTTGTTCGGTCCCCATGTCCAGGCTGGGAACATCACATTAACCAGAATAGATTTCATCGCCCCTGGCGGAACGTTGATCAAAAGTTTCTTGATCAGAAAGTCACGGAGCCCGAGCGTGTCGTCATTCACCGGGTTCACAATCGCTTCCAGGTGCTCGGCAATCGCTTTAATATGCCAGTTGTCAACGAAGGGGGCATCCGGCTCCAGGATGTGCCATGCCTGCTTCGTGAAGTGGTACAGGCTACGCTGGGCCAGCTCCTGCTCCGCTGCCGCCACTAACTTCGATGATATCGCCAGTCGGTTGTTCGGAAGACGGCGCACCAGCGACCCCGCTGCTGTCGGCAGCTGGTCCAGCAATTCGATATGCTTCGACGATAGTTGCGAGCTGATCAATATTCAGTGCTTCCATGCTGAGCAACGGCGGCAGATCTTCACCGTCGATCGAGTGTTCCAGTTTTAGCGTCTTGCTACCAAGGCCGAGTAACTCCCGACGATCCTTGAGGCCCCGCATGACGAGACCAATATCCCCCTGCTCCCATGCCGCACGGATCGCCTCGTTGAGGTCGGCGAGCTGTTCGCCGAAAATCTCATCGGCGTTCTCGCTGGCTCGCTCCCGCCACTGCTGGCGAATGTAATTGATATCATTCTGAACGGTCCCCCTGGTCCACGGCTCGCCGGTCTCAGGGTTCCAGAACGGCTCCTCTTCGCCTGTCACCGGATCGATGTGCTTCACACTGGCCAGTTGGTCTGTAATCTCACGTACTGTCATCCCCCTTGATTTGTAGCGTGAAACAAGTTCGCGGCGACGATCAATCAGGGCTGTGTCGAGATGTGTCTTCATGACTCAGTCCGTCAAGTCTATATGTCAAACGGTATAAACTACTGCAGCGTCAAACCAAAGTGCTTCGCCAGCTTATCCACAGTCGGACCGCTGATCGTTTCCTTTCCTGTGTTGCTGAGCCAACGCGACAGCACCGGCTGAGTCACGCCGCTATCGCGTGCGATCTGACTCACCGACATGCCACTGTTGCGTGCCTCAATCACTTTGTCGTACAGGATCTGCTGCACCGTCCAGTCCGTCTTTTCATCATCCGCCTTCGCGGTTTCCATTGCCATGTCTCTTGCCTGCTTCTAAATATAACTAACGACATAAACTAAATCATACTCGATTATGCCGGTTCGTCAAGGGTTGGTTTCGCAGGATCGTCGTTCCTCAGAAATAGACGCACAAAGTATCTCGCAGCCGCCCGGAGGCTGCACGGTCGTTCCGATCACCTTCCCGCCAGAGTCGATGTAGTGAAACCACACCGTGCCCCAAGGTAGCGTGATAATCGGCTTGATTGACACCGCCCGCCTGCGAAGCGAATTTATCTCGGCGATCTCCACACTGGCATCAGGGAGCATCCTCGGGTCCAGTTCTGATTGTCCGAGACCAATGTAAGTCTGCGAGTACCCGTGCGGTCCCGCGTTCTTCATGTCAACCACGGTGTCTCCTCCGGATGCTTGTAGACTACTGCACACACCGAGGATCTCGGCCAGCTTGTGCTGCCTTAGACCAAGCTCTTCTCGCCTTCGTCGAATACGTCGCCCGATTTCCGGCCCGTGAACCGCTCGCCGGCCCGTGAACCGCTCGCCGTTCCTTGCTTTCTGTCATGGAGTCACCTCAACCTCTGATTTCTCAATCGGTTCGAAAACAGCGATCACATCATCCACGTGAACGATGTACTGCTTGTTCGTTTGATCGTAGCTGACGGGCGTCGCCGATTGTGGTTGAATCAAAACCTTGTCCATCACACGGATCGGAATCAGCGGGTCGTTTTTCACCTGCTGGGATATCTCAATGACGCGACCGGTGATCGTCGGAACCTTGCTCGCGTCCGGTAGGATAATACCGCCGCGAGACTGCCTTTGGTCGTCATCCTTTGTGATCAAAACTCGCTCACCGAGTGGGATTGCCTTGTATTTCATTTGCACCTCTCCAACTTTCCCAGAACATCCGGAGCCATCACCTCAATCACGTAAATCGGATCACCTTCGCAGCTCTCCTCTGTCTGAACCAAGCCGATGTAGACATTGCCAATCGTCGCCCCTTCGCCCGGCGACAGGCGGATGTATTGCCGCTCATCTTCCTTGACAACCAGGTCGAAACCACGATTGCTTTCAAGCCGTCTCAGGTAGCCGTCCCGAATCAGCGTATTCACGGTCGGTATTGCCGACGAGTTTTTTATTACACCCATCGCCTGTGCGATCTCGTCGAGTTTTGGAACTCTGAAATTCGCCACGGTGAAGCGGCAAATGAATTCATAATACTGCTTCTGACGCTCGGTGAGTGGTCGTCGTTCAATTGCTTCCTGCATTACGCGGTTTCCTTTCGCCGACCCTGATTTCGAGCCTTTTTTATCAGTGTTCGGATGAATTCCGTGTAGGCTGTCATCTCGCTCGCCAGTTCCTCTGCCAGAACATCCAGGTTGTCCAGTTGCCTCTCATTGCGGTTTGACAAAATCCGCAGTATCCAGTTTTCGTCGATATCCATCAGCGGTTGTAGGTCGCCCAATGTGCGATCCACAAAGCGAACTATAACCATCCAGTCGTCGTGAGAATCGCGGTCTTCGGGCCTTGCGATTCCCAGTTGAACCTTTGTGCTTCGAACCCGCTGGCTCAGCTGATAGGGCCGCATCGACTGACTGACGCAATCTCTCGCAACCTTGATCTGCTCACTCTTTGGTAGTGACGCGATTGCGAAGGCGTGGCTCACTCGCAGTCGTTTATCTTTCTCAGGGTGGTTCAGAAGCTTCAACACGGAGTCGGATAGCTTTTGCAACGACTGGTAATTACACACCCACGGAACCGACCTCCCGAACAAGTCGGCGATCTTTTCGATCGTCATCCCGTCTGCCCGCAGCACCTTGATCGCATCGGCGATCTCAAGCGGTGTGTGATCTGCCCGCCCGAAGTTTGAAGCAACCGAACGGCGGTACTGATCTGCCTCGCCGGAAGTTTCGACAATCTCACATTTCAGTGTTTCAACACCGGCAAGTTTGCAAGCACGCCAGCGGCGCTCCCCGTCGACCAGTTCGAAACGATGTTGGCCGCCTTCGGGGAGAGCGATTACTATGGCCGACACCTGCTGGCCCACCACTGAGATCGCACCAGCGAGTTCCTGCAACTGCTTCGGGTCGAAGTCCTTTCGCGGTTGATTCGCGAAGGGGCGAATCTGTTCGAGAGGAATATGAATTACGCTTCCTGCGTTAATTTGAACTGTCACTCTACTAAACCCCTGACCCTGAAATCGTGCCGACATAACGGTGAGGCGAATCCCAGTGGTTGCCAACAACGTACTCAAAACTGTTTTCGCGTCGATCATAAACAAGAAACACGCTCGTCCCCGGCGGCACTCCCTGTTGCTTAAGCTTCTTGACTATCATTTCATCAACCGCCGTTCTCTCGTCCATTGTCAATGGGTCTGCAGCACTCCACCGGCGAGGCTTGTCGTTCCCTCTGATTTCTATTGGCGGTAGATGGTAACTCATTTTACTCTTCGAAAACCTCACTAACCTGCTCGGATGTCTCGATTTCAAGATTTACAAACTGACCCTCTGGACCGACACACCTAACGATCGTGTCGCCAATCTTGAAACATGAGCCGTTACAGGTCTCGACTTCATGCTTTGTGATCACGGGTATTAACGTAATCCCGCGCGAAAGGTAGTGGTCACGTTTGATCCACCCCTTGCGTTCAAGGGCTCGCAGATGGCACAGGACCCCGTTGGAAGAACGGATTCCGAATTGGTCTCCGATTTCCCGTACCGTCGGCGACACCCTGAGCACAGTGATCTGCCGCTCAATAAAGTCGTAGATCGACTGCTGCTTTTCGGTCAGTTTCTGACGAGTTGTTGGTTGAGTTGTTTTCATGACACTGCCTTTCAGTTGCAGATCGAACACCGATAACCGGCTTCGATCAGTTTTCGTAAACTGTCATCAAGCGAATGGAACGGAAAGCCGACCTTTGTTACCGGGTCGTCTGAGGATTTCGTCATCGTCGTCAATGTAAGACCCAGCACACGAGCAGCGATCTCCGCGTCTTCGCGAAACGCTTCGTAGAAGTCGCCCGTGCGAAACAACAGGACTACACCAGGGTTGCTCCGCTTGATCTCATCGTGCCGTTCAAGCGGTGTTTTTTGCTTTGTTTTCGCCATGGCGATCATCCCCCCCCTGGAATAAATGAACGCCGACCGTAGGTCTGCTTAATCGCTTTACATCGCTTCGAACAAAACCGTCCCCAGCCACGCTTGCGGTCAGCGACTCTTGCGCGAAACTCCTGCTTAATCGCTTTACATCGCTTCGAACAAAACCGTCCCCAGCCACGCTTGCGGTCAGCGACTCTTGCGCGAAACTCCTGCTTGCATCGCTCGCACTTCACAATTACTGTCCTGCCTCTCATGGCCTCAATCATCCCAAAATACAAAAAGAGCGCGAGCTCCAATCCCGATAGTGTCCCGGCTGTTCACTGACGTCGCGATCGGGGAAGCTCGTTTTTTGCATGCCGGTGCTCTTTATTCCTCTATAGGTAGCTTCTTCACTAACCGCCGCATCTTTGGCTTCGAGCAATTTTCGAAGCGCGACTGTTCTTTCCGGTCCTGGCTCGACAAGTGCGGTCAACGTACAAGCGATCGCATAAAACTCTCCGGACACCGCTTTCAGGTCATCTGGTAAGTGACCAAAACCAAACCACCTCATCATTCGGTCCTCTTGATCACCCCCCATTGGAAGATAATTGATAGTCCGCAGATGATGCTTTGGGGACCTCACGCACAGTCACTTCGCGGTCGTCGTGAATGCACAACTGATGGGAATGCCCATCTTGCACAATGTGCGTTTCGCCAGACCCGCCATTCGACACGGCAATTTGGACCTCCGTCGTGCTTGCGTCGCAGTGTGCTTCAACTGTCACTGTTGTCGTCATCTCACATCCTTTCTTGAATAGGTATAATTTTAAAACCCCGGTCTTTCCCGAGTGTCAGCCGTTGAAACTGCCGTCCCGACCATAGGCTCCGGGCCTTTCGGCGTGGCTTCTATGTCTGGCATTCCAGTTCGCGCTGGAGCACCTGCAGTGCCGCCTTTAACGTCGACTGCAGCGACGATTACTTCGCAGTTTTTCAGGCTCCGAGGGTCAATCTGGTTCGCCTAGAGCCGCCATCGACTCTCGAATTTTTTCACGTATCACAGAGCGGCAATCCTCCCTCAGCTCGGTGTGACACATAATCTGCTTTGTGTCGTTTGCGATCTCTGTTGCCATCTTGTTGAATATCGCGTCAGCGATCTTTTGTTCGACCTTCTCGCCAACAATTTCGTACACGCGATTCATGTCGATAGATTCATAAACAGCCCGAATGTGGCTTGCTGGTATCTGAATCCTCTCAGTGTAACCCGGACTAATCCAATCGCCTTTCTTCAAGTAGTTCAAAACCGCCAAGCTAACGGCGTTTTGAACCTCGTCCGAAAACGACAGGATTTTCATTTCCGAATTATCGTTAAGCTGCGTTCTCGTGCTCATACTCCGATTCCTTAACTAGCTCACCCCTGACGATCTTTACTTCATCCGGGGCGGCGATACCGATTTTCACGGCACCACGGGATGTTTTAATGATGACCAGCTCGACGTCGTTGCCGATCCTGATCCGTTGGTCTACTTTGCGTTCTAATACCAGCACTGTGAATCCTTTCACCTTTGGTCTGAAAATTTACTAACAGGGGGTTACCCCTTGAGCTTATTGCCGATCTTCTCCAGAAAGTCGGCCCACTTACGAAAATCCCTGACACAGTCGGCAAGAAGCTCTGTTGAACTGGTAGCCCCCTCAGATTTGAACGCGACTGTTTCCGCGCCGATCGTGTATTCCATGTTGCCGCAATCGACCACGATACCGCCGGGAACCTCGTAAACAGAGATCACGTTGTCATTAAGCTCACTGGCCGTGAGCATCTCGATAGCTTCGATCTCAAGACTTGTTACCATCGCCGATTCCTCTTTCGCTTTGATTTAAAAAACCTGAGGTAGCCCGCTTCAGCGATTAGTGATCGTAATAAGATGGCGTAGCGCTCAGTTCGATAGCGGCTTCTGGATCAGCAGACTCTGTAGCCTCGATAGCCGCTTTAGCAAGGGAGACTATCTCACGAAGCTTCGTGAGTCGTTTGCCCCGAATGAGTGCTCCGGCCTTGGTAACCATCTCGCCCCACGGAAGAAGCTCCTCGCCCCAACGTGCGAGCAGGTATAGCTCTCTGCTACTGCTCCAGGACTCGCCGTTGCAACCGATCAGATAAGGATCTTTCTCGTCTGCGTTTTCAGGATGCCATACCACCAAGTAATCAAATAGGTCTTTTGCATGTGCTGCAACCTGAAGTATTCGGAGCGGGATAGCCTGATCGCTGTACTCATTCAGCTTTGTTTCCTTCGGGCAAACTGCCTGGATAACAACCCCTTGCTCTTTAGTAACTTTGGGATAAGGAACACGCTTCACCTCGCCGTCTTCAGTCTGTCTTGTCAGCTCGCGCTGACCCTCTAGATCGAGCGATTCAATTAGCTCAAGAGCTTCGGCCTCGCATTCGACTGTTCCCTGTTCGTCTACTTCTGGTGTTTCATAAGTCTCAACTAACATGGTCTTCTCCCTTGCTATGAAATCTGAATGTTTTTTTAAAAACTCCCCGCCGCCTGCTTGGCGGGGAGCGGTGTGGGCCTCCGTTGCCCGGACGATCCCGTCAAGGGACTAGCTGTAAGCTGCCGCCGTGTCGATCTCCTTGACACAGCACTCTTCGACTCGCTCGATATAGCGAGTCATGATTTCGCTTGTGATTTCCCGCTCCTGCTCAGGAGTGATGTTAATTACGTTTTCACGTTCTGAATCAAGACACTCAAGGAAAGTCAGTTCGATGTCCTCAACGTAAACCCGACTGTCGTCGGTGTAATGAAAGAAACCGACTTCGAAGATGTACTCACGTTCGGATTCTTCGCATTCGAAAGTAAACTCGGTTGTTTTGAATTCGCGTCTCATGGTCTCACCTCTTTCGTTTGGAATTACTCGAGTCGTTTGGTTAACTCTTATGTCCTTATTATAACTATCGGCATAAACGATGCAAGGGCATTATATAACTTTCGGCATAAAAAATAAAAATAATCTGAATTGAGGTGCCGCCGGGCGGGGCAGGGCGAAAAGCACTGGTTTCCGTGCGATTTTACAGGGATTAACGCCGCTTCGAGTTGTTGTTAATCTGTGTGTGATCGACGAGAAATTAACCGCCGTTATAGTTGATGGTATTTTCTGGCCGACCAGCGAGAAAATAAGGACGGGTTCGAGTGGCTGCTAATTACTGTGCGATCGATCAGAAAATAACCAGGGTTCGATCGTCCGTTAATTTGTGTCGCATCGATCCGGGATTAAGACCAACAATGTTGGCTCTTACTCTCTGTGCGATGAGCGAGAAGTTAAAAACCCCTCTATATAGGGAGTTTTTTCACGCATGCACCTCATCGCGCGGGGATATTTGTCGGAAACGCCCCGCGTAAGGGAAATCACCTAGGAGTTGCGGTTCTCCAACCACCATATCACGAACCACTCGGTCAGTTTGGGTAGCAGCCACCACAGCAGAGCGATCCAGGTAAGCCCCATGCGATCACGTACGTCGTCGAGGACGATCTGCCTCAACTCAACTGGGTCATCAACGTCGCTGTGCTCCTGAGCGATCGAGAGGGCATGCACAAAGACCTCACGCCGATCAGCGAGGAACCATCGCGACTTAAACCGCTGTTTCGCGGCCTTGTGCAGTCCAACCCATTGACTGTGCTTCTGCTGTGCGGAGTAGGGCATCAGGCGTAATTCTCCAATTCCTCGTAAGTGAAAGACATATCAGGAAACAGGGCGAGGTCGATATTGATACCAGTATCGTCCAGCTCGATAGCGTTGACCTCTGGCACAACCTTGAAGATCTTTCGGATCTCAACAGTTGGCTTTGGTGCTGCAAATTCGATACGCAACTTCCCTGCGTTGGATGTCATGACAAATTGGAGTCGCTTGCCGGAATGGCACTTGACCGTCGCGACGTCACTGACACTCACTCCGCCGCTTTCGATCAGCTTTTGCAGGCCGTCGATGATGCGTTTTCTCATCGGCACCGCCCGCCGCGACACCCGCGCGAAATGATCCGACCTCGCCGCGTCACCATCGCTGGCCGCTGTGGCGGTGACTGCCACGCCGTTTCTGAAACGTCCTCAATCGGATCTGCTTCAGGAGCCGGTGGATAACTACTGCGCGGCAACGGCTGGTTGTTATAAAAAAACTCGGCGGTTTCTATAGCGTTTAGGTTATTACCTGTATGTCGTGCTACTTCCTGACCTGCCGAGTTTATCATGATAAACACCGGGATCGGACCAACGCCGTACTGGCGAACCAGACTCTGACTCACGTCATAATTGATTGTCTGAATGTGATCGTCACGAGACGGGCCGACAGTCCAGCCCTGAGCGTTTAAAGCGGCGACGTTGTTCTGCTTCCACAGTTGGCAAGGCCCGCACCAGGTTGCCGTAAACATCAACATTCGATTCCCGACAGGTGGACCAACCTTGGCCTCTTCGGTCCGCTGGCACTTACAGTTTTCCCCGCACGAACACGGCACCATTGCCAGGCCGTCTCCAGAACGCACCTGCTTCGTGCCTCTGCATTCGTCGCAGGTTGTTTGCACCTTTGGGTTGCTCGCCGGTTGAGGCTCGTAGAACGCGATCTGGGATGCGACCTCTGCTTTGATGGTGGTTTTGTCCGGCTCGTAGCCTGAGGCGTTCTGATCGCAACCACAGAGCGTAATAACAAGCATAACCAAGGTGATCGCGATTAAAGCGTAACGTTGCAGTCTCAAGTTGATGTTGTCACTGATTAGCCCGGTAAACCTTGACTCCAAAAAACCGAGATAGCGAGTCATATCAGCCAATTCTGTTTCACACTTCATTTCATGCTCCGATGGTAAAGCGGTTAAATATTTTCTTGAAATCAGTCCGGTCCCGTCGCCAGTTCGCATAATCACCAATTGCCCAGCAGTCACCCGACCGGCAGATCCAGTCCACGTCTCGTGCCGGAATCCACCATGTAAAGCCAGCGATATTGTCAGGCATTGATGCGGGATACTTCGGTCCGCTGGCAACGTTCGGCCCCCAGCTTTGGGCACAGAGAGCACCTGGTTTATCAAACCTGACGCCAATCAGACACATCTGGTGCGACCACGAGCCAGAGCGACTGCAGAAGCCGTTGCGGTCTCTCCGCATTGAACAGCCGTAATCCGATGCAATGGTGACCGGGCATTTTGAAATGGCGATCGCTGCCGCCACATCATCGAAGCTGTTAACCTTGGAGATCAGCTTGACCGGGTTCCCTTTGGCCACCTGGTCGAGCTTCCCGCCATCGTTTCGACCGCCGCAGCCCCAGTTGCCCCACTCTTTTTCCTTACTGCCTGAGTATTGGGAGAGGTCATGTTCTGAGATTCCAGTTTCCTGGCTGTAATCTTTGCGATAAACAACGCCCCATTCTTTCATGAACTGAGCAGCAGCCGCACCATAGGCACCGTCTGAGTAACCACCACGACGCCCGCCATTGGTTTCAACTCGACAACCACCATAAATCGCTTCAGTTGCCGCCTCTGCGTATCGTTTCTTTGATCGTGACTTATACGCCATCTTTGCAGTGATAAGCGTGGCAGCCAATTCAGCCCCCCATGCAACGCACGAACCGATTGCCTGTGCGCCGCGTCGGTAACTTGGGTCAGCCCAGAGTAACGGCTCGTAAAGCAATGTCTCTTCCATATCCGCTGCAAACTGACCACGAAGGTTGTACGTTGCGTTTGTGAAGTCTGGGAAGGGGTTGCTTGGATCATTGAGAATAGACGTCACGCCTGCTGGGTTGGGTTTCCATCCGCACAGATCTGCGATATCAACGCCATTAACCTGCTGAATCATTTCCCACCCCGCAAAGCCTGGGCCATCGCCTGAAACATCTGCACGACTCGCCTGCGTTGACCACTGGAGAGGTCGACTGCCTCGTTATCCGGTTCCAGTTCTTTACTGAGAGCATTGCTGATTGTGTCAGCGAATGGACCTAAAGCTGGATCGCCGCCGAGCAGATCAAACGACATACATTCCGCAAAGACCAGCCCTACATCAGTTGAACTGATGATGTTCGGCTCGTCCTGTTTGCCATCGAACTCAACACGATCGGCGAACGCATTGCAAACCGCAGCCACATCGGCGGCGAGCTGTGGCTTGCCGGTGAATTGAGAGGGCAGGGTAGAACCAAACCCCCAGTCATCGGTGACTGAGGGTTGTGGAACGTCCGGCGAAGGCATTGGCCCGCTTGGATTGCTCGGCCCGACGTAACAGCCGGGAAGCAATAACACAGCTATCAGCAGTAGTTTACGTGTCATCTCCGTAAAGCCTTTTTAAGATGCGATTGTGAATGACTTCCAAGGCTTCTTCAGCTTCGTCACACCCTTTGCAGGTCGACGCCAGATGTTTGATGGACTTTACATCTTGATCGTAAGTGCTGGGATCAGTACCGGCTCCTTTAAAGTACATGCCTGCTCCGCTGAAACCGAGACCACCGAGCAGACTAACAATGCCTTGGATGAGCACACTCAGGTTCGAGGTGTCCATATTCAAAGCATCAGAGAGAGTGAATCCGCCGTTGCCGATCAGAAAAAAACCGACGATGGCGGCGATGATTGGTAGCCAGCTTTTAAACGTTTGCATTGTTATCCTTTTTCCAACGTCTCAGAGCATCGATCGCATAGCCGGCGGCCAGCCCTACGAAAGACGCGAGCATTTGATTTTCAATGTGCAACGCCTGGACCTGTTCCAGAACTGCAATCCCGCCAACAGCAGCGCCATAGATTGCAATGTTCGTAATCCATTCCACTGTGTCAGATTTCAACCACTCCCACTTGCCACTGACTTTCTTCTCAGGCATTTCTCGTTCCTCTTTTTAATCCGGTCTGGGATTTTTATTCCGTCTTACCGAAGATCCGACTCTCGATCCTCGCCTCAATCTGGTTGATCTGCCGCTGCTGACTGTCGTAAAGCCGTAGCATCAGCTCCTTCTGGGAAAGCATCAGCTCTTTTTGTGAGTCGAGCTTGTTGCCAATCTGAATCAACTGCTGGCTTTGCACGGTGTCATTCTGCACCTGATCGTTAATCTTGCTCGTGATAAAGGCAGTCGCCCCAACACCTCCAAGAACAATCGGGATGATCACTGAGACGATCACCCACTTTGGGATATAGAGCCCGCGTGCAGGAATAACCTCTTCGACTGCATTCTCGACCGTTTCGGTCAACTGGTCCGTCATCAAAGAACCTGTGTAGTTATTTAGCTTCTACACCGTGACGGCCATCGCGGCGATTGATCCCCTTCGTCACAGGGGTTGAGTTGGTTAATGTAAAATTATTACGCTATCCAGACTGACTGTCAAGCTTTCTTAGCAACGCTTTCACCTCATCAACACTGGTAACGACGCAACTGACGCCTCCCGCCCTCTGTATCTTCTCTATTGTTGCGGTTTGCAAATCGGTTGGTTTACCGCCGGGCTTCTTGACTTCGACCCAGAGCGACTGTCCGCGATAGGTGATATGCCAGTCGGGGAGACCGGCTTGCTGAAACTTACCGCCGGCGATTTTGACCGACCAGATAGGCAGCCCTGCACGCTGTAGGGTTGTGAGGTAATCCTTAATCGCCTTGGTGACGCGACCTTCGGGTGTTAATCCCATTGAGAAATTCTCCAATTAGCGCGGGTTATATCGCCTGTTAATTTCTCGTCGATCACACAGAAGTTACTGCCGCTTCGAGTGGCGACTAATTTCTGTGTGACATCATATAAATTAGCGGAGCCTCGAAGTCTGACTAATTTCTGCCTGATTGGCAACAAATTAACGACACCTGTATCGACTCTTAATTTCTCACTGATCTGACAGAAATTACTGCGCGCAACAGTCACTCTTAATTTCTGTCCGCGATGTCTCTGATTAGTGACATCTATACCGTGCCTTAATCTCTCGCTGGCCGCACAGAAATTAGTTGTTACTAAATTCGCAGTCCGAATTTTCATCAAAGAACAGGTTGGACTTGCAATAACAGCAGCACTTCGGCAGAAATTCATCACTGCCGTACTGCACGAAAAACAGGTTGCCGCACCCTTCACACATGATCGGCTCCACCTTCGCTGTTTCAAAAGTGTTCTCCGAGACGCTGTTGCGTTTCAGTGTTCTTGCTTCGATCACAGTTAGCCAAGCGAGCCTCGCGATCAGCAGTCCAGCTGCGGTGATAACTGCTACGTCCCGATAAAACTCCATATCGCACCCCTCTTGTTTAATCCGAGGGGTGCTTGTCCCCCTCTCGTTTCTCAAGCTCTTTTTGAATTTCCCCCTTCACCTCTTCGCGAGTGGCACTGCGGGCCATTGACGCAATGATATAGCCGCAGATCACTGCGAGGGTGAAACGACCAACTGAGCTTTCTGTAAACCATTCAAACATAACCCTGTTCCTTAAATAAAATCGTGAACAAGGGTACTATGTATTAATTCAGTAGTAAAAGTCAACCGCAGGTCAGTAGTCCATGCCGTGCATCATTGCCATTCCTTTTTTGACTGAGTTTCGCTCATTGCAAATAATCAGGCGTTCTTTCGCTCGCGTAACTGCAACATACTCGACTCGCCGTTCTTCGTCGAACCCCCCCTGGCTATCCTGTCCCCGCAAGATCTGGTGACTGATCGATGTCAGCAGCACGACATTGTCTGCTTCAGCCCCCTTGACACTATGGACGGTCCCTACTTTAACCTGCGGTTCCGCAGTCGCTGCATACCCCCACTGATCCAGGGCTTCCATGTATTCAGAAGTTCCCTCGATGCGAGTTCTCCAGGCGTGAGTCTTGACTAATTTCACGAAGTCGGCAGTGCCCCCCCAGTCGGCTATGTGCTCCAGATCCGTGAGCATACCGGAAACATCTTTCTGCTCCCACTCCTTTTTTGTGCCGCGACTGAAATACACCTTCCCATTGCGGCTTCTGATATTCTTCAGGATCGACAGCCACTCGTCGCCGGTAATCGCCTGACCTCTCTCAAGTGCGAGCAGAGCGAGAATCGTTTTATGCCTGACCGGTGCGTTCCACTTATTATTCCCCTTTCCAGAGTTTCTCCAGGGGATATTCAATGCATCGAGCCGTTTGCCGATCCGGTTTGCCTGGAAGTTAGTGCGAGCAATCAGCAGCCAGCTTTGATCCGGTCTGACTGAACTGATCCACGAGCCGTTGAAGATGTCGTTTTCAACAGACCCGCTGTGTTCGGCGGGTTTTATCCCCCTATCCCAATAATCAGAACACCCCTTTAGAATGCCTTCGCCGAGACGGATGATCGGGGATGGGCAGCGATATGTCTGTTGCAGGATCTGTTTATTTTTAGGGAGCACATCCCAGTTCATAAAGTGCCCCGGACTGGCCCCACTCCATCCGTAGATTGCCTGAAACGGGTCCGCGACTAAGTAGACGTATTTCGACTTCTGGGAGAGCCTGCGGGCCACCGCATCACTCAGGGCACTGTTATCCTGGCACTCATCGAGAAACCAGGCGTCGACTTGCGGAACGTCCCCCCGAGGGGGTCGCTGCTCTACTCCGTCAATCCTGAACTTATAGCCCGCGTAGCTGCCAAGCAGGTCAGTGAAGTCAACTTTATTATCGAGCACTTTGTAGTGCTCGTATTTTTCAACGACGCTCCTGCAGAATGAATATGAGGGCGTCCGCTCGTCCGTACAGCTCGCACGCTGCCACGCCGCCTCGTAAGGCTCCAGCCGGTTCCTCGCGCAGTGCCAGAGCATTAAAGCAATACCGCTTTCTGTATGAGAACTGAACGGGTCAGACTCATCCTCATTGCCGATCTTTTCCCCAATCGCTTCGGCGATCCATTTTTTCGATTTCTGATCATCCGTGATTAGCGTTTCGGACCGCACATCCAGGAGCATATAACACATCGCGTGCAGAGTTTTGAAGTAGCCGTCTCGGCTCAGAACGCCGGGGTCGACATTGAATCGACTTCCGGCCCGGTCCGCAGCTTCCTTGACGGCAGCCTTCGTGAATGAGACGAAGCCAATCTTCATTGGGTCCGCACCTATATCGATCAGCTTGTCCATAACTCCGAGGAGGTAGGTCGTTTTCCCGGTTCCGGCCCCGCCGATTACTTGTGCGATTATTGGCATGAAGATTTGCTTTCTGTAGCCTTGTAGCCTTTTAGTTTTCAGAAAAGGCTACAACATAAGGTACTGTAAACAAACGACTTAACTTCCCTTGTAGCCGTAGCCTTTATTTTTTTATATTTAACCTGAAAAAACATCGTCAGAAAAGGCTACGAGGCTACAAGACTACATAAGTTGTTGCAGTGAAACGTTTTTCGCTGTCGCCTTTTCGACGAGTTGTCGCAGTATGTAGTCGACGGTTCCAAATCCGTCTTCGGATGGTGACCCATCCCGAAGGGCATCCATAACATGCAGGGACTCTGTAGTGATGACCCTGAATTTAGCTACCCTCTTCCTGTCTTCTCCGTACCTTGAGTTCTTAACCTGCACGCCGATTCGACCAAGCACGTCCGAAAGTTCTCTTTCGGACACCTTATCATCGAAGTACATGAACTCAGTGCTCGTGAGAATCTTCCTAACCTTAAAATAGATCGAGCCATCGTTCCGCTTTGTCATCACCCCGCTGGGGTCAGGGTAATCGTTCTCGTCGCTATCTTTGGCTTTCATCGCCAGCTCGTAGAGCACATCCAGAATGATATGGCTTCTCTTCTCGTCGTCCGGCGCTTCAATATAAA
This sequence comes from Gimesia alba, assembly GCF_007744675.1. NCBI lineage: Bacteria > Pseudomonadati > Planctomycetota > Planctomycetia > Planctomycetales > Planctomycetaceae > Gimesia > Gimesia alba. The sequence continues at coordinate 1,394,415 of NZ_CP036269.1, forward strand.
TCTGGTCGTCCGCCAGGATCTGCGCGAAGGACGGGTTATCCTTCGAGCCTTCCCAGAACGGTGTGAGTAATTTACGATTCAAGATCATCGGCGGGTTTAACTGGGTCGCGAAGACGTTTCGCATTTTCGCGCCCGACGGGAAGTCTTCGGGTGGGATTTTTAAAAACTTATTAATAGCCTTGTATTTCCCCGTGATAAATGAGCTTGAATACAGAAGCTTCATGGGCGGCTCTGAGTTATAGTGAGCTAATACAAAGCAATTGTGGTCAGGCTCTCCTGTTTCCGGGTCCATCGGAACAAGGTGACTCAACCCTTGGTTCATATTCGACAGTGAACGTTTCTTCCGCTCTGTCGCAAGGATTTCTTCAAATGTCGTCCTTAGCTCACTGACGGACAGTGGGGGCTTATTGTAATTCTCGTTCCAAAAGCATAGTGACTCCCATCGCGATTTGACGGATACCCTACTTTCAATGTTAGGACACTCAGCCGCACACAGTAGTTTGCCTGCGTAGCTCGCTGCCGCGTTGTTTCTGCCACCTTCCGCAACACCAGATTGGATATCCTTCCAGTACTCATCCGGCTTCGCTTCGAATTCTCCACTACTGCCGATTTCGATTCCTTCGCCCATCGTATCTGCATAGAAGTTGGCGAGGAAAATATCCGGTAATTCCGCGATCGGAAAATCTTCTGGATCACAGACGAGTTGATACTGCTCGCCGGTTCGGGGGTGGATGCTAGGCGGTGCTTGCGCATACGTTCCTGCGTTCCCGCCGAGCTTGAAGTCGATGTCATGCTTTTTTCCCTGAGAGTCGGTATAAGGCCAGTGTGCCCTTCTCAGAACATCCGCAGGCAACCCATCGCACCATCGGAAAACATAGTGATTTCCGCGAGCTGTTCGCCACTTCACAGTTTCAGGAATATTTTCCGGTCCACCGAACAGGCTGATGAACTTTTCTTCACCTTCCTCGCTGTCGGTATCAATAACGATAATGCCCGACTTCGGCCCCATTAGAATGCCGATGTTCGCACGAGGCCACTTGCCCCACCAGGCTGCAATTTTCCTGGGGTCGTCAGTTGCCTTATGTTGCCATTCTTTAATACGCGGCTTTTTGATCGCCTCTTCTTTTGGTCGCGGAAACTGCGTGCCGACGGGTGGCTCCAATACCGGAAAGACCTTCCAGCCTAACAAAGCGTATTCCAACGCTGCTTGCAGCATTGAGTTCTCTTCAGCTGATTCCTGCTGTCGCTTCGGGGCGTCCATGCGATGTGATACCAGTTCTAAATATATACGACTTCAGTGTTGGCCTGTTGCATCAGGTCCGCTATAGTATCATCCCAGAGGTCCCAGAATGACTTCTTGAGATACACACCTGCTTGCCGGATTACCTCTGCCTTGACCCGGCGGTTAGATGCGAGATCCTCGTGACACAGTCGCACGAAACCACCGCTCACTCCCGCTTTGCCGCTGTCCCATTCCGGCATTCGCAGATTCCAATATTCATATAAGAATGGCCCATCTTTGTCGTGTTTGCTCTTGACGGTAACCCTGACGAGCTGCGGTTTACCCATAATGTCGTTCCTGACTTTAGCGATGAAAATCAAACCTGCCTCGGATCAATGATCACCGAGGCAGGCTCCAAACATGGGCGGTGAAACCCAATTCGAGGACGCGGATTATTCCGCGTCGGTGTATGCGGCGTCGTCCGACTCAGTCAGCTCCTCGTCAGCCTGCTTTGCTACGCCTGAGTGTAGAACATCCCAGAAGTTTTCCTTGATCAACTCGCCGTCAGCTCTATCGAGGATACCGACGAGTTTCGCATGGATCTGAGAGAAGTCCTTCCCGCCTTGGCTCTTCTCCTTAGTGAGAGACAATTCGATTTCGCATCGAAAATACGGAACCTTCGCAACTGCAGGGATCTGCTTGATAAACTTCGTGATGTTCTTCAAGCTCCCCGGCTGAACGCGAATCATCAACGGGTAGATATCGTCCTTCCGAAGGATGAACAGAACCCGCTGGTCTTTACATCGCTTGCCGTGACCGTCTTTGCCAGATCCGAACTGATTGTAGGGCAATCCTTCCCAATTGTAGATCGCGGGTTCTGTCTCAGTTGCATCGGCCAGTTTGTAGTCTTCGAGAACGTCGATCATTTCGTCGGGAACTTCTTCAGGGTCGCACATCAGCTGCGCTGTCTTAAAGTCGTAGGTCTGAAGAACGCGATTTCCGCTGCCGTCTGGATCAAAGCTTGGCCAGAGGACTCCTGACCGCTGGACGTAAACAAGGATGCCGCGAATCGTTTTTTCAACCTGCTCCCCGGCGATTGTTTCGATCGTCCAGTTAGTTCCCCCAGCCGCTGGCGTTTTGACAACAATCAAGTCGCCAACGCCGAAATCTTCGTCGCAATAATCCATCGCTTCCTGCAGTTCATTGTTGCTGAAGCGAGCCAGCTCGCTGGACTTTAGGACGGTTAATCCGTTGATCGTGCCGTCGCCCGCTGGTTCTGTTTCTTCTTTTGAGCTCATCGCTATTTCCTTCATGAAGTGTGAAAAGTGTAAACCGCAATATTTCGCTGCAGCACCCCGCTGCAGATTAACCTCGCTTCGTTGATGTCAGCGTCACCTTCTCGCCGATATTCAGCAGTCCGGCGACCTGACTTGGAACTTCCTTCCCCTCGTTCATCAACTCTTTGATATGAGCCTTGAGGGATGCGGCGGAGTAGCTGTCTGCGTTCTTAACCAGGAAGTCCATACCGCTGCTCTTCAAGGCTTCGCAGACCGCCTCGTTTGTCGCACCGTCCTTATCAGCCCTCTTGCTGACGTAGAAGATTTTCTTTTGATGAATATTCAGGCCGTCTGCATTGATCGAGGTTGTACCGGACTCGGCCATATCTTCGAGCAATTCACCGCCGAGCTTCTCGGTCTGTGATTTACAGAGCTTCAGGGCCTCTTCGAGATCCCGCCGCAGGTTCTCCAGCCGGGCGAACATCTTCACTCGCTGCTGGTGTGTCATCGTGTTGCGGGGGTCGCTCAACTCTTGAGTGATAGACTGCCCTTCGCCAATGGACTGCTGCATTTCATCCAGCTGATCAAGCACGCTGGACTGCATCGCTTCGCCGATACTCATGATCTCACCTTTCTGTTTGGATTAAAGACTCACCAGGGTCGTTTGAATGACCAGCTCTCGCTAGATTATAACTATCGGCATAAATAGGAGCAAGAGGCAATCATAAAAATAAAGTAAAAATATTGCAATTCCAAAATGGCGTTAATTTGCATGGAAGTACTTCGCGATGCGGTTTTTGTAAATCTTACCACCAGGTAGGGTGTATCGAAATCCGACGCACAGGCTCTCTTCATCTACGTTGCCAACGAGGCTCTGTACGTCCACGCGTCTTGAATTAAACCCGCAAGCGGCAAAGAACCGGCACGCCTTAACTTTGCCACTGCCGCGAACCTGATCCTCGACCGCCAGTCGGATTCGCGAAACCCCCTGATGGCTCAGTTGATCCTTTACGGCGTCGAGCAGTAGAGACCCGACGCCATTACGCTGGTAGGCAGGGAGCACGGCGATGCGGTAAAGGTAAAGATGCTTGAAACCAGCGTGTCCATTACACACCTGTGGATCGGTCATATCGAAGTTCGCATAGCCGATCACTTTGCTGCCGACCTTCGCCACGATCGTGAAGTTAAACGGGTCCTGCATCGACTGCTCGAAGTCAATGCTTCGCCACGGTCGATGCATGCAGGTGCTTTCGATATTGAGGATCTGCCCGCGATCGGTTGCCTCGTTGTACGTGCAGATCGTCAGGTTCACTGGTTGTGATTGATTGCTCATGAAACCGTTCCTGGTTCAAAGGGTTATGAATTAGCCTGTTTGCAGAATACGCTGCTGCTTTTCTTTGAGGTAACTTAGTACGCCTTCGTTGATCTCCTGGCGTCTCTCCAGGGTTTTGTAAATTAATTCATCGATCGTGTCTCGCACTGTCAGGTGCCAGAATCGGCAAGGGCGAGTCTGACCCGGCCTACTGAGTCGAGCGGCACTCTGCTGGAAGTCATCCAGTGAGTAGCCGATGGAGTAGTACGCCGCACAGCAAGCTCGGGTAAGGTCAATCCCAATGCCCCCCGATTGGATCTGAACCCCCATCAGGTCGATCCCTTCGGGCATCTTGGCGTCGGGGGTGAGATCTTTACGGTCACCGCTGATTTCGCCGTACCGACGGCCTAGTTCTTGCGCGATCTCCCGAATAGCGACGAGGTCTTGTTTAAACTTACAGAACACAACAAATGGTTCGTCAGCAGGAAAGTCCTGCAGCAGTTCGAGCAGACCCTTCCGTTTCGCATCTGAGATAAATTCCCACTCAGTCGCGACCACTTCGTACTCACCACCGGGGCCGAGCACATACTCCGGGTCGAGTGGCACCATGCCAGACGTCATCTGCTGGAGCCGCAGCAGTTTCACCAGAATGTTGTCGGCACTCAGTATGTTGTCACCAAACGACGTGACGCACTCCTGCTCGAAGATCTTATACGTCTGCATTGCCTTTTTATCGAACTCAACAGGCCGTTCGATATCAAGCACCGGCGGCAAGTCAAGGGCATCTTGCCCGACCGTGAATGTCAGCAGGCTGATCAGGTCACTCAACTCGTCGGTGTTCTTATAACCGACGATGTGATTGTCGCCGAAGTTACCCTTAATGCCGTAGCGGTCACGAAACCGCGTCCAGCTCGTTCCAAAGACGCCACGGTCCAGGAACTTGAATTGACCAAACACACTGAGTGGATCTTTCTTGAGCGGTGTACCCGACAGGCAGAGGCGAAAATCAGAATTCATGCCAAGCTTCGCACAGTACCGACTCTGATTTGTGTTCGCGTTTGCAATCTTCTGGGATTCATCGCAGATCGCCATGTTCCAATGAACGCCGAGGCTCCATTTTTCGAATGCCGTCCGCCACGCCGACTCGTAATTAATTACGATGATCGCGCATTTGCCGCTGCCTTCGCACTGCTTCAGAAACTGATCGGCTTCTTTCGCTTTCCGCTTCGAAGTCCAACTCTGTTTATCAAGGATCAGCGTGCGACAGGAATCGGGGACACCCCACTGCGCGAACTCACGCCGCCAGACGCCGAGCACGGCGGACGGGCACAGTACAATCACCCGTTTACACTTTTTATTGATCGCCAGTTCAACCGTTGGTTTACTCTTCCCGGTTCCCATCCACATATTAAATAGGGCTGAGTCACGATGGTACGCGAACCAATACGCCTGCCGCTGGTGCTCCCATGAATCGAGCACGCGAACGGGAGGCTGCTCACCGGTATCCTCGAACATTTCGTATCGTCGCAGAAAGCGGTGTGACAGCTCGGTGACTTCGTCGGACGCCGAGACATCGCAGGGGGAGTGCGACAGAATATTCCAGGCAGTCGCAGGAGTCGCGTCGCACGTATGGAGATTCTTCTCAGGCCACCAGCGACTGTTCGGTAGCGACTCAATGAAGTTCTGCAGCTCGCGAGGCTTCGGTCCCGGCAATTGCAGTTTGCGCCCGTGCAGAGTGACGGGCAGGATGTATTCAGACATTCGGCACCCCGCCCGATTCGACAGAGTAGATTGCCGTGCCGTCCTGAACTGCGTCGAGACGAAGGTGGTGCCCTTCGTGAAAAATATTAAAAGGCACGACGTCACCAAGGATTTCGATTTCAACTCGTCGTGCTTCGGGGTCTTCCTCGAAAGCATCGACAATCTGCCCAGACGTAAAGTCGAAGTCGTCCTTGATGACGTGTGCCATCATTGACCGCTTGGCAATTTTCAAGAGTGATTCGTATCCGACCGCCATTGAATGCACGCACTCGAAGTCTTCGAGGCGTGCATTCAAGTCGGACTCACCTGTGCCGTTTGGAGCACCGGGGCCGTTTGGATTAGCAGTGTTGTATTGAATATTCTCTAGCTGAGACTTGATTCGCTCAATCTCAGTTGCGAGCCCGTCAGCAGGATATCCGGTATATTCCTCTTCGATTTCCCGGATCTGCTCTGGCAGTGACGGTTTCGGATTGCTTTGTATTTCAGAGTTGAGTACCGTAGACATCATAAGCTCCCTTGAAAAAGGGTCGTTTTGAGAGGCCCGCCGAGCTGTTTGGCGATAGGACGGCGGGCCTCGTTACAACAAAAATAGCCCCGATCAGTGTTGCTCTAAACTGTCACGCTTGAGCGACCACCGACGGGGCTTTGTTATTGTACCTGTCTCTCAAACGTGACAGGGTTATTTTACACAATGGACGATAAATGTCCATAGAAAATGGACGAAAATTGTCTATTATTTTGAAGAAAGTATCTCGTTTGGTTTCTTCACTCCGTAAAGCTTTGCGAGAACTGGGAATACAGAAATAGGCGGGTCGCTCTCTGCTGTCTCCCACCGGAGGATCGATCGATAACTCACTGACATTTTCTTTTTCGTTAAGTGTTCCGCAACCTGTTTCGCAGAAAGCCCACTCTCTGATCGTAGTTCTCGCAGTCTTGCTGCACACCGCCCGCTGTACGTCTTTAGGTCTGCTTCTTTTTTCGCAGGTGCCATGGTTCACCGCCTTCGTTTGAGTTGTAATTACAGGTACAGCAGGCATTTTCGCAAATCCTTAAAATTGCTGCAACAGCAGCATGAGAGCGTCGATAATGAAATAATATTACATTACGGCGATTTTGCAACAGAGATCTCGTGTAATCCACGGGGGATGGGGTTAAATATCCAGGTACTTTGGAGTCCACCTTGGGAGCCACTCGTGCGGGTACTTGTACCCATAGACGGCAGCAATGATCGGGTAGAAGTCGATGGGCATATCGGCGCCGTTTGCCTGCTTACCTTTTTCCCAGAAGAACATCAGTCGAGTCGCAACGATCAGTTGCTCTTTCTTCGTCGAACCGCCGCAGTAGGGGCATTTTACGGGGCGTGACGTAGTCAGCCCTTCGTGCGATTTGCCGCACTTCTTTGATCGGCATACGTAGAGTGAACCGCAAAGTGCGATACGGTCAATCACATCTTCGACCAGCCAGTCGCGTTCGTCGCGCAGCTCCCTCAACCTGGCAGCGATGGCCATCGAGTAGGTTCGCACGATCACTTCTTTACGAGGTCTGGGCATTTCAACTAGACTACCGGGCATTCTGAATTCTTTCAAGTAAAGGGGCTCGCGACGTGCGAGCCCCGTGATTAAATATCACCCAGCAACGAAGGTTGCTTCGGTTTTCATCTGTTCCGGAACCGGCATTTTAGGAACGCACGATTCCAGCAGCATCAGGGGGTCGAGATAAAAATCCAGTACGCCAAGCCCGGTGCCGTGGATCATTTTCCCAGCATCAGGGTTAACACTGGTCCAAGTATTTATACTCAGCCTACGGATCTGTTGCGGAGAGACAGGGCGGCGGAGATCGACCCCGCTGCACATGCGGGCCAGTTCCCGCCGGATGCGATTGTCCGACCAGCGGGGCACGCTGAACAGCCTGTCGTCACCAGAGCCACTGACTGCGTCGATATGCCTTCCCAGCCACTCGGGGACGGGATAGATATGCTCCTTACTGGTCTTGTTTGCCATCGCGATCAGAGTGCCTTCAGCGGCATTGAAGTCAGAAGACCGCAGCTCTTTCATGTCGCCAAGTCTAAGCCCGGTCCAGTAAGAGACCGCCAGCCATGACTGCCAAAAAGCTTCTGTGCTGCAGTAGTCAAGCACCGGCCAGATTGTTCTGCTGACGTTCGTGTACATCGTATCGAGCACGTTCCAGGGCGGCACGACCGGTCTTCGCTTACGCACTTTACCAGTGCGGATTACGGGAACTTCGCTGATCCAGCCTTTTTGTTTTGCATGACGCAGGATTGCCCGGATATTCCGCCAACTGCTTTGGAATGTCGTCGCAGCGAGCCCTGACGATTTGCACCCTTGGTAGAATTCAAGGATCGCAGCCTTGTTGATATCATCGAGGCTTGGATCGTCAGTCAGCCTTTCCCAGCGGTTACAGTGATGCAGGTAGGATTCTGCGGTTCGCGGTGCAAGCTCGACTTCAGGGTCGTTGATGTACTCCTCAGTTGCCTGTCTCAGCTTCATAGTCTTTACCTCGTTTCAAAAGAAAGTTAAGAAGCGTGCCTGCTCGCTGAAAGGTAAGGTACAACCCTGCACCGTCGACTGAAATTCAGGTGTTTTCCTGTATTTAAGACGTTAAAATACTCAGTATTTCAGGGTTTTTCCGGCGTGTTCATAAGCAACAAAAAAACCCTATGCCGTTTAACATAGGGTTTACACTACTTGGGAATTCGCAATTAGTCAAGTCTGTACAAGGGAAATTTTACGCAATAGCGTTTTCCTTCATGATCTCGTCCAGACTGACATCGAGCGCATCCGCTGCCCGCATTAGGAATCCAGCACTGGGGATGGACTCAAGGCTGATTATCCGGCTGATTTTCGACTGGTCATCCCCTGTTTGCTTCGACAACCAGTAGCGGGAGTGACCCTGCTCATCGAGTAAGCGTGTGAGATTCGCAGAGACGATCGCTTTTGCTTCGGTGTCAGAGACCATGGCTGAAGCTCCCTTCGGTTTGCGTATAGAGATCGCGAGTGGTCCAAACGACCCCGGTGAGGGGGGCATTCGAGGGCCTCGCGGACACCTCCCACTCGCGAAGCACTTAAATACTGTGCTGTTTGCGGTTTAGGGGTGAGTAACGGGATTTGAACCCGCGACCTCCGGAATCACAATCCGGCGCTCTAACCAACTGAGCTATACCCACCATATGCAGCCAAGTGGCTGAAAATTCGACCAGCTTCTCTCAGAATTCTACTGATTCTAACCAATTCTCATACACCTGAAAAGACATTGGTTGCGAGAAATGATTCAACTGCTACGTTATCGAAGCTGATTTCGGGATGCAAGTATTCCAAGGCACGGAATCAAGAATATTTCCTCTATACGTGCATCTCCTGCGAACAATCTGTAGAATTGATACTTCAAAGTTCCCCGATGAATTTACATTGATTTAACAGATTAAAACAGGGAAAAAGCGCATGAAAACTATTAGATTCACCTGCATGATTCTCGCGACTTTCGCATTGAGCCTTTCTCAATCAGAAGTTCAGGCTCAGGATTCAACCAATTATCCCACCATTGGCGAAATCGTTCGTCTCGATCCACGCCTCGATCAACTGATAGACAAGGATACGAAGATTGAGGTTCTCTCTTCCGGATTTGACTGGTCCGAAGGCCCGGTCTGGGTGGGAGATGCTAAAGATGGATTTCTACTGTTTTCAGATATTCCCCGCAACTCCGTCATGAAGTGGAAAGAAGGGGAAGGAGCCAGCCTGTTTATGAAACCCTCAGGTTATACAGGAGTCACCCCCTACGGAAACGAACCCGGCTGCAATGGACTGTTCCTTGATCCGAAAGGGCGTCTGGTCTCGTGCGAGCATGGCGATCGTCGCGTTTCTGTAATGACTAAAGATGGCGGCAAGCGGACGCTGGTTGATAACTATATGGGCAAGCGGTTAAACAGCCCTAACGATGGTACATTCAAATCAAACGGCGACCTGTATTTTACCGACCCTCCTTACGGGCTGCCCAATCGGTATGATGATCCACGTCGTGAACTCGACTTCTGTGGCGTCTACCGTCTGGCGACCGATGGAACGCTGACCCTGCTCACGAAAGAAATGACCCGTCCCAACGGAATCGCATTCTCACCCGACGAAAAAACATTGTACGTCGCACAGTCCGATCCAGAAGCGGCGATTTGGAAAGCATTTCCTGTCAACAAAGATGGAACGCTCGGAACCGGCAAAGTATTCTATGATGCAACGAAATCAGTCGGCAAACTGCCCGGCCTGCCCGACGGTTTAAAAACGGATTTAAAAGGTAACGTCTTCGCGACCGGTCCTGGTGGCTGTTATGTCTTTACTCCGGATGGGGACTTGTTAGGCCGCATCAGTACGGGCGAACGTACTGCCAACTGTGCCTGGGGCAATGATGGTTCGACCTTGTATCTGACCGCAGATACTTACCTCGTCCGCATTCCGACCAAAACCAAAGGTCGCGTCGGTCCTGCAAAGTAATAACAGGAATCGATTCTGCTCACACCATGCCACTTCCCGGCACAACCATTAGTTTGGTGCCGGGGGTGTGGCGGGAGTGGCTGTGCCTTTGAAGACAAACAGAACCTTCACGGGCGAATTAGAAACGGGTGTCTTACCCAGATATTGCCACTGGGTATTGGGGCTCAGACCCGGCTTTGAAGCCACTAGAGGTTGATTGTTAACAGAGGTCTCCAATTTACTAACTGCGTTTCTGGAGGGGGCACCTTGCTGAACCACTCTTGCTTTTCGGTTCAGTGTTTCCGCCGGAAGTTGCATCCGGTAGCGTGTCTGGTAGGAGCGTTGTTTTTTGGGTTCGCTTTCAAGCAATTTCTGCTTCACATCGGCTGCAGCAAATTTCTTAACTGGGGCGCCTCTTGCCAACGGTTTGCGAGCTTCATTCTGTTTATTCAATGTCAGGTCAGAAACCCTTTTGGATTCTCGTTCTTTGATTGTCGTATTCGTTGACTGTTGCTGATATGCCAGCAGTTGGGGTAATTCTCCAACCGCTTCTGTTAATGAAGATTCATTAATGGCCGGCTGCAAAGTCAGACCGACAAGCTGATCTTGTTTGAGGTCTTTCTGAAATTCCTGCAACGCAGATGCCAGTTGCGTATCTGTGGCTTCCACGTAGACAGCAAATAATTCGTGATCAGAATTGTCTACACCCTGAGCATCTTGCACCTTCTGGCCAACCGTTTTGGTTTTTAAATTGCGTGTACTTTGAAGTTGACGCTCGATATCAGACTGCTTCTGCTGATTCACGGGAATATTGTTCCGAGCCAGCAGAAATTCCATCGTTCCCAATGCCTGTTTGACGTCCACCACGCGGACTTCAATCACGGCGACTTTTCCGTTGATTTCACTGAAGTAAGGAAATGCATCTCCGATACGAATGGAATCAACGGGAATATGACTGGGGATTCCCGATGCAGGCTGAGGTTCAACGGGCATACTGAAGTCGGATAGTTTTTCAGCAACTTTCGATTCGGCGAAGGAATTCGTGACCGAAAAATCCCCTTTCATTTTTCGTGTATCGGGTGTAGGCATCACGATCCCCTCATTGCGATCGAGCTCTGTAGCAGGAGGCAGGGCGGCTGAACGTAAAGCGACCGAAGGAGCAGTCGTAACTGTTGCTTTGCCTTGTTTGCCGGAGGATACAGAATCATTCAGAGCAACATTGTAATCGTCTTGGGGGATAGTCTTGTGCCGTGAAAATACAAGCGTTTCCTTTTCGGCCTCAGCAGGAGTCTTAGCTGCAAGCCCGTCGACATTTGCGAATTGCTGTGCAGGATCAGGGATATTCATCAATAAAATAAATAAGACCAGTGCGGCCACTGAAGAGCAAGTGCTGATCGCAACGGCAATCCGATAACGCAACATCGAAGGGGCGCGTTTGACAGTTGCAGGCGTTGTTTCTGTCAACAGGGTTTCCTGTTCGATGCGACGTCGGATCGAAGCCGCCAGCTCGGGAGGCGCCGATTCCGTCGCGGTTTCCTGCAGCAGCCGGGAAAGTTCTCCGAATTCATGCAGCTCCTGTCGCGTTTCCGGAGATTCCTCCAGCAGCGCTTCCAGTTCGCGGCGTTCCTCGGGCGAGACTTCATGATCGAAGTAGGCCGACAGGTTTTCGTTTGAAGGTGGTTGACTACTCATTTTGTTTCACTTATCGATGACTCGTGGTCAGACTCAGGAACATGCGATTCCGGTTGATCTTGAAAAAGCATATTCAGTTTCTGTTTCAGTTCATTCCTTCCTCTAAAAATACGGCTCCTGACAGTTCCCAAAGGAATTTCCGTGATTTCGGCAATCTCTCCGTACGACATCCCTTCCAGCTCTCGTAAGATTAAAGGGGTGCGATATTCTTCTTGTAGTTCATTCAATGCCTGGTGAACGATTTTTTTTCGCTCAGAAAGCTCTACGACATCGGGGGGATGAGTTTCGGGGTGTGAATCAACCAGCCATTGGCTGGCAGGATTGTCTTGTGTATCCAGTGTTGTGGACGTCCGTTTGGTTTTTCGTTTTTGTGTGATTGCCGCATTAAAGGAAATGCGGAACAACCAGGAATAAAAGGCGGCCGTCCCTCGAAAAGTCTTTAATTTAAAGAATGCCTGTGTAAAACCTTCCTGGGCGGCATCGCGCGCATCATCACTAGAGCCCAGAATCCGCACTAACGTTCGGTACAGGCGATCCTGATATTTCAGGACCAGTTGATCAAACGCTTCAGTACGACCTGCCAAACATTCTTGAATCAGGTATTGATCATTGTTGGTCACAGTATGTAATGGACGAACAGAGGCCGAACTTAGTTCCCGCTCTTCTCAGGAAAATCGGGGTTTAGAGAGAACCTACACAAACGGTTATTGAGTATCTTCTTATTTTCGAAGGTGTTACGTCAATATCATTTCAGCAGAACCAGACAGAAAAACCCGGTTTTATTGTGCTGAATCCACCGAAAGAGGGCAGTTGTCGATCAAGCGGGTAGCACCAGCATAGGCGGCGACCAACGCGACCATGGCTGGCTGTGGGGTGGAAATCTCTTCTAGTGTGTCTGCATCGACGATCGTGGCATAATCCAGTTTTAACAGCGGTGTTGAGCTGATCAGTTGCTGCATTTCTGCTTTGAGTTGATTCAGATCTGTCTCTCCGGCGTTCACTAGTTCCTCGGCCAGTATCAGAGCACGTGAAAGCGATAAGGCTGATTCACGTTCTGACTCAGAAAGATAAGCATTGCGGCTGCTTAAAGCTAAGCCATCCGTATCTCTGATGATCGGACAGGTTTTGATCTCCACAGGGATATTTAAATCGAGACACATGCGACGAACAATCGCCTGCTGTTGATAGTCCTTGGCGCCGAAGTACGCGACATCCGGCAAACAACTCAACAGGAGTTTGGTGACGACTGTGGTCACGCCTTCAAAGTGATCAGGGCGTGTTTTTCCTTCCAGAACTTGCGACAGCGTTTTGACGGTGACACAGGTTGAGAAATTCTCCGGGTACATGATCTCAGTGGTAGGCAGCCAGACAAGGTCAGCTCCTGCCTTGTGACATTGGGCCAGATCCTGTTCCACTACACGAGGATATTTTTCAAAGTCTTCGCTGGGACCAAATTGTGTCGGATTGACGAAGATTGAAACCACGACAAAATCGCAGTCACGCCGTGCTGCTTCAATCAGGCTGACATGACCTGCGTGCAGAGCTCCCATGGTAGGCACAAAACCAATCGATGCATTCTGCTTGCGTTGCGCATCAACCAGTTTTCTCAGTGCCGGAATCTCTGAGACTGTTTCCACAGGTGAAGAAAATGGCTCTGACATGACAAAACACTTTCAGATCAGGCTATCGTCCCGCACCTAAAATCGAAGCAAGATGAAGCCAGGTTTCCTCAGGCAGAGATGATTATTTTTCTTTTGGAGTCTGACGACGATTTCCACCTCCGCCCCGCTTATTTGATGGGCGGCGTGATGAGCGTTTCGGTCGTCTGCGACTCTGGTCATCTGCAGTAGAGGATGGGGATGAACTTTTCCCCTCATCACCGTCTTTGCTGGATTTACCGCCACCGACCAGTTTGGGGTTCAGCAGATAAGAGATCGCTTCTTCCCAGCTGGGAACGTTCGGATATTTATTTTCCGCCGTTTGCTTACCAGGATGAGAGGTTTCTTCGTCGTCCGATTCCTCTTCGGAATCTGATGATTCGGCTTCAACCGGACTTTTGCGTCTGCGAGATCGTCGTCGTGAACGCTTGGGTTTACGTTCTTCTTCCGCTTCCTGAACGTCAGAATCACTCTCGGCTTCAAGCTCTGGTTCTTCTTCTGATTGTTCCTCTTCAGAACTTTCAGCAGAATCTTCACTTTTACGAGAACGACCTCGTCTGCGGCGTCGGCGTCGGCGTGGTCGTTTGGTTTCTACAGCTTCTTCGGTTTCTTCCTCAGTTTCAATGCTTTCTTCAGCAACTGCCTCTGATTCGTCTTCGAGATCTTCATCTTCTTCATCTTCTTCGTCGGAATCAAAGGCTACTTCTTGAGAAATGAGACCAAAGCCGAACGAGTCGTCATCGTCGAGACGCTCGTCGGTGCGAGCGACCGGTTTACTTTTTGAAGGCTTCTGCTTTTGGGGCTTCTTAGATCGCGACTTTGCTCGTTTCTTCCGAACAGGTTCTGGTGTTTCAGCAACCTCTTCTTCAACCTCAGATTCATCGTCATCTTCATCAGATGCTTCGGGCTCATCCACTTTGGCCAGGGAGGAATCTTCTTCGTCCCAGTTCCAGCCATCCAAAGCGTCCCAATAGGTGTCTTCTTCTTCGACAGCACTGGTTTTTTCTTCGGTCGAAGCAGCGGGAACGAAATCCTCTTCGATTTCTTCTTCCTCGTCCTCATCATCAAAGACGTCGAGAATGTCTTCTGTTACATCCTCGTCTTCTTCAAGTTCCAGCTCAGCTTCAGCGGGACTTTCCTCTTCGTCGGCTGTGGTCTCGTCTTCGTCAAAAAGAGAGGCACCGAAAAAGTCATCGTCCTCATCATTGTCAGAATCTTGGGGTGATTCTGATTTCGCTGATACGGGAACCGGTTCCTGTTCAGCGGCTTCTGGTTCGTCGGGAGTTTCCTCTTCGATTTCTTCAGACAGACTATCATCGAAGTCCGTAGGCACCGGTTCGACTTGCTGGTCGAAATCGATGCCAAACAGATCACCTGCGAGGGACTCCCAGGAGTCACCTTCACCCGACGGATTGATGCCAAAAGGCTCTTTGCTTTTATTCATATGCGCAAAGTACACGTTCTTCGCAGATTTATCAAGATTTGCGCCTGTGCGGAATAAGGGATATCAGCAGAAATCAGCGACCTTCCGAGTACTCGATATGATGGATTACAGCCTGTAATTTACGGGCTTTTTCCAGCATGGAGTGGTATCGGGGGACCTTCGAGTAGCCCACTTGTCGGGCCAGCAGGTCGGCTTCTGAACTCAGAACGACTGTGCAGGGGATCGACTTTACCTTCAAAACGTCGGCGATTTTCCGGTCTTTGTCGAAATCCAGGTGAACAGGTTCGAATGCCTGATTCAGATAACGGGCCATTCTGGGGTCGGAAAGTGTGTCTTTTTCCAGTTTTCGGCAGTAAGTACACCAGCTGGCATCAAACACGATGAAAACCGGTTTATTGCTTTTGAGTGAAGCCTGATGAGCGGTTTCCAGATCGGCGTGCCATTTGATGAAATTGGCAGACGAACTGGCTGATTCGTCTTTTGTCCCTGCTTTGGAGAGTTCAATAGACAATCCGACTAATAAAACGACTGAAAAGCCGATAATCCCCCATTGGATTCTATTGGGAAGTCTTTTCATTTCTGTGACTCCTTCACAAGTACGAACTGCAATTCCTTTGCAGCTGGACCTATGTAATTAATGACGTGTTGACCCGGTTAAGAGTGAGCAACTTACAGAATCGTTATAAATCGTTCATTAAGCTTTATCGGGAGGATAGGAGGATGTACTGTGAACGATTCGACCGGAATCACCCGAATAACAGGAACATGGCCGGCAAAGTTTACCTAACCGGAACAGAGTCGGTTCTGGATCTGTAAAAAAAGCCAAAACTGCGGAAAAGACCTCTGATTTGAGGCTTTTCACAGCTTTGGCTTGATCACGGAGTAACTGAGTTAATGATCAGTTCTTCTTGGGGGAGGCTGATGGTGGAGTGGGTTTGGTTTCCGGTTTGGCAGCCTCTGTTTTACCGGCGCTCGGCTTCGCGGCGGGCTTATCCGGTTTACCATTCGCATCCGTTTTTGAGGGTGCGGGTTTTTTGACCGGAGCAGGTGCAGGATTGGTCGCGGGACCTGCTGGCTGAGCTGCCGGTTTTCCACCGGTCGGATTATTCGCAGGGCCTGTTTTCCCCGCCTCTTCTTTCGGCTTCTCAATGGGTTCAATCAGAGCTTTGCGCGACATGCGAAGCGTCTCGAAGCTGTTCGCTGAAATCACATAATACCAGTTTGCAAATCGTTCATTCAGCTGTTGAACCAGTTCGTTCCCTTTCACCACTTTCTCATCATATTCTTTCAATTGCTTCTCGTAGGTCTTCAATTCAGACTGATATTTTTTCATCGCGATTTCATACTCAGCTTCCGGGCTGGGTTTTTCTTCCGCTTTGGCTTTATCCTCTTTTTTATCTTTATCAGCTGGCTTGGACTCTTCTTTTTTCTCACTGTCGGTTTTCTCTTTCAGTCCAGCTGGTTTTTTCGGTTCGACCGGTTTTTGTGGGGGATCACCAATAAAGGACGGGTCGAATGTTACCGTGACAAACAGGTAACGGCTGGTTTTCAGAGCACCATCATCAGTTTTTTCATCCGCTTTTTTCTCTGGTTGCTTGGTGTCTGCTGAATCAGATGCCTTCGTCTTATCTTCTGATTTCGGTTTTTCGTCTTTCTTGCTCCCACTGTTCCCCACTTCAATATCCAGCGCGCTGCCGGTAAAAATTTCACCGAAGTACAGCGAATACACGACTCCCTGGTTTGTCGCTGCAATCACTTCCCCTTCGTTTGAAACCAGTTGTTGATTTCCCTGGGGGTCGCTGGCTAAGATAAATCCTTTGCTTTGCAAATCGACAAAGTCGAGTGGATCCAGACGCAGGTTACCGGATTTTTTCAACTCAGCAGCGATGCCCGTGGGTTTGGGGCGAATCCCCTGAATCTTTAAATCATCCAGTGTGTTGATCATCTGGTTGACATCGCTGGTATTCAGCTTCTCGGTTTCTGGGTTTAATCCTTCCAACTCCCAGGGGGCTGTCGAATTCTTCCGAGTGAGGGTAGATAGCTCTCGGTTCACAATCCGCCGCTTGCCTTCATCAATTGAGTATTTATTGACGATGATTTCAACCAGGCGGTCTCGATCGACTTTCAGCAAGTCGGGTTCAATCCAGTCCGAAAAGTTGGAGGAAAGGTCAACGTTGAGTTTTGTACGATAGACGGAATCTTCATCTACTTTGCGAACGAAGTACTCGTTTGGTTCATCTGGAACCTGTTTCCCCACAATAAAGTCAACCAGCGGTGCGCCCCCTTCTTTCGAGAGTGTCAGCCGCTGGCCGCGTCCTTTCAGGTTGGTATTCGATTCATCGAGCGGATCAATCACCCCAAAACGTTCGTGATCACTTTTACGTCGGCTTTCTAATGCTCCGCGAACCACGCCCACCAGTGAAGCGGCGGTTTCAGCCAGTTCATCTTCCGCATCAGCCGGGTAATCGTGGTGCGAAGGGATTTTCCATACTCCGTCCTTGAATTCCACATTGAAGACTTTCAGTGTGGCGGAGTCTTCATTGTAACTGACAACGCGTAGCGACTTCGCCTGCGTCGGGTCGGCAAAGTCGGGGTAGAATTCTTCTCCCACATTCTCGTAGCCTGTCAACTCCGTTGGCTGAGATGCGCGATCGGTCACGTAAGCGGCGATCAGGGCAGCCACCGCAATCCCTACAAAGGTCAGTGTTCTGGTCGTTTCATTCATGGCAAACGATTTTACTTAAAACAGTGGTTTAAATTGAATTCAAACAAGACGCAGTTTTATGTTTTCAAATCAGAGGCAATTCTGAGAATCGGCCTCCGACTATTTCTTCAGTCTCCGGTCAGGAGAGATATTCTGGTTTTCATTTTTCATACGGAAAAACAGGAAGCAGATTCCAAGTAGAATCGCCGGGAAGGGGGGCACGAGAATCGCATACCAGCGGATGCGATCTTCGATTTCTCGAATCTGACGCTCCGTCTGGGCTTTGATTTTTTCGACCTGCTGTTGTTTTTCTCGTTCAATTTTGGCTTCATCCACTTCCAGGCGTCGGCTTTCGTTTTCTTCAGCCATTCGCAGCATGATCTGTTTGGTGCGATTATCGAGCGATTTATCCTGCTCAATTTTATCTCGCTCGGATTTCAGCCGATCACGCGCTTCTGCCAGTTTGGCTTCCGCATCTTTCGTAGCTTTTTCGCGTTCTTCGTTTCGTTCTTTTACAAACACAGATGTTTCCCGCTCTACCAGAGTCAGGGTACGGTGCTTTTCTCGACGTTTGCGAAGTGCGATGTAAGAGTCATCGCCCGCTAGTTGGTCGACACAGTTCAGCAGGAACGTTACGTTGTCGATTTTTAAGCCAAACGCCTGGCGTTCTCGGATATTGAATAATTCATCCGAAATCAGGTCCGCATCAGCGACAAAGATGACATTAATATTTTTCTCTTTTGATTTCGGTGTCGAAGTGATGTGCGCTGCCAGCACGTGCGCATGTTCGTCAATCACACGCAGTGGATCTTGGGCAATTCGAATCGAATTGAAAAACGGACTGGTGATTTCTCCCCAGGCTAAGAGCCCCGAGTTCGGCCCGGTCCGAAGCAGCGGCTCGAAGTTCAGATCTCTATCTTTCCGCGGACGAATACTACCGGGGAAGAAGGTCAGGATTTCCTGCAATCCGCTGGTAATATTACTATTCAAGCTGAATGCACTGCGCGTGCCACTTTTCGGGCTGATGAAGATCAACTCGGGACGCACGACTTCGGCGAATTCCGGATGCGGATTAAAGTAATCAAAGACGACTTCACCATTATCCCAGGCAATCTGCAGGACGTTCAGCAAGGACGTCAGACGTCCTTCATCAGCTTTGGGAGTGGGCGGTGGTTGACGCATGCCGAACATGCCTCCTCCTGGACTCGGCTTGGGCATGCGTGGTGCATTTTGGATTCCCCGGCCGCCACCGTAGACAGGTAGTGGGTCGTCACAGATTAGAGTCGGTTTTCCTTTTTTGACATAATCGACCAGATTCTTCAGTTGTGGTTGTGTCAGTGAAGAAGGCAGGACCGCGATCAGAACATCATAAGCGCTATCGCTGATAGGAGAATCAGGTGAGACCTGTTCGACTTTGTATTGTTTCTTGAGCTCACTCACAATCAACCAGGGGGGCTGATTGCCTCCCATACCCATATTCAGACCGCCAAAGATGCTGGCATCGGTGTTTAAAATTCCCACGGTCAAACGTTCGTCTTTTGAGACCGTGCGAATCGAACGCGTTAATTCATATTCAATGGGCGTTCCCATATTAAAGAAGGGGATCACCACTTCATCCGTGCCGCTTTTGACGACAGCACCCATGAAAATCGTATCGACAAACGCCCGCCCGCCCCGTTCGGTTTGAACCCTTTCGGGAGAAATATTCAGCAATCGGGCTTCTTCTTCCTCTTTACTGAATGGGACTACGTCGACGAAGCGAACCTGCAGACGTTTTCCACCCAGCTGATTGTATTCTCTCAATAGTCCAATCAACCGTTTACGAATCGGCACATATTCCCTTGATACTTCCGGGCTGATAAAGGCTTCAATCGTGATCGGGTTTTTCTCATCGATTTTGGCGATCAGATCTTTTGTGGTTTGTGAGAGACTGTAGACCTTTTCACTGGTCACATCGATGCGGCTACTGCCATAGGAAGCAATCACATTCGCACTGATCAGAATGACCGCCAGAGAGACCGTACGTACCAGGTACTGCAGACCCATCGAGTTTTGTTCTTGAGCACTCCAGTGCCGGCGTGTAATCAGAATCCGGTTCAAGTACAGCATCATCACAGCCAGTGAGATGAAATACAGAATCGCGCCCAGTGGTAGAACACCGGCACTAAAATCCTGGAATTGTTCGACCAGACTCAAGCCCTGAATCAGATTACTGGAGGGCGCTACCTGACCAATGAAGACCGGGACAGCGCAGATCACCGTTCCCAATACAAATGCCACAGTGGTACTGCTGGTTAAAGCTGAAGCGAACATGCCCGCCGCCAGTAAGGAAGCGCCGGCCAGCCAGTAACCAAAATAAGTAGTAAACATCACTCCGAGATCAGGGTTTCCAATACTCCATAGCACAAAGATATGAGTCACCGAAAACAACAGAGCAATCGTATATACGGCTAGAACTGCAAGGAATTTTCCGAGCAGGATTTCCAGATCAGAGGCAGGCATGGTAAACAGCAGTTCGTCCGTTCCCATCTTTTTCTCATCGGCCCAGGCGCCCATTGTAATCGCAGGGATAATGAATAAGAGCAGTAAAGGATACCATAGACTCAGCTGGTCCAGATTGGCCTGGTTGTTGGCGAAAAATTGTTGATTGAAGGCAGCAAAGGCGCCTGCCACCACAAACACAACAATAAATAGATAACCCAGCACTCCGGAAAAGTAACTTTGTACGTTTCGCTTGAATACGGCCAATACAACGTTGTTCCGCAACATAATTGAAGGGTCCTTACGTCAGCTTTATATGAAACTAAATTGGTCGGTGAAAAGAAATTACGCGTATGTGAGTTTATGGAAACTGGCTTCCATATCTTCCTGACTGCTTCCCAGTTCATCTACAGATCCGTCAAACACGACTGATCCCTGATTGATCAGAATCACGCGGCTGCAGACTGCTTTGACTTCCTGCAGGATGTGTGTTGAAAGCAGAATGGTTTTCGTTTTTCCCAGACTGCGAATCAAGTCGCGCACTGATTGATTCTGGTTCGGGTCCAGTCCGCTGGTGGGTTCATCCAGAATTAAAATATCCGGATCGTGCAGTAGAGCCTGCGCCATGCCCACACGTTGTCGGAAACCACGGGACAGTTTGCGGATCGGTTTTTTCCAGACACTGCTCAAGTCGCATTTATCCATGACAAACTCCAGCCGGTTACTGAGTTCCGCACGCGACATGCCACGCACGCCTCCGGCATATTTCAGAAAACCCTGGGGCGTCATCTCTTCATAGAGCGGGCCGTTTTCCGGCAGGTAACCCAGTTTCTGGCTGGCTTCAATGCGGTGAGTACTCACATCAAAACCGCCCACCCGTGCTTGACCTTCACTCGGGGAGAGAAAGCCCGTCAAAAGCTTCATCGTGGTTGACTTGCCCGCACCGTTCGGCCCCAGAAAGGCGGCAACCTGACCGCGTGGGACAGAAAATGTCACATCTTTCGTGGCAGTGAACTGGCCATAGAATTTGCTCAATCCGATGGCTTCGATCATGTTCTCCTGCGATGAGCCTGTCGCCTGCCCGGCAGGAGATTGCTGAACCTGTTCCGACATTGCAATAATACTCCCGATGATTGTCTCGTGGGTTGATTCAACAGAATAAGTGAATACTTAAGGGACTCGCTGCATTTCAAAAGTATAGCGGCACTGTTTGAAAAACGGCAAGCTTATTGAACTCGTTCATTTTTAACTGGATCTTGTTAAAAACACAACAAAGGATGAGAGTCCCTTTTGAGTTAGCTGGATCTTCCTTTAACTTGAATGGTTGCGGCCTTGCATTGCTGCGCCCTGAAATCAGATTTGTCTATCGGAGGCATCAGGCAGTCCTAGACACAAGTAAAACCCAACCCGTTTCTCTATGATTAATCACCAATTTTCCTGATGTCCAGACCTTTTTTCACTGGTTTTGCAAAAAATAATTCCGAAAGCAGTCAAAATCAAGGCAGGGAAAATAAAAAATCGGTTGTACCAGTTAAGGCACAACCGATTCTGAATTCATTGGTTTTGTGGGGCGTATTTATTCGACCCGTTCTTCTGTTTCTGCCAGTTCCTGGAAGAATTTTTGCACCTGATATTTTTCTTCCAGCTCGCGGCTCCATTCAAAATTCGTCTGCTGTTGCTCCATTTGAGCCAATGGTAGATACGGCGAGAAGAAGAAGAACAGGTCAGTTTTCAGAAATTCCTGGTACATAGCGGTCAAACCACCCTCTGTCGAAGGAATGCGGTTCATGACTTTCGCAACATAACAGACCGATTTGTCGGCATTCATGAGCACGCCCACGTCTCCGTCGTCCATGTTGTCGAAGATCTGCTCCATAAACTCATTGCCGGCACCATCAATGGCGGAAATGCTCGAGAGTTCCGGACGAGGCATCGAGAACGGGTTGCTGGCGCCTGCCGTCGAGGTTCGCATCCAGCTGAACGACTCGGTTGTCGTTGTGGAAAGTTCCGTTCCCTCTTTTTTTCCGGTAATTGTCTGGCCGGAGAGCGCTTCGGACATCCCTTTGTCACCGGCATCTAAGATCAGCTTTTTCAGTTCTTCTCCCCGCTTCATGGCGATTGGCCGAGCCGCTTCCAGTTTTAACTGCTCGGTAATCTGTTCGTCGATCTTGGGGTCATCAAATTTCGGAATCGTAGCGTCGACATGTTTGACTTTCCAGTAGGAGATCAAAGCGCTGGAGAATGAGTCTTCCGCTTCATAAGCGGAGTAAAGCAGGTCGACGGGAGTCTCAAACAGCTGCTCGATCACAGTTCGGGGTTGAGCGGCAAACTGATTCAATGACGGCTCTTTCGCCGTACCCAGAGGATACTTCTCTGACTCTTCCATCTCCTGTGCAGACATCATCGGCGTGATGTTGTAAATCAGCTGATGTTTGGCAGCGTACTCTTTCAGCAGTTTGGTGGTCTCTTCCGGAGTGGGAGGAGCCACGCCTTCAGCCGGGCTGGTAATGCGATAGCTGAGGTCGTTCATGTATGTGACGGCAGCGGTAATTTTTTCCTTCATTAGCGTCAGCGTCCGTTCTCGTAACAGCTGATCGCGAATTTCATTTTTTAGATCGTCGTTCAGCGGACGGTACGGCTCCAGTGGTGCCGGGGCAGTTGTCGCATTCTCCGGTTTGGTCGTCGCTGGTGTCGCTCCTGGTTTCGGAGCTACCACAGGTGCTTCAACTGGCTTTTCGTCTAAGAGGGAAACAAAGGTCGTAAGTTCTGAATCAAGGGCACTTGATTCTTCTTTCTTCTCTGTTTTTGTTTCTGTTTTCTTTTCAGGGCTCTCTTTTGGTTTTTCTGGAGCTGCCTTGGGTTTAGTTTCCTTGACCGGTGCCGGTTGAGGTGCTGTTGGTTTCTTGTCGCTATTACCCGGTTTAGCTGCTTCCACAGGCTCGTTGGTTTTTGGAGCTGCTGGGTTCTGAGGTGCAAGCGGTGCAGGAAAATCAGGCGAATCCGGAATCGGATTATTCTTGTAAAGCCGTTCTTTATTTTCTTCGTAGAAGGCCTTGATTTCAGCGTCCGTTACAGGCGGAACCAATTTTTCGGTTTCTTCATAGTCAACCATCAGGTACTCGACCTGCACGCGTTGCGGTTGACGTAATCCGGGAGAGCCGGGGCCGGTCTCGTTGGGGAAGACCCCTTTGTATTTTTCATAAAACGCTTTTTTCTCAGCTTCGGTGGGGGCAGTTACTTGAGCTTCAAAATCTTTGACCGGCAGGCCAACGACTTCCAGTTCTTCGCGGACATTGAATTTTTTGTAGAAGTTCCAGTACTGATCCGGCGTCAGAGAAACTTCTGGCCGGAGTAATTGAAAAGCGAGCCGCGCTTTGAGCTGGTCTTTGAGAATATCATAAATCCCACCTTCCGTGACTCCCATGCTTTGACAGGCCTTCCGGAAGCCATCCCGGCTGAGTTTGCTATTCGTATAGCGGGAAACATACTGAGTGACCGCATCGTCAGAGACAACCAGATTCATCTTGTCCGCTTCTTTACGGAACAGATATTCGAGGATGATGTCGTCTTCAGTGTCCCGACCAAAACCGAACAGCGCCCCGCGTGGTGGTTGGGCACGTTCTCGTTCTTCTTCCGGCAAAGATTCATAGTAAGTTCGGATCACAAACTGGTTAGCAATCTGACGGTTTTTGACAAGGGTCTGAAATTCCATCTGGTCAATATTACCGGCGGTTGTCTTCACGACCATTGCGGCGCCCTGGCGGGGCATTACGGTATATCCCACAAAAAGGCCAACGACACCTCCGATGACGGCGAACAGCATTCCCTTGCCGCGATCTTTCCCCAGATACCAGAACAGGCCACCAAATAACAACATGCCCACGATGGGCGGAGCCTGATTGGGGTTCAACTGGTCCATCACGATAAACGCGAACATAGCCAGGATGGTGAGCGGAACCATTAATACTTTTTGGTTTTTACGAAACAATTCCAGTGGCGAGGCCATTCTGTTTCCTTCTTCAGTCTGCAAGTCGAATAAAATCGATTTCCTAAAGTGAAATTCACGCGTCAACCAGATTCGGTTGACGAGATCACCGCTTTTCGTATCTTCAAATTGGAAAAGAGTTTTCCGATTATTTTATGTGTTGTAATTTATTCGGGCCATTCGTGAAAGTCTTCTCTCAAAGAATCCTGTTGTTTCCTGCCTGTTCTTATTCCAAAAAGTGCCCCATTCAAGCCGATCATCCGGCGTGAAAAAATAAATACAGGCTTGACAGAGAGTTTTGTGGCGGGTATGGATTGCCGGATAAAGTTATCGAGTTGATCCGGTGAAGCGAATCAAAAAAAGTAAAATACAGGAACAATTGAGCCGCGTATTGTAGTCAGGATGGCCTTGGTGACAAGGTTTACGTCGGTTTCTCAGGAAGGGCAAGTCTGGTGGCAAAGAAGAAGCTGAAAGCATTAGTGATCGTTGAATCACCGGCTAAAGCCAAGAAAATCGGCAGCTATCTAGGTAGTAAATATAAGGTCCTGGCCAGTATGGGGCACGTTCGTGATCTGCCCACCAAAGCCTCCGATGTCCCTTCCGAATTCAAGAAAAAACACAAATGGGCCACATTAGGCGTCAATGTTGAGTCCGAATTTGAGCCGTATTACCTGGTTCCCAAAGAGAAGAAAAAAACGGTTAAGGAACTCAAGGACGCCCTGAAAGATGCAGAAGAATTGATTCTCGCGACCGACGAAGACCGCGAAGGAGAAAGCATCGGCTGGCATCTGACCGAATTGCTCAAGCCCAAAGTGCCCGTGAAACGCATGGTTTTCTCGGAAATTACAGAAGAAGCCATTCAGGAAGCGATTGCCAATCCCCGGGAACTCGACTTAAATCTGGTCTCGGCTCAAGAGACCCGCCGTGTTCTGGACCGTTTGTACGGATTTACATTGAGCCCGCTACTCTGGAAGAAAATTGCCCGCGGTCTCTCTGCCGGTCGTGTGCAATCGGTAGCGGTTCGGATTCTAGTACAACGTGAGCTGGAGCGGCTGGCATTTAAAAGTGGTACCTACTGGGATTTGAAGGCGCAGCTCAAAACTGACGCAGGCGCCGAGTTTGAATCGATGTTATCCACAGTAGGCGGCAAGAAAGTCGCCAGCGGAAAAGACTTCGATGAGTCGACGGGGAAATTGAAAGAGGGGGCGAATGTCCTCTTGCTCAATGAACAGCAGGCCGATGACTTACTGGAACGTGTCAAGAAGTCGGATTGGAAAGTGACTTCAGTCGAGCAGCGTCTGCAGTCGCGGAAACCCCCCGCGCCGTTTACGACCAGTACACTGCAACAGGAGGGGAACCGAAAGCTGAATATGTCGGCTCGGGAAACCATGCAGGTGGCGCAGCGACTGTACGAAGACGGTCACATTACTTATATGCGTACTGACAGTGTCAACCTCTCGAACGAAGCCGTCTCTGCCTCACGCCAGCGGATTGAAGATTTATACGGCAAAGACTATCTCTACCCGGAAATCCGCCGCTTCGATACGAAATCCAAAGGAGCACAGGAAGCTCACGAAGCGATTCGTCCTGCGGGAAAGCAGATGAAAACCGCCGAAGAAATCGGTTTGAAAGGGCAACAGGCCAAACTGTATTCGATGATCTGGAAGCGGACGATGGCCACTCAAATGGAAGAAGCCAAACTGCGTTTTCAAACTGTGACAATCACCGCCGCGGATGCCGAATTTCGGGCTACCGGACGTCATGTTGAATTTCCCGGTTTCTTCCGGGCTTATGTTGAAGGTTCCGATGATCCGGAAGCAGCTTTGGATGACAGTGAATCCATGCTGCCACCTCTGGAAGAAAATCAGGCGCTGGAAGCCAGTCAGGTCGAACCGCTCAAACACGAAACGAAACCTCCCGCGCGTTATACGGAAGCCAGCATTGTTCGCAAACTGGAAAGCGAAGGCGTCGGCCGTCCAAGTACGTATGCTTCCATTATCGGTACGATTCAGGATCGTGGTTACGTGAAAAAGTCAGGTAGTCAGCTCGTCCCGACATTTACCGCGTTGGCAGTCACACGTCTGCTCGAAAAGTTTTTCCCGAACCTGGTCGACTTGCAGTTTACCGCTGCCATGGAACAGGAACTGGATGATATTGCCGTTGGCGAAGGGGATCGACTACCATATTTGAACCAGTTCTATCGGGGCAAAGAAGGCCTGGATGAGCAGGTGAAATCTAAAGAGGAAACCATCGACGCACGTGAAATATGCACGTTGGATCTGGAAGGGATCGAGTCTGCGGTCCGTGTGGGCCGCTATGGTCCTTATGTCTCTGATGAATCAGAAGAAGAGCCTGTTTCCGCCTCCATTCCCGATGATATTGCACCCGCCGACCTGACCAATGAACTGGCACAGAAATTAATTCGCCTGAAGAGTGAAGGGCCAAAGTCTCTCGGAATGCATCCCGAGGAGAATACACCCATTTATAAGCTGCACGGTCCCTTTGGTCCTTATTTGCAGTTAGGGGATGTCATTGAAGATGGTCCCAAGCCTAAACGTGTCAGTATTCCCAAGAACGTCGATCCGGATTCCATTGATTTTGAATTAGCGTTGAAATATTTGAGTCTGCCACGGTTCTTAGGCGAGCATCCCGAAACCGGAAAGAAGGTCAACGCAGGCATCGGTCGCTTTGGCCCTTATGTGCTACACGACAAAGTTTATAAGTCGCTGGGCAAGGAAGACGATATTCTGACGATCGGCCTGGACCGGGCAGTCGAGTTACTGAAGCAGGCCCGCAAACGCAGTGCTCCGACGCCGATTCGCGATCTGGGGAAACATCCGGAAGACGAAGAACAGGTTGCCATCTTTGATGGTCGTTATGGTCCTTATGTCAAGCACGGCAAAATCAACGCGACTATTCCCAAAGGGTATGAAGTCGAAACAGTAACATTGGAGCAGGCACTCGAATGGATTGAAGCCAAAGCGGCGAAAAAAGGAACAAAGAAAGCTGCAGGCAAAAAGAAGGCCGCGAAAAAGACGACCAAAAAAGCGGCTGCAAAAAAGAAGACCACCAAGAAAGCGGCGACAAAAAAGACAGCTGCTAAGAAAACAGCGAAGAAGAAAACAGCGAAGAAGAAAACAGCGAAGAAAAAAACGGCTGAAGAATAAGCGAATGAACTCGGTCAGGCGGAAGCATTGGATTCATCCACTTCCACCGCGCCCGGGGGGAGGGTTTCCTGTTCTGCTTCCTCTTCGCATCTCTTCCGATCTGCTGCTTTGACTTCTGAATCGTTCAGGTCGAATTCTTCAATCAACTCACGTCTGCGAAGCGTGACCTGCCGATCAAATTCGGAGAGCACATCCAGTGCACGATCACGCGACGTCACCAGGCCAATGATCAGGTACTGAGTGATTGCTATTCCATAACAGACCCAGCCTACAGTATCAACGGCGATCGCAGAGAGGATGGCAAATACTGGAGAAGATCGGTTAACATGCTGACAAACAATCCCCTTCAGAATCGCCCGCCATTTCTCTTTCAATTCTCGGAAAATCCCGTACTCTCTTGATAACTTCAAGACCGGTGGACCAGGGTGGATGATCGAAAATAATTCCTGATCCGGCATCGCTTCAATCACACCGATGGCCAACATGATCCGAAAGCCCATTAAAACCCAGCCTTCGGTTCCCTGCAGACTCATGGGGACCCAACCGAACAGAGCCGCTTCCATATTCGCGGTGGCCGCCAGCAATAACAGCGAACCGCGGAACCATTGCTCAAGGTCTTTTTCCAGTTCCTCATCAATGTCCTGAACGCGTACGATTTTGTTGAGAATCAGGTGAAAGATCGGGATCGCAATCAATCCGACAAAGAATCGTGTTAAAGGCTTTAACAGATTTCTAAAGTAGGGATTGTTAAACAGGATACGAAGAAATCCACCCACAATAATTCCTAACTGATCGAACGGTGTTAGCACGAACTCGCCTCCCTGATTGAAAAAACGAAGTCCGTTCAAACAGGGATCAAAAAAAACTCATTGTTTCCACGGTGGAAGGGGAAACACTTAAAACGGTATTTCCTGGGAGAGTGTTTAGAGGTCTTGCTTTGAGTTTCTTTTTAGCAGATCAAACCTGAGGACGAAAATACCAAATCAAGAATTCATTTCACTGGAATTCTGATTCACTCAGAGGGAACGGTTTTGAACTAAGGTTTCGAATTGAAAAAAGGTAGATTGAACAGTGGATGATTGACTTAGAAAGACTGGGGATTTGAGATCGAACAAGAATCATCTTTTGAAGTTGCGTCAAAACGTCAAGATCTTGAATGAGTAGGTAGAAGGTAAGTCGATATATTTTAATAGTTTAGGGGGTGTGAGTGTTTGCGGGTTTAGTGCTGAGCTTGAATCTTGGTACAGCTTTGATATAGTAAGAGAAATCTGGATTTAAGCAATTTTTCATTTCTTCTTAATCTAAGTTCCTTTGATCTAAAGGGATTCTATCCAGAGCAAAAAGTGGATGTGTCCGCTCGGATATATCTTTGAACGATAAATTCAGTTCTGCTTTACAAATTTAAGGAAAGTTTAAACAAACAACGATTACTTCGTGTTTCTCTAACTACTTAAACCAGTTTTATCTGAAAGCTTAAGTCTGTTCGAAATCCGTCTTCGAGTACAGATTTCTTTCGATTGAGATAAGTTAGCACTAATTCTTATTCCTTATTTTTATGGAGGTTGCGTGATGCAGGATTCTCAAAAGAAGTCTGTGAGAAAAAGAGGCTTTACCCTGATTGAGCTTCTGGTAGTGATTGCGATTATTGCGATTTTAATCGCCTTGCTCTTACCCGCCGTTCAACAGGCACGTGAAGCAGCCCGCCGAAGTTCCTGTAAAAACAATTTAAAGCAATGGGGACTGGCGCTGCATAACTATCATGAGACGCATTCAGGATTTCCTCCCGGATATTTTGGGAACGGAAACCGCATGGGCTTCCATGTCATGCTGCTGCCCTTTGTAGATCAGGCGCCACTGTATAACAAATTTAATTTTGACATACATTATGATATGACAACGCCGACAAATAACAGGGTCCTGAAAGAACAGACTTTTGCACTATTGCACTGTCCCAGCTACGGAAAAAGAGACATCTCTGGGAATACAAAGCAGTATACGATACATTACTACGGTGTCATGGGGGCGAAAGGGACCAAGCCTGGCGGAGGAACATATGATATTAAGGGTTATACCACTCAAAATCATGGTGGCTGGGCGATCAATGGGATCCTTTATCGTAACTCAAGTATCAAGATACGCGATATTCACGACGGAACTACAAATACATTCATCATGGGGGAATTATCTTGGGACCCACAAAAAGTTGCGGGAGCTGGCTATACCAATCAGCGTCGAGGTTGGACACAGGGCACGCAAACGACTGATTCCAATACTTCGGCCTGTTATTCCTGCCGCAACATCGCGACGGTGATGAATTCAGCCGGTTATAAGTCAGGAAGTGCCTTGTTCAATGACGCCAGCTTTGGCAGTAAACACGTGGGGGGCTGTCATTTCATGCTGGCCGATGGTTCGGTCCGCTTCATCTCAGAAAACATTGACTTCGCGACGTATCTGGCTGCCGGCAGCCGTGATGATGGCGAAACTCTAACCTTAGAGTAGTCTACTTCTTTCCAAAGCTCCTCGTCATGTTGAGGAGCTTTGGTGTTTGAGTAACTGGAACTTGCTGAGAAGAGCGCCACACGCGAGCCTATGGTTCGTTGGCAGCTCTTCTTTTCTTTTTGCCATACGGGCTTTGCTTGGCAGCATCCGCGGGAATTGTCAGATCCTGCGTCGCTTCTTCTTCGGGCAAATCGAGTTCCGTACGATAGCCAAAGAACAACGTCTTCCCGTTCGCCAGGTATTCCGTTTCTTCTTCGGAATTTTCCCCCGTGGGAGGTGTGCCTTGAGTGACGCCGTCAAAGCCACTGATTTCCAGAATATGCGGGCCACCCATCGTGCCCTTTCCGTTTTTTGCGGTATCATATTCTCCCTCAATAATTTCCGCGAAGCCACCCCCGCCTTTGTTGTCTTTGGATGAATCGGGAATGAATTTGATTTGACCATAGGGTAGTGGTTTCCCATCAAATTCTACTTTTCCTTTCACGTTGTATAACGTGACATCACTGCCACAACCCGTAAGTGTTCCCGCAAACAAGAGAAGTAGACCAGGAACCGATATTCTTGGAAACATTCTGGGCATGTAACAATCTTTCTATAATGCAATGAGACATGAGATGGAAAAGTCTGAGAACGGTTTATTGAATCGAGCGTTCCTTCGTCAGTAAGACTAACATCGAGAGAGAGTCAGGATGGTGCTTATTCATGAGAT
This sequence comes from Gimesia alba, assembly GCF_007744675.1. NCBI lineage: Bacteria > Pseudomonadati > Planctomycetota > Planctomycetia > Planctomycetales > Planctomycetaceae > Gimesia > Gimesia alba. The sequence goes on from NZ_CP036269.1 coordinate 1,424,804, forward strand.
GATTTATGAACGCTCATTAGAACATATTCAGCGTTTAAAAGTCAAACTGATTCCACCTGGTTCGCCAGTATTGGCAAGAACGGAATGTCTCTGTATCAGAAAGCAGAACAGGATTGATTGAGAGTGACTGTGCGCTGGTGTTACCAGCGAATCTGTTCATAGAGCTGCAGCAGTCGCTGGCCGCGATTCGGGTTGAGTTGTTGCACATAGGCAATTCGCCCGCGCAGATGGCTGGCAAAATCGGGATGCTGTTCCCGGTTCTGGCCCGCTGGTCCCTGGCGTATGCAATTAGTGAGAATGGCTTTCAGCAGATCGAATTCTTTTCGCGGGACATTCGTGTGTTCGTTGACAACAACGCCGGTTACTTTTTGCTGTTGATTGTCCCGCAGTACGCGCCGCTTCGATTGATTCGCCTGAAATCGTTCGGAACGAATAATCTGATTCACGAGTGGAATAAATACACGCAGTGATCGCAGAAACTGATCGGATCCGGAAAACGTCAGGTCGTCGGCGTAACGTGTGTAGTCTGCATCAAAGGAACGTGCTAACCCAGAGAGTCTGACATCCAGCGAAAAGGCAGACAGGTTCGCGAGTGCAGGGGAAGTCGATGCCCCTTGTGGCAGGTGGCGTGAAAGATACGGTAACAGCGGGCGCAGGCTTCCATCAGGAAATGGCATATTTATGGGAATCGCAGTAGTGGTTAACCGGGCCAGCCAGAGTGCAGCTTCGCGACAATAGCCGACGCTGCGAAAGATTGAAACGACGCGTGCAAAATTCACGCTGGCATAAAAATTTTCCAGATCAAATTTGACAACCACACGTTTGCCCGTGTGCGGTATTGCATTTGTGACAGGGGAATGGCCGGTGACAAAGCCATGTGCCGCGTCATGAACGGGAATCTGGTTCAGGATTTCCAGTAAGATCTGCTGCTGCGCCAGTTTGATAAAAGGACGCGGGGCTTCGATCAGCCGAAACCCATTTCGTTTCGGCAACCAATGATATGTGTAATGCGATTCCTTCACATCATCTGGACGATCTGACTGATTGAACCGGTGAGTCAACCAGGCAAGTTTTCCTAGTGGAAGATTCAACCAGTGCGCGATATCTTCCGGAGTTGAAAAAACGGGTAGATCAAAGCGACCCAGTTTTGCTGCATCTCCATCCTGGGTCATATCCAGATAATGATCGGTTTCCGATCGATAGCGCAGCAATTCATAAGGGCGAGCGAGTTTGTATGGCAGGGATTCTACATCAGCGCTTTCAGGTGCTGTAAAAGTTTTCTTTTTATTGTATCGCAGAGGGCTCAGACGGGGTTTGCGAAAGACTCGGGGGGCTTTCGTCTGTTCTGCATTCGCGCTCGTCTCAGGCCGCGCAACAGACCGATCTGGTGCGGGGCCAAAAAAAAGTTGGCGTATGAAATCAAAGAAGCCCATTCAGAAATCCTGCAGTCAGGTCAGTTTGGTGATCGTCAGAAAAGTGATAAAAAATAGAAATGGCCAGCGGGCCGCACAACCGATCCTGTGGCGAAGTATTGCTACGATAACCATCTATCGTAGCGATACTTCACGTGTCGTAGAATGGTCAATACTTCTCCCACGGGGTATCCCCGCAGAGCCCTGAGTGATCCGTCAGGATACAGTCAGAGTCAAAACTTGTGCGACCCACTGCCCATTATGGTGCAAATCGTATCCTTTTCGTGAGATGCGTCAATGTTAAGTCTTGTGAATCTGGATAAAGCCTTAAGATTCCAGCACGAATTCCACTCCAGCAATGGAGCAACTAAAAACTGGTATAAAAAATAACACGCAAGGTATTAGGAGAACTGCAATTGCCATGATTTCAGGACCACGATACATTTCTGCAGAATCGGAAATGTTGCGGGAGTGCATTCCCGGCGGTGATCGAGTACGCTGTCTCTGTTCCATCCGATTTCTGTCTGATTCGGGGACAAACTGGAAGATAGTGAAAACAGAAAGTTTTGAAAATGCTGGGAAATGTGGCTCCCACTGAGTTTGATTTGCGGTTTTCGATGTTTGGGATTCCCGTACGCGTTCACCCGCTATTCTGGGCAGTATCAGCATTTATGGGCTGGAACCCCAATGATATTAAAATGACGTTGATCTGGATCGCCTGTGTCTTTGTCTCCATTCTGGTGCATGAGCTCGGGCATGCATTGACGGCACGACACTTTGGCTGGCCTCCGGAAATTGTCCTGTATCACTTCGGTGGACTGGCCATGTTTCAACCGTATTCCGGGATGACAACCCGCCGCTCGATTATCGTGTCTGCCGCAGGGCCGTTTGCTGGCTTTGCGTTGCTGGGCGCGGTCATGTTTTTTAAGATGATCTCAGTCAAGTTTGGCTTGTGGGATCAGTTCAGCCCTGAAGGACGAGATTATGTGAGAGCCACATTTTACTTCCTGTATTTCATCAACCTGTATTGGGGGTTAATCAATCTCGCCCCGGTGCTGCCGCTGGATGGGGGGCATATTTGCGAAGATATCTGCAAAGCAGTCAAACGCTATCGCGGTGATGTCCTGGCGCTGCAGATCTCAATGGTGGTTGCGGGGCTGCTGGCCTTCTATTTTTTCAAGCAGCAGTTGCGTTTTGCCGGCATCATGTTTGCTCTGTTCGCCTTCTTCAATTTTCAGGCGTACCAGCAGCGTAATAGTACCTGGTAACAGAAACTCTGCCTGATTCTTAGAATCCTAAGCCATCACCGTTGAGTTCGGCCGTTTTGACCGTCCCATCTGTGATGTTGAACATACCGGGATAAGACCGCGTCCATTTTTTATTCGGTCCCGGGCAGTACTGTCGTCCATTGCCTTCAATCGCAGCGATTGTCGGAATGCGGGCCGCCAGACTGGCAGAATGCAGGAATGAATAACCGCAGCAGGTCAGGTCCTGAACGCAAAGGAACATATCAAACTTCTGGGCCGCGGCACCCAGGAACAGCGATTCGGTTTGGCCTTTGCAGGCTTTCAGAGCAACACCCGAGTAACCGAGTTCGCGGCTGAGCAGTAACGATTCATAATCCACCAGCGATTCATCGATCACCACCGGTTTGATCTTGGCCGCTTCGTGCATTTTATTTTCAGGGTTGGCTTTGAGGTCGCGGTTGGTTGGTTGTTCGATGTACTGTACCCGGTCGAAGGCAGCCGGTGTCTGCTCACGGATTTTGTTCAGAAAATCGAGTACGTAGTCTACGTTTTCACATTTCTCATTGAAATCCAATGAATAGCACCAGGTATCCTGTCCGCGTTCGGCCTGCGCTTTGGCTGCTTCGTTTTCGACAGCAACCACGCGGCTGACATCCCAATCCATGTTATCACCGGATAGTTTGATCTTCAGGTGAGTCAAGCCGTCGGCTTTAATCCACTCGCCCAGGGTTTCCGGCAGTCCGTCATTAATACGTTCGCTGATGTCCGCTTCGGTAATCGGATCGAGCGCGCCTACCAGATGGTATAACGGTAGATTCGGTTTGGGATCGCGAAGCGTGTATTGATCCAAATATTCCCCCTTGAATTGATCATCCAGATACTCTGCCAGATCGTGAGTCATATATTCTGAAGAGAGGCCATTGTAGCTGTTGATATGATTCGCTCGCCCAAATCCATCATGAATGGCTGCATCCAGAGGGCTTGAAGCAACGAGTTGCGCCAACTCGGGAATTTCTTCCTCCAAGCCCAGACGTTTCGACAGTTTCTTGGCCATGAAGTGATATTCAGCCGAAATATGGTACATCAGATCGATCGGATGCGCGACTTCCGGACAGATATTGGCAATCTCCACTGCCTCCTCCAGAAATTCAATCATCGCTTTCAACGCGTCTTCCGGACTGACGACCGAGGAGGGCCAGGCCCAGATATTTCCGGCCGGCATGCTGCCAATTCCGATACCCTGTTTTCCATTGCGTGTTTCAACGATGACTTCCACATTCAATAGCGTACTGCTATCCATCACCCGCCCACCGAATTTCAGGGGGGTCCGAAAAGGAACTTCTTCGGTTGAAAATTTTGCCTCAACAATTTTGATATCTGTTGACTTGGGCATCGGTCTAAAATTATTCCTTCATGTAAACTGATAAAACAGTGAGACAGTTCAACTGTGTTTTATATGTCGTCTTGGAGAATACCAATACTAAACTCGATTTTATAACCAATGAGTTCAATCTTCAAGAAACGAACCCGATTCATTCCGGCTTGAGAAAAAACCTGTAAAAAACTGGTTTTCCGATGTCTTTACAGGCCAGAGCTTGCTAAAGGCGCTGGAAGCGGTCTTATCCTGGCAGGCTTGAAGATCAAAGTGCCGCTCAAACCAGGCAATTCGATCAGCCAGTGATTTCAAGCAGGACTCATGGTTCTCCCCTACTCCATAAATAGTACAGACAGGTGAACCGGCTGGGATGGCTGTTCCTGCGCAGGGGATGTCTCCACATTCTGGAATATGATAACGAGGTCGAAAATCCAGTCGATTCCCAACGGTTTGAGAGGAGACGGAATCCCGACTGGCATACAAAATGCCTTTGGAAATGTAGGGTAACGGCTGTTTTTCTGCTCTCTCAACGCACTTTTGAAGTTTTGGGGCGGTCGTTGTGTCAATTTGATGTTCCTCAAAAGACCGGCAAGCAGTCAGATGCCAGTCGAGGAGTGGCGTGCGGTGTTGCAGTTCCAGAAGTTCCGTAAGTGCCGTATAACGCGGATTAACTTCATTCAACCAAAGCGAATCGGTCTGTGTGGGGTCCAGCAGCAGGTCGCAGCCGAAGATCCCCTGGATTTCACAGCTTTCGGCTACGGTTCTCCCCAGTTCTTCCAGTGGATTTCGCAAAGGGGCAAGAGCGGGAGAGACAGTCATCCCGCCACAAAATTGAAATGCTTCTGCATTGAGAGCAGCATTTCCAATCAATTGCAGGCAAACTCCTATCAGAACTGTGGTCTGACGAAACGCAATAAACAGGGCAGACAAGGGAATCCCAGGTTGATATCGTTGCAGATAGCAGTCCCCGTTGATCACAATATCAGGCGAAATCGAATCCAGGAATCGGATTCCCATCCCGCCCGCTCCCTTAAGTGGTTTATGCAACCAGCGGGTATTGTCATCAGGAATGAAACCAACAGGCCTGCAGGGGACGGCCTGAATCGGTTTGTCTTTCAAGAGCCGTTCCAGATAAAAGGGGTCACGGGCTCGATACAGGCTTTCCGGACCGCAGCCTCGCAGTCGGTGCTTCTGATTGATTTGTTCAATGAGATCAGGATGATTTTCCATGCCCCCGGTATAAATCCAATCCAGCGTCGGGAATTGGTACAGCGATTCGATCCAATGAGCGGGGGCCTCGGTTTTGGGGATCACTTCGGCGATTTCCCGCAGGTCCTGATCTGCATATTGATCAACACAAACCGGCTGCCAGCCTGCACGCACTGCCGAAAATGCGGCAGCCCGCGTACTGGCACCCACGATCAGCAGACGCGGTTTCCCGGAATTATCAAAGGGGTTTTGTTGATTCATCAAATCGCATTTTAGAGGGATGTCATGATAATTTTATGAGGAATTAGTGTGAATACCAGCGGATTACTGGCAATCCTGTTCTCAAATTGTTATTACATAGCATAGGCTACGAATGATCCAAGGCGAAGCTTACATCTGTTTGATTCGCCGTCCGTTCAGGACTGCGGTATTCGTGATCCGTTTTAAATTTGTGCTTAATGCATAACTGTGAGAACCTAATACGAAATGGAGAACGAAGAATGTCAATGTTTGTCGGTGAGTCACTTGTTGGTGAAGGTAATGAAGTTGCTCATATCGATTTGTTGATTGGTGACAAAAATGGTCCTGTCGGGACAGCGTTTGCAAACGCTCTGTCCAGCCAGAAAATGGGTCATAGTAACCTGTTGGCTGTATTATCACCAAATCTGGCTGTAAAGCCAGCAACAGTCATGATCACCAAGGTCACAATTAAAGGTGCAAAGCAGGCCGTTCAGATGTTTGGCCCCGCTCAATACGCCGTTGCAAAGGCTGTCGCAGACAGCGTTGAAGCGGGCGTCATTCCAAAAGATCAATGCGAAGATCTGGTTATCGTCTGTGGTGTCTTCATTCACTGGGAAGCCGATGACGACACCAAAATCTTCGAATACAACTACGAAGCCACTAAAGAAGCGATTGCTCGTGCAATGAAAAATGAGCCTTCTGCTGACGAAATGCTGGCTAAGAAGAGTGAAGCTTCTCACCCCTTCTATGCTGGTTAATATTTCTGACTTGGTGGAAAGATCGAATTCATACCCCTGTTCTTTCGGAACAGGGGTATTTCGTTTGGGCATTTCCGATTTCCTGTAATGAATAGTGCTGGGGAATTCTCATGAAAAAAATACTGATTCAACTGGATACCGATGCGCATCCCAGTTCGTTTGATCGCGTGGTTGCCGTCGATGCCGAAATTGATGAAATAATGAGCTACGGTGATGTGACTCCCGTTAATGTCGAACCACTCGTACATGGCGCCATGTTTACGCGAGGACCCAAGGAATTACATCATACTGCAATATTTGTCGGCGGGAGCGATGTCTCTTCCGGCGAAACCTTATTCAAAAAAATTAAGGAGACGTTTTTTGGTCCCGTGCGGGTCTCTGTGATGATGGATTCGAATGGATCCAATACCACAGCCGCAGCGGCAGTTCTGGCAGCGGGCAAGCATCTTGACTTTTCGGAAACAACGGCATTGATTCTGGGGGGGACCGGCCCTGTAGGGCAGCGTGCGGCACAGTTGCTTGCAAAGCGGGGGGCGACCGTGATCGTGGCGTCCCGTTCGGAAGAACGTGCTCAGGCGACTTGCGATGCGGTTAAGGCGATTGTGGATGACGCAAAACTGAAGCCACTGTCACTCAAAGACCACAAGCAGATGGAAGATACCAATCGGGATACTAATCTGATCATCGCCGCCGGCGCAGCAGGGGTCAAACTAATCCCGGCCGCTTGCTGGAAACCGATGAAACAGCTTAAGGTCGCCATTGATCTGAATGCGGTGCCTCCCGCTGGGATTGAGGACGTGGATGTCATGGATAAAGCGACCGAGCGAGAGGGAGTTCTCTGTTACGGGGCAATTGGAGTGGGCGGGACCAAGATGAAAATTCATAAAGCCGCCCTCCGTCAGCTCTTCGAAACGAATGACCTGCTGCTCGATACGGAAGAAATCTATCAAATCGGTGCGAATCTGAGTTCATGATTGCTATCGGGAACTGTCTGAGAATGAAATTGTTCAGGTTGCATTCTCCTCACGGAACCCGATAGAATTGGATCAAAGAAAATCGTTTGTAAACAAGCCTTTATTGCTGCCTGGAGTGATCTGGCAGGCCATTTGGGAAACATCCATGTTGGACGATGCCACCATCATGAAACGCATCTGTGCAGGAGAATATCTTCTGTTCGATGAGTTAGTGATGCGCTATCGTGATCGGTTGCTACGATTTGCCTGGAGTAAATACGGCAAGCAGGCCGCTGTAGAAGATCTGGTACAGGAAGCATTCTTATCTGCATTTGCGGCACGCGAGTCCTATAATCCTGAGTTTGCTTTTTCGACCTGGCTCTGGACGATTTTTTTGAACCTGTGTCGACGGCATTATAAGCGGGAGTTACGCCAACCCCGTGAAATGGTGCGGTCCTCATTTGATACTGCTACTGATACGATGATTCCCGAACCCAGTTCGTCAGAGACACCTTTGCAGGCAGTGCTCAAGACAGAACAGTTTGAACTGCTGGCTTTGTATTTGAGCGAACTACCGGAAGTCCAGGCCGATTCGTTGCGGCTCCGTTTCTTTGGCGGCATGAAATTTTCAGAGATTGCATTAACGATGGATTGCAGTTTGTCTGCGGCAAAAATACGTGTGAAAAACGGATTGCTTCAATTGGCTCATCGTTTTTCTGAAGGACTGACTTCGGAAGGAGATGTCTCATGAATTGTGACGAAGCGTTTGAATTAATGACTCATCCCACAGATCATCAATGTGAGGAGTTACTCTGGCATCTGCAGATGTGCCCGCGTTGTCAGCAGATGAAGGAAACGCTGGCGCCGGCGCTGGAATCGTTTCAGCAGATTCTCGATGAACCAACGGATCTGGATGGCTTTGACAAATTTCATGCCGACTTTCATCAGACCGCCGCTCCGGAAACCGCGTCCATTTTCCCGAAAACCGGACAGCCGTTTCTGTCTGCCGAGACAGTCCGCATGGCTGAACAGGCGGCAACACGTTTACGCGCAGAAGCTGGTGTGAGCCAGACAGTACAACCTCCTCAGAGAAAGCAGTATCAAAAACGACTGTTACATGCAGCATTGATTTTAGTAGCCGGTTTTCTGATGGGGTGGGGAATCTCTCTGAATACACCTGAGAGTCAACTTTCACCGACGGCCAACAGCCTTCCAAGTCAGCAGCCATGCCTCTGGATTGCACAGCGCGAAACCGGCGCAAATTCGATCGCTGCTAAAACAGGCCGTGAAAAGGTTTCCGTTCAGAGCGTGGTACTCTCTTGTGTCGCCTGTCACTTACAGTCGACCGCTGAGTAAGCACATTTTTTCCTGAATTACCAGCACCCATTCAGCTCAACAGAGTTCGCTATTTCATGATGAAATACGTGAATTTATGGGCAATTCTTGTAATTCTTACACGCAAATCAGTGGTGCTGCGTACTTTTTTCAATCGATGTCAGCAAATCTGATTGTCATTGAAAAACTCGTCTTGCGGCTGTTTTCGATTTTCGTTATTTCTACGCAACCCACTTTTTACCAGAGGGTAACTTTCCTGTCTTACACTCCCTTTTCTCATATCCTCCCTGAGATCACAGGGCCATTGAAAAAGAGAATTCCGACCTGTCACATTAAAGTGAACCTCATATCTTTTCTCGCAAAAATTACAATTGGACTCGCCATGATAAGAGGTGTCTTGTCTGACACCAGATGCGGCAGCGCATTCAGATGGGCGTTTAGCCTGATCCTGGTACAGATCATATTATTCGGAGCCTGCAGCAACGGGATTGCCCCGGTGCTGAGCTCAGCCTTCGCGCAGGAAAAAGAACAGCGTTCGATTTCACTGAACGACCCGCTGTTTGATATTCGCGTGGAAGGTAACGAATCCATTCCAGCACTCGCCATTTTACAAAAAACAAAAATACAACGCGGCCGACCTGCGACTCGAGATCAAGTCTTGGAAGATGTTCGGCTACTGTTTGCTACACGCTGGTTCTCCAGTGTCCAGCCAGTCTATCGAAAAACCGAACAGGGACTGGTGCTGATCTTCAAAGTCAAAGAACGTCCAATCGTTGAGAAGGTCGAATTTCGCGGAAACAAGAAAGTCAAAACCAAACGTCTGGCAGCGACCACCGGGTTAAAAGTCGGTTCCCCCTTTGATGTTTCTGCCAATCTGGAATCCGTGCATCGGTTAAAACAGCTCTACGTTGAACGTGGTTATCGATTTGTTGAAATCAATTTGAGCAAAGGCGGAGACCCCAATGATCGTGAAGTGATCTTTGAAATTAAAGAAGGTCCCAAAGTTGTTGTTTCCGGCATTAAGTTTCGGGGAAATAAATTTGTCAGCTCAGGCGTACTCAAAACAAAACTGCTCACGAAAAAAGCACCTCTCGGCTTAAGCGTTCTGGGAGGGAAATATGATCCTTCCACCGTGGAAGACGATCTGGTTGCTCTCAAGCAGTATTATAACAGCCTGGGTTTCTTCGATGTGAAAATTGATGAGAAAGTTGGCTATAACAAAGGCCGTTCCCGTGTGCAGATCGAATATACGGTGAATGAAGGCAAACGTTATAAGGTCCGCGATATTCTGATCGAGGGGAATCGAATCTTCTCGGAAGATGAAATTCGCGATGACATCAAACTTGCTTCGGGTGAGTTTTTCAACAGCCGAGCTTTATCAACCGATGTCGAAAAATTGACAGCGAAATACGGTGAACGCGGTCATCTGTTTGCCAAGGTGAATCCTGTGCCCCGTTTTTTGGAAGCACCAGGCGAAGTCGATTTGGTTTATCAAATTAACGAAGACAAACCTTGGCGGATTCGAAAGATTACTCCCCACATCTCAGGTGATAACCCGCGAACCAAGAGTTCGGTTTTGACGAATCCTTTATTAGTCGCACCTGGCGATCTGGCAAACCCACGACTGATTGCTAAAAGTAAGCGTCGCATTGAAGGAGGCAAAGTCTTCCAGGCAGGACCCCAGCAAGGGCCACGCATCAATATCAAGCGGGTTGACCCACAAAAAGAACTTGCAGCCATGCGAAAGGATGATGTAGTTCGTGGGCAAAACCATGAACGGGAGCAAAATCAGGTTTCCCGACGTAATCGCTATCAGGCTCCTCTAAAAACACTTTCCGGCCAGGAAGAAGTCTTCCGGGCACAGAACTATGACAATGGGATCCCGGAAGCTTTGAATCCCCTCTTCGGAAACAGTCCTCTGGGCGATCCGATGGGAACCGAATTCCCCCAACAACAACCCGGTTGGGTTGACCTGGATGTGTATGCCTCGGAAAGCCGAACCGGTCGTTTGATGTTCGGCGTGGGTGTAAACAGTGATGCGGGTGTGGTCGGTTCGATCGTTCTGCAGGAAGAAAATTTTGATATCCTCAGGCCACCACGCAGTTTTGAAGATATTCTGGATGGAACCGCCTGGCGCGGTGGTGGACAACGCTTCAGAGCAGAAGCCGTCCCCGGTGATCAGGTCAGCCGTTATCTGGTAAACTGGACTGATCCCTATTTCTTGGATACGAACTTCAGTCTGGGAGTCAGTGGATTCTATTTCACTCGCTTCTATACAGACTGGGATGAAGAACGCGTTGGAATGCGTCTTTCACTGGGACGTCAACTGACGCAGGAATGGTCTATCAACGGTCAATTCCGTCTGGAAAATGTCGACTTGCGAAATCCACGCACGCCGACACCCGCGATCGTTCAGCAGTCTGTCGGAAATAATTTACTGAATACATTCCGCCTTGCAGCCACTCATGACACTCGTGATGCCGCGTTCCTGCCTGCGGAAGGACATATTCTTGAGTTTGCTGCAGAGCAGGCTGTTGGTGATTTCGATTACAGTCGTCTGGAAACAAACGCCAGTCAATACTTCACGATCTACAAGCGACCCGATGGTGGCGGACGTCACATTCTTTCGTTGAGTGCCTCATTGGGTTGGACCGATTCTGATACACCTGTTTTTGAACGGTACTATGCCGGTGGTTTCCAAACTTTCCGCGGTTTCGAATTCCGGGGAGTGACTCCTCGCGAAAACGGCGTCGCCGTTGGTGGTCGCTGGAGCTTCCTGGGTAGTGCCCAATACATGGTTCCAATTACCGCTGACGAGATGATCCAGATGGTCTTCTTCAGTGACTTCGGTACAGTGGAAGATCATGTCTCTCTCGATCAGTTCCGTGTTTCTGTCGGTGCCGGCCTGCGGTTAACAGTGCCTGCAATGGGGCCTGTCCCCGTGGCGTTGGACTTCTCAGTGCCATTGGCTAAGGAGTCTTTCGACGAAACACAGGTCTTCAGTTTCTATGTCGGGTTTACCCGATAATCTCTCAGTCTGATCTGATCAAGATGCTGTTCTCTCCAGCAAACTGCTGGCCGGTCCTGATTTCAAAGTGTTCGCTGGTTTCACTAGAGCCGACTCTGGACTATGATAGTAGCTTGTTAAGTGCGTCTATCTTACTTTAGAGAGCAGCGTCGATGATTCTGGAAGGCATTGTAACCAGTCAAAATCAGCAGGGTGAATTGAATATTGCGCCGATGGGGCCGGTGGTGAATTCTGAGATGTCCCAGTTTGTGTTGCGTCCGTTTCAGACATCACGCACATTCAGCAATTTGAAAGAAACCCGTTGCGGAGTCCTGCACGTAGTTGATGATGTTTTATTACTGGCAAAAGCCGCGATCGGCCAGCTAGATGAAATTCCGGAAACATTTCCCGCCGAAAAAATTGACGGGAAGGTTCTGCAGTCTGCCTGTCGCTGGTACGAATTTGAGATCGAGAGCATTGACGAAACCCAGGCTCGTACTGTGATGCAGGCAACCGTGGTGCATCAGGGCCGGATTCGTGATTATTTCGGTCTCAATCGTGCCAAGCATGCTGTGTTAGAAGCTGCGATTCTGGCAACGCGTACGCATCTGATTGAACAAAGCGAATTAGAGGCTCAGTATCAGTCCCTGGCGGAAATTGTCAAAAAAACAGCAGGTCCTCAGGAAGAGACAGCGTTTTGTTTACTGGAAGAATATATTTCCAAGGCATATGCTGAAATCAAATCGTAATCATTTGTGCCTTCCTGTCACTTAATTGAAACAGTCGCAGAAAATATTGATCATGCCACACGAAGTGAGGATTACAACCGGAAGCCGATTGCATTGGGGGTTGCTCTCACTGGCTCCCATGACGGGCCGCGAATTTGGTGGCATCGGCTTGATGGTAGATGCACCACATTTTGTGCTTTCCGCAAAAGAGTCGTCCGCTGGTCAGGATCACATCACATGCAGTGATGCTTACTACTCAAAAGTGGAAGCAGCTCTCATAGCGGCCCGGAAGTATCTTCCTGATGCTTCACACTCGCGTTTCTTCACATTGGAATTTCAATCCGAGATTCCAATGCATTGTGGCTTTGGTTCAGGAACTCAGTTAAGTCTGGCAGTGGCACGCGCGGTTTCATTGCTTTATGGAGAGCAGGAGCCCTCTTCCGTCGAACTGGCACTACGGGTTGGACGCGGGGCGCGATCGGCACTGGGAGTTCACGGTTTTGATTGGGGTGGCTTTCTGGTTGAGGGGGGCAAGCGGAATTCAGAGCAGATCAGTCCTCTCGTGGCACATGCTGACTTTCCGGAAGATTGGAGAATTCTGTTGATCACACCCAAAGATCAGGCGGGGATCTCTGGTACCATTGAAGTGGAGGCAATTCAACGGCTGGGGCCGATGCCGGTTGCCATCACAGAACAACTCTGTCGACTAGTATTGATGCAACTTCTGCCAGCGGTTCTGTCACACGATTTTCCCGAGTTCAGCGCCGGTTTAACCACTTTTGGGCGGACTGTCGGTGAGTTTTTTAAGCCCGCACAGGGTGGAATTTATGCCCATCCGCAGATGGCAGAGCTGGAATCACTCTTAATTGCCAATGGGATCCAGGGGATCGCCCAAACATCCTGGGGGCCGACTTTATCAGTTGTCTGTTCCAGTTCTGCTGAGGCTGAATACGTTTCAAGTCTATTGCTGGATAATGGTTACGGCGAATTATGTTCTCTGCGAACGGTCAATCCGCTCAATCGGGGTGCCCAGATTCATATCAAAGAGTCTACATGAACTTTTGAATTTGGTTTCGAAGTTTCTGAAACAGGTTGAATTCCAGGGGAGGAATTCTTCGACTATAGACCAAGGCTGGTATAATAGTACCACCCCAGAAAAGACATCACATTCTGAAAAGAACTGGTAAGATAGGTTATGAACTCCAAGCAAAATCAATCTGAAGTCTCCCGCCGGGATTTTCTCCGCGTGGGAAGTTTGAGCTTCGTTGGGTTGTCCATGTCCGAACGGGCGGCGTTATCTGCTGCCCAAAGTGATCGTTCGCAGAAGAACTGTATTTTGATCATGATGACAGGGGGCGCTAGCCAACTGGAAACATTCGATCCCAAACCGGAAGCGCCGGCTGAAATTCGAGGACCGCTCAAAGCGATCGAGACGTCAGTACCGGGGCTGTTAGTGAGTGAAGCTTTTCCGCAACTGGCGCAGCGTGCCAGTCAGTTCTCACTCGTCCGTTCCTTGTATCATGATGCAGCCCCGATTCACGAAACTGGTTACCAGCTCATTCAGACAGGCAGGTTATCAAAAGGGGCATTGAATTATCCCTGTTTTGGATCGGTGATTTCGCGCCAATTTGGACCGCGTGGCGATGCACCTCCCTTTGTGGTCCTGCCACGCTTGGTGAGTTCATTGGGCGTGAACATGTATCGTGGACAGCAGGCAACATTTCTGGGAGAGGAGTTTGACCCTGCGACTACCGTTGGCGAGTCTTCTGCCAGTGGAGAATATGAGATCAAAATTGAGGGGGAATCCAAGGCGATTCAGCAGCAGTATGGAAAGCATCGATTCGGCCGACTGATGCTGCAGGCACGTCAACTGGTTGAACGGGGCACCCGCTGTGTGATCGTCAATTTATTCGATGATCTACATCAGCAATTGACCTGGGATTGCCACGGCACCGGCACAGGGACTTCCGGAAAAGTATACGAGTACCGTGATTCACTGGGACCTGCGTTTGACAAAGCGCTATCGACCCTGCTTGATGATCTCTCTTCCAAAGGATTGCTGGACGACACACTGGTGGTTGCGTCTGGTGAATTCGGTCGCACGCCTCAGATCAATGCGCATGGCGGCCGTGATCATTGGCCACATGTCTGGTCGGCATTGGTTGCAGGCGGCGGAACACCCGGAGGTCAGGTCGTGGGGGCCAGCGATGCTCGAGCCAGTGCGCCGGTGGAACGTCCGGTTCACGCTTCCGAACTGACGGCGACGATTTATCATCATCTGGGACTCAATCCCGCTAGCAGTCTGGCACAGCTGGATGATCGGGAACTGAAACTGGTAGATGCATCACCGATCGAGGAATTGATCACTGGATAAACTGACGGCGAAACACAGTGCACTTCGTGTTCAAGCAGTCTCAGTATTGGGGGGCTCGTTTTCTTCAGCGATAATGGTTTCGATTTCTGACTGATCGCACTGGAAACAGTTACTGATTTCTCGTGAGGAAAAACCTGCCTGACTCAGATAAACGATCATCATACGCCGCTCTGCCGCCGCGGTGATTTTGCGGGAATTGTCATAGACTAAAATGTCCGGCCCCGGTTCCTCAGAGGATGCTGACGACGTATCCGTATTCTGTTGCGCCAGTGCCAGTTGTTGACGCAGCCGATTAATTTCCCGGTCAGCGTCGCGCAGCAATGTATCCAGCATTTGCAGGCGGTCATCGCTACGGGATTCGACTTCTCTGCCGTATTCGTAGAGTTTGACTTCAAGTTGATCGAGCCGATTCAACTGGCTTTGTTCGCGGGTGGCAATTTCCTTCTGGGCTTCTTCCAGTGGATCTCGACTGCTGATTCGAGACTGTTCACGAAAGCTTCTTCTGAGAGACCAGGCGACAAGCAGGATCAACACGCCGGTTATAATGGTGTTGGTATCACTAAGCTCAAACATGATTGGTAAGTCATCCTTTACTTCCAAACAAAATCGAATTGACGCAATTTGTATCTGATTTGCTCTGGTAATCTTCCTGATCAAACTAAGAGAGCTAGCTTATCCATGGTCATGGTCATGGTCGTGGTCGTGGTCGTGGTCGTGGTCGTGGTCGTGGTCGTGGTCGTGGTCGTGGTCGTGGTCGTGGGGGACATTTGCTGCCGTGTCGAAGGAAGTCGCTGGTTTTCCATCAAACAGGAAGGCAGCTTCAGCAGCACGATAGATGGTTCTGAGCGAGACCTGATGTTTCTCCGCCAGTTTCGCACACGATTCATATTCCGGAGTAAAAATCGTTTGCTGATTTGGCGCCAGCGAAAGTTTCCCGTCTACTTCTCCCCATGCGGTTTTGACTTGCTGCTGTTGGCGGGGACGAATGGAACGCTGGAGCTGGTGACGGCGGATGCCCAGCGTTTCTGTTTCCTGAAACAGAATGGACTCCAGTTTATCAACAGACTCTGGTTTGCAAATCAGGCTCAGCATGACGGCCGGGCGGTCTTTCTTCATCTGAATCGCAGTCGAATAAACATCCAGCGCGCCTGCGGCCAGCAGTTTCTGTTTCGTATACCCAATAACCTCTCCAGAAACATCATCCAGGTTTGTTTCGAGCAATGTCACATAATTGGTATTGCTGGTTGTAACAGATTCACCGACAAACATGCGGAGCAGGTTGGCACGCTCCGGGAAGTTTTTTGTGCCGGCCCCATATCCGATTTCTTCAATCGTCATGGGAGGTAGCATGGAGAATCGATCGACGAGTGTTGCAATAATAGCGGCCCCCGTGGGAGTAGTCAGCTCGGCTTGAATTGGAATGTCGGCCAGGGGGATTCCCTTCAGGAGTTCGGCAGTTCCCGGGGCTGGTACCGTGCAGATGCCATGATCAATTTTTATCTGTCCGTAGCCTGTTGGAATCGGGCTGGAAATGATTTGTTCAACGCCCAGCAAGTCGAAGCCGATCGCGACTCCCACAATATCCACAATGGAGTCGATGGCTCCGACTTCATGAAAGTGTACTTTTTCAATGGTCGAGCCATGCACTTTTGCTTCGGCACCCGCGATCGCTGAAAACAGTGCAAATGATATCTCGTACTGTTTTGGTGTAAGCTGATCCGACTGCTTCAGGATCTTGACAATGTCGCTTAAGTGACGATGGGCGTGCTGCTCGGGATGTTTAATTTGTACGGAAGTCGCATGAAAGCCCCCCTTCATGGTAGAAGAGAATGAGAGTTTGACGCCGGGCAAACCCAGGGAATCAATGCCGGCAATGATCTGGTCTGGATTGACGCCCGCATCGACGAGGGCAGCCAGAGTCATATCACCGCTAATTCCAGTAGAACAATCTAAGTAAGCAATCCGCACGGTCGGTTATCCAAGGGTGTTAAGATGGGAAGTAAACAGGTCATTCGCAACAGCGGATTCTAAAGATAACCGGCTGGTTCTCCAAGGTCAATTCGGTGCCCCTGATCTCTGTATGATAAGGGTAACTCTATTGGTAGCAAGCAGATAGTCGAAGGGTTGATTTGAGTGAGTCGAACCAATCGACGCGATTTCAACGAGATTCTAGGGATCGAACTGTTTCCAGGGCGCTTTGATATCAGATGTATCAGAGCTGCAGGGTGAATTCAGCGTTGATAGATGGGCAGATACTGGTATTCGACGGCGAGTGCGAGGACAGCCAGCGTGGTGGCATAAACTTTGCCGGCTTCTTTTTCGCTGCCTTTGTTCGCCAGCCAGCTGCCATCATGTTTTTGCATTTCCAGCAACTGGGGCACGATCGTGGCGCGGGTCTTTTTCCAGTATTCGCCCCCCATCTGAAACATGCCAACACTGCAGTAGTAAGCGCCATAAAAATAATAGAATTCATCCGGATGCAACGGGCGCTGTACGAGATAATCACCCGCTTGCAAGGCATCTTGGGTATGATGTTTCCCGCAAATTTCCAGAGCGAGAATACCCGTACCGGTTCGCGTGGCACTGGGGGCTCCGCCGGGTTGATAAGCAAACCCGATATTGTTACGGCCGCGACAGTGCCGCACATAGGCGACTGCTTTATCGATATGGTCGGCGGAAATATCACAGCCGATATTTTTTGCAGCACGCAGCGCTAATAATTGCCAGCCGGTGACACTGAGGTCACTGTCTTTGCTGGTCTGAGTGTAACGCCAACCGCCGATGTTTCTTTTATCTTTGGAAACATCCTGTGCAGACACAATCAACTTAATAGCACGTTCCAGAACCTGGCGGCACTTTTTTTCACGTTCCCCGGTGAGCATTCCCGCAACTTCCGCCAGCATCAGAGTACTGATGCCGTGGCTATACATGGGCCCGTGACTTTTATGATGCACGACTAACCCATTGTCGAGTTGATGTGCCAGTACCCAGTCGATGCCTTTGTTAATCTGATCACCGTAAGGACCTTCCTCCGGAACATAACCGGCGGCCATGAAGGCCATAATGGCCAGCGAAGTTGCAGCCGTCGATTCTCCATAAGAGTTAAATGACCAGGCGCCAGAAGGCTGTTGAGATTTCGATAAGAACTGCACGGCCCGTTGAATGCTTGCGTCGAGCTGTTTTTTTTGTTGATCCACTCCCTGCGCCCGGCAAACTGCGGTCATTTGCAGAGAGGATCCCAAAAGCAGTAATACGGTCAACCAGCGCGACATCGGTATGTTCCTCTAGTTCAAAACACAAAACATTCTTACTTGCTGTCGGATTTGGATTTGGCGATTGCTTCAAAATAATGTTTGATCAAACGGGCATACTCCGGATCGGTTCGACTACGAGAGCCCTGCAGAATTTCCGTGTCGAGATGACCGGGAAGTTCGCCCCAGTTACGATTTGACATCGCCATCAGTTTGGTTTTGAGTTGGGTAAAGTCCACACTGGTTTTAGCGCCACCTCCCTCGCTTTCGCCTTGCCCTTTGCCTGGAGCCATATTTTTAGAAGCGGTCTGCGACTGTTGTCCTTTACCAGGATCGGAACCCTGTTGGGCTTTCGATTTCAATTCGGTAGCTGCTTGTGAAAGTGATTCTGCGGCCCGTTTAAGCGCTTCGGCTGCTTCTTTGGAAGCGGACGGTTTTCCTTTCTCTGACTGCTGGCTCTGGTTTTGGGAATTCTCGGAAACCTGCTGTTCACTGGATTGTGAATCGTCGCCGGGTTCTGCTTTCGCCTGGCTGTTCTGGTCTTGCCCTTGGGAACCGTCTTGTTTCTGGTCAGCCGCTTTTGCCTGTTTCGGATCGGAATTTCCTTCGGAAGGAGCGGCCTGTTTTTTCTGGGCCATGTTTTGATCGCCGGCGTTTTTGAATTCGGGAGTCTGTTCCAACTGCTTCTGTGCATTGCGCAGCTGTCTAGCAGCATCGGTAACCTGATCGCCTACTTTTTCAGGAACAGGCGATTCTTTCTGAAATTCTCTTTTTGCATGTTGTGCTTTGCGGGCGGCGTCCTGAAGTGCCTGGGCTGCCTGTTGCGCCTGTTCGGCAGCCTGAGCCAGGTTTTCCTCTGAGAGTCCTTCGACTGCTTTCTGCATTGCCTGACCGGCTTTGGCTGTTTTTTCCTGCGTTCGTTCAGCCTGTTGACTCTCTTTTTTCAGACCGATCGGATCGGTTTCCAGTTTTTCGGATGTTTCGGCCAACTGTTGGGTCAATGCCTGGGTCTGTCGCGCAAGGCCTTCCTGTGAATTCTTCAAGGCTTCCTGCCGCATTTCTTCAGAGTTAGAAGCCTGCGCCAGTTTCCCTGCCAGGTCCTGTTGCAGATTTGCCATTTGTTCGGCTTGCTCCAGAAAGGCATCGCGTTCTGTCGGTTCTTCTTTTTTGGACTGATGAGCTTGCTTCATCGCTTCGGCCATTTTTGCTGCGCGGTTAGCAGCCTGGCTTGCTTCATGCAGCTGACCGGCATTCGCGGCCTGCTGTGCTTTGATCGCTTCTTCTGCCAGTTGAGTGGCTTTGCGGGTTGGCTCTGACTCGGGACCAAATTGTTGTGCTGTTTCTAGAGCAAGATTCGCTGCCGCCTGGGCCAGCATCTGCTGCTGTTTTTGTAAATTGCTTACGGATTCCGTTTTCGCCCGTGATGGTTCACCACTCATGTTAGCTTCGGCCGGTTGGGCGTTGGCCGCTGGTTCTGCATTGGCGGCATTTGAGGCGGCTGTCTGTGGTTCGTTCCCGTTGGCAGCCGGCGGTGAAGCTTGCCCGGAAGGCGTCGCTTCTTGTGGGGCCGCCTGTTGTTGGGGGGCAGCGGCATCTGGCCGGCTCGCTGCGACCGGCGCCTGCTGCTGAATCGCTTCAGCCAGCTGTTGTTGGGGTTCAACCAGCTGTGAGGTTTGATTAACCAGTGAATCGAGTTGTTTTAGCTGATGATTACGAGCAGCGTCGACCAGCTCTGGACGGCGTTCCAGTAACTTGTCCAGATCCTTCGCGAGACTGGATTGGCGGTGTTTCAGTTCCGCTTGCAGATTCGCCAACTCCTTTTCCATTTCCGGTGTCAGCTTCTGGTGAGGCTGATCCTGCTGTTGTTCTGGTGATGGAGGATTTTGCTCATTTTTTTCTCCCGCCTGCGGCTGCGGTTGCTTGTTGTCTGATTTGGCCTGTGGCTGCTGAGTGGCGGACTCCAGTTTATCGTTGAATGCCAGCAGGTCATCGGCGAGATGATCGGTCTCCTCAGCAAGTCGATTCAAATTCAGTAAATCATTTTCCAGTTCCACCAGCTTTTCATACTGTTGGACAAGGTCTCCGAGTTTTTTCTCGGTCGCGGTCATAGCTGGGGGGACCGGTTTCAGGTCATCTTTTGCCTGTTTGACGGTTTCTGAACCAGCTGCAGATTTCAATGTGTCATGATTTTTCACGAAATCGGTTCGTGCGACAGACTGGGTCTGTGCCGCCAGTTTTTGATACAAGGGGAGTTGCAGAAATTCATTCGCCACGTTTTCCAGTTGCTGGGCGAGCTTGCGTTCCTCTTGTGTCATTTTTTGCAGTTCAATCTGATCTCCAGCAGCAAGTTGATCCTGCTCTTTTAATTTTTTCAGATCGGCAATCTTTTGATCCACGTTCTGCTGATGCTCTTTGTAATCCTGTTGAATTTTTCTCAGCTCATCACGTAACTTTTGCTGGCGGGAAATGACGCCTGCTGATAGCTGCTCTTCCGCGTTTTTATCAATTCCGAACACACGGGGCGTCGACCAGACCTCATTGGGAGAGGGAATCTCGCGGTTGTCGACGGCCCGAACGCGGTAGGTGAAAATATCAGCCTGCTGTGCCTGCAGATCCGCAAGCGGAATTTTGAATTCATAAGCCACGGCAGAGCTGCCCAGCAATTCTGCGGGAACTTTGGTAATGGTTTCTTTTTCATCCAGCTTTTTGACATGAATTTCGAGTGCTTCGACAGAAAAATCATCAATGACTTTGACGGGGACCGTCAGGCTTTCATCCGGTTTGAAGAACTCCGGCTGGTCGTAGATCGAAAGTTCAATTTCCGGTGCGCGGTCAAGCACGACTTTGACCAGATGCTCTGATGTCTGTGTTTTCAGGTTTCCTTCTTTGCCTGTTAGCGCAATATGAAACAAAAAGCTCTTTTTGTGGACCGGCAATTCCAGTTGGGCGGTCAACAGATCGTCGCTCAATACAAACTCTTTCTGCTCAACCGGGGGATGCTCTTCTGGATTCGCGCCGGATGTATAAAGCTGGTATCGCAGTGATGCTTCTGTGACAGGGCGGTCAAAGCTCAGATTGAAAGAGAGCTGGCTCTGTTCCAGGACTCTGATTTCACTGGGAAGAACCGTTAATTCCTGCTGTTTCGTTTGTGTGTAATCGGGGGGGACGATGCTGAGTTGTGTGTCGGTAATAGACGGTGGCTCTGCGATCTGGATTGCATATTGTTTGCTGCGGCTGCGATCAGTCGTGATCTGATACTGGAATCCCGTCAGTAGACGTGAGAATTGAGTCAGGTAATGGCCAGCTTCCTGATCCAGATCCATCCGTCGCGAAAAATGTTCCCCCTTGGCATCTTCCCATTCAATCCAGACTTCATCGATCGTCCCGGGTTGTTTGGTGTGCCAGTGCGGGATTGCGATAATTTGCAGATCTTCACCGCGGGCAACCGTTTCATCGCCGGGTTGTACGTCAAAGTACAGTGAACTGACTGTCGCGAAATTTCCCCAGGGAATGACACTTCGCGATAGCAAGAGACGATAAGCGTCAGGCCAGATCAACAGCGGCGTCAAAAAAATCAAGAGAGCGATGCCCGCACTCATAATAAAGCGCATCGCGCGATCAGAGGGGACTGTGTCAGAAATATTAAACGTCGTCAGCGAAGCAATCGTTTCTTTGGCCAGGCGTTCTCGCATGACGACCGAGCTAGATTCATTTTGTGCGGTGGATAATTCCAGTACCGATGTCAGCCGTTCGTTCAGAGCAGACTGCGATTCTTCCACAATCGCAGCTAATTCTACCGGCGTTCTTTTATGAAAGACGCGACGCAGCATCGCAAACCAGATACAAGCGACGAGTACCGTGACAGAAAACGAACTCAATACAATCCGCGCCTTCGTGCCCAGAGAAAACAGAAAGTCCAGACTGATCTGCATCGTGACCAGACAGATCAGAACGAGTACAATGAAACCCATGCCTCGAAGCAGAGCCAGAGAGCGGATTCTACGATCAAGCTGGTTCAACTGACGTTTCAGTTCATTAACAAAATGATCTAACTGCCCATCCATAGTTTGTCTCAGCAGAAATGGTGGTTGAATGATTTTGAGGCGAACGGCCCTTGCAGACCGGGTACCCTAATATTGTAACAAGATCTGGTGCGAAATCGTGCTGAAAAAGCCGTTTGAGGCCTAAAATCTTGTCAAGGCAATCCATTCAGTTTGCGAATCGCCCATTCTACCGTGAGAATACCCATGATCAGCGTCAGAATCAGCCAGTGATCCCATAGTGAAATTTCATCCTGATTCGTCGTTTCCTGGCTTAAATTGGGTAATAATTCCAGCAGTTGATCGATTGTCCCGGGCGTCAGCATTTTTCCACCACTGGATTCTGCCATTTCCGAGAGCAACTGCGGGTTCGATGTCAAATTGCCCAATTCAATCGTTTTAATTTCATGGACGAACAGGGGGGTCGTGATCTCTTTTCCTTCCGCGACTTCAGGCGACGTGATCAGCTTGAGCTGGTATTCCCCGGCGGGAAGTGAGGGTAGATTTGCTTCCTGGATGGTCGGCTGGTTCTTTTGTCGGTTGAGATCAAATGAAGCAATGATTTTGTCCGGCTCGGCTGCAGAGGAAATGGTCACACTGGATTTCACGTCCGGGAATCGGTCCAGGTATTCCTGAGTCCAACGAGCCGTCGCGGTAGTGATTTCTCCGGCATCAATGTCCGTCTTACTCAGACTGAATTTGACAAATTCATTGCCAGCAGACGCTTTGTTCCGAGCAGCCCAGCGTGCCAGTTGACCCCAGAAGCGGTGATGATATCGGTCTCCCACTCGATACCGCCAGCGCCAGGTACTGTCGATCCCAATCCAGATTACTTTCCCGGAACCATATTGACGCTGGATGATTACCCCATCTTTTTCTTCATCAAGTGGCGCATTAAAAGGAGAAATGCCATAGGCTAATACGGAAGCACCCGGTTTCAGTTCCCCTTGCAGGAACCAGAGGTGCCCCGGAAGTTGTTTCCAGATATCACGGTTGGTTTCCGGATTCACATCAAACTGGAACAGCGGTTCCGCTTCTCCCTCCGGTGTCAGTTGCAGCCGCATTCCTCGCTCAGCGGGAGGGACTTTGAAATTTGCCTGATTCCAGTCAACCACTTTCAGATTTTCGAGTGGCAACAGTTCATTCAGAATTTCCGATTGGTGTCCCAGAGGCAGATATTTTTTTCCCGCCAGTAATACAAGAGTTCCTCCCTGATCGGCGACGAACGTTTGGATGTGCTCCCAGTTTTCCAGGTGTTCGGGTGAAACATCGCCGATGATGATCAGATCTTTGTCTGCGAAGGGATGGGTTTTCTCTTCCAGGTTCGGCTGTTCGTTTTCAGGCTGGGTTTTAATCAATAATTGATTCGGGAAAAACGGCTGCGGGAGGAGGCCCATGTAGGGTTGTTCAAACAGGACCTGCTGCAGGTCGATTCGTTTGTCACGTTCGAGAGCGTTATGCAGAAAGCGGAATTCCCAGCGTGCTGTCTCTTCGACCAGCAATACGTGCGATTTATCATCCACAATATTGATCGCGAAGCTTTTTTCGTTGTTGTCGTCACGTGTCTCGCCCGGCAGGAGGTTTGTTTCGACTGTGTATTCCTGTCTTCCCAGTTTTTCGGAGTCGAGTTCAAATTCAAGCAATTTGCTGATGCCCCGGGACTTAAAATTTTTCACAGCGACTTCGCGATCATTCTGTTTTAAGACCACGCGTATTTCCTGACCGTCGTAACCGCTGGTGCCAATCCGGGCTTTGAGTAACGGTTTGTCGTCTTTGAAAGCGGTTTGAGGATAATCGAGGGCGGCAACTGAAATATCTTTCGGTTGATGAGAAGATCCCAGAATTACAGGATAAACCGGCACCTGCATTTGTCCCAGTTGCTCCGCCGTGGAGACCGGGTTGAGTTGGCTGTTGTCGCGGCCATCAGTCAACAGGATGTAGCCGGAGACCGGCGAAGCACCGGATTCGGCACTGCCGGAGGAGGCTTTGAGCGCCTGCGAGAGGTTGGACAAGCCCATATGAACCTGATCCGGGACCTGATCGAGCCCCGATTCCAGTGTGGTTTTCTCTGCGGAAACCGCATCACCGGCAAATAGAACGAGATCGACTTGTCCTCGCTGTTGTAGTTTCTCCAAAATTGGATTGGCTGGGTTCAATAACAGTTTTTGCGCGATTTCTTTACGGGATAGTTTGTCTATTTCCGCGAAAATTTCTTCGAGATTCTGTTTACGACTGGCCGCCAGTTGAGCTCTTTTTTCCGGATTGGCTGTTTCACTTTCGTCGACCCACGGGGGGTCCTGTTTTAAAGAGTACGCATTTTCCCAGCGGTCCAGGCGGTCATCGATCTGATCGTTGCCGATTATTTTCAACGCCCGCGCCAGTTGCAGTTTTTCCAGATCACTGGCATGGCGATCCTGGGTATTCATACTGTCGGAAACATCCACGGCGACTACGAGGCGTCCCGTTTTTTCCGTATTGAAGGACCAGGTTAAAACTGGTTCCAGGAACGTAAGCAGAATGAAAATGAGTGTCATCACGCGCAGAGCAATCAGTATATTTCCCACTTTAGGCGCAACCAGGCGTCTTTCGTAACGAAAGAGCAGGATGATGGTGACCAGCGCCAGCACGACGGCACAGACGCTGACAATCGTCCATCCGCTCAATTCAAAACTGTTAAACTGGAAGTGCCGTTCACTCATGTCAGCATGGATCTTAAATAGTAGAATCGGGGTGATTATGATCAGCGAGGGTGGCGTGCCCGCCTTGTACCAGTCGCCTTGTCAGAAATAGCTCTCCCACCATTAGCAGCAGGAAGATCAATAACAGAACTCTCCAGAATTCCGTTTCCGAGACATCCGAAAACATCGCCTGTTTCAGTTCATCGAGTGTCTTAAAAAATGTCAAATGATAATCGTCGCTCAATGTTTTCTGTTGTGCTTCGGTGAGAGGCGTTAAGTCTGATTCACTGCGGTCAAAGTTGACGACAAATCGATCTGCTTTCAGTTCGGTTTCTACGCCCTGTTTGGGATTCAGCGCATACACGCCGGGCAGCGATGTATTTGGTGATTGAAACGTTGCCCCGTTTGCAGAAGAATCGATTGTACCTGCGACCGGGTTGTTGTTCGGATCGAGAAATTCGAGTTGGTCGATCGTCGTCTTGGCTGGTACCGGGACGACGATGGGTTCGTCGGTATTGATATTTCGGAACACGCGTCCCGCAGAAAGTTCAAATATGGCTTCGTGCAGAAAGGGGACATAATCCGGTTTGGTCGGCAGATTATTCCAGTCGGCATCAATTGATGACGTCAGCAGCATGACTCGGCCACGTTCGTGATTCATTAAGAACATCAGTGGTTTGTTATTACTCAGTTCGGCAATTTTGACAGGCGTCGACTTCGGTTTGGCCTTCGATTCCTCTGTCTCATCGTCGGGAGGTTCAACAGCCTGGTCGAGAATTGAGACATCCCACCAGTGGTTAAACCGGGCTGAAGTCAGGCCGCTGGCATATTCACCTCGAAAACGAGCGAGCCAGGGAGTTTGCAGGCTGTCGGAACTGATTTGAATCAGATTGCCGAAGTCGATCCCCGGATTCGATTCGTGTGCTTTGAGTTTAACGGGGATCAAGCCCTCAGCGTGAAACAGCAGCTTTTGGTATTGCTCGGGATTGATCTGATCACCGAGGGCAATCATCACGCCTCCCCCTTCGTGATTGACAAAATCAATCAGGTCACCCGCTTGTGTTTCGGTGAGGGCATCCACATTTGCCAGAATGACAACCGCCTGATTTTTTAAGATCTCTGCATTTAGCTGTTCTTTTTCAATGACAGTGGTCTGAATCCAGGGGGTGCGGTTTGTAGGTGCCATTAACGCCAGATTGGTAAAAAAAACTTCGCTACGTGTCGGGTCAAAACTGGGTGTGCCATCGACCAGCAATACCGGCAGAGCGCTGGTTACATGTAAAGCCGCGTCAGATCGATCATCTCCCGGAAGCTGATCCGGGTCCAGTACAACACTAACGACGTGGGTTCCTTCGTCTTCAAAGCGATACTGGAACTCAATAGCGGCTTCGCCATGATTTTCAATTTTCACTGATTGTGTTTTTTCATTGATCCGCTGGCCATCGACTTCAAAATAGACAGGAGAGATCAACGTCGGTTCAGGGCCGTCGTAGCGGATGGTGGTCGCGATCTTCACAGGGAGATTTTTCACACAGACTTCACGGGAAGCCATTAATTTATCGACTCGTAAATTAGATTGGACTCCCTGATTCTTTTCGCCCCCCACGTTGGTGGCCCACAAATCAATGGGGACCGCCGACTGCTGCAGCAGGTCATTCACCTGATCCCATAGAATGGTATCTTGTGGAGACCAGCAGAAAGCCTGGTCGTCCGTGAGGACAATGATTTCGCGTTCCAGATTGGATGTTGTACTTAGAGTCTGAATGGCTTTGGAGACCGAGTTTGCCAGATTGGATGAACCGGCCGGTGGTGGCAGTTGATTTAACTTTTCCCGTACCAGTTCAAACTGATGAGTGGGAGACTCGGTCACCAGCCGCGGTTGGTCACGGGCATCAATGATCGTAATGGTATCTCCCGAGTTCAGTTCTTCCATAAAACGGTGGATCCATTGAATGGCGGCAGAATGTGGCGTGGTCGCTTCTCCCTCCCAGCCCATGCTGTAGGAACCATCAATAATGAAGACTACGTCTCGGGATTGTGTGGAAATAAATTTCGATAAAAAACCGCCGGAAATCCAGGGGCGTGCCAGCGCAAATGTGATTAAAGCAATCAGTAGCATGCGAATGGCCAGCAGCAGCCAGCCTTCCAGGCGAATACGGCGCCGGGTCCGTCGTCCCAGTTGCAGAAACTGCATCGCTCCCCAGTGCACGATGTCGTAGCGTTTACGACTCAGTAAATGCACCAAGATGGGCAATGAAATCCCCAGCAAGCCGAGTAGCATCATCGGATTGAGGAAATCAAATGTCATGAATGCCTGCTGTGTCTGGGGGATGAACGGGGAACGGATACAAGGAGTGTTTCTAAAAAGGAACACCCATAATTATATGTAGGAATCGTCGTAAATGGTATTGCTTACACAATTAACAATTTAAGTCTGGCAGAAATACAGTTTTCGGGCGAACTGGTTTTTAAATCGCTGTTCAATGATTATGATGGACTGAACAGGGGCATGTAAACATGTCCGCTTGTTTTTCACATCCGATTAATAAACTCCGTCATCGTAATGAGGTTTAGGGAATGCTCTCTGTTTATACGAAAATGGTCCGCGCCGTGTTAGTAATGATTCTATTATTCGTCGTTAGTACGACAACGAATGCGAAGGAAATCAAGCCGGACCAAGTGGAACCCGCCTATGATGTTGTCGTCTACGGTGGTGCCTCAGGGGGGATCGCCGCGGCCCTTCAGGCAAA
Source organism: Gimesia alba (assembly GCF_007744675.1). Classification (NCBI taxonomy): domain Bacteria; kingdom Pseudomonadati; phylum Planctomycetota; class Planctomycetia; order Planctomycetales; family Planctomycetaceae; genus Gimesia; species Gimesia alba. The sequence goes on from NZ_CP036269.1 coordinate 1,452,161, forward strand.
ACGGATGGGGAAATCTGTGTTATTAATCGAGCCAGGGAATCATCTGGGAGGACTTTCTTCCGGAGGTCTGGGGGCGACTGATATTGGGAACAAAGCGGCCATCGGGGGGATTGCCCGCGAGTTTTATCGCGCACTGGGTACACATTACAGCCAGCCTGAATCCTGGGTTTATCAGAAAGCAGCCGAGTATAAAAGCCGTCGCAAAAAGAGCAATGAAGCGGAAATGTGGACGTTCGAGCCTCATATCGCGGAAGCGACATTTGACAAAATGCTCGATGATGAATCGGTGCCAGTTTTAAAACGTCAGCGTCTGGATCTGAAGCAGGGGGTTCAGAAACGAGGGACACGCATTGGTTCCATCAAAATGGAAAGTGGCCTGGTCATTAATGGTAAGGTTTTCATTGATGCAACATACGAAGGTGACCTGATGGCGGTTGCTGGCGTGTCCTACCATGTCGGACGTGAATCGAATGCAACGTATGGTGAAACACTCAATGGAATTCAAACCAAGAATGCCGTTTATCATCAGTTTATCAAACCCGTTGATCCTTATATTGTTCCCGGTGATCCGAAAAGTGGTTTATTGCCGGGAGTCCAGCAGGAAGGTCCCGGCGGTGAGGATGGTGATGGCGATCATCGAGTGCAGGCTTACTGTTTTCGCATGTGTACGACCGATGTCCCGGAAAATCAGCGGGAGTGGGTGAAGCCTGACAATTATGATCCTCTGCGCTATGAACTGTTGCTGCGAAATTTTGAAGCCGGCGACCATCGTACTCCCTGGGCGCCTAGCCTGATGCCAAACCGAAAAACCGATACGAATAATAACTTCGCGATCTCGACTGATAACATCGGCATGAACTACGAATATCCGGATGCCGACTATCAAAAACGGGCGGAGATTATTCAGGAGCATTTAACCTATCAGCAGGGACTCATGTGGACATTGGCCAATTCTCCCCGGGTTCCTGCAGCAGTCCGTAAGAAGTTTCAGACCTGGAAGCCGGCCAAAGATGAATTTCAGGATACGGAAGGCTGGCCGTTTCAGCTTTACATTCGCGAAGCGCGGCGGATGATTTCGGAATATGTGATGACAGAAAAGAACTGTATGTCCGAAATCGTAGCGGAAGACAGCGTCGGAATGGCCGCTTACACGATGGATTCGCATAACCAGCAGCGTTATGCCATCAATGGAAGAACGTTGAATGAAGGAGACGTCCAAGTGGGGGTGCCGCACCCTTATCCGATTTCCTATCGTTCCATTCGTCCGAAAAAATCAGAATGTGAAAATCTGCTGGTTCCCGTCGCGATGGCGGCATCGCATATTGCCTATGGTTCGATTCGCATGGAGCCGGTCTTCATGGTATTGGGGCAATCCGCGGCGACAGCCGCCTGCCAGGCAATTGATGCGGACAAAGCGGTGCAGGATATTGATTATTCCCAATTAAGAAAGCAACTGTTACAGGATAAGCAAGTCCTGGCGTGGGATGGGCCGCGTCGTGTTCCCCCGATTCGCGTTGCTCAACTAAAAGGGATTGTAGTTGATGACCGAGATGCCAAAGCAACGTTAGGCTGGAAAAAAAGTTCATCGAATACTCCCTATGTTGCGTATGGATATCAGCATGACAGCGATAGCAACAAAGGAGAAATGCAGGTCACTTTTTCAGCAGACATTCCTGAGGCTGGTTTGTATGACGTTCGCGTTTATTACGCACCCAATTCCAACCGAGCCACAAATACGCCCTATACTGTTCAGCATTCCGGCGGTTCCAAAACCATTCTGGTGAATCAGCGACAAAAGCCGAATCAAGGCAAATATCATTCACTGGGACGTTTTGTGCTTGAAAAAGGCAAACAGGAGATTTTGGTGATTACTAATAAAGGGACCGACGGGCATGTCATTGTTGATGCCTTGCAACTGGTTCCCGTCGAAACGAACTAAAAGCGCCCAGAGACTGTCCATTACCATTATCCGGTAGGAACGAAATAACGACATAAAGGAAAACCATGCGAAACGGCATTTTCAAATATAGTGTGAGTCTGCTGATTTTTACCTTCACCTGCACTCTGGGGATCACTAATCTTCAGGCTGACCTTTTCACATACGTGGATGAGTCTGGCAAGACCGTGACAATCGAAGCAATGCTCTACGGTTCGGGGAAACATCGTGGAGAGATGCAGCACGGCCTGTTGAAACCAGATGGCTATCTGCAATTGGTGCCGCAGGGGAAAATTAAAAAACGGGTTCTAAAAGCAGCACCTCTACCCCTGACCGTCGAGCAGATGTCAGAGGGGTTGTTAAAAAAGTTTGGTAGTGAAAAATTCCGTTTTCATCTGCAGGAGCCCTTCGTCGTCGGCGTTGTGTTGGCGGCACCTCTGGATGGTTCGGACAGAACTGAGCTACGCGTTAAAACGTTTCTGGAAAAGGCAGGGCGTTTCATGCATAACGTGGAAGTGATCTTCGAGACATATGCCAGAAAAATGAACATCGAACTCAAGGAATATGATTTTCCGATGGCGATGCTTATTTTCGAGTCAGATGACGATTTTGAAAAATATGCCAAAGAAACTTCTGCGCTGGGCGAAGGAGCGAGCAATGTACTCGCTTATTATTCTCAGATTTCCAACAACCTGATTCTCAGGATGAGCGAATGCAGCTCTTTTGAAACGCCGTTACACGAAGCCATCCATTTGCAGACGACCAATCGAGGCGTTGCCAAAAGATTGGCGCCGGTTCCATCGTGGTTTATGGAAGGCATCGCCACCGGTTTTGAAGGCAAGGGGGATCGCATTAATGTCAGCCCGGATCGAATCAATTCGCATTATGCACTGCTTTCCGGAGTTGCCAAATTATTAAACTGGGGGCATGTGGTCTCATACAATGGCGCCTTCAGTGGAAGTATTTTATCGGGCGATGCCTACGTCCACGCCTGGGGATTGCATTGGATGCTGGTTACCCAGTATCCGAAAGAATATGTCGAATACATTAAAAATATTTCATCTAAAGAGCCCTTCGAAAAATTAACGCCGAAGGAGCAATACGATGAGTTTGTCGAAATCATGAAAGTGCGACCGGAATCTCTGCAGCTCCAGTTCAAGGTGAAACTGGTGCGGGCCATTCTGGATCAAAAAGTGAAATTGCCGCCATTAGACGATCGAACCATGCACCTGGAAAAACATAAACAGGAAATGGCCATTGTCAAAATGACGGCGACTTCTTATTCGCCGCTTGCACCGCCTCGCATTGAAGGCTGGCTGCAGAATATTTCGCCGTTTCGTCCAATGACGTTTCATGTCACGGTGCAGACTGATGCGGGCACATATGCAGAGTGGTATTTATCGGAAGTGGGAATTCGCAAGAAAATCAAACTAAAAGCAAAGAATGCTACTCATTTGATGCGCGGCGGCAGGGGAGGTAGTTGGAAAACGTATCACGTGGAAGTTGAGTCGGCTTATCCCAATAGTGAAATTGCCAAAGAATGGGCTGCGGGGAAATTGCCTGTTCCCGTTGTTTCTCGTAGAGTACAAGTTACTCCCTCAAATTAATTCTGAAGATGAATTGAAGGTCAAACGATGAAACTGTCACTTTCAGTGAGGATCGCTGAAGCTGCCTGCAAGACGAAATTAAACATTCCCTTTGCTGAAATTGCTCAAATTGCCGCTGATCTGGGGTATTCTGCATTGTGTATGCGTGCCAGCGTAGCGGGCGTGCATAGTTCGCAAGCAGAACTGGAGCAGGTTCGTTCCATTGTTGATCAGGCGGGACTGGTGGTTTCAATGGTCACAGCTGATTTTAATATTCCACAAAATAACGACCAGGCTCCCGACGCGCTTAAAAATATTGAGCCCAGTCTGCACGTGGCAGAAGTCTTAGGCAGCCGCATGATCCGCGTCTGCTTGAAAACGGAAGCAGATATTGCCCATGCTCAAAAAGCTGCCGACCTGGCCGCTGAGCGGGGGATGCAGTTGGTGCATCAGTTTCATCCGGCTTGTCTGTTTGAAGAAGTGGAACGGTCGGTAGCCGTTCTCAAACAGATCGATCGTCCCAATGTTGGTTTGATATATGAACCGGCAAGCCTGCTGATGTGTGGTCAGGAATACGGCGAAACAACACTGCGGCAGATTCTTCCCTGGCTGATGAATGTCTATGTGCAAAATCTGGTGATTACCGACGATGGACCAGACCATTTGGAAACATGGTGTCTGGGAGATCGCCCGTTCCAGCTTTTGCCTTATTGGGACGAGAGCGGACGTGGGATTGATTTTCAGAAAGTGGTCGACGGACTACAGGCGGTTGGCTACGGTGGCTTTTTTACCGTCCATCAGGCAGAAGGCATCGTGACAGCCGATGATGCCCGCGCGTATGCGGTCCGCTGTAAAGAATGGGTTGATTCACTTCTTTGATGAGTGGTAGAAGCAATTCCATGAAAAAAGCATTCGTCGTCAGTTTTGAGCAACTTCCCGCCTGCATGTTGGGCTGTTATGGCCATCAGTGGATTGAAACTCCCAATTTCGATCGCCTGGCTTCCCTTTCCGTTGTCTTTGATCAGCATTTCGCAAATGATCTTTCATCACAAAACTCATACCCCTGGTGGACAGGCCACACGATTCCCTGCGATTTTGGAACACAGACGAATGAGAATGACACGGGTCTGTTTGAGCTTCTGCGAGAGCAGAGAATTCAATCCACCTTATTGTTGGAATCAGACAGCGAAGCCGGGCGCAATGCAGATACTCGGGCGCAGGAAACATATTTCAATCAGTTTGATCAGGTGGAGACGGTTTCAGGCCAGAACGGATTTAAGGTCAGTGAGGTCAACACACCGATTGCGCAACTGATGCAAGTCGTCTTGAAACGTCTGCCGGAATGGATGGAATCTTCACAGGACCAACTTGTCTGGATCCGATCCGAAGGCGTTCCGCTCCTGCCCCTCGCGCCCGAATTTTTCTCGACATTATATCTGGATGAAGTCCTTGATCAGGGAGAGAGTGAAGACGATTTCGAGGAAAAAGCAGAACTTGCAGAAGAGTTTGATCAGCTCGACTCAGATGAGAATTCGGAGTCAGACCTCGATGTTGAAGACTGGCAGGAACTGGTAACCGTTGTTGCAGAATTGTTTACCAATCCTGAAGAGTGGTCTGAACTGGAAGATCATGAACGACAGATGGCACGGGCCGTCTATGCCGGGTATGTCACGCTGCTGGATCAATGGTTTGGACGCTTGCTGGATCAACTTTTGGATTATGCAGAATCGCAGTCGATTCTGCTAATTGTGACTGCAGCGCGGGGCGATTCCGAATTGCTGGGACCTGTCAGGCAGGTGGAAAACTGGGACCTGTTCGAGGAAGCGACGCACGTTCCACTCTTGATTTTTGATTCAGAGAATGAGCAACAGGGAACACGGCGGCAATTCCTGTCACAGTCAGCAGACATTCCCGTATCGCTGTTATCCTGGTCGGGCATTCCTCGTGAGAAAATTACCAGCGCTGGATCGAACTTGCTGACTCTGACTCGTGATCAGACGACGCTACCGGAACCGGTCATTTATGCGGCCAGTGATCGGGCGATTGCATTACGGACTGCCGAATTTTATTATCTCACATTACGTGAAGAACGAGAGACTCCTGATTCAGAAGAACCACCCTATTTGGATGAATCGTTAAAAACACAACTTTATCAAAAGCCGTCCGATCATTGGGACGTCTATGAACTGCACACGCAACTGCCTGAAATCGTAGCGCAGATGTCTGCGTTGCTGGATGAAAAAAGAATCGAACAGCATGATGAAGATTTATCATAATCCCCGTTGTGGTAAGAGCCGACAAACGCTGGCCTTAATTGAAGAAGCGGGCATAGAGCCTGAGGTGATCGAATATCTGAAGACACCACCCACGGCTGAAGAGCTGGATTCCATTCTGAAAAAATTAAAGATGGAACCAGGCGATTTGATGCGGAAAGGGGAAGCCATTTATCGCGAACTGAAACTGGCGGAACGCGAACTGCCTCGCGAAGAAGCGGTCGCGATTATGGTAGAGCATCCAAAATTGATAGAACGTCCGATTGTGATCAAAGGGCGTCAAGCAATTCTCGGGCGACCTCCCGAGAATATCAAGACCCTGCTTTAATCAGGATTCAGATTGGTATTTCTACGAGAAAGTGGAATCCGGTCTAATCTTCCTTAAAGTTTACTATAGCGCAAATGAGAAGTTTCGCGAGTAAAATCTACATTCTGATGACTCATTTGCATTCGTTGGTGGAATTGAGCACTTGGAGCGAATTTAATGCTTTATGTATTTTGCAACAAATCGATCTGAAAAACTCACCCACTATAGTTTCACTACATTACAGATGTCATCTTTGGTTTTTCGATTTCTCGTGGAACAGTACTTGTGCCAAAATGACTCTACTTAATTAAAGACTCTATACCGCATTTCTTTAGAGATGACCCAGTAGACGTTGAGTACGTTGCGACTGGCAATTTTTCGGCGGAATGCCATTAAACGTTTTCCGGCTAGTCCGGTTGAGGTTTTACCGTCTTTGAGAGCAGCTGCCAGCAATCGACCGTGTTGCAGCCCGAAGACAATATTTTCAAAACGATCGCGTTCCTCTTCTGTCGCCAGCTTTGCAAGCGGCTTTGCTTTGTTGAGAATCGATTCTGCTTTTCTGAAAACGGCCTCATTGTAAATTGATGAGTAAGCTCGCATGCGGTCGGGTCTTTTTAAATTGATAAAGTTTTTGTTGTTTCCCAGACCAACAGTGAATTTTTCCCAATATTCGTAATACTCTTTGGCGACATCTTGAAATGGGCCGAAAGAATCATAGAACTCGGCTAACACCTGCTCGACATCGGCTTCCGTATCCCATAGCATTCTTGCCAGCACATAGTATGTGGGGCCGGTGGCAGCCCAGTACCCTTGTAGTGCGTCGAAGTCAGTGGCCTGTAAACCATTTTGGACCTGAAATTGCAAGTCTTCAGCCACTTGCTGGCTGGTTACATATGGTGCCCCTTCACCCAAATAGAACAGCGAATTTGACCGCAGGAAAACTGTTGCCCCCAGTTTTGACCAACCGAACCATTCGTCGGTCGACATTTTTTTATAATCGTCTGGTCGTGGATAGGCATTGAAGCCAACATAACCGATCCAGACATTCGGTTCGATGTGTTTCAAGCTGGTCGGCGGCGAACGGTATTTACTGTAACCATAGGCAATGATCTTGGATTCTGGATCAATTTTTCGTGCGCGGATCGCCAACTCGTTGTACCAGCGAGCATATCGATCGGATAAACTTTCCGGAAGATTCGAGTGTTGAGGCTTCCCATCTATATCCGAACCATCTTCGACTGACGGCAGTGATGTAAGTGCCGTGTTTGGATCGGCGTCCCACGAACGACAACGTTTACAAACACAAAATCCACCGCTGCCATCGTTTTCACAGGCATTCACCCATAACCCTCGGGCTCCCTGTTGAGCATACTTCTTCAGATGAGCCAGTTGCATGTCCCATAGTTTTGGATTTGAAACGCACATCTTGACAAAATCTGGCTTCGACTTGGAGCGCGGACGGCGTTGTCCATCTGGTTGCAATGCAAATATTTCCCGGTTCGTCTTGTTGTATTTCTCCCACCAATCGGTAAAAGCATGGCCATACGAAAGTTTGAACGATCGCCCTAACCGCATTCTGCGGCTCCAGACTCGTTCGTCTTCCGAAATTTTGTCGTAAGTTTTTCCTAAATCGAGAAGACGACCTATCCCCTCCTTCTCGTAGCCAACACGGTGTTTGTCTTGGGCGAGTAACCTAATGAAGCGGATTTTGACAGTCGGTGTTTCACGAATGTTGAGCGAGGGCACCTCAATGGTTTTTCTGCGGGGGATACGTTGCCCTGTTTCACCGGGCCAAATCCAACGGCAACCAAGTTGGTCTTGCAGAAAATCATACACGGCCCATAAAGTTCCATTGCGGGCGTTCCTTTTACTGCCGCCATCCTCGCCAGCTAAAATCAGCACATTAGGCATTGTTTTAACCACGAATGTTTCCGGTTCCATGGTTTTCGCCACTACGCCGAGTCTCTGCGTGAGCTTGCCCGGTCCAATTAAAATCAATGCCTTGGATGGATTTGGCCGTAATTCGTTTTCTTTGATAATCGGCAAAGTTGCACCGGACATGATGCGAATGTGTTCCTGCAATTCGGCAGCAGCAGTAATCTGACTCTCCTTCGGATTCCCATTCGTCACGATGATGGCCATCGGTTTGCCATTTCTTACGAGTGTGACTTCTGTACCAGAGGATACAGATTTCTTTGTTTTTTTCGATCGTGATGTTGAGGAAGGTGCGGGCAGCTTCTTAGTGTTTGTTTTTTTCTGAGGGGATTTTGTTGAAGCGGGAGTACGGACGAATTCACTTAATTGAGAGAGATTGCTGCTGAAAACCTCACTTGACAGATACTTCTCACCGACAGGCATCTTGGCCTGACCAACGAGACGTTCGCCGTTATAGGTACTGATCCAGCGGCCTTGAGGGGTGAGAGATGAGAGAATTTTTCGCGTATCTACTTCTTCAATTTTTGGTTTGGGAATTAAACCACCTGCTTTTAATATTTCATATTTCTTTTCTAATTGCTCAATTTTGGAGACTGTCTTCCAACCATAATGAGCGGGCAGCTTTGAATCGTCGTAGGTCAATTCGTATTTTTTTCCACGACGGACCATGTAAAGTGGTTTGTTCGATTTTAACTCGTAATACCGAGCCAGTTTTCCTTCGGGTAGCAGAGATCGTTTTAGATACGCCAATGCGTTCGGGATCGGATCGAGATATTTTGTATCGCCGGTCAGAGCGAAAATCGTCATTAACGTTTCTATTGCTTCCTGTGTTTCATCTCCTGAAACTCCCGGCGGTTCAAACTTGCGAGCCCAGATCGGTTGCATGTCATAATTATATTGCTGAGCCCAACCTGACTGCGGCTCAGGCATTTGTGCTTGAATTAGAAACTGCCCCAAATTTTCTAATGCGGTCTTATACTTTTCTTCGCCGTAAACTTGATGAGCCAGTAATAATGCGTCGGCTACAGATCCCGCTACGTTGTCGTTCAAAGTATACATGTCCCAGTAGTTTTTGATACGACCTTCGGTTCTCCAATCGTAGTCTGGATAGTTTGCTTGCTTCACTGGCGGGTCGGGTACAGTGTCTTCATCCCACACCTGGGGAAAAGCCCCGTTCGGAAACTGTGCTTTCAATAATGCATCAAGCGCAACTTGAACGGATTCGTGAATTGCCTCATGTTTGAATTCTAAAGCCTGGTCGGCTTTGATCAGAAAGAGAATGGCGGTACCAGTCTGACCGTCATCCAGAGAGGATACATTCCGGCCATGCCCTTTGCCGTTCCGATAGAGGGCAACCCGTGTTCCCTTTGGATCAAAATCAATACAGTTCGTCCAGCCACCAGATTTCATCTGGCCGTAAACCAACGCCACCGCAGCATCCCGGGCTGCATTGAGATAAAACGTATCGCCCGTAGCTGAATAGGCATCGAGATATGCCATTCCCACTGTCGGCGTACCAGGCGGTTGTACCCAAATTTGATCCGGAGTCGCCACTCCTTCACCCCATCTACGAGACAAATCGAGTGCGTAGTGGTACACATACCCGCCGTGAGTTGCGACTTTCTCACGGTAATATGTCGCTGCCTTTTTCATAGTCGCAACGGCTTGGGTTTGCAGAGGCGAGAGTTTTTTTGGGGCCGAAATCATCAACTGCTCTGGTGCTCTGTTGATCGATTCAACAACTCTGTTCTTCTCGTCCTGCGGTTCTACAGTAGGATTAAGGGTGTTTAAACTCTCGAATTTTGGAGTTGGATTTTGGCTGGCGACGCTTGATTGAGATTCTTTCGTGGCCGCTACATTATTTATTGGCGATGGATCGGTCGCCGTCTCCGGTAATTTTACGGGAGTAGCATCTCCACAACCACAAATTACGAGCAAACTAAATGTGAAGAACCAAGTTGAACAGCGATGCATAGGCCTAATTCCAATCTGAAAAAAATTCATGAACAGAAAAGTCTGATTCAAGGAACTCAATCAGCCTTCATCTTTGGGACCAGATTTCACTTTTCCTTCCCCATCACGTGGCCCTTTTTTAATTCCCTCACCATCCCGGAGACCTTTTTTAATCCCTTCCCCATCGCGGGGGCCACGTTTCTTGCCCTCACCATCACGTCTGTTTTTGTAGCGTCCAACTGTGTAGTAAAAATTGAATTCAGCTTGGCTCAACTTTTTATCATCGCCGGTACCAGTTGCATGGAATCGTCGAGTTTGAATTCTGCGGCGTGAGTCAGAAATATTCCCATTGGTCATCGCCAGCCATTCTTCCAAACTGACAAACTTGTCGCCGTTTTTGTCGTAGGCTTTGAATACCTTACCAACCTTACTGCGTTCCCAACCGGCGGGAAGCGTTTTTGCTGCTCCTGCTCGGTCTACCTGCTCCGGGGCTCCATCTTTAAAGGAATCTCGCATAAGCTCACTTTCTCGGAAACGGTCTCCTGTGCCTCTTGACCGCACTTCACGTCGCAAAGCAGACACTTCTTGTTGAAGTTGTTGAATCATCTGAAACAATGCTGCTTCCCGTTTCGATTGAGGTTGGAAGCCTTGCAGTGCCCCTCCGCCGTCTCGTTCAGCTGATTTACGAACTCCCACTTTTCCTTCTGCAGATTTTCTTGGTCCGGCTTCCGCCTCAGCAGATTTGCCCCCTTCTTGCGCAACTGCTTGGTTTCCGATCGACGAGCTTCCAGAAAAACCGAACAGCATCAAAGGCACTGCCACCACCATGATCCCCACCAGGCAGGCAGGGTTGTGTTCTGGTGGATTTGATTGTCCCAATATGTTTCGAACTCGACTCAACAGATTCATCTTTTGTTCTCCCATAAATGCCGGTGCCAACCTTAAGCCTCCCTGCGCCTGAATCCTGGCAACTCGTTCTAATGCAATGGCATAATTTCCACGTTGTTCCGTTACTGAGACAGCGATTTCATCACAGCACATTTCACGTTCCTGCCGTATCTGGTTTGACAACCACCATACAGCAGGGTGATAAAACAAGAGTGTCTCCACCACTCGTTGCAATAAATTGACCCACACATCAAATCGGCGAATATGTGCTAATTCGTGGGCAATGACTGCTTCCAACACATCGACAGGTAGTGCACTTAACCAGGATGCGGGTAACAATACAACTGGATTCCAAAAACCAACGACGGCTGCTTCTCTGATTCGCATTGAAGAGTACACTCTGGCTGTTTTCAACCCCATGCGTTTCGCGAATTCTATTGAGCGTTGGGATAACTTTGCTGCAATTGGCATTCGCCCCGATCGCAGCCATTCGATATGGAATACTCCAGCAGTCAGCCGGGCTCCCGACAGTATCACTCCCGCTAACCAAATCACTAAGACATAAGGCTGTATAGCGGTTAAGAAAGTATTCAGTTTCCATTGTTTTTTAACTGTCTTAACAGTCTCAGAATTCTCTAACGCATCCTGCATTCTCGCTGTTTGCAAATCACGAGTAACAATCTTGTGCGAATCGACTAGCTCAGCCTGCTCATGGCTTAAGTCTGCCAGCCCAGAATTCATCGAAGAAATCGAATCAGATAATACTGCAAAGGTCAATATTGGACAGACTGCCAGCACAGCTAACATAACCAACGACGACACATACCGTACTCTCGCCGATTTAAATCCAAAGGTAGTTTGCAGTCCCCAATACACAAGAGCAATCGCTGCCCCTTGCCATAAGAAATGTAATAGCGTCACTGAAACCGTCTGAGCAGTCGGAGATGTGAGGTGTTCAATCATTGGACCGCTCCTGCTCTTGCCAGGCTTCAATCGTCCGCCGGATTTCATCCAGTTCAGCCTGGGAAGGTTTGGATTGTTCCAGCACCTGTGTGATGAGTGAAGTCGATGAGCCATTGAACGCACGGCCCAGCAAATCTTTGACAACGCCGCCCAACGTTTTTTCGCGAGAGAGCTTGGCTTGATAAATGTGAGCCCGCCCATCCAATTTCCGCTTCACCAATCCTTTTTCAAACATGACGTTCAGCATGCTGAGAATTGAAGTATAAGCCCGTGGTCGGCTCTCGTTCAGAACGTCCACCACCTCACGTACAGTTGCTTGCCCGTTTTCCCACAACACGTGCAATATTTCCAATTCCACTTCTGTAGGGGTTCCTAACCGATGTCGCGACATCCTTAACTCCAATTAAATAAATTTGATCATCACATCCCATACTACTGATTCATTAGTAGTATGTCAACTAATTCACTAGTAGATAGATGGAGTATCGAAAAAAATTGGAGATGTACCGAGAATGGTTAGAGTTCTCCGGGCGTGTGCGGCATCCGTTTTAAGGTTGATTTGCATTCACGGTCGGCAAGATGGGCGACATGTTACGTCCAACCAGTAGACCGATGGAGAATGTCAGTGCAGCGAATGTGATCAGGATAATGATCCAGGTGCTCGTTGGCAGCTCATATCTGGCAGAGCGTTTTAAACGATTCTTCTTTTTTTCAGCTAAGACATCTGAGGCACGTTTTTGTGCGAGACTGGCCAGATTTGATAATTCTTCTTCATGGTTGATCTCTGTTTCGTTTGCCGGTTCAACTGACAACTGACTGACAGGCGCAATCGGAGCTTCAGGCTGCTGAATCGGACTCGCTGATTCCGCCTGTTGTGGAGCGACAACGGGACTGACAGGTTTGACGGGAATTGCTTTGAATGCTTCTTCATGGGCGGACTGCATTTGAGGTGCAGGACGCACGGAAGCAGCGGGCTGCAGGTTCAACTCTGGTTCCACATGTTGCTGTTTATCGAGAGTGACATTTGCGCCGATGGCTGCCAGTTCATCGAGGGCGTTCGTCAGCTCAGCATCTTTCAGATCCAGTTTCGGCTGCGGAATCGGAGCAACCTCTCCATCCAGACCAGGCACCCGCACAGACAAACCACAGGTAGGACAGTCGACAACCTCGCCCGCCTTGGAACGAGAGATTCCCATCAACTGATCACAATGTTGACATCGAAATTTGATCGGCATACTGCAATTTCTTTGTTTCGTCTTCGTTATTTTAATAATTGTTTTGCAGGGGCAACCTATCGCCACACGACAGCCCTCTTACTATTGTATTTCTATTAGTAACGGCAGGAATCTGGCTTGTCTACCTGTTTTCTCGTCTTACGGTCCAGAGACTACCCACAAATGTGACAGAAATGCGTATTCTATATAGGAGGATGGGATATTAAATGCTCTTTTACCTGTTATAATAATAGGCAGTTAATGATACCGAATAAATCCATGATCTGAAACAAATTCAAAAGTTCTAATTAGTGAACGAGTTAAAGCAAGAGGTTTTTTTGTGGACGTAGAGGAATTTCTGAAACGAGATGTAAATCGCCGTCAATTTCTGGATCGGAGTGCGCGGAATGCTGCCGGAATGGCCGCGGGGATGGCTGCTGGAGTTGTGGGTCTGGCTAGCGATATGGCACAGGCGGAAACATCACCCAATGAACGCGTTGTTCTGGCTGGCATTGGTGTCCGGGGGCAGGGGAAGTTTCTGACATCCAGTATGGCCGGCTTTACCGATGTACGTATCAAAACGATTTGTGACGTGGATGAATCTGTCGCACCGGCTGCGGTTAAATCGATTGAAAAAGGGCAGGGGGTCGCGCCTCAATTTGTCACTGATTTTCGTCGCGTTCTGGATGATCCGGAAATTGATGGGGTCGTCATCGCGACACCCGATCATTGGCATGCTCTGATGGCAATAATGGCGTGTCAGGCCGGCAAAGATGTCTATGTGGAAAAACCGGTCTCACACAATCTGACGGAAGGCCTGAGAATTGTTGAAGCCGCCAGAAAGTATCAGCGTGTGGTGCAATCTGGAATTCATCAACGGAGCGGAGCGCATTTTCAGTCAGCCGTTGATTTCGTAAAGAGTGGAAAACTGGGCGAGGTCAAACTGGCTAAAGCCTGGATTATTCACCGACGAAAATCAATCGGGAGAAAGAAAAACACAGCGGTTCCTCCGGGTGTGAATTATGATCTCTGGTTGGGGCCCGCTGCCAGCCGCCCGTTTAATCCGAACCGGTTTCATTATAACTGGCATTGGTTCTGGGATTATGGGACGGGCGAAATGGGAAACTGGGGCGTGCACATGCTGGATATTGCACGCTGGGGCCTTGATGTCGATTTGCCGGAACGCATCTCTGCTTCGGGCGGAAAATATTTTTTCGACGATGATCAAGAGACGCCGGATACTCAGGTGGTTCAATATAATTATCCAGGCAAAACGATCGTCTGGGAGCACCGCCTCTGGAGCACGCACGGCATGGAAGGCCGGAATGCTGCTGCCGCTTTCTATGGTGATAAGGGAACGCTGATTGTGGACAGGGGAGGCTGGAAAGTCTACGACCAGAAAGAAGCAGCTACCTCAGGAACCAGCGATCAGGCAGCCACTCACCACCGCAACTTCATCGATTGTATCAAGACCCGCGATAGGCCAACGTCTGATATTGAGATCGGCCATACTTCCAGTGCACTATGTCACTTGGGAAATGTCGCCTATCGGGCTGGTCGGGAGATTCAATTCGACCCCGCTCAGAATCGTGTGGTCGGCAATGAGCTGGCAAACTCCTTGCTGGGACGTGAATACCGGAAGGCCTGGGAACTGCCGTTGCTTTAAATGAATTCATCACATCATAAAAAATAACGTCCTGGCAGTACGACGACTGCCAGGACGTTTTTTGTTGAGTTCAATGAATCAGACTGTTTATTGTTGTGTACCCACCTGTTGGAACAAGTCTGTTGTGCTGTTCAGGCTGTCGCTTCCACCGGAATGGAAGAAGTCAGACAGTTCCACGATGGCCGGGCCCAGTAAAAAGATATAAATGGCCGGCATCAGACAGAGTACTGTCGGGAACAGCAGTTTGAATGTTGCTTTATTCGCTTTTTCGTCTGCCCGTTGTGACAGACTTTCACGCATGTTATCACTGTATTCCTGCAGTGCCGAGGTCACGTTTGTTCCCATTTGATCGGTTTGAATCAACAGCGAGGCAAAGGAGTGCACTTCAGGAACATCAATCCGGTTACTAAAATTCGACAACGCTTGCGAAAACGTTCCGATCGAAGCTTGTTCAATCACGATACGAAGTTCCTGCGCTAAAGCCGGATAAATTTTTGCCAGTTCGGTAACAATTTTCTTTAAGGCGTGCGGAACAGTCATCCCCTGCGAGACGCACATATTCAGCATGTCCAACATGTCAGGAATCCCCTGTTCGATTTCACTTCTCCGGTCGGAAGCCTTGCTGGTGATAAACAGGAAGGGAACCGCCCAAACTAGAATCGGTACCAGAATCATCGAAATCAGGATTGGAATTTCAAAACGTTCCGGAGCGAGAATTAAGATCACACCAAAGAACAGCAGAGTTCCCAGAATCGACAGATAGCGAATTGCAGAGAAGTTCTGGAGAGCATGTGGTTGATAATAACCGGCTGCCTGCAGTTCCTTTTTGGTTTGCAGACGTCGGCCTTCCGACTCTGGCATCATTTCCGATAGAGCAGGGGTCGCCGATCCGAATACATAATCATCAGATCCCATTGAAGGAACATCGCCCGCTTCGACCGGAGGCAATTTTTGCTCGGCTTGTTGATTTGTCGAATCTCCCCCGGAGAACAGTCGACGATTTTCCCATGAAGGGGGTGTCGAAACCGATGAGGATGCGGAATGCTCGAGCGAAGTCGGTTCCGGTTCAACGTGTTCTGTTTTGTGCTCGACAGGACGCAGGTTTCGCTTACGAATGATGCGATACAACATCCAGAGAACGATAACACCACAGGCGGCATAAAAAATTGTAATCGTTGTTGGTGTAAACATAAGGTTGCCCTCGCCAAATTATGGCAGGTCTGAATAGTTTCTTGTTGGATCAGCTACGTTGACTCGTTTTCAAAACTCGCAGAACCCACAAGGATCCAATGACTTGTAATGCAATAGCGGTAAACGTTGCACCCCGTCCCCATGATGAAGCCATCAAGGTTGTTAAATAGGTAGGATCACGTAAGACGAAGAATCCCAGAATCAAAGGGGGGAGCAAAATCATCAGTACTGCGGTCGCACGGCTACCTGCAGTGGCGGTACGCAGGCGACCCAAAAATAACATACGGTCCCGGATTGTACGTGCCAGCCGTTCGAGCACTTTCACCAGGTCTCCACCGGTTTCCTGATGCACGATCAATGCCATCGAGAGAATGTTCAAACTGGCAACACCTGTTCGTTCATAAAGTCCGTCCAGAGCCGCCTTCATGGAGACGCCCATTTCCAGGCGCCGGGCAGACTCTTTCAATTCATCTCCCAACGGGGCAGGCGTTTTTTCAGCCACATTGATGAAACAGTGTGTCAAACTGCGACCTGTCTTAGCGGCACGTGCCAGTTCGTCAATCATATCGGAAAGCTGTTCATTGATTCGTTTCTGGCGTCGGCTGCGTAGGAAAATCAGATAACCAATGGGAGCCATGCCTCCCACCATGAACGCCAGCGATGTGGAGAGGAAATTTTCCTGTAACACAAAAACAAGACCACCGATCAGGATCCCAGTCAGCAGGCAGAGAAACAGAATCACTGCCGGATTCGCATCGACTCCGGAATGGATGATCAATTCATCGAATCCGCCATTCACACGGTTACCGATCTGATTGGAATCAGAGACAGCGTATTTATTTCGATCGCGCAGGATTTCTGAAAAATCATCCGCAGCATTGATTGTATTTATTGTGGCATCTGTGGCCATGGTTAAATCTCCTGTCCATCCTGCTTATCAGATTGACGGTCCGTTAGCTCTAATTCACGGGCATGAAACAGATTTTCGCAGTCATTAAAGTTTGTTTGAGTTAACCAGTTCATCGCGACAGGCTTATGTCCGGTAGCATAAAAGGAACCGTTGACATGACCATCCGGATCAACATTGGTAATTCGAAAGACGAACAGGTCTTCCACCATATATTCGCCGTTCTGGAAGCCAATCAATTCTGAAATACGCATCACTTTTCGTTCACCATTAGGCAGACGTGTGATGTGCACCAGTAAGTGGACGGCTGAAGCGATATACCGTCGGGCAATTGAGTTTGGAAGTTCCGCACCCGAAAGGGCGATCATCAACTCCAGTCGGTCCAATGCGTCGCGGGTATCGTTGGCGTGGACGGTACTCATCGAACCATCGTGACCTGTATTCATCGCCTGCAGCATTTCCAATACTTCACCGCCACGCGATTCGCCGACGATAATTCGGTCAGGCCGCATTCGCAGACTGTTTTTCAATAAGTCCCGCTGATTAATTTCTCCCTGACCTTCAATGTTGGATGGCCTGGCTTCCAGTGACACCACGTCGGGTTGCTGAAGCTGGAGTTCTGAAGTTTGTTCGATGGTGACGATTCGCTCTTTGCCGGAAATATAACGGCTGAGGTTATTTAACAGTGTCGTTTTTCCAGCACCAGTACCACCACTGATCAAGATATTGAGCCGTCCGTGAACTGCCATTTCCAGGAATTTCGCCATGTCGGGAGCCAATGATCCCATTTGTACCATGTCATCAAATAGCAGAGCCTGTGATCGAAAACGTCGAATGGAAAGGGTGGGGCCTTTCAGCGCCAATGGGGGAATTACTGCGTTAAGACGAGAACCATCGGGAAGCTTGGCATCGACCATCGGAGAGACTTCGTCAATGCGTCGCCCGGCCCGTCCGACCAGTCGGTGAATTAACTGAATCAGATGTGCGTCATCCGCAAAACTAATGTCGGTTTCTTCCAGTACCCCGTTCCGTTCCACGAAAACCCGGTCGGCACCATTTACCAGCACATCGCTGATTTCAGGGTCACTCATTAAAGGCTCCAGGGGACCGAATCCGTAGATCTCGTCCAGAATTTCTCGAACCATGATTTCACGGTTTTCATGATCGAGTTTAATTTCCTGCTGCATACAAAGATGCTCAGCCAGCCCGCGGAGTTTTCCACGCAATTCCTCTTCCGGAAGTTCGCCTGCTTTGGAAAAGTCGATCGCATCAACCATCTGGTGATGCAGCTGTGTTTTTAACCTCTGAAAGGCTTTTTTCGCATCAACGGCTGAATTAGCAACTCTGGTTTCGCTTTGTAATACCATGTTTCGTCTCCGCCCTTACTGGGTCAGATAAAGCTTGTAAATGTATTTGTTTGTACTTTGTTTTTTGTCGTCTGCGGTTGGTTTTGTATTCGATGCAGACGCGTTTACATTTTCTGTTGGTTTAGGCTTGGCCAGCACGACTGCTCGTGAGGTAATGACTCCGGGTTGCAAGATGATTTCACATGCCTGATTCTCAAGCCGTTTGACAGCCATGATCCGGCCCGCTACGAGCTTTGTGCAGTCGGCAATGCCGTTGTAAGATCTTGGTGTGGCATTCACTTTGTTATAGAGAAAACAGATGCGGCACTGACCGAGCATGTCTTTAAATGCGTTTTGCTCATCATTTTCGATATTGGGACTGCATTTGATTTCAACGGGTTGTGCATTAAATACTAATTCACCGTGAAACTGTTTCAGATTCTGTTTAGTCAGACCTGCTAAAATCTGTCGGACAACCGCCTCGGAATGGAATTTTGATCCAAAATCGAGGATCTGCATATTGGCATCAGCAATATCACCCCGTCGAGGCTTTCCCGTCAGCTTGATTTCCGGAATCCCATCTGAGCCGCGAGTGACCTTGCCAGTTTTCGGGTCGAATTGATATTCATCGCTCCCTTTTTTCTGAATGATCTGGAGTTCCCAGGTTTCTGTGTGTTTTCCCGTAGGGTCATCTTTCAGAATTGCCAGAGGAAATGCGGGAACTGCCACATTCTCAAAAGGGCGAATGCCAATGACGTGATTATCGATTGAGGCTTCGATCTGTGTCCCTGGCGTCCCCAGATTAGTCCGGGTTACCTCAGACAATAATTCTGCGACAGGGTTATTGAGTCGGCTGGCGTGATCTGTTTTGATTTGTACGCTCAGCGGCTCATGGTCGGTTTGTAAAAATTGTCTTTCTCCGGTTTCAGCTACGGGAACGGTCTTTCCAAACAGGAGATTGTCGCCTTTGGTCAATTGGATTCCGATACGCTGTCCAGCGACCGTATTTAATTTGAGCGCACGATTTGCCGATTTTTCCGCCCTCGTCATGAGCTTGTTGTAATCCGGATTTTCCTTGAGCAATTCATCTGATGCGAGTTCGTGACCTGCGGCTAAAACCGCGGTTTCAATACAGGTAGTGACTTCCAGGGTAGCTGCATCCAACCAGAGTCGATTCACAATCAAAGCGATCCCCACCATGACAGCCAGCAGCACCATCGCAGCGAGAGGAGTGATCACTCCTCGTCGACCGACGTGCTGTGGTCTTGTGATGTGGGTTCGCTGAAAACGTTTCATGACAGTGATTTCGGTAATCGTCTCTTTGGGAATAAGGCAGAAATCCTGAATGCGGGTATTAACTCTGTTGTCAATTACCGCCCTGCAGGCCGATTTTGTGAATAGGAACTTGCGACGGGCCCTTGCTGTCGATCAGGAAAACTCTGGACGTTCGGGTTACTCTGTGGACCTCGCTGTGCAGACGGTCCTGCACTTCCGGGGGCACCCGGTGTCGGGCGAACAGGAGCACTGATGGAACCACTGTCGCTGTCATAACCGCCGCCACGTCCCCAGTTCGGATTGAGATATCCGCCGGAATTAAAGGCACGGCTGCCGCCACGATTAAAATTATTGTAGTCGCCAATCCGCACACCATTTTTGTCGAACTGATTCACACTGCGACTCGAACCGTAATAACCTTCTACGACAAACGGTTTGGGAGGTTCTTCTTCTTTTGGCTTTTCCGGTGTCTTTAATCCCAGGATTTCATATAAAGTTGCTTTGTCGGCATTACTGATCGCGACGCCGCCATTCCCTTTCCCTTCAGGCGTGTAGCTCATGGTGATCTCACCACGATCACGGGCAAGAATCATAATATTGGCCTGTTCCGGAGTTAATTCGAGTGTCACATTCGTACCTCGTCGGGAACTGCTGTTTTGTGTGTAGCTGCGATTGATTGCGATGACGCGAACACCTTTGAATAAGGTTAACGTCATCCCGCCATTCAAGCGTCTGTCGTTGTTCATGCCCGTGGGGGTCATGTGAACGTCGACATACTCACCCGGTTTAATCAATCCATCAACGAGGTCAACCGATGATTCAAGCGGGACTGAAATGGCTCGCATTCCTGGTTCAACCTGAATCGGCGGCGTTTCACCTGCTGGATAGAGTTGACCGGTTGAAATGGGAGTGGCAGCCGGAATGCGTTCTTTCACGATTCGGCCGACAATGACACGATTTGATGTCATCATTTCCGGTTTCAAATTTTTGATCGCAATCGGACCCAGTCCCAGGTGCTCTTCGGTTACCAGTGTGCCTGGTTCCAGTTCACTAATTGCCATGGGAATGTTTCGTGTTGCAACCGGCGGAGCTTCTTCTTTTCCCGCCAATAATCTTTTTCCGATATATGCTGCAATCAGTATGCCGAAGACGCCAAACATCAACAGTGATACTTTTGCAGGGGTCAGACTTTTCACCGGATCAATCTCCCGTAACTTGATGAAGCAGGGGTTCTACCTGACTTCCAACATTCCCTCCTGTTAAATCGTCGGAGGGCTACACGATTATTTCCAAATCAAACCAGAAGAGATTTACTCTTTAATCATCCTGGTTTCTGAATACAAATTTTGTCCTTTAATGTCATAGCCAATCGGCCAAAGCAGATTGGGGGAAGCGAATGTCATGGGAATGCTGACAGCCACCATGACGATGTCTCCCGGCTTTTCTCCCATGTCAGCTTGAACAACGGCCCCTTGTCCCAATTGGGGAGGCAGAATTTTCTTTACTTCCTGTTCCACATTTTCCTGGGTCACACCCGGCAATGTTGCCAGACGAGCACCAATCCGACTGGCTTCGACAACATCAGCGCGTGCGTAAAACAAGAGCGTAAACTCAAAAAGGGCGAACAGGACAATACCGAAAATCGGTAAAACCAGGGCCAGTTCCATGCTCAGGAAGCCCTTGCGTTCTGTTCGTTTCTGGTTTTTCTGAATTCGTTTTACATTCACAGCAGAAATACTTTCATCGATTTCCGGATACTATGAGTTTTGATCTACAACAATTACTGCAGTACGATTGATTTAATCACCATCCAGGTCGTCACACTCCAAGTTGCCAAGACCACGGGAAGGGCAAACGGCATCAAACCGCGTTTCTGTTTTTGTTCCATGGTTTCCGCTTTATATTTTTTCTTCTTGCCTTTTAAGGTCTTGCCCGTTGCCAGATACGTTTCTTTTGTTTTCCGTGCTCCACGTCTAATCACGCTCCAGAACAGAATCACAAAAGAACCAATCAGTACAAAGAGCGTGCCTACTATCATGACGGCCAGTGTTGCTTTAAAACCCAGCCAGACCGATAAGGCCCCCATCATTTTGACATCTCCCGCAGCGCCGCTGCCCGCCATCCAGATCAGGAAAAACGAGCCGAAACCAGCCAGAAAACCCAGGCCTCCATACATCAGGCCTTCCCAGCCATTGAAAACGGCCTGATAAATAATCCCTAAGACAAAGAAAGGAACAGTCAGGACGTTATAGATTTTTCTGGCTTTGTAATCCGTAATGGCGGCGATGACGGTAAAGATTCCGACGCTAATCGCCATGATGTAAAGTGAGAGCTGTGTGAGCGGAAAATCCATTTGTTATCTTTTCAATCAATTTGTCTGGTTAGGAATTGTCTGGTTAGGAAATGTCTACCACACAAGGCAGATCTGGTTCTCAGAAAAACAATAATGAAACCAATACTAGTGGAGTGTCATTTTAAAATTGGGGTTGATAGATATCACGAGAGTGTGACAACGGAGCACGTAAACAATACCCCCAACCCTTTATTTCTAGCTTGACAAAGCACTAGGTGTTGAAAATATACCTCATGTTTCCAACCTGATACTTTCAATCTGAAAAAAATCCACACCTTGACTGGCTTCACTGTTTTGAATAAGCAACATTAATCAATGGGATTGATAGAATTGATATTTTGCTTAGAAACCAGAGAACAATAAAAATCGCTATAAACCGGTCGCAGCTGAGTCTGCTGAGATCTGTTGAGGTCTGCTTTGGGAGCGTTCATCATGAGTCGCAGGTGAGGGTTCCTGCGCAACTGATTGCTATTGCTGGGAGTCTGACGCCTCGGGGTCGGTCAGCGGTTGACCTTGTGTTTCTCAGTAAGACTATAAAAGAATGATGAAATCCGGACGTTGACGGTTCACGAGCTGCGGTTTGATTCATAGAATGGTGATAATTCGATTATTCAGCATAATCATGATAATCGAACAAACTTCTGGGGATTTTCTCTGCTTCTTGATCCCCCTGGATGAATTGAGATTCTGAATCTGATTTAAGTGTGCAGAAGACTGAATCTAAAATGTGTTTCATGGAAGGTTGAACATTGAATTCCACTGAGTTGATTGACGCTGCTGAAACTGCCGCGCGGCTGGGAGCCAAATGCCTGCTGGACTGGATTGACGAGTTTCGCGTTTCTGAAAAAGGAAGATCCGATCTGGTGACGGACGCTGATTTTGCGTCGCAGACCGCAATTGTGAATCACATAAGCGAGCGATTTCCCCTGCATCATATGCTGGGGGAAGAGGGTTTGACGCACGAAGAAGGCGACTCAGATTATCGCTGGGTGATTGATCCTCTGGATGGCACTTCGAATTATGTACATGGCTTCCCTTACTATTGTGTCTCGATCGGTTTAGAGCATCAGGGGGAACTGATACTGGGGGTTGTATACGATCCGAATCGCGATGAGATGTTCTCAGCATTTCACGGAGAAGGCGCACGGTTGAATGGAGAACCAATTGAAACTTCCCGAATTCCGTCTCTTGATCAGGCAATGTTAGTTGCCAGTTTACCCGTTGGTACAACAGGTCAGGATATCGCCGTAGATCGATTCTTACGCGTTTTGCCCGAAGCACAAACATTGCAGCGCACCGGGTCGGCAGCGCTCAATTTATGTTATGTCTCAGCAGGGCGGATTGAAGGATATTGGTCCAGCAATTTAAAACCCTGGGATATGGCAGCTGGCGTACTGATTTGTAGAGAAGCGGGAGGCGCGGTGACCTCCATCGAAAATGCTAATTTTTCAATTGAAACGCCCAGTATTTTGGCGACTAATGGAACAAATATTCATACAGAATTGCAAACATTATTAACCGGACCGCTTTTTTAGTCAGCTTTGAGATTCCTTCTTTAATGTGCCCAAAAAACGACGTATGATATAAGGACTGAAATGCATTCTTCTCATACATTGTTTATGTTCTTATGAACACTTTCGTGGATTGCGCTTCGATCAGACAGAGTAGAAGAATTCCTCGGTTTTAGAATAGATTTAGCTCCTTCCAGGTCAATGAGTTAGATTTTTTCAGTGTTTTCCGGTTCCCGCAATATGGGATCAATTTGCGATTATGTCATATCTTGCTCGTTTCGTTATAGTCTCTTGTGGACTACCTTTGCTGTTGTTTTTCTGCGTAGGACGTACGTCTGAGAATGTTTACGCACAACAACAGCCAGGTGATCGGACCAGTGAGAAGCAGGATGAACGGAAAGCAGATTTTGGAGCCAGGCTCCTGAATGCTTCCAGTCAGCCCAAACCTGAAGCAAAGTCGTCAAAGACTGATTCAAGTTCAGAGACCTCCAACTCGGTTTCCGAGGACTCACCAAATACACCAGGCCAGCAGGGAGTCTATTTTAAAGGGGCTGATGGCCAATACATTCCTCTCCCAAATCTCAACCTGGATCAAATTCTCGAGTATCTGAAACAGAAGCAGGCTGCTCAGGTAGAACAGTCGCCCGAGTACGCGGTTTCTTCCGTTTCACTCACGGGTACCATTAAAGATGATCGCGCCATTCTTGATGCTCGCATTGTTGTGTTGATCAATGAAGATCAGAAATGGATTCGTGTCCCTTTAAAATTGAATGAATCGATCTTCCTGAAAACTGGATATGCTGGCGCAGGTGAATCCAGTCCAGGTGGTTTTAACCGAACGGATGGTTATCTATGGTGGTTTCGTGGAAAAGGGACGCATGAGCTGAATCTGACGTTAAGCATATCGCTCAAACAACAGTTACCTTCACGGCGTCTGCAATTAGTGCTGCCGCAAACCGCCGTCAGTAATTTACAATTGACAGTTCCATTGTCTCAAATCAGTCTGGAGGTTCCCAGCGGAGTCGCGGTTTCGAAAAAGGCCGTTTCCGAAGAACAGAGTCAGGTAGAAATGTTCGGGTTGGGTGAACAGCTTGATCTTTCATGGCAACCCATTCCTGATGAGAAGAAAGTCGAAACTGTATTACAGGCCGAGACTCTGATCACAGCTGATTTCACTTCAGACTCGGTTCTACTGAATGCGAACCAGTCTATCAAAGCCTTGACGGGCAGTTTTCAGTCGGTCCAGGTTAAGTTGCCAGAATCGTTTCGGCTATTGGATGTGAAGTGTGAAGGTTATAAGAGTCACCAGGTGACAAAAGGAAATCTGGTTGACGTCTCGCTGATTGAACCCACGGTCGGCCCCATCGAATTGCAGTGGACCCTGGAGACGGATTTTCCAGAACAGAGCGGCCACTTTCTGATTGATGGCTTTGAAGTGAGTCGGGCTAAACGGCAAACAGGTTTGATTGATGTTCAGACATTGGATGGTTATCGCATCTTTCGTACTGAAGGGCAGAATCGGTCTGTCTATCAGATCAAGGCCAACCAGAAAGACCTGGATAGCTCATATCGCTTTCTGAAACAGCCATTTCAACTGCCGCTAAATATTGAACGCGTCAAACCCTACTTCTCTGCCAAGCCTTTCTACCTGGTTCAAATGTTTGGAAACCGGGCAGAACTGGAAGCACGTGTGAAAATTAACGTATTTCAAGGTGCGCTCGATCAAGTTTCGTTCAATTGGCCTCATCGGAAAGAAGAAGGCTGGGAACTGGAATTGATGCAGGAACCATCTTTGACGGAAGCGATTAAAGTTGATCAGTCTCAGCCGGACAGAATTAACATTAATCTGCTAAAACGCTCCAAGGGAGCATTTGAAATTTCCTTCCGTGCCCGGCGTCCTGTGATTGCAGATCAGGAACCCTTCAAATTTTCGCTTCCCGAAATCAAAGCCCCCAGTCTGTCTGCCACGTCACTGGTACTTGCCAATGATACCAATGTCGTTACCGATTTGACCTCCGCACCAAAAACGCAGGTCCTGTCAACTCCTTTGGTACAACTAGATCAGTTCGCGCTGCCGGCGGAAATTCAGATTCTGCGAAAGAACATGTTTCAAATTCAACCGGGAGTCAATGAGTTTTCGGCTGTTGTTTCGATTCATAGCCAGGAAATTACTGCCGCAAGTACTGCCCTGATAGAAATCGATGGTTCAGAGACCCGTGTTGAGCAGGAAATTCAATATCAGATTGAATATGAACCACTATCTGAAGTTCGTTTGCTGGTGCCTCTGTCTTTGAAAAATCGTGTTAATTTTTATCTCGATGATGAGCAGAACCCGCTTGTACCAACCTGGACCTCGGACGAAACAGATCCGATCCAGAATGCTCGACTTTCTCTACGCAGCAAAAAACTGGGATCAGTAAAAATTACAGCCGTCTATTTATTGACGCAAACTTCTCAATCCGAATTAGATATCCCCCTGATCCGTTCTGACGATGTGGCTTTTTCAGAAAGCCAGTTTGAACTTTTAATGATGAACGACGAAGATGCACAGTCGTTCGAAGTTGAAAGTACGGATGCGGCCTGGCAGCAGCAGTTGGCCATGAATAATAATGCGTTCTGGCGTGCTGTGGATCCCGAAGCAGACATTAGTCTCAAATTCAAAAAAAGCGAATCGGGCTCTCTCTTGGCTTATTCAATCCGTCAGGCATGGATCGATTGCAGCATCGATTTGGCTGGTTCCTATCAGGCACGCGCTCAGTATCAGTTTCCAGTGTCACCACGAACTCTTTCATTCAGAATGCCAGAAAACTCAGGGATCAAGATCGATGAAATCTGGTGGAACGATCAACCGGTCACAGCTAATCTGACACAGGGGAGCGCTCAGGACTACCAACTCAGTTTGCCAATCGCCAAACGGAAAGAAGCACAAACACCAGCGAATATTCTGACGATTGATTATAGTTCCACCAGACACCAGCGTGACTCCCAATTCGGCCCATTGACGGTTGGTGCTGCCGAATTTTCAGATAATCTCTGGATTGAAAAGACGATGTGGAAAATCCGACTGCCCAATCACGAACATCTCTTTACAATTCCTCGAGGGTACACCCCTCAATTTCGCTGGGAACATCAGGGGGTCTTCTGGTCACGGCTGTTTTCAGGCCAGGATGAAATTCCGATCGACATGAATAAAACACCACCCCAACGAACAGATTTTATGGGAGTGAACGACTATCAATTCTATCGGATCGGTCCGGCAGCTTCGCTACAGTTTCATGCGCTCTCTCGTTCAATGATTGTGTTCATTGGTGCCGGGACTGCCTTACTGCTGGGATTTATTTTAATGAGTATCTCAGCGCTCAGAAGCGCGCTGGTGCTGTTAGTTATGATGACGGCCGTTTCTACAGTTGCACTATGGTATGCTGCTCCGGTGGAAGTGCTTTTGCAGCCTGCGGTCTTCGGATTACTTCTGGCTGTCGTCGCGGCATTGATAAATGGAACTTCACGAAAACGACGTGAATCAAAACTGTTGACTCTCTCTGCACCGAGTGACTTTATTCCTCCGCCTTCTTATTCTGAACGTATTCGACCATCGGAAGTGGATCCTGAAGATATTACGGCTGTCAGACCTGGTTCTGAAGTCGTCGATAAACCCGTCTCATCATCAGAAGCCGGGGCCAGCCGATGAGGGGGTATCAAAAACTCGAATGGCAGCAAAGTCCTGCTCTCAGAATAATTTGTTTGATGATCGTAGGGATATCCTGTCTATTGAATTCAGGGAGTCTCTCCGCTGCTGAACAGAATACGTTGAATCTGAGTCCCTCATTGCGAATTAAAGAAATGACTGTTTCTGGTCGTGATACGTCTCAGTGGCCTGAGGGAAACTGGTATCCCGTCCCTTTAAAGAAATATCAGTCACTTAAAAAAGCGGCTGTATTAAAAAAAAACACGCCTCCAAATTCCTGGATTCAGGAAGCAACTTATACTGCTACGCTCAAAGGTGATCACCTCATAGATGGACGTCTGGAGTATGTTCTACATTGTTCCCGGAATGAGCCAGGGTTTATCAACCTGTCAAAACTGAATTTAGCGATTCATGAATTAAAGTGGGGTCAGCAGGACGCCGTCTGGGGACTGGCCCCGGATCAACAAACCTTGTTACTCGTTGATCATTTTGACGATACTCTGTCGGGACAGTGGAGTTTGAAAGGCAGACAACTGCCGCAGCGCACGGAGTTTACTTTTCAATTACCCGAGACAGTAGTCTCACGTGTTCAACTGAAAGTCCCCCGAGGCATGGTTCTGACAACGTCTGTCGGTTATGTTTCAGGTCCATTGAAATCCGGACTACCCAATTATGATTTATGGCAGATCGAACTCGGCGGACAGTCCGAATTTCAAGCCGTCATTTACCAGAGCGAGACACAGAAACAGGCGCCTACACAAATTCTGTATCATCAATTTGCTCAGGTTGGCGTACGGGAAGATGGTTTAAGGCTTCGGGAAGATTTCCAGATTGAAGTTTTGAATCAACCTGTTCAAAAACTGGAATTTGAAGCACCTGTGGAATATGAAATCTATTCTGTGACTCTAGGCAATGATCTGGCTTTACCATTTGAAGTGAAACAACAGAAAGGTCAGAACCGGATTACAGTAGATCTCATCGATCCTCTGGTAGGGATCAGTCGTCCCTTATCGATTCGTGCATTGGCATCACCTTCTTTAGAGGGTGATGTAACCATTCCCCGGCTAAAATTGAATCAGGCCCACTTTTTAGGGGGGACAGTGCATCTTGATATTTCCTCTCCCTTGCAGACACATGCGATCACTTTATCAGATCTACGCCAGACCGGGGTGCTTATTCAAGAGGAACAGGGAGAATCATACGACTTCAAGCAATATACTCCCGATGCACGTTTGCAGTATCG
Organism: Gimesia alba; assembly: GCF_007744675.1. Taxonomy (NCBI): domain Bacteria; kingdom Pseudomonadati; phylum Planctomycetota; class Planctomycetia; order Planctomycetales; family Planctomycetaceae; genus Gimesia; species Gimesia alba. Next base: position 1,480,393 of record NZ_CP036269.1, read on the forward strand.
CCTGGCTTTACCGGACCTGAATCTTTCTGCCAGGGTTCATAGTATGGTTCAGGTCGAAGATAAAGTCTGGAATTTGAAATCACGCATCCATTGGACTTCCGCTGCAGGGACGACCTATCGCCTGGAGGCAATGATTCCTGCTGGTTGGGAGATCACTCAAGTCAAAAGTCTGGCCACTGAGAAACATTCCGGTGATCTGGTCTGGGATGTAGAACGGAGTGGCCGACAACAAAAGTTACGTATCCGACTTCCGATTTCCGTTTCGCCTGATACTCCCTATTCACTGGAAATTCAGGCCAGACGACTGGTTCCCGTTTTAAAACGGTCGATCGATTTGTTTGGAGTAAGGCCATTAGGATGTGACAATATTGATCGGGTTTTAGAATTAGCCGCGAGCCCTGAACTGGCTTCGCTGTTTGAGCCAGACAAAGAAGTAGAAGAAATCGCAGCGAATGAGCTTCCTAAAAACTGGACATTTCCAGTGACCGATTCAAACATGTCGCGTTTGTTTCATCTTTCCCCTTATTCCGGTTCAAGATGGGGAGCTCTGAGACTTTCGAAAATGGAACAGTCACTTCAGGTTGTCGGCAGTACGTTTCTTGCAATCAATGATGACGTAATCCAGGAAAATTATATTTTAAACAGTGTGCCTGTACGAGGGGGGATTCAACGTGTGCTTGTTTATCTCTCTGAGACAGGTGAACCTGTGGAATGGACGCTTCCTTCCGGAAGTAGCTTGCAGTCAAAACTCAATACTCAAAAGCTGCCGGTTTCTGAGCATCAGAAGTGGCAACTCCCCGATTCAGGTGAGCTTTGGGAGTTGAATTTTTCGACACCTGTTTTCAGTGAAATAGAAATTCGTGGAGAACGCCGACGACCTTTCCAGAAAAATATGAGAGCATCTTTGGTGTTTGCACCCCAGGCTAAGCCATTTCGCGGTGTAGTCCGAGTATTGAATTCAAACGAGTTGAATTTACGCATCCAGACTGAAGGTCTTTTGGCAAATTCTGATTCAAAAAACAGTACAAGATTAAAACGCAGTCAGCGAAACTATGAGTGGGATTATGAACGTCCTTCGGGGGTATTAACAATCTCGCGCGCGTCTGATTTTTCAGACACTGGTTTAGAGCAAGGGACAGCAACGATTGTTGTTGATACTAAGTTCGGTCACGGAAATGGAGAACCTGATGTCCATCGGGCAACGATTGACCTCGATTTATCAAAAACATTTGATGATGAAGTTTTGTTTCATTTCCCGTCTGATGTGAAGCTAATTTCAACAGCCGTTAATCAGCAGCGGGTGACACCGATTGAAACAGAAAGTCAATTCCTGGTTCCTCTCTTTGATCAGTTAGACTCATATCGAATTACGATTCAATATCAGACTTCGTCAGTTCCCGATGGGCTGAGCGTGACACGCCAGATCCCCTTTCCTCAAATCAATCAACGGGTCCTGGAAACAGACTGGAATTTTACACTTCCGGAAGGCATAAGTTTGCTGAGCGGTCCCGAAGATATGGTCCTGCAACAGGCGATCCCTGATGGAACATTGACTCGCAGATTCTTTGGAGTACTCGGGAAAGACCAGGGACCGGCTGAAAGTGTTGAGTCCCGCTGGAATGCGATCGTGTTGTTTCCGGTGAAGTATGGCATCCTGGAAACTTCTAACACGGGTCAGTCAAAGATTATCTCTTGGATTGTATTACTGTCGACTATCATCGTCGGGATGTTATTGCGAATATTCAGTGTTGGAATTCGAGAGAAGCTCTGCATTATGCTGGCACTGATCTCATTAGCTCTAGCCTGGATCTTTCCACTGCCGTTAGCACAAATCGCAGGCAGTTGTTTCACGGGAATCTTAATCGTGATGTTAATTCCCCGCCGATTCCTCCGGCAGGAAACAAAAATACAAATTGAGGATCAAAGTACAAAAGCATATCAGCAACCGGTCTCTTCACTTTACTCAGCAGCCCGCATCATCATGATCGGACTCCTGGGGATTTCAGCTGCTGCCAGCTATGCGCAAAATTCACCAGCACCGGTTTTGTCGACTCCTGCGAATCAGTCTAAGGAACTCAAAACGGAAATGGTTCTTCTGCCTGACTCATCAGGTTCAACAACGGAATCGTTTGCCTATCTCACACCGGACTTACTTCAGGAACTGGAAGCGCTTACAGAATTTACGCAGCAACCGGAATATCTGATTTCTTCGGCTCACTACGACGGTACGATTCATGATGACCAGTTACTGACTGTGAAGGCGACCTTTCAAGTAAAGGTTCCTATTGAAAAAGAAAATGCAACAGTTCAACTGCCCATCAGCGGTGGAAATCTGAGTGGCCCAGATTCCTGTCGAGTCGACGGGAATATTGTTCCGGTTTTACTGGGGGCAGATGGGCAAGGCATCCAGGTGAATGTGAAGAATCAACAAATGACAACCCAATCGCCGTTAGGCCCGGATGTACCTGTTGAAGCACAAAAACCAGTTTTACCATATTCTTATCAGGAACATCTGATTGAGTTGATCTTGCATCCGGCAGTGAAGTTCAGTGCTACCAGCGGGCAATTTGAATTAGGGATTCCTCCTGTCACGATAAATCAGTTTACATTTCAATGCAATGATCCGATTTATCTGGTCGAACTCACTGAAACGACCGGTGTTTCCCAATACCAGTTGGCCGGAAAAAAACAGTTTTCTTCTTTCCTGAAAGAAAATACTCTACTTAAAGTGAAATGGCTCACCAGCCAGAATTCAGAAACAACCCCCTTAAATCTTGGGGCGACAGTTTTAACGAATGCTGAAGTATCTCCTTCACTGATTCGGATGGAAGTCCAGGTGAAATATACAGTGCTGAGTGGGAAAGTCGATTATCTGTCTTGGAAACTTCCTGTAGGTGCAGTCTTAAGGGATGTGAAATCTGCAGGAATCACAGTCGTTCCTGCTTTACGCCCGGCTGAGAATGAAGAGAGTGAAGAGTTACTGTTGGAGTTGTCAGAATCAAAAACGGGTAAATTCGAAATTAATGCCACCTTTGATTTACCGGCCAACGATCCATTGACGGAGGTCAAGGTTTTACCAGTCGATTTCGGTTCTGGGAATCAGGATTCCCAAGTCACAACGATTAAAGTCGTGTCGCATCAGGTGGGGGTGCGTGCTGGTCCGGAGTTTGAGATCGAACAGGCAGGGGCACTTCCAGAGGGCGTTCTGTCGGTCTCGTCTAAGACATCTGGTAAACAAATCGATGACAGTATTGTGAAGTCGTCCGCATTGCTGTTTCAAGTTAATCAACCTGCTCCTATTTCACTGGTCCTCAGACCAAAAAATCCCAAACGATCAGCACGAATAAATCAGACAGTGGTGGTGAATCGCAAGAATATCGATTGGACTTTTGCGGCAGAATTACGAATCAGTCAGGCACCGGCGTTTCAACATTCACTTGTTGTACCGGAAGGTCTTCGAATTGAATCACTGTCAGTGAAAGAAGAAGATGTGGAGAGGCTGGCTCACTGGCATCGCATTGGAAATCAAATCACGCTGTTTTTGAAAAATAAAACCTCGGGATTGCAGGACCTCACACTTAAGGGCTGGCTACCGATCCGAAAACTGGGAAGCCTGAAAATACCGGGTATTCAGTTGCAGGGAGTAGAAGTTGAAGAGTCTCTGTTGAGTTTATATAAAAAGCCTCAACTCGATGTCGAATTAACCTCACCTCATTTTCGCCGAATTCAAGAGAATTCAACACAACCCGCGATCGTCGATCATTTTTCTTTAGTGGGGCGTTTCCAGGAACGCGATTCTGTCGGTCAGCCTATTTCACTGATGGTCAAACTGCAAAAATCCATGATCGCCGTTGATACGCTAACCATCATTGATTCAGTGGAAGATCAACAAATTGAGGTGACACAATCTTTACGTTTCACCTTACCTGCTGCTGATATGAAAAAATTAAATTTGCTGATACCGATTGAGTTTGGGGATGAGTTTTCGATTGATGGAATGCCATTTGAAATTCAGGATAAAATGCCCGATGGATTACAACGGGTCGAGCTACAGTCTACGGCTTCCGCTTCGAAGGAAAAAACGGTCACGATCAGGGCAACAATCATGAAGCCAGCCGACGAGTTGGTGGTGATGCCTGTGACTCTGGAAAATTCAAACATCCAAAATAACTATCTTCTGCTTTCTAAAACTCAGGATTTTCAATTAACCGACAAAAAAGCAAGACAAACACTGTTAGCAGACAATGTTCCTGCCTGGGTACAGGCCCGCTGTGATGCCTCCTCTGATATCGATTGCAGTCGTGTCTATACGGCTTCGCAGTTGCCGTGGAAATTAAGCATGGCTTCGCACAGTGCTGGCGTAATGAATGCAGCGTTTATTCCTTATCTTGAAACAGAAATTATTTTGAGCGATCAGGGAACCATTCATGGTGTAACCCAGATCAAATTATTTAATCAAAGCAACCGCGTGTTAACTCTGGATTGGCCTGATAAAACTAAACTGATGGCATTGCTGATTAATGGTGAAAATGACAGTTCTCTCAAGCCGGAAAATAGTACATTGGCAATTCCTCTGAATGGAAGCGGACAAATTGATGAAATTACTTTGTTCTGGGAATCTTTTCAAATCGAACATCAGTACTTTCTGGAGAAAGCCTGGTTGCAAATACCGCAGCCAACAAATTTCTCGTTTGATAAAAATTTGATTAAAGTCATCGCGTCAGATAGCCAGCGAACTTTTCTTTCAGATTACGTAACCCCGTTTACCTACTTTGCTGATAAGCTGGACGAACAACTCAAAATTGCTGAACTTGAGCTTGAATTGGGGGAGGAGAACCGTCTGTCTCGATCCACGTGGGATGCTGTTGCAAATGAATTTACTAAACTGGAGTTGATCCTGGCAGAACCTGTTGAGAATGGCCAGGGAACCAGTGAAGAGCTGAATCGATTCGATGATTTAAAAAAACGCGTGTTTGTTTTAAAACAATATGTCAATCAGGCTGAAGAACCAGATCAGAAAACACTTTCTTTTGTGCATCAGTTTCAACAGAAATTAGGACCAGTGCCCCTGCAGAAAGTGCGTTATTATTCCAACTCAGGAGATTCAAAACCTGATTCTGATGTTTTGCTGGCATGGATTATTCCCAATTTTTATCTGGACGTGGTACTGGCTGGTTTCTGCCTGCTCATCCTGCTTCCGATACTGGGGCGATGTGTTCAATCTCGGTCCGCTGATTGGCTGGATACTCAGCCAGCGATTGGATTGATTACTTTAGGAATCCTCTGGATTTTGTTTTTGTCACCTCAATATCTGGGGCTGGCATTTATTGCACTTGCCGTTTTGATGGTGTTCAAAAACAGGAAATCAGTTCCTGCAAAATCAGATCTGTCGCTGGCAAACCATTCCGGTGCTCACAGTGTCGTTGAGTGACTTTCACTGTCTGGAGCAGGAGAAACTGGTGTGTCGTAATTTGACGAACCAGATGACGCTAAATTCGATCTAGACTGTCCGCCCAACGCCCTATTTCTTCTAACTGCGGCTGCTTCAGATATTGCCCGGCTTGTCTATCGTCCTTAAGAAGCTGGAACACGGTTGGGTAATTCATTTTTCGAATCGCCTCGATTCGGGGCTGCAATAACTGATTCAGTGGGTTATTGGCATTCAGAACAAAGTACAGGCTGAGCGGATAATCAGGGTCTGTCTCTGGTGGCCTGTCTTGCAGGGAAGCATCGGAAACGGCGACACCGCGAAACAAGTCTCGATATTTAAACGCCAGTTGAAATACGAACTCTGCACCGTTCGCATGGCTGACAAGAAAAATACGTTTGGCATCAATTGCATATCTTGTTTGCATTGATTCGACTACTTCTTTGACAAATTCTGCTTCATCCCGATTCCAGCGAATGACATCTTGTGCGGCAGGTCCTACAAGAATAATGCCACGTTGTTCGCAGATACTCTTCCATTCCTTGAATACTGTGGACTCCATTGTGTTCCCCGGAGGATGGATCCAGACCATCAATCCATATTTATAACTGGGATCGTAATTTTCTGGAACGTATGCCCAGAAGCTCTGCTCATGACCGGGAAGTTGATCTTTAAAGTGTCCGACTTTGATCTTGTCCTGTTCGTTTTCTTCAGCAGTTCGGGATGGTCGCGCCTGGCTTGGTAAAGAGGATTCTACTATGTTTGGTGTTGCCTGTAATTTGACATTGACGGTTAACGGTTTCTGATCTCGGGAAACCAGCAGGGTGGCAGTTTCGCCGGGGCGCAGGTGGTTTACCATTAATGCTAGCGCTTCCGCAGATGCCACTTTTTGTTTATTGAACTCCAATATTCGGTCTTTGGGTTTTAAGCCTGCGTTAGCAGCCGCTGATTTGGAAAAGACAAAACGCACACCCACTCCCGGCTTTGTTTCTGTTTTTGATTCACGTTGTGGTAGGACCCCGAGAAAACCCGACTCAAATGGAACCAGTTTTTCTACCAGCGTGGTTTTAAACGTCAACGGCTCCTTAGCACCCTCTCTGGTTACGGTCAGGCTGACTGCTTCACCAGCGTACTTGCTCATTAGAACCTGTTTGACCTGTGAGTGCATGTTGACCGGTTTACCATCCAGTCTGGTTAGAGTATCTCCTGTCTTGACCCCTGCAACTTGAGCCGGGCTTCCATAGCGTACCCGATCTAGTTTCATGTTGCTCGACAGGTCGCCTTTTCCAGTCATTGTGATGCCTAATAATCCCGGATGAAGATCTTTGCCGGTATTCAGGCGGGGAATGATTTTCAATACATCATACATGGGAATCGCAAAACCAATTCCTGAGTCATACCACTCCACGCCAGCAGTTTCTCCCGTGGCACCCGGCGAGAGTGGGACCAGAATCCCCATCAAGCGGCCGTTAATATCTACCAAAGGACCGCCATAATTGATGGGGGAAATCTTGGCGTCTGTTTGAATGGCTTTTCCCCAGATTCTCTCCAGGGCACTAACAATGCCGACAGAAATACTGGGCTGATCCAGATCGAATGTTCGTCCCAGTGCAATGGACCACATCCCTACCTGAAGTTCATTTTCCGGGACGGCTAAAGGCACCGGCAGGTTTTGTGCCTCGATTTTTAACAGGGTCAACATCTTCAAATGGTCGGTGGCAACGACCTGTGCCGGAAAACGACGCCCATCGGGTAATGTCACCAGGATTGAAGATGGTTTTCCAATGAAATTGAATGCGCTGGAAATGATCAGCCCATCGCGACTGACAATCACGCCCGATGTTGGTCCGGTGCCGGTTAATATTTTTCCGACTCGTTCCTGACCACCCACCGTTTCTATTCTGACAATGGATGGGTTTACAAAGGCAGCCGCCTGTTTGAAGGCGCGTTCTTCCAGTGATTCCAGATCAGAGGCTGGTGGCTGAGCCTGTGTAACAGAAATGCCAGTCAGGCACAACGCAATAATAAGAATGTAGATGTTTCGAATGTATGTCATGATCGTCAGGCTATGAAAGGTTATTTCTTTTCGGGAGGGACCTGGAATTCCACGGACACCAGTTGATTGTTCCGGCGTACTACCAGACGCAGCAAGTCGCCTGTCTCAAGTTTTCCCAGTTCCGTTTTGAGTGTCTTGCAGGATTTAATCAGTTCATCGTTTACAAATACCACCAGGTCATTCGGTTGTAGACCAGCTTTGGCAACTAAGGAATCAGGCAGAACGCTATCGATATATGCGGGAGTTCGATACAGAACGTCCGGCACCATGATCAGGCCAAAATCAACGGGGCGATAACGTTCTGGAGTGGTTTCCGGCTCTTTTTTCTCTTCACTGGAATCAAACTTGCCGGTAATAATCTGTTCAATGCTTTTGCTGAGTACGTCAATCGGCAGGGAATAGTTGACCCAGGTATTGGTTTTTGCGTTGCGGACCTGTTTTCCGATCATTCCCAGGAGTTTGCCATCATACGTTAAAATGGCTCCCCCGGCGGCACCCGGGTTGTTGGTAATCGCATCGACAACATACACGTCTCCCGAGTAAGAAAGCTCAAACGCACCCCGTCTCCGGGGTAAATCGGTGCGGGCTTCAATCACGCCGTGCAGAACTGAAACCGGTTCATCCCCGGTCGCAACACGAAACATATTGCTGAACCCCAAGATGCGAGTACCGGGACCAGCGATGGTTTTTTCACGATAATGGAAACAGGGGAGATTGAGTTCACGTTCCGATTTTAATTTGATGATGGCCAGGTCCAGATGTGGCTCGGCTCCCAAGACTTCAGCTTCAAATTTTCGTCCATCGTGAAGTACAACAGATAAACGATCTGTATCAAGTACCGGACTCCAGATTGTGGCGATGTGTCCTTCGGGTGAGACGAGAAAGCCTGTACTGTAACCATATAGATTTTTTACGCCACCTGCACCAAAGATCTTGACTATGCGGGGCAGGGCATACTTGATCGTTGACTGAGACGAGGCCTGGGAAGTTAAAGGGACCGCCAACACGGAACCAACCAGGCACAAGTAAACGAGAACGGACTTTACGGTTTTTTGTTTAATCACTGAGGATCAACCTTCATCACAAATCGATGCTATTTCTTGGGAGTATCCAATGTTTCTAACTTGAGACGTTCAACTTTTAATTTCATCACAGGTCGATTTCCGTAGAGTATATCAAGTTCTCCCGGAAATTTTTGTCCGTTGAGAGTTTGGAACTGTTCGAAGCGAATTGAGCACACCTCCGAATTTTCGGTGAGATAAAAATCAAACCCTCGTAGAGACAGATCTGCTTTATTAAAGTACCAACGGGAAATCGTTCCGGTCTGCGTCGCAACCAGTACATCAACCAATTCATTTTTTCCATCCAGGAGTTCGCTGCCCAGGTAATAAAAGTCGGTAAAGCGATCACTCTGTCCAGACAGCAGTAAACGGAAGTGGTGTAATGCTGCGAGTAATCCACCTGTTCCCGGTGGCTCATCCACGAAGGTTCCCGTCTCCAGCGATTGCAGAAAGATATCGTTGCCAGCTTCAAATCCCACACCTTTGTCGGCCAGCGTGAGTGTGAATTCACTGCCGTCTTCCTGTTTTCCGGTCAGTGACCAGGTCCCTTTACGGTCCGAAAAATTGCTGGTTGTATTTAAAGCTTGCAGTAACCGATCCTGTTGTTGCTGATTAAAGTAGTAATTCGTAAATCCGGTTTTAGGAATGTAAAGGTGCTTGTACTGTTCTGGTGGCGCGGGTTCTGGTTTGGCGTGAGGATTTGGCATCTGGGGAGGCTTTTCTTCGCCCGGTCGTGAAGGTTTGACAGGAGGTTTTTTCTTTTGCCCAGCCTGTTCCTGTAATTCCGCTGCAGTATGCAATGCCTGCAAACGTACATAGATGGTGTGCTTTTTCTCATCCCGTCGATACACGAGTGGCAGAGTCCAGCCCGCGGGATAAATACCGAGAATGTTTTTAAACTGGTTTACACTCCGGATCGGTCTGCCTGCAAAAGAAACGATTTCATCACCGAGACGCAGTCCTTTCCGATACGCGTCTGAATCTTCCAGTATTTCGGCGACGTCAATTGTGGAGTCAAGGCTGGTCGTCACAGTTGCACCGAGGGAAGCGTGGTCAACAATTCGCCCGCTTTTTAAGTGATCCCAGAAGTGTTTAATCTGATTGATGGAGATAGCGTAACCTGCGCCCGAATTGACGCGGCCTCTTTTTTCAAACGAACCACGACCATTGATACCGATCAGTTCTCCGCGGTCGTTGAACAGAGGACCTCCCGAATTACCCGGATTAATTGAAGAGTCGACCTGAATACAGTCGGTATATTCGAGAAACGTTCCTGCAGGATATTGATAACGGTGTACCCCGCTGACGATTCCGTAAGTAATCGTCGGCTGAAAATCGGTGGCTAATAGAAAAGGATTTCCCATTGCATAGGCCCAGTCACCCACTTGAACCGTGTCGCTGTTGCCTAGCTTGGCGACGGGAAAATCGGTTCGCCCGAGCAACTTGATCAGTGCCACATCGCCAGTAGGGTCAATGCTGACAATCACAGCGTCATAAAGTTTGCCATCATTCAGCCCACATTTCATGAAGTTGCCTGCACCCGAAACAACATGGAAGTTGGTCAACGCATAGCCGTCCTGCGTCACCAGAACGCCTGAGCCACCTCCCGCGCCCTCAGCCCCAAAGATCGCGACGACTGAAGGGGAGACTGCTTTGATGACATCGATGCGTTGTTTTTGCGCTGCTAAAACAGCCGGATCAACTGACGAAACTTCTGCAAAGGCAGGTACGATCAGAAGCATGCTGATAATAAGCGTGGCACAGAATACATTTTTCTGCATTGAATTACCTTTAAACTTTAATCACAAAACCGTTGGTTGATCTTGCGTCAGGTTACTTAATTAAGCGTGCCTCACAGAGATCGAGATGATCACAGATCTCCAGGTTGTCACCAAAATCCACTAAGATTTCGAGATCGCGCACGCCGCGAACATCGAGGTCTAATTCGATCGGTGCGTCAGCACTCCGCACGTTTCCAGAATAGAGCGTTCGCCCATTACCTTTAATTTCAACATACACAAAGCCGATGCCGGGAACAGAATCATCAATCCCCATGATTGCCCGAAAGTTTCGGTATTCCTCTTTGATTCGATATTGCAGGAGCGTTTTAGAGTGAATGTAAAGTCCGCGTGCATATTCTTTACCGTCCAGTCGGAGTGGACCACCATCACGATGTTTATCTTTGCGGTACTTCCACACGGTGTCAAAGAAGGGCGTGTACTCGATCTTTCGCGGTTCCAGGTCGGAAAGATACCGAACTTTGCCTTGGCTGAAGTCCAGGTTTGCAATCGATTGAGGAGCAAATTGGGCTCGTGTACCGCTTTGCAGTGTGGCATTGAATTCGGCTCCCGAGTAGCTGATCGCAGAAGCATTAATCAGCCCGCCGTTGGTCAGACGGATAGAACAGAAGGGGGACGCATCCGATGTTGGTTGTCGAAAATAAATGATGCCGAAGACACGCTTGCGATTCACGGCAACTTCATCGTCGCCAGTGAAAAACTGAATCTTATCATCGGTAATGGAACCGACGACACCATCAATAAAATCAAGAACATTCTCCTTCTGTACGACGAGCAGATCTTTGTTGCTCTTGTTGTTCAGGAGTTTATCCCAAGAGGCACTGATATTGGAATTCAATGTTCCAAAGCGGATTGAAGTGACCTGATTCGTCGGCAGGAGAAGTGTGCCGGTCTGATCTCCACTGACTTTGATCTGCCGTTCGTTGCTCTGCAGCGTTTGAACGGGGAATTTTGATCCATCGGTTAAGCGAATTGTTAATGGGGTTTCCAGGCTGCGCTGATACCGGTTTTTGGGAAAACGTACATTCAAGGTTTCTGCGAGTGGGTGTTCTTTAGCTGTTTCACCTTGTTTGAGGCCGATCACAGCTTTATTCAATGACTGCAGGTTTCCTGAAACGGACGTTCCACTGAGTGAAGTCATTTCGACTTCTGGTGAAACCGCCAGCAGCATCGTCATTGAAACACAAAACAGGGAATGCATGAAAACTCTCCAGGACTCAACGAAATCTGTGGGGACTAAGTTTGAGAAGAAATCTATTTATTGGTATTTGCTTTTTGGGTTGCCAGCTTTTTGAAATACTTTTCAATGGCTTTGCGATAGTGTGAAGGAAAATTACGATTGATAATATTTTTTGCCGAAGCTTGTTTTTTAGGGGGAAGTTGTCCCCAGCCACCATTGTTGGATAATTTTTTCTTATCAACTTCGCCTGGTGCGACCTGACCTTTCACACGGCTCTCATCTGCTCCTCCCTCAGGCGAACTCGAGCTGCCTGCCCCGGCTCCTGAAGACGAGCTATTTTTGGCCTGGTCTTCCATTTTTTTGATCAATTTGTCCAGAGAGGCGATGATTTCATCTTCGACCTTCTGAACTTTTTTACCGGAGTTTCCGAGATCGAGCCTGCGTTCAACATCACTCATCTTCCGCGAAATCTCGTCCAGGCTTTCCTCTTTCAGGGTTTCAAGATCCGCCTGCATCAGGACTGCCACCTGTCGATAGCGTTCCGGTACGCTTTCGGTGTAGTTCAGCAACTGGTCCAGAGTTTTTCCACAAGATTTCTTCTGTAATAAATGATGCTCGCAGGCTGCTTTAAAAAACAGATAACCGGCGGGGTCGATAAGTGTGTTTGGCTTGATGGAGTTAAAGATGGTCAGAGCACGATCAACCATTCGAAACTGGGTTAGGTTGCGTGCGACATAATAGCGAACATTCGCCAGATAAATCGTATCTGCGTCTCCTTCAACTAATAAGGGAGGACTGGAAAGCTGAGGGAGTCGATCAGAAAGCTGGTAATCTTTCAGTAACTGTTTTGCTTCCGGTTTCACGTTTGAAAACACTTCTAATGCCAGATTCAGTTTTTCTTCTGCAGAAATTGGGGACTCCAATTTCGCCAGTAGATTAGCGATCATCTTTAACTGGGTCGGGTTTTTGACCTTTTGTTCGGCAACCCAGCTTTGCAATTGCAGTTTGAGATCAACCCTCGATGGTGCCGCCAGTATTTCAACCGGTTCCGCTTTTTTTACAGCTGGCTCTTTGAGCGGGATTGGGACTGGGATCGGCTCCTGTGCGAACACAGAAGCAGACAGTGCACAAACAAAAACAATCACCGTGAACCGTTGCAAAAGGCATTCGACGACTGCTTTTTTCTGAATCGATGGGAACCAATGTTTCATGTCAGTTTGTGACCTTTTAAGGATTCTTCAATCGAAATGATTATTTATTCTTACCTGTCGCCAGAATGTAAGTTGCGTTTTGAATCCGCGTCTGACGATTTGAAAGTTGTTGTAGTTGTTGAAAAATCTCTGCCTGGTTAGCGTCTTTTTCCAAAGCCAGCTTTTCAATCCGGCGGGTTCGTTTATTCACACGGAGTTGCAACGAACGCAGCATTTTAATTTCTGCCAGCATGTCAATCAAAGCTTGATCCTGGGGAGAGCCTTGTTGCTGTTGTTGCTGCTGCTGTTTCTTTTCTTCGTCTGATTTTTCCATTTCTTTCTGCAGGGCTTCGATCATTTCTTCGAGTGCACTAATGATATCTTTTTCGATTTCCTGAGTCAGTTCGCCGACCTGTGTTCGATTCAAACGATACGCGACCGTTTGCACATCTTCCCGGACTTCTGATAATGCTTCACTGAACGCCACCGACGATCCTTCGTCTTTGATCAATAAAATTGCTTTTTCGATTTCCAGACCGAGCAGGCTTTCTTCTCGTGATAGCTGAACGGCTCTGGCGGTGTGTCGGCTGGTTCGTTCTTTTTCGGGAACCTGGCCGATCGTAAGTGTCCCAGCATAGACACGTTTTTGTTGTGCCAGAATTTTCTGCAGTCGGGCTTCCATTGCCGCTAGCATCAGTTCACGCTCTTCTTCGCGAAGCTGCCGCAGCATTTCTTCCAGTTTTTCCTTGGCTTCTGCCAGTTTCTGAATGGCATCGTCCTGGTGTTTGGAAGCGGCTTCTTTCTGTTTTTTCTCCAGCTCCTCAATTGCTTTTTCCATCTCTTTTCGGGCCTGCTCGATTTCCTCACGCCCGGGAGTTTTCTGCTCCTGTTTCTGGGACTGCTGGTTTTGCCCTTCCTGAGACTGGCTTTGTTGTGCCTGTTGTTGTTGAGACTGCTGCTGTTGCTGAGACTGTTGACTCTGCTGGGAGGACTTCTGCTCGGGAGACCCTTTCTGATTGGGGTCGGACTTACCATCTTGTGGAGTCTTGCCTTTCGATTCAGAGTCTTTTGATTTTTCGGATTCGGATTTCGAATCTGATTTCCCGTTTTTTGATTTTTGTTCCTGTTCGTTTTCTTTGCTGTCTGTTTTCTTATCCGACTTCTTATCGGTGGATTTCCCCTGTTGATCTTGTTCAGATTTCTGAGAATCGTTCTTTTCGGCATCCTGTTGATCGATTTTATCAATCAGTTTCTCAGCGTTCTGTGCTGTCTGTTTTTGCTTTTCTTTCAAGTCTGCAGGGTTACCACCTCGTTCCGTAGCCGCTCTGACATCCCGTTCCTGACCGATCAGTCGATTGACGTCTTTGAGCAGATCCTGAATGCGTTTTTTCTCTTTTTCGACTTCACTCATGCGGTCTTCACTTTGAAGCAACGCGAGGAGGTCCTGCATATTTTTGACCAGGTTTTCCTGACGCTCTACCGCATCACCCAATTGCCCTTTTTCCAGCATTTGTAACACTTGCTGCATTTCTACGGTCATCTGGTTTTGTTTACTCTGGCCGAATGCGCGAAACAGCAGGTCTGCACGGGCAGGATCAGTTTTTTTCATATACTCTCCCAGATCGTGGAGAGTCGATTCGAATCGTTTGAACTGTTGCGAAATCGCTTCCTGCTTATCAGTGAGATTGCGATCCTGGCCATTGGTATTGCTGGCTTTGGGCTGTGGATCCTGATTCTGAGCACTGACGAGATGAGGGCAGAGCAAGCCGCTGATCAAAGCGATCAGCAGAACGGCGGTCCGAGGACGATTCAACATGAGTGGTGCTCCTGCCAAAGATTCCATATTGTTCTCAGAATTGATGAAGGTGGGTAAAGGTAAGATGAGTGTCCCTCTGATGATTAAGCGCGCAGAGAAAAAGCCATCGGTCCTATTATATCAAGTATTTGACTCTGTTCGAAGTGTGTTTTTGTGTTCAACTGTCAAGGTGCGGAGAATCACTTCAAGTAGAGATAATTTAGCTCGAGCGGGATTACTCCAGTCCCAGCCCTTTAAGACGGTCCAAAAGCTTGTTTTTGCGAAACTTTTTTGTTTCTTCTGCGAGCTCTTTTTCTCGTTCGATTAAATTTTTCAACATTTCGATCGCTTCGTGAAACTCTAATAAATCCTGCATTTCATTGAGGACACTCTTCATCCGGACCAGCATCGCGTCCAGAAGTTCAATGCTGGCCTGTATTTCTGGTAGAGGATCACTACCCTTTTCCATTGCCAGACGGTACAAACCCAGACGCTGATCAACGTCGGGAAAGTCTTGCTCATGGATGGTCGTGAGTGGCTTGAGAATTTTGTCATCGATCCGCCCCATAATCTGTGCGGTGGCTACGCCATTATTGACCAGTTCTTCCCGAATGTCATAGAAGGATTCGACAATCGAAGCGGTTTCGGTCGCGTTTTTTCGTGTTCCATATAATGAGCGGTCAGCCGAGACGGCTACTGCGTTTTGAATTTCCGTCAACGTTTCAGACCAGCGGGGATCAGTCTGTCCCTGTTTCTGCTTTTCTCTGATGGTCTGTGCTTGCTTTAACTGTTCTACTCGCTGCGCAAGATCATCGCGTGTCTGGGAGACTTCTTTATAAATCTGTTCGAATCGTTTTCGCAGATTCAGTTCTTTAGAGTATAGAATCGAAAGTAATTCTTCATCGGTCACAATTTCGAAGTGATAGGTTTCGCCGTGGACCTGATGAGGCCCACTCAGGTTGTCGGCGTCTTCCGCCTGAACAGTGAGGCTGACTTTCTGTCCTACTTTCAAATCGAGTGGCAGGACTTCAAAACGTTCCCAGACTTCGTCGTCACTGCGTTGCAGAGTAAACTCTTTGGGTCGGTCGGATGGTTTTTTACGGAAAGGGCGCGGCCTGAAGTTCTTGTCCTGATCGACAAGAAAATCAAAACGGGCGGCCTGAATTCCGTAGTCATCGGTGATCATACCTTCGATGGGGATCGTGGCTTTACGAGTAATCGATTTACCAATGCCCGTCAGTCGGGTGTCGACTTTGGGAGGTTGATCAACAATGCCGTTTATGATCAGCCTGATGGGTTCTGTGACCAGTAAACCGTCGGCATCTTCCAGGTAGATCCGAATCGGTTGGTCTGCTACTAAGGGAATGGACTGGGGAAGGGGGGCAGCGTTTGAAGTAACCTCTTCCTGATTTTCCGACACGAGTTTGAAGGGAATTCGAAAAGTGCGGCCATCGGTGTCTCGCATCTGGTTCAGGAGTTGCGGCGTCAATGCGATTTGCTGTACGATTTCTCCCTCAGGATTTTTCCATGCCAGGAAGTTTTCGGCGGCCGTCGTTGCATCTTCTGCAGCTTGTTCTAACTGTAGATTGAATCGATCGGTCTCGAAGGAAAAACGCGTGATCGGTTTGTTGGCGGTTGAGACCATTTCAAATTCAGAGTTGACGGGTAAAGAAATTTGTGTTCCCTGTACTGTATGCAGATCTGGAATCCGCTGGCCCGTTTCGGTATCGGTTTGATTCAGACCGGTATATTCCGGGTAAAGACAAGCCAGTTGAATTTGATCCAAAACGGGTGTTTCAACGATTTCGACCAGATAGGGTTCGGGGTTGGTAAAGTCATTTCCGGAGACCCAGATCTGTATGCTATCCAGCAGATCTGTAATGGTATGTTTGAATCGTCCTTCACCCATCCGCGACATGACAGTGCGGCCTCCGCCCCGTCCATTTTGCATGCGGTAGGTTAGTTGCACACGTTCCGGGATCTTTTTGCCGTCTACGGTTTCGACAAGCAGCGTTAGATCGGTTCCCAGGCCATGTTTGTAGGTCTGGTTATGAAATTCTTTGATGCGGTCGCCCGGTTGTGCGATGACTTTCACAATCAGGCCGGTTTCCCGATTCCAGTAGTCACTGCGGAGTTCCAGATATCCTTTAGCCCAGCGCGCCATCGCAGGCTGATTGATAATCGCCAGAGTCAGAATTGAGATCGTCAGCGCAAACGCAAAGAAAAAGGCACGTCTTAAGGGGCGCTTATCGAATACGTCTTCCAGCGGAAGGTCCCGACTGCCCTCGGCGACATCATGGACGGTTCGTTCGAGCATGGCACGTGTGAGCGCATTTTGAGGTTCGTGTGTTTCATGCAGTTCAATTGCCGTCGCCAGGCGGTCATTTAATTCAGGGAAACGTCGTTCCAGCACCAATGCCAACGCTTTCCGTCTCATTTTTTTCATGAGCCGAAAGAGGAGAAAACTGGCAGCCAACGCCAGAATGACGGCGAGAGAAATCAGCACAAATGAGGCACGAAACCAGACGGGTAACTCGAGATGGCTGAGTTGAAAGTACGCCCAGTCAACCAGGAAACTGGCCCAGAAAATCACGCCGATGACAGCCAACAGTCTGGCTGTTCCTTCCAACAGGATATATCTGCGGATTTTTCCTCGCAACCGGTTGAGTAGCTCGGTGATTTCCTGAGGTATGGTTGATTGAGAAGGTTTGCTCATGTACTTGTTTCACACTGTGGATATAAGGGGCAGTGATCTTTTCTCTTCATATGTATTCAAAATATTATGACAATTTAAACAGTTTTCGGGTCAGCCATTCCGTTGCTAATAAACCAGCTAACAGGAAGAAGACCCATGCCTGATCCCAGAGAGTTTTCAGACGTTCATCAACGAGAAACTCTTCTCCCAAATCGGGCAGGAGTGAGGGGATTTTTTCCGCTTCATCAATGGCAAGGTAAGCCCCACCGGTATCGCGGGAGAGTTCTTTGAGGCCTTTGACATTCTGGCTCAACGACTCATCTTCCAGTCGCGGGAGTAACACTGTCAGGTTACCTTCGACAATCTGACCTTTGGAATTGGGAACGGTGAGTTCGAAACGATACTTACCGGGCAGACTGGCACGGAAACTGGCGACATATTCTCCCGGACGATTGCGATCATGCATTAATAACAGGTTGGGAACCAGCGGTCTGCCGCGGGGGTCGATGACTTCCATGGGGACCGATTCCTGAATCAATGGCTTAAATTCCGGGTTCAGTAAGCGGACGCGTACGGAAACAGTCTGGCCGAGCAGATATTCATCCCGTTCGAGAATCAGGGTGCCTCGTTTTGTGCCCCGTTTCGTACGACCTTGTCCGACATAGCGGATGAGCTTGGTCCAGAAACGGTCATAATAGTCTTCTTCAATGGACCGTAATCGCCAGATTTCAGGACTACCCAGATAAAAGGAGCGGCCTTCACCATAATACTGCGAAGCCATCAAGATCGAGAAGCCGAACTCTGTCTGTGTTTTGGGATCGGGGAAATGCGAATAGACGGTGGCAGCTGCCTTAGGTCCATTGGTCGGGTAGCAGCGATAGATGCCAGGAAAGTTTTCCCACAGTTCTTTGGATGTCGCGGGGTCATCTGTCAGCATCAGGAAGCCGGCATCGAGACCAGCTTGAGTCCATTCGATCCGACGGATTTGCGTTGCTTCCTGATCCAGATAGTCACGGACAAAGGAATTGATGGAAACGGGATACAGGTCGAGGATGGGTTGATAGCGTTCCGCATCCTGCGCAAGCCGGGGTGTATAAACATCGCCGGCAACCAGCACGATTCCCCCGCCACCTGTAGCGACCCATTCATTCAACGTCAGCATCTGTTCTGGTGAGAGCAGTTCCCAGTTGACGTCAAATGCCAGGATCACATCATATTCAAACAGATCTGCCCGATCGGGGAATTCGTATAACAGTTTGTCGGCGTCCTGCGAGACACCCGGCGGCGCTGTTTGCAGCCAGACATCGGACTTGATCGAAGGGTGGCGATAGAGCATGGTGCGAGCGAAACGGTAATCTCGCATCGGTCCCCCCGCGATCACCAGCACACGTGTGGGACGACTAAATACATTTACGCTATGTTCCAGCTCATTGTCCATCGCGTTGGCATCCTGCGCCAGTTGATTGCCGCGCACCCGAACTAGATAGCTGATCTCTCCTT
Source organism: Gimesia alba (assembly GCF_007744675.1). NCBI lineage: Bacteria > Pseudomonadati > Planctomycetota > Planctomycetia > Planctomycetales > Planctomycetaceae > Gimesia > Gimesia alba. The sequence goes on from NZ_CP036269.1 coordinate 1,499,097, forward strand.
CTTCGCTGGGTGTGCGTTCAAATTTGACATCGATGGGGAGCCCATCTTCTGTCGGCAATAAGATATCACGGGATTCCACGACGGTTGGTTGTGCTTCACCTTCGATTTTTTTCAGGAGTTCCAGGGTGATGTTTTTTCCAGGCATGCCTACTGCTTGCAGTAGAGCTGTAATTTCAAACGCATCTCCAAATTGCACGTCAGTGGGGGCGATGATTTTCGAAATTTGTACGTTAGCAGGTTTGGTGGGGCTGCCTACGCCGAGTGTGATGAGGCGTACTTTAGAGTCTTTCGCCGTTTCATTGGCAGAGAGTAAATCGGTGCCTGCATTCGAAGCTCCGTCAGTGGCAATGATGATTCCAGAGAGTGTTGAACCATTGATTTCGCGGATGAGCTGCCCCAGTAATTCTCCTAATCGGGTCTCTAGCCCCTGTGGTTGCAAGAGACTGTTCCAGTCGACCGGAATTTCGGGTTTCGTTTCGATATCAGGAGATGGAATCGCCGCTGATTCCTCTGATACTTGTTCACGTTGAAATACGTGGTGTGGGCCGGTTAAAGCTTTATCGAAAGTGTATATGCTGACCTGATGTTTTTTTTGCAGGTCTTTAATCAGCGGTGAATCGGCCAGCAGTTTTTCCACAACCTGCATGCGGCTGGGCACATTTTGACTTGCAGGCGAACTGGCGTTAACCGGAGCCTGTTGATTGGGATGTCGCATCGAAAGCGATGTGTCGACGAGCACGGCCACGCGTGAAGGACGAAACGACATTTTTTGTGTTCGTTCGTGTGGATTGAAGACGATCACAATCAAGGCAGCGAAGACACACAGTCGTAATCCCGTCAGCCAGCAACGCCAGAACAGGGGTAATTGAACTGAATCTTTCCAAACGGTCCGGAACGAAAGTGCCAGTACGAGTCCCAGGCATCCCAGCAGTAGCAGCCATCCCCAGCCTGAATCGGGCGTATCGTATTCGATCGAACGAAACGAGGTCGTTTCGCCGGCGGCCAGGATCAGGGAATTGGAGATCGTAGAAAACAAGTTCATGCGGCTGCACTCGCCATCTTGGGATGATAACTTAATCGATACGCGAGTAACTGTTCACAAATCAATAACAGGAACAGAATCACTAAAATGGAATTGGTAATTTCCCGGCCCGCTTCCTGCCCTTGAATCCACTGGAATTCGCCGGGTTCCTGGATCTGAATGAGCGGGGAATTCCCGGTCTCATTCCGGAGTTCATCTGAAGTAGCCAGGGTCAGGTTACTTTCCGAGACGGGAAAATTAAACGCATACATTTGTGGTTCGACGGTCTGGTCCTGACGTTTCAATTGCACGGAATACACGCCGGGTTGATCCGTTTCGCGAAACACGGTGATTAACTTCAATGAATCATTTTCAGAGGCTTCGTCTGCCTGTCCGGGGGTGGCCTTTAACCGCACGGTTCGTTCTCCCTGAGCGATTGGTGTTTGAATTTCGATTTCATCGGAAAACGAAGCCGCATCGAGAGAAAATTCGATCGGTTGACCGACGATTTCAGCCTGATCATGCGAGCGAGATTGGACCAGATATTTTTGTAGTTCCAGTTGGAAGACAATAAAGCTTGGATTGAGCGCCCAGGAATTCCACGGTTCACCTGCATTCGACATGACTGGCCCCGCTGAAGTCAGGCAGGTAATGATGCGGCCTTTACCCAGGCGGTGTTCAATGATAAACGGGGCCTGGTTTCGGAGCGTTGCGATGACATTAACGCCCGAGGCATTGGCGGCTTCAGTCTGGAGCCACTTTTCTGAAAGGGGAAAGTATCTCGAAATCGTGACCGCTTCAATCAATGGGTTGTCCTGGCCGGCAAACACGGAAAACAGAGGGTGATCACTAACCTGCATATCGACCATTGTGTTTGTTTCTCGAGCAGGAAGATCTCGCGGAGAGACTTCCAGTGGCGCAGGAAACAGGCCTTTTCCTTCTTTGTATAACTTGTCGTTATAGAATGCGGTTTGAATCGAAGGACCTGCAAACCAGATTAAACCTCCGCCGTCTTCAACAAATGTTTCTAATGCGGCCACCGCATCCAGGGGCAACTCAGCCACGTTCAGCAAATAAATGTTTTTGTACTGACTTAAAGGATGCCGTCTCAAATAATCGATGCTCTCCACGGAGGGGGCAAAGCCTGTAGTTGAGGCGTCAGGCGCGATCGCGGTTTGGATATACATCCACTCGTTACCCGAGGGGTTGCCGTCGATGATCAATACCGGATTAGACGGTTTTACGTCAACCGCCAGAAAGCGGGCGTTATCGCCGTCCAGGGCATCGTTTGTCAGACTGACGTTGATTTGGTGCAGATTTGGTTGATTGAACACGACATCAAAATCCTGCGAAATTTCGCTGCCAGCTTCGATCTTGTCAAAGACAATACTCATTGGAAGTTTATTGTGATCGACGAACGCTGCCACGCGCACATCCTGAGCGACCTGGTCGCCAAAATTCTTGATGCTGACCCGCAGGCGGAGTGGTACATCTACGGCTGCGACTTCTGTTGCTCCTGACAGTTCTGTAATCGCCAGGTTCGGTTGGGAGTCGGGAACGGTTTTGACCAGATTGATCGCGGTATCATTTTTGCTCAATTTTTCGATCGTGTCTGCAACCCCTTTTTTCTCCTGCCAATCCGACTTTCGGAAGTCAGAGATCAGGTGCAGCGTTTTGATCACAGCCCGGTCTTCATTCAGGAGGTCTGCCGCTGCTTCCAGACCCTGATTCAGATCCAGGCTTTGATGTGAGCAGGACAGATTGGTCAGCTTGGCGTCCAGTTCGTTGATTAATTCTTCGTTGATGTCTCTTTGAAGGAACAGTGGGGCATCGGCGCGTGAGAGTACGATCAGTGACATTTTTTCTGTGTTAGGACGATTCGTGCCCTCTGCAGCGATTTTCCGAATGACCTGCAGACCTTCATTAAAGGCACTCTGTTCTCCCCAGACATTTTGCATTGAGCCGCTGTCATCGAGCACAATCACATGATGCGATTTGGCGCCATGGAACATGGATAACTGGTTCGGATCCAGAATCAGCCGCGCAATGAGCAGTAACAGGCAGATAATCAGCAGAATTCGCAGTAACAGCAGCAGCAGTTGTTCCAGCAGAACGCGTCGTTGGTTGGTCTGCTGGCTCTGCAACAGAAACTCCATCGCTGCAAAATGAACCCGCTTGTATTGGAACCGGTTAATTAAATGAATGATGATGGGCGCAGCAACCATCGCGGCACCGGTATAGACCAGTGCGGAATTCACAAAATGTTGAGTTAACCAGGCTTCCATAAGTTGTCGTGTCAGTTCATTCTGTTGGGGTTATGATGAAAAGAATTCAGTCGATGATCTCGATTTACTGGCGAATCGATTGCTGCATGCCGATCCGATGGTTCAGATAATGAGCCAATGCCGCATCGAGGTACTCGCTGGTTCTGATCGTTTGATAATCAAATTTATTTTTGGCACAACGCCTTCTGATTTCATTTAAAAACTCATGCATGGCAGTCAGATAACCTTCGCGTAAGGAGCGGGGATCACAGACTAGTTCGCCCGTTTCTTCCATGCCTTCAAAACGGGTTGTTCCCGCATAATCAAAATCGAGTTCCTGATCGTCCAGAATATGCAGTAACATGATGTCGTGGCCGCGATACTGCAGGAGACGTAAACCTTTGAACAAGCTTTCCCGATTGACGAATAAATCGGAAATAAGGATTATCGTACCTTTTTGGGATCGCGTTTCGGCGACTTCTTTTAATACGTCAAAAATGTCAGTTTTTTGAGCAGGTTTTTCTGTTGCCAGCGCAGTGAGCAGGGCATTGAGATGATTTCGTTTACTTAAGGCGGGAACGCGGGAACGAATGGCATCATCAAAGGTAATCAAACCGACGGCGTCCTGCTGTTTCAGTAACAGATAAGCCAGCGCTGCTGCCGCCGTACAACCGTATTCGTATTTGTTGAGTGGCCCGGTTCCGAATTGCATTGATTCGCTGACGTCCACCAGCAGGGTTGTTCTTAAGTTCGTATCTTCTTCGTATTGCTTGATGTAATACTTGTCCGTTTTCGACCAGACCTTCCAGTCGATGTTGCGCACATCATCGCCGGGTGCGTACTCGCGGTGTTGAGCAAATTCCACCGATTGGCCAAAAAAAGGACTACGGTGCAATCCGGATAAGAACCCTTCGACAATCGAACGTGCCCGAATTTCGAGTCGTGAAATTCGGGAAATTGCTTCAGGCAGCAAAAATTTTCTGTAATCTTGGGTCACTGGTCAGTTCGCCTTCCTTAGACGGAGTCTCTTCAATCAATCGCTCAATCACACGGTCTGAAGTAATGCCTTCAGACTCTGCAGAGAAGTTCGTTACGATGCGATGTCGTAACACGGGGGCGGCCAGAGCGCTGATATCATCCGTAGAGACGTGAGCATGACCATTGAGTAACGCTCGTGTTTTTCCACCTAGTAACAGGTTTTGGACTGCGCGAGGGCCTGCGCCCCAGCTCAACCATTCATTGATAAATTCAGGAGTCCCCGGTTCATTGACGCGAGTTTGTCTGACGAGAGCCAGTGCGTAATCAATCACGTGGTCCGAAACAGGCACCTGACGCACGATTTTTTGAATTTCCAGTACATCGACGGCGTTCAAAACGTGTTCGATTTTCTGGTTTGTATCGGACGTGGTTTTGCGAGCGATTTCCCGTTCTTCCTGGAACGATGGATATCGCACGTAAACTTTAAACATGAACCGGTCCTGCTGGGCTTCCGGCAGAGAGTAGGTCCCTTCCTGCTCGATCGGGTTTTGCGTTGCCAGTACAAAAAAGGGATCGCTCAGCAGGTGCCGTGTCTGCCCGACACTGACTTGATGCTCCTGCATTGCTTCCAGCAAAGCGGCCTGTGTTTTGGGAGGCGTTCGGTTAATTTCATCCGCCAGAACCACGTTATGAAATAAAGGACCGGGGATGAAACGGAATTCTCGTTCTCCCGTTTCACGATTTTCCTGTAATACGTCGGTTCCTGTAATATCAGCGGGCATCAGGTCGGGGGTAAACTGAATGCGGCTAAACGACATCGAAAGTGTTTGGGCCAGCGAGCTGATCATCAGCGTTTTGGCAAGCCCTGGAACTCCTTCTAGTAAACAGTGACCACGACTGAATAGTGCGATCAAGAGCTGCTCAATGACATCATCCTGACCCACAATGACTTTCGACATCTGACCGTGGATCTGCTGATAGGCATTACTCAGCTTATCAATTGATTCCTGAGTGATTTCAAGCTCAGGAGATCCGGTTACATCATGATTCTCTTCCGACATCCGTTTTCACACCTTTCTACAAAGGTAAACACTGCTTAGCACAGATAGTTCCGTAAGTTCTATCGTAATGCCTGAGAAGGGACTTTGCGACTATAAACCAAGAAATTACAGGGGTTTCCTTCCAATCTGCGAGCGTTCACGAAAGGCAGGATTTTCTCTGAAGAATGCTTCGAATACAAGAAACAAAAATTCAGACCTTTTTGCCTATTTTACTCGACCCGGGTGGGTGGGGAAGCCTTATTTTGAAGCTTCCTGTCGAGATTGACTGGAAAGACTCTGTTAAGCCGGCCTCAGCCGATCGATTTCCAGTAGAAAACATCAGCGTGTATCCACACAGACGGGGTGACTCATCAGTCCCACGCCAATGGATTTTTCCAGGCGACTTTCAACTCATCCAGGCTGGCATTGATCGCGACATTACCCGAATTGCCTTTCACAGTGAACTGGCGGCTACTGATGACTTCCCCGATTTCGACCAGCGGCAGTTTTTTAAAGCAGGCCTGTAGCGCCTCGATTTTATCCGGGGCAACTTCGATCAAAAAGCGGGTGTTGCTTTCTGAGAATAGCAGACTGGGGGTTGAAAGCTCAAGTGCTTCGGGAAGACGCGTCGGGTCCAGTTTCATTCCAAATCCACCAGCAAAGGCCATCTCAGCCGCTGCGACAGCCAGTCCGCCTTCACTCAGGTCGTGACAACTTCTCACGAGTTGTTGCTGAATGGCAGCGTGCATCGCTTTGAAAATTTCCGGTGCCTCATCTTTATCGACGTGTGGAACCTGCCCCCCTTCCAGTTGATTTACAAGTGCAAAGTGGCTGCCTCCCAATTCATCCTGTGTCGAACCAACCAGGAAAATCCGGTTGCCGGGTGCTTTCAAGTCCATCGTGACTGCTTTACTGACGTCGGCAATTTGTCCGATGGCGCTGATTAAGAGTGAAGCGGGGATAGCGACAGTCTCTTTTTCCCCTTGTTCATTCTCATATGAAAACTCGTTGTACAAACTGTCTTTACCACTGATAAAGGGAGAGCCGAAGACAATTGAGAATTCCTGGCAAGCCAGGGCTGCGGCAACCAGGCTGCCTAACGTCTCCGGCCGGTCGGTATTTCCCCAGCAGAAATTATCGAGAATCGCAATCTTCGCGGGATCTGCTCCTACTGCGACGCAGTTTCGAATGGCTTCATCAATCGCAGAGGCCGCCATCCAGTGGGTGCTTAAGTCTCCGTATCGGGGATTCATGCCACACGAGATGACCAGACCGCGGGTTGAAGTCAGATCAGGGCGGACGACGGCGGCGTCAGAGGGACCGTCATTCTGGACTCCGACTAACGGTTTCACAACGCTGCCAGCCTGCACTTCCTGATCATACTGGCGAATAATCCACTCTTTGCTGCAGACATTCAGTGAGCTTAAGATCGAAAGCAGGTCGTTGGTATGATCGCCATTTTGTGGAGGAATCAGAGGGGTAAAGTCTGGGGTTTTGTAAATGGCTTCACGAATTACAGGTGGTCGGCCATCATGCAGGAACGACATTTCCAGATCGGCCACAGTCTGCTCCTGATATTTGAGAACCAGATGATTGGTATCAGTAAATTTTCCAATCACCGATGCTTCGACACCCTCACCAGCGCAGATCGCTTCGAATTCTTCCCAGTTTTCGGGGGGAACTGCCAAAACCATTCGTTCCTGTGCTTCAGAAATCCAGATTTCGGTATAGGACAAGCCAGCGTATTTCAGCGGGCATTGATCCAGCCAGACTTCAGCGCCCGTCTTTTCTCCCATCTCTCCCACTGCGCTACTGAAACCTCCGGCGCCGCAGTCGGTAATGGCCGAAAATAACTCTTTGTCGCGTGCTTCCAGAATGACATCCATCGTCATTTTTTCGGTAATCGCATTTCCAATTTGCACAGCGCCACCAGACAGCATTTCACTTTCTGAAGTCAGTTCGGCAGAAGAAAATGTTGCGCCGTGAATTCCATCCCGTCCGGTGCGACCGCCGACAGCAACGATATAATGCCCGGGTTGTGCCTGTTGCTTGGCAGATTTTCCTACGGGCAGCATTGCCACGTTGCCACAGTAGACGAGCGGATTTCCGAGATAGCGTTCATCGAAGTAAACCGCGCCATTGACAGTCGGAATTCCCATGCGGTTGCCGTAATCGCGTACGCCGGAAACAACACCGGTGGCAACAGCTTTGGGGTGTAACACGCCTGCTGGAAGTTCGTCGTAAGAAATTTCCGGAGGGGCAAAACAGAAGACGTCAGTATTACAAACTGGTTTGCCTCCGAGTCCTGTTCCCAAGGGGTCGCGGATCACGCCGCCCAGTCCAGTATTCGCACCACCATACGGCTCCAGTGCTGACGGGTGGTTGTGTGTCTCCACTTTAAAGCAGACATCCTGCTTGTCGTCGAAGGTGATCACGCCGGCGTTGTCGGCGAATACACTGACACACCAGTCTTTCTCGCCAAGTGATTTACGAATTTCCGTAGTGGCGGCAAAGATCGTTTCCTTGAGCATGTTCTCAAAATGCAGGTCGCGCTCTTCATCCCGAAAATGAATTCGTCCGGCCAGTGTTTTGTGAGAACAGTGTTCACTCCAGGTTTGTGCGATACTTTCCAGTTCGACGTCGGTTGGATCTTTTTCCTGACTGACATAGTAATCTTTGATGGTCCGCATCTCTGTCAGATTCAAGTAGAGTTGACCTTCTCGGCTAAGCGTTTCCAGTTGCTGGTCATTCATGGTACGAATGGGGATCGTAGTCAGTTCAAACGTGTATTCACTGCCCAGTTTGATGGTGTCCATACTGAGAGGTCCACGGACCACGTGTTCGATCGCTTCGTTCGAAAGAACCTTGGCCGCCATCCGGTCCATTTCTTCAGAGCTCGCATCAGAGTTGACCCAGTACTTGCGGCAGGTGGCGACATTTTCGACCGACAGGCCTATATCACAGATTGCCTGCCGGGCACTGTTGGCGACATTGTCTGTCACACCCGGCTTGAACAAAACATTAAGAAGCGGTTCGGTTTCGGTCGCTTCGGATGAATTGCTCGACAGCATGCGAATTTCAAACGTTTCGACAATCGGATCGGAGAGCAGGGAACGGGCAATCTTTTCTACGTCGGCTTGATTCAGATCACCCTCCAGCAAATATGAGTGTGCGGCCTGTACAGAGCGAATGGAACTGGTGCCGAGCACCTGGCATTCTTTCAGAATCCGGGCACCTTCACGGTCGATCTGGTTCTCGGCAGGTTTGATTTCAACTTCGCAAAGCATGTGAATTCCAGTTACTGTTTAATCAAGTCAGAAAAATGAATTTATTCGATTACAGCCATCGCCCCAGACAAACGCTATTGTGGACGGGCTGAATTTAATGCATCGTGATTCTTTTTACCATCTTCCAGAAGTTGGCGCAGCAGATTTTCGTCATGGTTTTTGATGGCATCTCTTAAGCGGTGTAGTGATTGGGTGTATTTATCAATACTGTGCACAACGGCTTCACTATTACTGAGTAAGATATCGAGCCAGATTGAGGGGTCACCGGCGGCAATCCGGGTCGTATCCCGAAATCCGGTTGAGGTAAATTTTCTGTTTTCTGCCGTCAGGGTCATGGCTAATGCGGAAGAGACCACGTGTGGGAGATGGCTGGTTTCAGCGAGGATTTGATCATGTTTCTCAGGAGAAGTCTCCAGAACATGCATCCCCAACGCTTCCCAGAATTGTTTGACTTTGGCGACTGCCTCTATGGGGAGCGAAGCGTCTGGTGTGATCACACAGGGGCGATGCTGAAACAGATTAGGGTCTGCGAATTCAAAACCGGCTTTTTCCGAACCTGCCAGGGGATGCGAGGCGACAAACGTCACTCCTTCAGGAAGGCTTCCATAAAGGTCTTCGCATATTTTCTGTTTGGTGCTGCCTACATCGGTGATGATGGTTCCCGGGCGGCTATGTTGCGCCACCGTTCGGATGAATTGCACGATCTGGTTGACGGGTGTGCAAACGATGACCAGATCTGACTGGGCTGATGTCTCAGCGATATTCGTGGTGCCACGGTCCAGTAAGCCAGATTGTTGAGCCGCGCGCATGCGAGAGGGATTCCGCCCTGCTCCCAGGACTGTTTTGGCTATTTTGCGGCGTCGCGCTGCCGCTGCAATAGAACCTCCCAGCAGACCGACGCCAATGATGCCGATCGTTTTGAAGAGGTAGGGATTTTCTGTCGTTGGTTCAGTCATGCCTCGTATTGTAGAAGCCCCGAATCGGGATTTCCAGCGGCTCGAAGGCAGTATCAGCGAGCTGATCGAAAAGTCTCACGACGCTGTAAGTTATTTAATCGTTGTCTTTTGTGATGCGTCTCATTTGTGATCTGAGATTCGATAGAGGTAGCCGTTTGTTCGCAGGTAGATACTACCTTCGCTGACAGCGGGAGAGGCATTGAATAAGTCCTCATCGGTTTCGATTTCGTTCCGTGCCAGCTCCTTATATTCAGGACCCGCATTGAGGACAACGACCCCATTCTCCCGGGTTGTGATATAGAGCTTACCGTCGCCGAGAACGATGGACGCATAGAGTCGGGACTTGGTCGGTAGCCGGTTCTTATAGACCACTTCTCCATTTTTCGCATTCAGGCAGAACGCGATGCCGCGATCGCTGGCCCAGTAGAGATGGTCCTTAAAGAAAACGGGAGAAGTAACATTCGCACCAACGTTGACTTCCCACAACTTGTGAGTTTTAGTGACATCGCCGCGACCTCCCGGACGAACGGCAATACTGCGATTACTACGACCGCCCAGACAGTACAGAATTCCCTCGTTCTGAACAACAACGGGCACGACGTAGTCTTGAATGCCTTCACAGGTCCATAGTTTTTTACCTGTATCTGGATCAAATCCCAGAATCTGATTTTTCTGGTTCACGACCAGTTCCTGTTTGCCGCCCGGCACATCCACAATTGAGGGAGTGGTCCAGGCACGGACAATATTCTCTGCTTTCCAGGCAATCTCGCCGTTGCTTTTCTTTAACGCGTAAACAGTATCGCTTTCAATACTGGCATTCACGATCACAAAGTCTTTGTACAGAATCGGAGACGAAGCAGAACCAAAGCCCGCGGTTCCTTCGCCGACGTCGGCTCGCCACTTGAGTTTTCCTTTCAAGTCATAAGCGACAACGCCCGAGGTACCAAAAAAGGCATAGACGCCGGTCTCGTCACAGGCCGGAGTTCCACTGGCGTAGCCGTGGTCGACAATTCGTTTCGTGATTTTCTGAACCCGATTCAAGGGAGGCACCGATTCATCCCACATGATTTCACCGTTCTGTCGATTGACTGAGATGACGTGCAACCGCAAATCAGACGGGTTGCCATCATCTTCTGTCGTGAGACCGTATCCGGTATATGCGGTGAGAAACACCTGATTGCCAAATAGAACCGGGCTGGAAGATCCATGTCCCGGCAATTTCGTTTTCCAGACAATATTCTTCTCGGCATTCCACTCTGTCGGTAGGCCCGTGGAAGCGGAAATCCCATTTCCGGAAGGGCCACGGAATTGGGACCAGTCAGTGGCCGGGAGCGAAGTCAGATTTGTTGTCGCAAAAGCCAATAACAAAATCACTGCGGAAAGAATGCGGCTCATGTTCAAATTCCATTGGAAGATCGAGGGTGGGGAGAAAGTTCACTCAATAATGAAACAACGACAGCCGAAGCTGGTTTCGCTGTTTCATCAAATTAGAGTGTTTTAGTCTTCCAGGCAAGCATTATTCCTGGTTCTGCCTGAATTATTCCGGTGAACAGAGGGATAATGGAACTAGCTGGCTGGCTCAGATCAGCTTTTCAATGGGCGTACCGTCACTGAGAGCCAGCGGACGACCGATGGGAGAAATCAGTTCTTTCTTATAGTCGATGTTCAGATTTTGCAGAATTGTCGCGTAAAGATCCTGAATTTGAACTGGCTCGGTCGGTTTCTTTTCTTTGCCGGTCGGATCGGTTTCTCCGATAATTACATTCCCTTTCAAGCCGCCGCCCCCCACGATACAGGAGAAACCTGTGGGCCAGTGATCGCGGCCCTCCAGTGGATTGATTTTGGGAGTGCGACCGAATTCGCCGATGCAGAGTACAATCGTCGAATCGAGCAAGTCTCTCGACTTCAGATCCTTGAGCAGACTGGAAAAAGCAGGGTCGAGCATCTTCGCCTGGGTCTGGTGTCCGGTAAAGTTATTGGCATGACTGTCCCAGCCGCTGAGGTTGACTTCAATGGAATGCACGCCTTGCTCAACCAGCCTGCGGGCCACCAGGCAGCCTCTGCCGAAAGAAGAGTCTCCATAAGCCTTGCGGACTGACTCCGGCTCTTTCTCAATTTCAAACGCGTTGAGCTGTTCGGAACTCATCATGGTCAATGCACGGTCGATAGTTGACTGGTGCAATGTTTTTTTTGTTTGAATGGTTCTGCCTTTTTGAAATGCCTGGGAGACGATATTTAAATTTTCCAGACGGCGATTCTGTCGTGGGGATTCGACACCGGCGCGCATGTTGCCAATATTTTTCCCCGGATCCTGCACACGGAATGCGTCAAGGTGTCCGCCAAGATAGCCGCCCCGAGCGGGGAACTGGGTATTACCCATCGAAATATGCTGGGGGATTTCAAGACTTTGATTGGGGGTTTCATGTGTGATGATTGCCCCCAGTGCCGGGTAGACAGTTGTTGGTTCGGGACGGTAACCTGTCTTGAGATATTTAGTGCCGCGTTCATGATCGCCTTCTTTGGAAACCATGGAGCGAATGACCGACATCCCGTCGAGCTGTTCTGCCAACAGGGGATACATATCGGAAATCTGGAGTCCAGGGACTACGGTTTTAATCGCGTTTCCCGGACCGCCGATGGCTGTTCCCGGATGTGGGTCCCAGGTTTCCAGCTGGCTGGGGCCTCCCCCCATCCAGAGAACGATGACCGATTTCTGGCGTTCGGGACCTCGTTTTTGTGCTGCTTTCAAATCGAATCCGGGCAGCATAAATGAGAGCGTGCTGCCCACGGCGACTTTACATAAGTCGCGGCGGTTGAATTTGGTTGATAAAAAAGTGGAATCAAACATGGCTTAATGGTTCCAGGAAAATTCGGGTGAATTATAAAGAGCCCAAAACAGGTCTTCGGTGATTTTCTCGCGTTGTTTCGGATTTGAAGCAGTCTGATATTGTTTCAAAAAGTGGTCTCGTTCCAGGCTGGTAGGTAAGCGGGTCAGGCAGACTAAGAAACAGGTTTCCACCCGTTTTTCATCTGAGATATCCAGCTGTGAAACTCGCCCGACTGAATTCAACATCGAAGCACTGCCGTTGTCTCGAGCGAATTCGCCGTTCATTCTGAGCAGAGCCTGGGGAATCGTGCCGGGAAAATCATTGAGTTCGTCACTACCCAAATCACCGTACTCACGGACAAAATCAATCTCGGAGAAAAACCGGCGTCCTCTCATAAAGAGATTCGAATTCTGATCGATTGTTTTTAACGACGAAGCCTGCAGCATGGATCCAATAATCTGTTCAGGACGCAAACGGACGAGTGGAAACAGCGCCCAGGCATCAGTGGCGCGTTCAATTTGTTCGCTGTCATCGGTTTGAGAAGTGGAAGACAGTCGAAATGGTTTTGATGCGACAATGGTTTGAACCATGCGTTTGATGTCATATCCGTTTTCGCGAAAATCCTGTCCGAGAATGTCGAGCACATCTGGATCCGATTCAGTCAAATCGGTGGGAGCGGGCAGGTCGTCCACGGGATTAAAATAGGGAACACCAAATATTAATCCCCAGAACCGATTGGCGGCAGCCCGTTCAAATCTACGGTTTTGACGATGTGTGACCCACGCCGCCAGTTTCTCCCGCAGAGTCCCTTTTTCCGGCAGGCACTCATTCAGAAAAGGGACCTGCGGAGAAACAGTACGTTTTTCTAGTGTCTCCCGGTCTTCCACTTCATATTTCAGTTCCTCGTTCTGTCGTACCCCGAGAACCTGAATTTCAACTTGTCCATAAAAGGCAGTCAAACCTTCAAAGTCGGATTGTTTCCAATGATCAAAGGGATGGTCATGGCATTGGGCACAATCGATTCGCTGTCCTAGAAAGGCACGCACCGTGCTGCCGGTTAACTTGTTGCGATCAAGGTTACCGTCAGCGACTGCTGATGTAATAAAATTCGTTTCGGGATCACCGGTCCAGAGTCCTTCACCGGAGATCAACGTGCGGACCAGTTCATCGTACGGCGTATTGGCTTGAATCTGTTCGCTGAGCCAGGCTTTGAATCGATCACGACGGAAGATAATAAACTGACCCTGTTCCACGCCGACATAAGCACGTGTGAATCGTTCTGAAAAATAGTCGGCAAAGCGACGGTCTTCCAAGAGTTTGAGGGTCCAGCGTTGGATTCGATCTGCTCCCTGCATCGCTTCGAATTCACGGAGTTCCTCCAATGAGGGAATCGTGCCATGCAAGGCCAACGAGAGCCGGCGGAGCAGCAGGTAATCATCTGTCGTTTCAGTGGGGGTAATACCCTGTTCGGACCATTGATTTTCAAAAACCTGATCGACCTGTTCGACAGTACTGATAATAGAATTGTCTTCTGGCAGGGCAGGTGCTTTGGGAGAAATGGCAACCGGGCTGCTGGAAGCCCAGGCGACCAGTGAAACAACCAGACCAACAACACAGAATGGCAGGCAAGCGATTTTCCAGTTGTGGGATCTTGGCTTCATAAAATCATCTCTGAATAAATGTGAAGGCACTTAAGAGCGTGAAACGGTTTCTTTTTTCACGCGTTCTGTTAATCATACCAGATTGGCAATTCGAAAGTTTCAGTGATTTCTTGAAACTTGGGGCTTTTTTTCGAGTATCACTCATTAGGCAGATCAGGAGCAAGATATGTTTGCTTCTCGATTCAGCAGAAATATCTGTTATAATTTAGACTTACCTATTCGCAGGTGGTATTTTGAAAATGCATGCTGATTCAGGGGACGCGATTCATTTACGATCAAACCCCCGAGTATCTGGGAACCAGTCGGAGCCTCTTGTGACTGAGCACGCCACACAAGAAAATGATTCTGAGGATGCACGAGAGGCAGGCTCTGTGACAGCCAGTGAAGTGATTGACTTCCTCCCGGATGCCTCTAAAACCGAATCAGTAAAGACTGAGATCGATCTGTTTTATCCTGATGAAGTTGTCGGAAACATTCCCCCTTTTCCTCACTTATTCCGTCATCCGATCAAAGCAACCTTCTGGCTGATGCGAATGGCGTTTGGTATTGCTTGTCTGGTTTTGTTTCTGGCAGTGATTGCCGCGATCCCGATTGTCAATTTTATTGCTTTGGGCTATCTGCTGGATGTCGAAGGCCGGGTGGCACGTACGGGAAAAATTCGACTGGCATTTCCTCTTCTGGATATCGCGCCGCGACTGGGAACAATTGTGATTGGCATAGGTCTCTGGATGATACCACTGTTTCTACTGGCAGGTGCAGCCGCCGACGCGCGACTGGTTGACCCAGGGGGACAGAGTGACCAGACACTACATTTTCTGAATCGTGTTGCCTCGATTCTGATTGCCATTCATCTCTGTCTGGCGTTAGCCCGTGGTGGGAAATTTTTCTGTTTCGTTCGGCCGCTCAAAAATTTAATCTGGTTTATCAAACAGCTTCGAGCCGGTGGTTACTTCGAACGGGCTGCTCTGAATGTGAGCGACTTTGTGGCATCGCTGAAACTGGGACAGAATTTTTCACTGGGACTACGCGGTTTTCTGGGCGCCTTTATCTGGCTGGTGATTCCGTCATTAATGTTTTCCGCAGCGAGTGCTCCGGAAGGAGGGCAGGGAGGTCCTGTTCTAATTACTTTGCTGGGGGGGCTCAGCCTGGTGATTGTGCTGGGATGGCTGCCTTTACTACAGGCTCACTTTGCTGCAGAGAATCGTTTTCGCGCGATGTTTGAATTGAGAACGGTTCGTCGTAAATTCAAACGGGCTCCCTTAGCCTGGATGGTAGCACTGGTTGTCGTATATGTTTTGTCTTTGCCTCTGTATCTGTTTAAGGTGGCAGCCCTGCCTCGGGATGCGGTTTGGGGAATTACTCTGATCTTTGTGGCAACGATTTATCCAACAAAACTGCTGTTGGGTTGGGTCTATTACCGTGCCTCTGCGCGGACAAAAAACGCCTGGTTTGGGTGGCGCTGGTTAGGCCGGACGATCGTGCTGCCGCTGCTGGCCGTTTATGTGTTTCTCCTGTTCTTCACCCAGTTCATTGGGATTCACGGTAGTGGCGTGCTCTTGGAGCACCATGTATTCTTATTGCCAATTCCCTACTAAAGTGATCGACCTGCAGGGGTAAGCCTCACTGTCTACTGGCTTTGTGGAAAGTCTTGATTTGCATTGACCGCTCGCTGTTAACTGCCTGTTTTAACGCAGCCCTTTGTTTTCCGGTGTGCAACCCGATTTTTCAGAAAATCCTTTCGCCTTTTAAAAATCAAAAAGTTATGATTTTGAGAGAGGAAGAATTGGATAGAATTAAAGTAGAGAGACCATTCAATTCGTAATCAATCGCAGAATTGATCCGGGTTTCATCCGGAAATCCGGTTTAAGGATATGCGGGGAAAAGTTCTTTTTTTCCCGGCACACACGTTCGCATCATTTCCTGGCTAAGCGTGTTGCCTTTAACGGAACGGAGGACAATTGCGCCTGGCCATTCTTTTGAAAGGCAGGACGAGCGATGAACGAATACAAGGTAGATGACGTTAGGAATGTGGCATTGGTCGGCCACGGGGCTGTTGGCAAAACAACTGTAGCCGATCTTTTACTTTTTCAATCTGGTGCCTCTCCACGACTGGGGTCTGTCGATGAAGGCACAAGCCTGCTGGATACTGATGAAGAAGAAATTGATCATCGGATTTCCATCGCGTCCACTCTGGTGCACTTTGATTATGGTGGCCACCATATCAATCTGATTGATACACCTGGTTACCCGGATTTTATCGGGCAGGTTTCCGGCGCATTACGTGCTGTCGAAACCGCGTTGATCTTGTTGAACGCCGGGCATGGCGTGGAAATCAACGCATTACGCGTGTCCAAAATGGCGCAGGATGCCGGCATTGCCCGGATGATTGTGCTCAATAAATGTGATACAGAAAATATCGACTACGATTCCCTGTTGAATTCCGTTCGCGAAACATTCGGTTCTCACTGCATACCAATTAACCTGCCGGTTGGATTGGGAGCCGATTTTAAAGCCGTGCATGATCTTGTGAAAAATGCACAGGCATCCGAAGAGGGAGTTTTAGGGGACCCGGAAGGCACACGCCAGGAATTGATTGAAGCCATCGTCGAATCGAACGAAGCGTTATTAGAGCGATTCTTTGAGGGAGAAGAGCTCAGTGCTCAGGAATTGTCGGCTAATATCCCTAAAGCTATGGCAGCGGGTACGTTGATTCCCGTCTTATTCATGAGTGCCAAAACGGGTATTGGCGTTGCCGAGTTTATGGAAGCCATGTCGAACTACACATTGTGCCCGCAAGATATTAAACGCATGGAGCAGACCAAAGACGGGCGTTCCGTTATGCTGGATCCTTCACCAGACCAACCGTTTGTCGCGCAAGTCATTAAAACCCGTATCGATCCCTTTATTTCTAAAATGAATTATCTCAGGGTCTTTTCCGGTAAGTTAAATAAAGATTCTTCGGTTGTGAATGTACGTACCGGAAAATCGGTCCGATTGAATCAGCTACTTGATGTGCAAGGCGGGAAACAGGAACCCGTAGATGAAGTAACAGTTGGAGATATCTTTGCCGTTGCAAAAGTCGATGATCTGAAGCTGGGGGATACGCTTGCCGCGGATGTGAACGGTGACGGACTTTCACTGCCGGAAATCAAATTTCCACATCCAGTGGTCGGGCTGGCGGTAGAGCCGAAAAGTCAGAATGACCAGCAGAAAATATCTGGCGCGCTTCACAAAATTGAAGAAGAAGATCAGACCTTCCATGTGATTCATGATGAAGAAACGCATGAGATGGTCATGCAGGGGATGAGTGAACTGCATTTAAAGATCGTACAGGAACGACTGCTGCATCGAGATAAAGTGGAAGTCGTCACGCATCAACCGAAGGTGCCATATCGGGAAACGATTATGGGAAGCACAGAAGGCAGCTATCGACATAAAAAGCAGTCAGGTGGCGCAGGACAATTCGCTGAGGTCCATCTCAGACTCTCTCCAATGCCACAGGATGTGAATCCGGAAGAGTATTTCACAAAAGCAAACTTTGATCATCTCAGGTCTTATCATTACGATCCCGAACTCAATTTTGCATTTGTGGATCGGATTTCGGGAGGTTCGATTCCGAATCAATTTATCCCGGCTGTCGAAAAAGGAGTCCGCGAGCGGATGAAGCAGGGCGTGGTAGCAGGCTGTCAGGTGCAGGATCTCATTTGCGAAGTTTACTTCGGCAAAGATCATCCGGTAGACAGTAACGAGACGGCCTTTAAAATTGCCGCCAGCAAGTGCTTTTCTGAACTGTTTCAGAAATCGCGCCCCGTTTTACTGGAGCCGATTGTCAAAATTGAGATCCTGATTCCTGAAGAAAATGTTGGCGATATCAGCAGTGATCTTTCCAGTCGCAGAGGGCGCATGGAAGGGATGCAGGTCTCTCCCGGCGGCTACGAAATTATTCAGGCACGGGTTCCGCTGGCCGAAATCATGACGTATGCCCGTACCCTTTCCAGTTTGACGGGGGGACGGGGAACTTACGACATTGAACTGAGTCACTATGAAATGATCCCACCGAATGAACAAGCAAAAATCATTGAGTTACTCAATAAAGCCAATGAATAATTTGTGGCTGCAATTGATAAGAATCGCCTGCAGGAGATATTGTTTCTTCTGCAGGCTGATTTTGAGTTTTTATAGTTTGCGTCTTATTTCTTTTTTTTGCGACTGCGCGTGAGCGGTTGGTTCCACTGTTTCAATTGTTTTTTGATGTCGTCCAGAGACATGGGGACCGGTGAGAGTTTGATTTGCGTTTCGATATCGTATTGCTCACTAGTTACTTTTTCGTCCAGACGGTCAATTTCGTCTTCCAGATTGCGCATCCAGTCTGGAATGTCAATTCCGGAACCAATGGTCGAAGCCAGGTAGCGCTCTATTTCTTCCTGCAGAATAGAAAACGCGGCTGACTCTTCATTCCCATTTGCAGCGTCTTTCATGGCTCGTGGTACCAGAGCCATCATGCGGTTCACCGCCAGGGGTTTTACAAATCGCTCGTTCAAATGATCTGAGATCAATGGAAGATTGATTTTGTATTTTGATTCCGTCTGCTTCAATTTCTTGAGATGCTTTTTTGCCATCTCTTCAGAAGTCGCTTCAAAAACGGCCTCCCAGATGAGAGCCGATTCATTGCGGTCCTGTTGGGCGAGGACCTTATGGGCGATCAATAAGGGAACCATTTTCCAGTCATCACGTTCATAGGCGGCTTCGATTCGCAGGAAATCAAGCAGGCAGTAAAACATTTCACCATAGTCTGACTGGGTGGTTGTGCTGTTGTATTCAACAAAACGATCGAATTTATCGATTACGGATTCAAAAATGACTTTAAGATTAGTGACTGCCTCTTCGATGTCAACTTTGCCATCTTCCAGGTCGGTCAGCAGCGCCATAGGGTGGGCTGGGTCCTGATACTCTGCCAGATAATCCAGATATTGTTCGATCCCATTGTGCAGAATGGTTCGCAGATTACCGAGTGTCAGATATTGTGCGTGAAACAGATCGGCTCCATAAAGTTCAATGAACTGTTTTACTTCCTGCCAGACAAAATCCTGATTCAATGCTTCGGCACTGGAAAGTCTCATCGTGCGACTATGCTTGAGCCACTGTTCACGATATTTATTAACCAGCTGCTCAGCAATGTTGATCAGTTGCTCGTCGTCCAGCTGTTCTGTTTCCCAGGAATGCGATGACCGGATAATCGCTGAGAGCGTGCTTCGCAGAGCCGTCCGGAACAACCGATCAAATTCACTGACGGCGATTCCTTCCGGACGTGAATTGCGTTCCATGCGATAGGCTGTTTTCAGCAGTTGCCAGGTTTCACGCAGCAATCCCAGGTTGGGAAGTTGTGAAAGCAGAAAACGGAGAATCATTTGCAGTGATCGGACTTTTAAGACAACATTTGGTTTACCTCCCTGGTCAATGGGAGTGTATAAGAGTGGAGTTTCCACGATATTGCTTAGAAACGTGGGGAATTCTCGTTTGATCAGTTCGACATCTCGTGTCAGGACGCCGCGATAAATGGGAACCAGCAGGCTTTCATTCTCTGAGAGTTCGGATTCCGCTTCCGTTTGTGGCAACGTTGACACCAACATTAAGCGCGCCGAACGGCAATTGACCGTGGTGATGATGATGGCGTGCATTAAATAGTATTTTGTCTGGAGTTGCAGATCGTATTCGATGTTCGAGTCATGGTCGCCACTCGGTTTGGGAATCTGGTAGTTCCAGATGGAGTTCAACAGAACGACCAATTCCTGTTGTAAGTGTTCGGTATGTTGTATCCAACCTGCGATGGACTCCCGGGTTTCCTCATTCAATACAGCAGGTTTTTCTGAATTCTCGGAAGAGACGAATTTTGTTTCGCAGAAAAAAGCCGCTGACAATTGCCAGAGTTGTGAGAGCGTATTCAAGAATTTGAGACGCGGTTCAAGCTGCCGATTGATCGACTCGATTTCCGTATTGCTGGGAGAGAATCCCGAGTCCATCATCTCGCCTTGGATCCCATCGTCGGCACTGTCACGAAACGTCACATTTTCATAAGCAGCATCGAACAGAGAATCTTCTTCGTCGGGTTCTTCTGGATCAATTTCAAACGGATCTTCAATTTCTTTTTCAGGGATCGGCAACACGGCGTCAAAGTTGGGCACGGACCAGTAGTCAGCAGCATTGGCTTCCAGGTAGTCGAACATCTTACGGATCGAGTGGCTGTTCGCAGGAATTGCTTCAGGATCGACATTTGAAGTCAGCTGGCGCATCCATTGCAATAGAACGGCATGAATCGAATACGGTCCCGATTCCAGACCAGTCTGATCGACCTGGCTGAGCCACTGCATAATCAGTCCGATGGCGGCCACATGATCATGTTTTTGGAGGAGAGCATCGACGGTGAGGGCATAGGCTTTGGCAGATTCAAAACGATCAACGTGTTGTCGCCAGAAGGAGATATCTCCCACGGCTTCTCCGCCGCTTTTCCACTCGGTCAAAATTTGTGAAACATGCGCGGCTGATTCAAAGGAATCCTGACCATTCACATGTGGTAGATCTTCCACTGTGGTAGTCGCGTAGCGGTCCCATTTCTCTGCCAGTTTTTGGAACCGGTCGGAAATCTCCAGCTTCAATTGATTGTTTCCCTGCGCAGCAGCTTCGCTGAGCGTTGCCGAATAGGCGGAAAAAGTTTCTTCCATTAGATCAAGCAGAACTTCACTGCGTTGATCAGGGATGCTGTCTTCGCGGGAAATAAACAGCGGGAATAGCCCCTGAAATCCCAGAATGTTCCAGGGATCTATCAAGGCGCCACATTCAATGCCTCTCGTCAGATGGTCTTCTATTTCGGGAATTAGCTTCCACGCCTGTTCCAGCTCATACCGTTCCAGATGCAGGTGGACCATCGTGATCCTCCATTGAATTTCACATTCAAATCGCACCGAAGTACAAGGGATGACGGCCGCTTCACAGCGGGCGGCGGCGGAGAAACCCATCCGCGCATAAATGCGGGATAGCTGGCGATGCTGCACCTGTTGTGCACCATAGCGGGCCAGATGTAGATTCAGATAATGGCGGATATGCCCGAAAGGTTGTTGTGACTGTTTTGCTTCTTTGAGCAGTCGTTCGGCACGTTTCCCTGTAGCGGAAGCCAGCAGACGATTGTAATAGTCGTCTCTCTGTCGGGCGACTCTGGGAAGGAGAGAGGTTAAACTGGTATCACTGGCGTGTGTATCGGGGCCGCAACCGCTGATGGAAGATGCCATTAACATCGTACCACTTAATACCGCAGCAGCATCTTGTAAACGTTCTTCAAGCGGGATATCTTCGTTCTCATCAATCCAGGCCAAAAGCGAATCGAGAATTAATCGGCGTATGACAAAGCGGCGATAGTATCCCTGGTTGTCGATGACGTGTGGGTCCCACTCGCCGAACATGTAGTTAGTACGCTTGTTAACAGGATGCAGATGATCGTGTGCACGGAGGTCAATGGCGATTTCATCCATCTTGTCTAAGCTAAAGTAAGCCTGGTGCAGCAGGTCATCGGGTGTATTTTGCAGCGTCTTGATAGTTTGTTCGATTAAGCGTTGATATGAGCCTGAAGCGACACCACTCTCACAAAAGTAAACAGGCAGGGGCCTGAATTTTTCATGCGGGTAGACCTGCATCTGGCGGCCATTTTCCAGAACGGCCACGGGACGGAAGCCGACGAAGTCGTTTAATCGGTTGATCGTTCCCGATACGACTTGTTGTGTGGGCTCCCAGGGACCTCCCTGTTCCAGCAGTGCTTCGAACAGGACTGCCAGAAAATAAGGCTGAATCAATTCCTGCTCAGTGACATGAAACAGCAGGTCTCGGTGATGCTGCCTGTATTGTGGCAGACATTCCTCAAACGCAATCTGGATCACACTTTCAGCTTGCTTGATTTCCTGGAAAGCTCCTGTAGTTCCTTCCAATTCTTTTAAGTGCGAAATTAACAGCAGTTCAAGCGTTTGTGTGGTCGGTGGATGCTCCCATTCGGAAAAGAGCTGGTTCCAGTTCAAGCGAAATTTGGGATCTGGTTTTCCATTAGAGAAGTTTAGATACCCCAGGATTTCCCTTGTGACGTGTTTATCAACAGTGGGAAGCGTGTCCTGGTCCGATTTTTTATTTCGCGATGCAGTCATATTAGTAAACGTGGATGGTTGAATCAGATAATAGAAAGAGACAAGCGAATCATGTGACTCGTCTGCAGTTAAACAGGCTATTTCCTCCTTGAACAGTCCCAAAGGGCTGAATCCCCGAATCAATTATTTTTTTTAGCGATCCGACGTCAAAAATCCATCCCTTCTATAGGTTCTAACTGCCAATTTCAAAGGAGTTTATCGCTAAATCGATAGTAAACGGTACCCTGGTCATATCACTACTTTTGGGTGGTGTTCGCATGAGTATTTTGGGTTACTTCCTTCTTCTCAATCCGTTGTGCAAGTTTCCTTCAACTCGACTGTCATAATATGACGATTATAACGAATGTGCGTACGACTCAAGTGGGCTTTTATTGTGTTCCTTTCAGTTAAAGGGATCAAAACCGACGTTGGTAAATGGCGATGGGCGAGGGATTTATCTGATTCGTTCAAAAGCATCTTAGGTGATGCAGTTCTCGCCGATTTCAGCAGCGACAGCTTTCAAAAAAGTCTCAGAGTCTATGCAAGATTCTGATTTGAAATATTGACAGAATAAATGTGCCTTAAAGGATGTGAACAGACAGATGGAACACTTGGAATCACTGCCGGAAAGTGAAAAAGAAGATCACTTATTAAACTGGTCGAAAGCAGTTCTGAAGTCTCCGCTTTTTTGGGGGGCTGCTGCTACATTTGGCTTTTATGCCCTGATTCCACATCTCCCCGTGTATCGATCGTTGATTGATCGTTATTTCTGTAGTCACCCACTTGAATACGCAACAGCGGCCCTGTTTTTCATTGGTATGTCCATTATCGGTGTCAAGGGCATGGGCATGCTCAGTCAGAAAAAGTCTCTGACAGACACGAAAATTGACTGGGAGACCATTGGTGAAATTGAAAATCTGGATGATCGGATTGACGTTTTTTCCGATCAGGTTCAATCGTTGCCAGGCTGGATTGGCGAGACTTATCTAGGCAAGAGACTTCATGACACGGTTTCCTATGTGAAAAGCCGTCACTCAGTCAAAGATCTCGATGAGCATTTAAAGTATCTGGCCGAACTGGCAGCCGAGCAGGTGCATGCCAGTTATTCACTCATCCGCACAATTACCTGGGCCGTCCCGATCATCGGGTTTTTGGGGACCGTGATCGGGATTACGATCGCCATTGCGAACGTGACTCCTGACCAGTTGGATACGTCTCTTTCCGAAGTGACCGGCGGTCTGGCCGTCGCGTTTGATACGACGGCTCTGGCTTTGGGGCTGTCTTTGATTCTGGTTTTCTCCACCTTCATCGTAGAACGCATGGAGCAAAAACAACTTGAGCAGATCGAATTGTTCGGGATTCAGAATATTGCATCCTGTATGAGTGTGTCTGAGAATTCTGTCAGTCCGCTTGAGTCGGCAGAAGTGGAAGCGGCACAGCAACTGGTACAGCGGACCGAAGAGATGATTCAGCGTCAGACCGAGCTCTGGCAGCAAAATCTTGAAGGATTGCGCAGCCGCTGGTCGGAGATGATGGAACGGCAGCAGGTCACTTTTGACGATTCCATGCAGGAAGGGATGTCAAATACACTGGGGAGTCACTCATCCCAGTTGGAATCACTGCGAAACGAATTCTTAACCGCTTATCAATCGACGACAGAACAGATTGAATTGATGCTGACACGTTGGCAGGATCAACAGAAAGAGTCGAACAGCCATTTCTCAACGCATCTGGCTCAGATCTGGAATGAAGTACATCAGGATGTCATCTCTGCACAATCCCGTCAGACTTCACAGATTGAGCAGGCAACCAAAGAGATTGCCGGCGAAGTCAGACAATGGAATCAGCAGTTAAAAGACACATCGGAAGTGTCATCGCTACAGATTGAAGCTCTAAATTCACAGAGTGAAAACCTATTGAAGATTGTAGGGCAGGAAGAGCATCTGGTGGGCTTGCAGAAACGGTTGGCGGAAAATCTGGATGCCATTCGTGCAACGGAAACCTTTGAAGAAACATTGCACAGCTTAAGCGCAGCCGTCCATTTGTTGACGGCACGATCCAGCCGAAATGCTGCCTGAAATTGAAATGCGGATGTTGTGATTCTCAAGTATTTTTTCTGAACGAAGTGATAATTCCGGTTTGATTCATGAGCAGACAAGGTCGCGAAGCACGTTCGGTATCGCTATTTCCATTCTTAGCGGTTCTCATTTGTGCTATGGGAGCCTTAATCTTCCTGCTGGTCGTCACCACACGCCGTATTCGTCATCAAGCTCTCATGCAGGTCCAGCAAGTGGTTGTAGAAGAAGTCGTTGAAGACGATCTCTATCCCCCGGTCCTGTTTGCTGCTGAGGTCGTCGAGCCGGAACCGGCTGCCCCGATTATTACCAAAGTCCAGGAACCGGAGCCTGTTCCGGAACCAGAGCCGAAAGTCATTAATCTGGCATTGGAGAAGGAAGCACGGTTAAACGCATTGAATCGCGAGAAAGCAAAGAAACTCGCTGCTTTGAAATTACAGAATCAGAATTTGATCCGTTTGAAAAATGAATTGAGTCAATCGGAAGCTGTCTTGAATCAGAGTAAACAACAGATTCAGTCGTTGCAGGAAAAAGATTCTGAGCTCAGTCAGAAAATGGTTCAGTTGAAAGATCAGAAATTGCGCGTGGCGGAGCTGCTTCAGGAAGAATTGCGAACATTGCAGCAGAAAAAACAATCACAACAGACGGCACGCAGCAAATATTCCATCATCACTTATGATGGCCAGACAGGCACCGCCAAACGACCGATTTTAATCGAATGCACAGATAAAGGGCTGACCTTTCTACCGGAAGGGATCACATTAACGCCGGATGATCTCAAGGAATTTACACCTGGCTACAATCCGCTCTTAGCGGGAACACAGGCCTTGTTTCAATACTGGAAAACAAAAGATGGACGTACCGATCAGGAGCCCTATGTTTTGATATTGGTTCGCCCCAGCGGCAGTGTAGGGTATTATGTCGCACGAAAATTGTTGAACAATCTGGATCTGGATTCCGGCTATGAATTGATTGATGCCGACTGGGATTTCGCATTACCTGAAAAAGATCCGAATGCAGAACAGGTTTGTCAGTCTGCCATAGATCGCGTTTTAAGAGAACGCAAAAATCTGGTTTCGCAACTCCGTCAAAACAGTCAACCTGGGCCGGGGGGACGTCGATTACAGTTTGATGCACGAACGGGAACGGTGCGCGTGATCGAGCCTGAGGAAGAAGCCGGAACGGGAACTGGGGCAAGCCGTGGATCGGGGCAGTTGGCAACGGGAAACACGGGAAATGCTTCCGCTGGATCGCGATTCAGTGATGTCTTAACACCTCGGCAGCAAATGGCACGGGCGGAGCATCTGAGAAGTGTTGCCAATCAAAAGCATATTGTTTCTAAAGAAGGTACGGGGAGCAACGAGTCAGAAAAATACGGGCAAGGGGCAGGCGCTGGGAGAGAGGAATCACGGCAGCGCACGACGGGACTGAAAAGTCTTCCCGGCAGTCGTCAGGGAGCCGAAGTGTATGACCTGGCAGATTTGAAAGAACCGAAAGGTTGGAGCGGGGAGCGTGATTCGAGTTTGAAACAGGCAAAAGTGATCGGCCGTGATCAGCTCAAAGAAATGGCCGAACAACATCTGGTTCCATTAGATGCAGCCCAAGGGAAGCAATTTACTAATGCGCGCGATCCACATGGGACAGGACAAGAGGAAAGTGGAACAGCTCCGAATTCCTCACAGAATGGAATGGTCGAAAACCCCTTCCTGAAAAAGGGATCACAAGCCGGAACAGGCCGTTCGGATCAACAGTCCCAGAATGCAGCGTCTCAACCTCGTCTGGAGCGGATTCCTCCCGGGAGATCCGCTTCCGGAGCAGGCAATGCCACTACCTTATCACTCAACCGCAATAGACGCTCTGGTGCTTCTTCCACAATTGAATCCTCAAATAACAGTCGGTGGCAGCCTGCTCAGTCACGTTCCGGAATCGGCTTTGAAAGAGAAATTACCGTGCAGGTTGGAGCGGATCAAATTCTGGTCGGAGGCGAAAAGGCAATTCGAGTCGATCAGGGAGTCACTCAGGAGCAGTTGCTACAGTCGATGATTGTGGTGATGGATCAGTACGTCGAATCCTGGGGGCCTGCTCCCAAAGGGTTTTACTGGGTCCCTACGATTCAGTTTACAATCAGTCCCGGTGGTAATCAGTACTACGAACGGTTGAAATCTTCAGCTCAGAAAATGGGGCTGCAGACGGAGGCAAAATACACACTGGATCCTTTGCCGGTCTCTTCTTCACCCTTGTCCGGAAAGGGGCAGTAACATGAGCCGCCGCACACCTCAAGGAGAAACCGGTTTTGGTTCGGATTCATTTCTGGATATCGTTGCCAACATCGTTGGAATTCTGATTATTTTAATCGTGATTGCCGGTGTCCGCATGAGCCAGGCTCCTGTGACCGTTGCAGAGAATGAACCAGCAAGCCCGCCTCAACCGGAAGTGATCGACGCCGATCTGGAAGCCTTTCTTCCGAAAATTGAACCAGAGCCACCACTGCAGGAGCCGCCTGCCTTAATCTTGTCTCAGCAGGAAACAAAACGGCTGGAGCCTCAAAAACCGAAAGTAATTTACCAGCATCCATCACCAGAATTGTTGAGTGAATTGCAGAAGCTCGAAGCAGAGTTGATCCGCCTCGATCAGGTAATGCAAAACCGGAAAGTCGGAGCGCAGGAATTATTACAGCAAAAACAGGCAGTGAATGGTGAAGTACAAACTCTGGTTTCTCAAATTACTCAAAAAAGTGATCATTTGGAGAAAGACTACCAACAATTGCTGGGGCTGGTCAAAGAGACAAAAGATACCAAAAAAGAGTTAGAGCGGGTTGTCGCTCAGGCTAGAAAGGTGTCCGCACCACAGGAGCAGGTCAAACAGCTCAAACATCGTTTAACTCCCGTCAGTCAACTGGTAACCGATAAGGAATGGCATTTTTTGCTCTCGGAGAATCGTGTCTCGTATGTGCCAATCAATGAATTACTGGGTGATTTGAAAGATCAGGTAATGAAACGAGGAAGCTGGCTAGCTAAGTATCGAGAGCATCATGGCAAAGTTGGTCCCATTCGTGGCTACACCATGAATTACGTTGTCGAACGCCAGGCGCTCTCAGCCATTGATCAACTCAGAAATGGCGGGAGCGGAGGTTTTCGAGTGGGAGTAACCAAATGGGAGATTGATCGAAATGATGATGTCAGCGGAGAGGACCTGGAATCTGCGCTTCAGATTCAGTCACATTTTTATCGTGCATTAACGGATATCGGATCCGGTTCTACACTCACTTTCTGGGTTTACCCTGACAGCTTCGAGTTGTATCGCAGTTTACAGAAACATGCGCATTCTCTGGGATATCAGGTTGCCGGACGTCCGCTGCCGTTTGGTGTGCCGATTGCAGGTTCTCCTGCAGGAACCAGATCCGCAGGGCAATAAAGGTGCTTTAATATAATAGGGTTGCCAGCTTCCTGCGGTAGGTACTCGTCAAAGCAGACTGAGGGCCTAACAAGTCAAAGATGCGAAGCATCGTCGCTTTGGCTTCCACCCCAGCTCCCGCTTTGTCCTGTTCGATAATCGACAGGCAAATTTCGAGCGCTTCCTCGTGTTTGTTTGAAATAGCCAGTGCATCGGCCAATGCAATTTTTAGATCAGGGTTTTCCGGATCAGCTTCCAGTGCAGCTCGGGCAGCTTCGGCTCCACCGGCTTCATCCGCTGCTGCTTGCAGTTCCAGTTGAGATTTGAGTTGTTCTGCCTCTGGTTCTAGAAATCCCCGTTTTTCCAGTTCCTGAATGATCTGGGAGCATTCGTCAAATCGGGACTGTTTGGCCAGGACGGCTCCCATTCGTAATTTGATCACGTCATTTTGAGGATCCAGGTCTGCAGCCTCACGATATTTGGCTTCAGCCGCGGCAGGATCTGATTCTTCCAGAATTTGTCCTTCCTGAAGTAACATTTCTACGGGCGAAGGAACAAGTCGCGTAATCCATTCTCGCAGTGATTCTTCAGGCAAGATACCTTGGAAGTGATCAACGGGTTGACCGTTCAAGAAGGCAACCACTGTAGGAATGGATTGCACTTGGAATGCAGCTGCTAACCCTTGTTGTTCATCAATATTAATTTTGGCCAGACGAATTTTTCCTTGGAACTCTTCAACCATTTTTTCCAGCAGAGGAGCCAGCTGCTGGCAGGGACCACACCAGGGAGCCCAGAAATCAATCACAATCGGTGTTTGTTCCGATTGCTTAATCACTTCTGTTTCGAAGTTTTCTTCAGTGATATCTATGATCCATGCAGAGTTTGCTGGCATGAGTGAATTCCTTGGCAGTGAGACAGGTTTGTATTGTTGTTTGAAAGATAAAGTTTCAGGCTTAAGGGACTTTCAAATGGCAGATGGCCCATTGCCCGAAGTTTTCTTCCACTTCAATCTGTACGAGATCGATCTGGCTGGATTCATGCGATCCTATCACAGTCAGCAGTTGCTGGCCAATCCAATGCGCAATTAATTCAGCAGTCGTATTTGCAACAGGTAGCAGAATACAATCTTCTCTGGGGAAAACCCAGCGTCGGTCTTCAAACGTTGCCTGGACTTCGTTGTTCTCTTCGATGACCTGAATCATAGGGTGATGAGTAGGCAGTAAGACACGATGATCGAGCGCATCCACGGTTTTTTGTAATTGATCTCTTAAGGCAATGAAATCAAAGACGTAACCATTTTCATCCAATGGACCTGTCAATTCAGCGGCGACCCGCCAGTTATGTCCGTGCAGTCGTTCACAAATAGTGCCATTAAATGTAATAAAGTGTGCCGCACTAAAGACCAGATGGTCTTTAGTGACGCGTACTTTATATTGGGGGGCTTGATTCATTGTTTGTATTCGTTTTTCAAGTCTGGTTTCATCTTCGAGGGAATTTGTCTGACTATTGTATCGAGCTCCGGCGTTGGAATAAAACCATCCCGCA
This sequence comes from Gimesia alba, assembly GCF_007744675.1. NCBI lineage: Bacteria > Pseudomonadati > Planctomycetota > Planctomycetia > Planctomycetales > Planctomycetaceae > Gimesia > Gimesia alba. The sequence continues at coordinate 1,528,307 of NZ_CP036269.1, forward strand.
GCGCAACAAACAAAGCTGCCACAATCAAGTCGGCGGTGGTACCGGGATTGCGCTGATTGCCGTTCTGGCGCAACCACGCATCGAATTGTGAAAGGCTCGCTGTGTAGTCCTCAGCCTCTAATACGGTTCTCGCACGTGCAGCAGATTCCGCTGCTTCCTCCAGACCACATTTACGTGCGATCAGAGTATCCGGAAACTCTGACATCAGCCGAAGTTGTAAGCGAATGACGGCTTCTCCCCAGTCAGCACCTTGGTTCCAGAGCTCTTGCAGGGCCGGTACAGCCAGCTCCAGTGTGATGCGAAACGCATGTGCGAATTCCCTGGCGACTAAATCGCGGTTCGCCGCCAGGCACATGACGTCGCGGAGTGTGCCCGTTGGTTCCGTCGCGACGTCTTCCGATTCGGTTTTCCCCAAGCCTCCTGGTTTGGCAATCCGGATTGCTTCATAAACTTCTCTGGAGTCCTGAATGGTCAATTGATCCAGTACCGAGTCAATCCCGGCAGCGATGGTCTGTTCCTGGGAGACTGCTGCCAGCGGCGTTAGTAGAAGCACCATGCCGAGATTCGAATTACTCGGGATGACTTTCTGGGTTTCGCTGATGCATTCCTTGATGATGGGGCCAATCGTGTCTGGCGTCGCGTGAGCCAGAATCGGAGCAATCACAGCAGCCGATTTCAAAAAATCTGAATAGGTTAAGTCTGGAAAAGCCGCTTCAGGGTGTACGTTTCCTGGCTTTTTGGCAGTCGCTTCCATCAGGCACGCGAGGTAGATCCAGTGTTCGAGTTGTTGATTATTTTGACTCATGTGACTCGGTTTGATTGATGGTTAGCAGAAAACTGCGTACAACAGTATGTAAAGAGTCTTAATTATTCTGCTCTGCTTCTACTGGGAGTTTTTAATTTTGCAGGATGGTCTCGGAGAAATGAAGTCTCCGGCAACTTGATCTGCCCAGGTAACAGGAATTGATTTATGAGCCCTTCTATCGAGCGACAACAACTGCAAACCGTTCATATCGTGCCCCTGACCGCGTTTAATGAGAACGATCAACTCAATTTGGATGCACAGGCGGCGCATACAGCTAAATTGTATGAAGCCGGGATGCGTGTTTATCTGCCGGGGGCTGGTACGAGTGAATTTCATAGTCTGCGTCCAGAAGAGATTGTGGAACTTGTGAGAGTGACACGCGAAGTCACGGGGCCGGACACGTTGATTTTTGCCCCCATCGGGTATCAGGTGGGTATCGCTCGTCAGACTGCAGTCGATTGTATCGAAGCAGGTGCCACAGGCATCATGTTCATGCCGTTCGCGCACCCCTATATGAGCGATCGGGGGGCAGAAGAATATTATCTGAGTGTGATGGATGCCGCCAATTGCCCGACACTGTTCTACAAAAAAGCGGAGATTCCCACTGACGCACTGCTGTTGGAATTAGCCTCTGACGAGCGGTCGGTCGGGGTCAAGTATTCAGTGAACCAGATGCATCAGTTCCGGACAACGGTGAGTGCAGACAAACATGGTCTGGAGTGGATCTGTGGTTCGGCAGAACGCTTTGCCCCTTATTATATGCTGGCTGGATCTGGTGGATTTACCAGTGGTGCAGGTAACGTCTGCCCGCATTTGTCACTGGCGATGCATGCCGCTTTTGCCTCTGGCGCTCACGCAGAAGGGATGCGGATTCAACACCAGATTCTGCCGATTGAAGACTATCGGGCCAGGGCAGGGGACAGTTTCAATATCAGCATGTTAAAGTATGCAATCAGTTTAACAGGGGCCGACTTTGGTCCTCCTCGACCACCGCAACGGACTTTGACTTCCGAGCAGGAAGCAGAGATTCGTGAGTTGATGGAACCAATCCTGGAAACCGAAGCTGAGTTGGCGCAACAAAAAAGCCCCGTTTCGTAAAACGGGGCTTTTTGCTTTTCTTATTGAACTAGGCAGTTGCCATACGTTCTTCTTTTTCTTTCAGGCGGCGGGCCACCACTTCTTCCTGAATATTGCGGGGCACCTGGGCATAACGGGAGAATTCCATGCTGAACCCACCTTTACCCTGTGTCATCGAACGCAGTTCGTTGGCATAGTCAAACATGCTTGCCAGCGGTACTTCTGCGATGAAGATACTGGTACCCATTCGGGTTTCAGAAGTATTGATCACGCCTCGCTTTTGTGCAATATGACCGGAAACGGGGCCCTGATATTCTTCAGGCACTTCGACTTCCAGTTTCATGATGGGCTCCAGTAAGGCCATGTTAGCTTTCTTCAATGCGTCTCGCATACAGTTGAATCCAGCAACGTTGAAGGCCATTTCCGAGGAGTCAACATCGTGGTAGCTACCATCAGACAGGGTCGCTTTGACACCGACGACTTCACACTCACAAAGCGGACCTTTTACCAGAGCCCGTTGGAAACCTTTATCAACGGCAGGGATGTATTCGCGAGGAATGCGTCCCTGGCTGATGTTGTTTACGAATTCATAGGTTTCACTGTCATTCTCAACAGGCATTGGTTCAATGGTACCAACCACGTGAGCGTACTGACCGGAACCACCAGTCTGCTTTTTGTGCTTGTGATTGTATTCGACAGGGATGGTTGGTGTTTCGCGATAAGCAACACGCGGTTCACCCACGATACATTCTACTTTGTATTCACGTTTGATACGCTCGATATAAACATCGAGGTGCAACTGACCCATGCCTGCGATGATGGTCTGATTGGTTTCTTCATCAGTCATCACATGGAAGGTGGGGTCTTCACGATTGAAACGTTGAATGGCTTTGGCCAGACGGTCTGCACCATCCCGATCGAGTGGTTCGATCGAAAGACGAATCACAGGTTCGGGAACAAAGATACTTTCCAGAGCATAGTTCACGCCATCGCTACAGAAGGTATCACCAGAGGCACATTCCATTCCGACAGCAGCAATGATGTCGCCGGCTTCACCGCAATCGACGTCTTCGCGGCTGTCAGCGTGCATACGTACCAATCGGCCGAAGCGGGTGGAGTTCCCGGTTCGGGTATTGACATAGCTTTGACCTTTTTCGATCTTGCCCTGATAGATACGCATATAAGTCAATTGGCCGAATGTTTCATCGACAATCTTAAATGCCATCGCAACCAGTGGCTTGTCCGAAGAGTGAGACAGTTCGGTACGAAATGATTCACTATCGGTATCTTCTGCACCATCTTTGATTGCTTGCTGTTGCGCATCCAGGTCGATGGCGGAGATTTCCCGGTCAAGTGGGCTGGGCAGGAATCGCACCACTGCGTCGAGCAGAGTCTGAACCCCTTTATTTTTGAACGCTGTTCCCATCATCACGGGGGTGATTTCATGAGACAGTGTGGCGTCACGGATAACTTTGTAAATCTCGTCAACAGAAACGTCTGCTTCTTCCAGCAGAGCAACCATCAGGTCATCGCTGAACATAGAGAGCGTTTCCAGCATCGCAGCACGCGCTTCTTCGGCAGCCGCTTTGAATTGCTCTGGAATTTCGCCGAAGACTTCGTCTTCACCTTGTTCGCCTTCGTAGGTGACTGCCTGCATTGTGACCAAGTCTACGACACCTTCGAAATCCGCACCTTCACCCATGGGAATCTGCAGTGGCAGAGGCACAACATGCAGTTTCTCTTCGATCTGTTTGATAACGCTGGCGGAATCAGCACCGGTACGGTCCATCTTGTTGATGAACGCGATACGGGGGACACCGTAGCGTTTCATCTGACGGTCTACAGTCAATGACTGACTTTGTACACCACCCACAGAGCAGAGTACCAGAACCGCACCATCGAGTACGCGTAAACTACGTTCGACTTCTACTGTGAAGTCAACGTGGCCCGGCGTATCAATAATGTTGATGGTTGTATCTTTCCAGGCTACCTGAGTTGCAGCAGAGGCGATCGTAATACCTCGTTCACGTTCCAGGTCCATACTATCCATCGTAGCGCCACCATCGCCGCCCCGAACTTCACGTACTTTGTGAATACGTCCTGAGTAATACAGAACACGCTCGGTAAGAGTGGTTTTACCAGAGTCGATATGAGCCGAAATTCCAATGTTTCGATACTTGTCCAGATTTTTCATGGCTTTGATGCACGTTTACTTAGGATAACATGTTATGGATACAAAACGGACGGCAACGTACCGACCTTGTTAAAGAGCTCTATACTTTTCGGAACTTTTTGAGAAGAAACACTCAAGCTTTCACAGGGAGGTAGGCCCTGCAAAATCGCATCACGCTACTGTTGTGATGGCTGACCCGGCAGGTTTAATAAACAAGGGATCACTGACATTTCGCAAGTAGACAATCTGAGCGTCAGGTGTGAGCGTAGAATCTTATCGTTGTATCGTCTTGGGGGGAAGAGGATTTTTGGTTAAATTCCGAAAACTCGTTGATTAATTACGCATTCATTTTAAACAATACAGTTTGCGATGAACAGCAAAAAGAGACAGGGAGAGACATTAAAGAGCCTCTCCCTGTCTTTAAGTATTGAATATCAATGTTCTTATGCTTTTTCTTCCAGAACGGCTTGAGCAGCCGACAGACGTGCGATTGGCACGCGGAAGGGAGAGCAGCTCACGTAATCCAGTCCCAATTCGTGGCAGAAGATCACACTGGCAGGATCACCACCGTGTTCACCACAAATCCCGATTTTAAGACCGGAGCGAGTGCTTCGTCCCCGTTCGACACCTGTCTGCATGAGACGTCCAACCCCATCCTGATCGATGGTCTGGAATGGATCGGATGGAATGATGTCGTTTTCACGGTAATGGCCGATGAAAGTACCGTAGTCATCACGGCTCATTCCGAGAGTGGTCTGAGTCAGGTCATTAGTACCGAAACTGAAGAACTCAGCGGTTTCGGCAATCTGATCAGCACAGATCGCAGCACGGGGAAGTTCCACCATGGTTCCGACCAGGTAATCGACTTTGACGCCTTTCTCTTCGAGCACTTTTTCCGCTTCGGCACGAATGATATTTGCCTGGTTGTCAAATTCTGTTTTGAATCCAGCCAGAGGAACCATGATTTCGGGATAGACGTCGATGCCTTCTTTTTGAACGTCACATGCGGCTTCCATAATAGCACGTGCCTGCATCGCGGTGATTTCCGGATACACAATACCCAGACGACATCCACGGTGACCAAGCATTGGGTTCAGCTCATGCAGTTCTTCGACACGACGACGAATAAAATCAACCGTTACACCCAGTTCATTGGCCAGTTCCTCACCCAGTGTGGGGTTTTCTTCCAAGTGACGATCTGACAGGAACTCATGCAATGGTGGGTCTAACAGACGAATCGTGACTGGCAGGCCATTCATGGCGCGGAAGATTCCTGAGAAGTCTTCCCGTTGGAATGGGAGCAGTTTGTTGACTGCTTTTGTCCGAGATTCAACATCACCGGCGGCAATCATTTCACGAATTTCAGCCAGATGATGGAAGAACATGTGTTCGGTTCGACAAAGTCCGATTCCTTCGGCACCGAAGGAAATTGCCTCTGCTGCCTGATCGGGCTGGTCAGCATTTGTACGAACTTTCAATTTGCGGATATCATCAACCCAGCTCATCAGCTGCTCATAGCGCTGGTAGGTTTCTGAATCTTCCGGTTTCATGGTTTTTGAAATCAGCACTTCAACAATTTCACTTGGTTTCGTTTCCACTTTACCGGCGAAGACTTCTCCGGTGAAACCATCGATGCTGATCCAGTCCCCGTTTTTGAGAACTTTGTCGCCGGCTGTAATCGTTCCAGCGACCGAGTCGATTTTCAGTTCTGATGCACCGACGATACAGGCTTTACCCATCTGGCGGCTAACGAGTGCCGCGTGTGAGCTGGCACCACCCAGGGCGGTCAGAATCCCTTTGGAAACACGCATCCCTCGCAAGTCTTCAGGGCTGGTTTCGCGACGAACGAGAACCAGTTCTGCCGAATTGTCACGGTTGTAAATGGCTTCTGCTTCTTCTGCACTAAAACAGATGTGTCCGCAGGCAGCACCAGGACCGGCGTTGATCCCCTTGGTAAGTAGATTGCCTTCTTTGGCGGCTTTTTCTTTTTCAGCGGGATCGAAAATTGGTTGCAGCAACTGGTTCAAGTCGTCTGCAGGAATACGGCGTTTGGTAATGGCCTGTTCCTTGCTGACCAGACCTTCGTTGACCATATCGACGGCAATACGAACAGCTGCGAAGCCGGTTCGTTTTGCATTTCGTGTCTGCAGCATCCAGACTTTGCCACGCTGGATAGTGAATTCGATATCCTGTACGTCTTTGTAATGCTGTTCCAGCTTACGACCGATGTCATCAAGCTGCTTGTAGCCATCAGGCATGTCGGTGCTCAAAGTGGATTCGATTTGCTTGGGAGTACGAATCCCTGCAACCACGTCTTCTCCCTGAGCGTTGATCAGGTAGTCACCACAGAATCCGGGTTCTCCGGTCGAGCAGTTTCGGGTCAGACCAACGCCGGTGGCACAGTCGTCTCCCAGGTTTCCGTAGACCATCGCCTGTACGTTACAGGCAGTACCCCATTCGTGAGGAATACCGTAATCACGTCGGTAAACAACAGCACGGTCATTATCCCAACTGCTGAAGACAGCGCCGATGGCGCCCCAGATCTGCTGTTTGGGATCGGTGGGAAAGTCCTTTCCAGTTCCTTCTTTGATTAGTGTTTTGAATTCTGCGACCAGTTCCTTTAACTGTTCGGCATTCAGTTCAGAGTCATATTGAACTCCAGCTGCTTCTCGCTTGGCTTCCAGAGCATGCTCGAACGGATCTTCATCGGCGCCTTTCATGCCCATGACGACTTCGCCATACATCTGCACGAAGCGACGGTAGCTGTCCCACGCGAATGCTTCATTGCCGGACTGCTTGGCCAATGCCTGGACAGTCGTGTCATTCAGGCCGATGTTCAAGACGGTATCCATCATACCGGGCATTGATTCACGTGCTCCGGAACGGCAGGAGACGAGCAACGGGTTGGTGTCACAGCCGAATTTGGCGCCCATGGCTTCTTCTACTTTGGCCAATGCTTCTTCGACCTGTGCCTCAACACCTTCCGGGTATTCCCCCTTGGTCTTGCTGTAGTGGATGCAGACTTCTGTGTTCAAGGTGAAACCGGCTGGTACAGGAAGGCCGATATTAATCATTTCTGCCAGGTTCGCTCCTTTACCCCCGAGGGTATTGCGCATTGTGGCGTCGCCATCTGCTTTTCCAGCACCGAAGAAGTACACATACTTTTGACCTGACATACTTAAATCCTCTTAATGTTAATCGATTAGACCTTCGGTTCCTTCACGCAAAGAAACCGGTTGCTAACCAGTACATATCTATTGTTTTGAGAAGCTTAATGCTTCCCTGTTAAGATGCGGGGCTGAATTTCAACCCACTCTCATGCTTATTTTCGGAACTCGCGGCTGCTGGTAAAGAACTTACCAACTGCTGTTTGTCTTCAAGAAGACAGTTTGTATCTGGCGGTTGATATCCCGTTGACCCGATTTGACTTCGGTTCCTGCAGTATTTCTGGTAGCCGGTCTATTTCACAGATTGCGGCAGAAATCCTGTACGTTAAGCCATCGGTTTGCAGCATATTTACTAGGGACACTACCATTGCTCCGTCTCACCGTCAAGCGACTGACGATAATCGAGTTGAAGGGCCTGTAATTTCGTCAGAATCCGGCGTTAACCTGACCGAAACTGAGCCCAGAAGCACCGTTTAATTCGATCTGAATGATTTAGCATGGAAATTGCCTGAAGCTGTGATAACATGAACTGAAGGACTCAAAATTCCCTTTGACTTTGCTCATTTCTCAGAATCACAATAAACTTCCTATGAGTAATTACTTACGTGTATTTATGTCTTGTTACAGGCTGCACCCATGATAGCGCGATTGATTCCGGTGAATGGAGGCCAGCCCATTGAGATTACCAGGGATGTTTCTGTTGTCGGGCGAAAATCAGACTTGTGTGATATTCAGATCGACAAGAACAGTATCTCTAAGATTCACTGTGTGATTATCAAAACTGATGGCCTGCTGTTTGTTCGCGATCTCTGCAGTACCAATGGAACTCGCGTGAATGGCCAGAAAATTACTCGAGGTGCCTTGTTACCGGGTGATGAACTCTCTCTTGCTTCCATGAAATTTGAGGTCGAATTGTCGGGGGACCCTAAAGAAGAAGACGAAGAAGTGCCTGAAGCAAATCAGAGAACAGAAATGCTGACCGCATTCAACCTTGAGCTTGACGTAGAAGAAGACCGACTCGATTCAGATAGTGGCAGCGAAATGAAACTGGCGTCGGAGTAAATGTTCCGAACGGTCCTGTTTAACTGGCAAGTTGTAATGTCAGTTCTTCTTCGTTGAGGGAGACGATCGCAATTCCCAGTTTGTCCGCCAGGTCAGCCACTTCCTGCTGGTCGATCATAATCGTCTGATTGCTTTCGATGGCCAGAACGCGACCTCCGGCTTCGTGCATGGTTTGCAGCGTTTTGATTCCAACGGTGGGGACATCAAAACGGCGGTCCTGTTGTGGTTTCGCGACTTTGACGACTGTAAATCCACCCCGTTTGCAGAGTTGGCCGGCGCGCTGGATGGCTCGATCAGTGCCTTCGATCGCTTCGACAGCGATGACGGCTTTATCATTAATGACGATACTTTGTCCGATATCCAGTTGCCCCATCTGTTTGGCAATATCCCAGCCCATTTTGATATCTTCCCATTGAGATTGACTGGGACGTCTTTTGGTCAGGAATCCATGTTTCACGAGTAACTCCGGGCAATAATCCAGGGCAGATTCAAAAAACAGATTGTCACGCTCAAATTCTTTGATGACAGCCAGTAACAGAGTATCATCTTTTCGGTCTTTTTTTGCGTAGCGATACCACATATGCAACGTGCGAAAATCTGGTAATAACTTAAAAATTCGAAACGGGCTGAATAAGACGGTCTTCTCAATTTTGCCGGCCATCACGATCCGATTGACATGTTCGCGCTGAAATAGTTTGATCGCTCTGCCGATGCGTGCCAGGGGAATCCAGTGGAATGTATCACAGACATCCAACAATTCTTCACTTGCCATGCCAAAGATACCCAGGCAGCAGACGGAATATCCCTGCTGCCGCGCTTGTTCCGCGAATACAATCGGGAAGCGGCCGGCTCCGGCTAACAACCCGATTTGTCGTTGAGAATTCTTATTGGTCGTTTGCAATGCTTTCATTGATAACTACAGAGTTTCGCTCTCATAAATGACAGGAAGTAAAATCAGGTTAGCGCTGTTTCATCATTGGTCTGGTCTGTTTTCAGTTCTTCAAACCGTTGAGTCAGTTCTTTGATGTGATTTTCCAATTCACGAATCTGTTTCCGCATTTCCGGAACTTTTCGAATGGACATCACAATTTTTCGTTGTTCTTTTTCGGGCGCGGCAGGGGTGCCGATATGCACTTCTCCGGGGGGAATATCACGATGAACGCCGGCCCGTGCGCCCAACGTCGCCTGATCTCCAACATGCACATGGTCTGCGATGCCGACCTGTCCCGCACAGCGGACATAGTCGCCAGTGGTGATGGAACCAGCGAAGCCCACTTGTGACGCGAAGGCATTGTGTTTTCCAATTTCACAGTTGTGCGCAATCATAACCTGATTATCAATCTTCGTTCCTTCACCGATCACAGTGGCGCCAATCATGCCGCGATCAATGGTTGTGCCTGCACCAATCTCAACGTCGTCTTCAATTCGCACACTTCCCAGATGAGGGATTTTGATAAACCGTCCCTGTTCGAAACGATATCCAAAACCATCGCAGCCCAGAACAGCAGATGCATGGATCAGAGCGCGGTTGGCAATCTTGACATCGGGGTATAAAACCGCATTCGCGTGAATGGTAACATCATCGCCCAGCACGCAGTCATCACCAATATAAGCACCAGGATAAATCCGGCAGTTGTTTCCAATTTGGACTCCGGGACGAATAGTGACCCGAGGGTAGATATGACAGTTTTCGCCGATGGTAGCCTGATCACTGATGTCGGCCTGGGGAGAAATTCCCACATCGGGAAGTGAACGCTGGGGACGCAGTTTCTGGAAAATTTTAATAAACGCCGCTTGTGCATCTTCCACAGTCAGGGATGTAAATGGGGCTGTTTCATATGCCTTCTGAAACGATTCTTCCAATCGTTTCTCAACAATCACGGCACCCGCGTTACTTGATTTCAGTCGTTTCAGATTGAGTTCATCGCCAACAAAAGTAATGTCATGGGGACCTGCTTTCAAAACAGATTCAGCGCCATGGATTTCCAGCCTTTGATTGCCTTTGGCGGGGCAATTCAGCTCTTGCGCGATGCATTCAACAGTCGTCGACATCAAGGAGTCCTTTCCGAAAGATGCACGTTTTCAAGTTCGATTGTCAGACAGACATCAGAGGAAGACAAACACACCATCCTGGTGGTTATTGTGATTACTGGCCCCCCCGATTCGCTGATAAGGTTGTTTTTTACTTGATAAAGCAAAAGTAACGCAAGACCATTTTTAAAAACAGGTAATGTTCCTGTTCGGGCTACTATTTTGTTAAGTAGTAATGATCATTGTAGTTAAACTTTGCCGCCCAGCCTGTGACCGTCTAGAATTCAGGAATGCGACTGGTAGCGAACAGCCGAAGAATTAGTTAGGATGTGGTTTTGGCTGAAGGCAGCCTTATCTGGTTATCAAGATCGCATTGTCTACTTTTGGGCCGATAACCGGGCGGATAATCAACTTTTAAATGCATGGTAATTGTGATGTCGGTACGTGGAATTCGTGGTGCAACAACGGTCGCTCAGGATGATTCTGCAGAAGTCTTATCTGCAACGCGTGAGTTACTTGAGCAACTTCTTAAAGCAAATCAAATTGAGAACTACGAAGATATTGTATCTGTTTTCTTTACGACGACTCCCGATTTGGTTTCGGCGTTTCCTGCTGAAGCGGCCCGTGACCTAGGTATGAAGTCGGTTCCCTTGATCTGCGCGTCAGAAATTGCAGTCAAAGGGGCGATGCCACGCTGCATCCGAGTGATGATTCATGTGAATACGGACCAGAAGCAATCTGAAGTCGTGCATGTGTATTTGAATGAAGCACAAAAACTTCGACCTGATGTGGCATCAGCTCAGTAAGGAGAGTCAATTTCTCTTGGATTCTCTCAGAATCAGCGGATCTTTTCCGGTTTGGAATCTGGTTCATCCGTCCCAATAATGGCATTCATTGACGTCCACTCCAGTAAATCATCGGAATCTTCTTCTTCGTTGATTGTGAAGGGGATGCCACGTTCTTCTAGCGTATCCGACAGATCACCCAGCGGATTTTTCAGAAACTCAGGAGGCAAAACTTCTTTCAGTTCGTCCCAGTTGTTTTTCACCAGATTAATATTTTCTGGAGGAACCTGAATCAATTGTTTAGCACGATTGACCCGGGCGATCCACATTGCTTCGTGTAAAGTACGATGCTTCTCTTCCAGAGAAAGTGAAGAAAAGGGCCGTTTGTCCAGTTGCAGTTGATGAATGATTTTCTCACCTTTCTGGATGATTTCTTCCAGATTTTGATCCGGCCGGAGTTGGGTTCGGCCGGCAGCGAGTCCCAGAGCCAGCGTAAAGCTGATGAACTGGTCCTTGGACATGTCCCTGCGGTGAAGCGCTTTTTTTAAGGTCCGATTTCGAATCCCAAAGTGATCACTTATCCGTTGAATGTCCCATAGCTGCGACAGATTGTTCTGCTCACTATTGACCAGGTCCTCGATAGGCAGGGAGCGAATATGACTCCAGGCAGGAGCCGGAGCATACACGGATGGGAACGTTGGGATTTTATTTTGTGGTAACAGCTTGATGACTTTGAGATATTTCTTCAGTTCGCTTTCAGTCACCTTTTCATTGATCTGTTTGAGTTCAGTGTAGTCCAGCGAATTTTCGGAACACCCAACAAGCAAGACCGACATCAGGCAACACAGATAGCAGCCGATCGCAGAATGAATGGTTCGGGATGAGATGCTATTAAGGACGGTCATAGAAGGAATCCAGAAACCTACGTGCGAATTCTCTTGAGTTTCAGATCATGGTCTTGATTGTACATCAAGTATACCGCGCTCTTGTTCCGGCTCTGGTACTTTATCGCGTTTTAGGAGCGATGAAAGCGAACAAATATTTGTTCCAGCCTGCAACGGCTTTGTGATACGCGCTTTAGTTCTCTATCGACTCATGCGAACGGCCCTGCCTACCCTGGCGTCGGGAATTACGAATATCAGGATTGTGTCGAATATACTGGCGATCTCACAGACTGGTTGAGAGCCCCCGAGATTCTTCTTTAGCTGGTTTCAGAACGTAAAGGATTATCCAGAGGGGAAATGAAAACCGGTAATCCGGCTGACAGTGGCGACGCAGACAATTGCCTGAGCGACCAATGTCACGATCCAGGTTGATTGTTGTTTCAGGAACGAAGGCGGGTGGGAATCATTGAATGCTGCTTCGACTTGAATCGTTTGCCAGTACGGAATCGTCATGATCAGGAACCAGGGAAGAAAGATGAGCCAGAGGCGGGCGGCTTCTCCCATATTTTTTCCCGAGAGCCATAACAGACCAAGAACAATCACGCAGGAGAGTGACAGACTTGAGTACCCGGAATGAAAAGGCAGCCCTTCCCGGTTAGTGGATGATTGTTTTCGACTACAGAACGATTTCCCTGCCAACCAGAAGAGAGGCAGTCCCAGAGCCAGGCTAATTTCAATTGGATTCACCAACAACCACTTCCAGTAGGTACGGGGATATTGTAGATAAAAACCGGCATGGTTTTGCAGATTGAAACGCCAGACCTGAAGCAGGTTGATATCGTAAAAGATTCCCAGCAGGATTGTAGGAATCAACAGTCCCAAAAGCCCACAGACGGTTGCTGCCAGAAAGTGTTTCCAGGCGGGAGTGGGTAGACTGCTGTCATTGCGAAGCTGCCAGGTTTCTAAAACAGAAAATAAAGCAGCGCAGAGCGCGACGGGAAGAAAAGCCAGCGACAGGCAGAACCCGTTCCAGAGTAAAAATCCTGCCAGTAGAAAACACAGTTTTGAATTGCGGCGCCAGGCAACAACCCAGAGGTAGAGAAACAAAATTGCGATGACGGAATAGAGGGCGTCTGATTTCGGTTGAAAGATCAACGCCGCCGGAATCAGCGGCCAGAATGCGGCGACTTGCCAACTGACTTCGCGTGAAGAAAATTCGCGTGATAACAAAAACAACGGGATCACTGTCAGTGCAGACATGACAAGTGTGATTAAAGTGGCCAGCCAGAGAACGGCACTGTCGCGTTCGGTTAAAGCGTTTTCTGCTGAGGCTGTAAAATTCGCGATGATGTCGGTTGCTTCTTGAAACGAAGCAGGTTGGGTTTGAAGCAGCAGCGATTGTAACCCAGGAGCAGAATCACAAAGTTGAATCAACGTCCTGTAGAACAGCGGCAGTCCGGGCGGGTGAGTCCCTTCATGCAGCACATCCCCTTGTTTCATTTTGGTTTCATAATCTGCCAGATACCGTTTCAGATCAGGAATCCCTGATTGTGCTTCGGTAAAATAACCTGAGGAACCTTTGTAAAACAGTACGAAGGGGGCTTTTGCCAGTCGGTATTCGCCCGGGGGACTGTCCTGCAGCAGGAGGGACCAGATGATGCTAGAGGCAGCCAGCATAGACAGCCAGATCGATAGTTCAAAGCGATTTGCGTATTTGACCCGTGAGAGGCCCAGCAAAACTGCTAACAGGTAAACGCTGAATGCAATCCCGGCCACAATCCAGCCGGGAATTATTTCCGGTCCTACAAATGGGATGCGTTCCCACGTCCATTCTCCGTCAATTCCCAGTGGGATCTGTGAAAACCAGAACAGGCCGATGGTGATGATGGCTGCTATCAGGAAAGGGATAAGAGTTTGTAATCGCATTGCGCAGCCAGATTAAAAACTGAAAACAACAGCCTGTGATAAATTGTGGGTTCGAATGGCCTTCAGGATGAAGAGTCATTAATCGTTAATCAACAAATAAAACGATACAGGTAATATTATCCTTGGAGCCTCCTTCTTGTGCTGCTTTCACAATCGCTTCGGCCGTCTGCTGTGGATCATCAGATTGCCCCAAAAGTTCTTGTAGCTTTTCATCGGGAATGCCGTCGGTGACTCCATCGGAGCAGAGGATGATACGATCTTGGGGTGAAGGCTCCAGCTGTCGTGCTTGCGTTCCTGCGCTACCATCTTTGGTACCCAGATAGCGATAGAGAACATTTTTGTAACGATGCGTCAGTGCCTCTTCCTCAGTGATGGTACCGGCATCAACCAATGCCTGAGTCAGGGAATGATCTGTAGTCAGCTGGTGCAGGTTATTGTTTCTTAACAGATAAACCCGGCTGTCTCCGACGCCCCCAATGAAAAATTTATCGCCGACCAGGATCACAAAAACGATTGTGGTACCCATACTACGACAGTTGGGGTCTAGCTCGCCGAGCGCCATGATCTCGACATTCGCATGTGAGACAGCCTCATCAATGGCAGGGATGACGTTATCTGTTTTGGCGTCTTCAAAGCGAATCAACTCATCCAGTTTTTGAGGAATCAGTTCAATCGCAAGCTGGCTGGCTTTTTCACCCGCGCATTGCCCCCCCATACCATCTGCAACCAGAAAGTATTTACTGGTGGAATCAACGTAATAATTGTCCTCATTATTTTCACGGAAATTTCCGGTAATGCTGACTTTGCCGTAACGAATTGCAACCATTAATTAGCCTGTTTTGCGCCGATAATAATTCATATTGAGGTCAATGTCTTTCATTTCCAATATCAGATCAAAGAACATTTTCTCCATAGCATCATAGCATCTTTTGCAGTAGATGGAAATTTTAAAAATGCTGTATCTACTTGTTTTTTATTGTCTTAGATAAATTTCAGGGACAAACCGTCTGGACCAGATCTCTGACTCCCAGTGTTGTGGAGCAGATAAAGAGTTCTCCCGCTTCAAAGCCGGCACTGGTGCCCAGGAGCCTGTTCTGGCTTTCCACAAGCCGGAAGACCCGATTTTTCTCCGGGGGGAATTGTGATTGATAAGCGCGAATCGATTCCAGCTTTTGTTCGAGTGTATCTGAAATATCAACCACAAACTGCCCACTACCTTCGGGATAATTCAATGATCCAAAACCGAGGGGGAACCAGACCTGTTTTTTGATGGTGTGTGGTTCCGTATGGTTAAAATGTTCATTCCATTTTGTCAGTCGCGAGTAAAAAACAGCGGCATCAGTGATCTGCATGGCTTGCCAGTGATCAGGGGAAGCCATCGGAGTTTTACCGGCAAGTCCCAGCACAACCTGGGGACGATATTTACGAAACAATGAGGCTAAAGCGACCCGGTTTTCAAAGTTATCGAATAGCCGACGATTGGTCAGTTCCAATGTCTCACGGACATGAATTCCCAGGATATCGGCTGCATTTCGGGCTTCTTTCAATCGGAATTCCGGCCCCGGGCTCAGCGGCGTTGGTTCTCCATCAGTCAGGTCGATGATCCCCACGCGATATCCCTGTTGAACGAGTTTCGCCAAGGTTCCTCCACAGGCAATCTCGACATCATCAGGGTGTGCACCAACGGCGATTACGTCAAGTGTTTCGGGAAGTTCTGTGTTCATCGGGCCTGTTCTCTATTGCACTCTGGTTTCACTCGTGCGTTTTGAAATATTTATGTGGAGTCCGGATCGTTTATTTTACATGAAATAACAACCCACAAATAATGTCTGGGTTGATGATCACTTGTTTCGGTTCAGCACCGGGTAGTGAAAGCCATTCTTTGTGCTGAACCAGCATTCGTCAACAATGGAAACTCGAATATCTTCAGAATCATCACAATCTGCAGGATTGGCTTTCAAGGAAACAGAGACTGGTAGTATCCGGGGAAACCGAACTTAGGTTTGATTCCTGTTCAGAGAAAGCCGAGTTTTGGATCTGAATTGAGATGAGAACCAGGACACCAGTTATTTCTGGTGGCAGAAGGCAGGTTGCTTTCGCCGACTTTGAATCGTTTCAAGTCTGGCTTTCGGCGATTTTCTCTTCTGCTTCAATGATGATTTGTCTGGTCTCGTGAGGGGTTGTCGCCGCTCGTAATTGCTCAACAAAGTCAGGCAACTGCATCATTCGCCCCAGTCTGGCCAGAACGGAAAGGTGAGTTGATGCATCGGAGCAGATAACCAGAAAGAAAATGTCGGTGAGTCTACCATTTTGCGCGCCAAATGGAATTCCGGTCAGTGTGCGTCCATAAGCGATCAGCGGTTCGCCGACGGCATCAGGAATGGGGTTTCGAGGATGGGGGATCGCGACGCCATTCTCAAACGCGGTCGGGTAGGCTTCTTCGCGTTGTTGGAGAGCAGTCAAAACGGTCGCAGGTTCCCAGATTTGCCAGGTCCTTCCAGCGACTTCAATCAGGCTTTCCAGAACCGATCTTTTCGTGCGCGCATTCAGAGGAACCTCAATCAACTCTTCAGGCATCAAACTGCTAATCAGGTGATTGGAATCGAGTTCTGTGGGGGCATTGGTCTGCTCGACCAGTTCCAGTTCTGAGGTTGTATAACTGCGCATCTCCTCTTCCAGCCAGTGGGTAATTTCTGTTGGATGGAATTGCCATTCCCCTTTCACTTTTCGACCTGGAATTCTTCCACGATTCGCCAGTTTTTCAAGTTCACGACGATCTCTGCCCAGTTGCTTTGATAAGTCATTCAGGCTGAAAGGTTCATGAGCCATGGGAGTTTACCGTTACTTGGAGAGAAATCGGAGAAAATCAGTTTAGCAAGAGCCTATATCAGCTACAGGGTATGCTGAAATCAGATCATCCATATCGCTGGAATCTGGAACTTGCAATTATTAAGGGAGTGAATTAAGTGGCTGGTAGGTGAATCCAATGATATCGAATTCACATTAAAGCTCACTGATATGGTAACCCAAAAGCGCGCAGGTAATCAATCTTGAGCGACTTTTTTCGCGTCAGATCCCGGAAAAGCCTGGGAGTGAAAACAAGCAGGCTTTAACCGAATTGAGAAGAAGTTTCTGTCTGACAGGCCAACTGAAGTTGAGAAAGCAGGCTTGAGTAGTCCGATTGCCAGACCTGTTCCGACCAGATTTCCAAATCAAAGAAACCCTGGTATCCAGCATCATTGATAGTTTCAATCATGTCATAGTCGGCGAATGAATCCCGCGATGTGATGTCTGAATCAAAGTTAGAAATTTGAACAGCGGTCACCAGCGAGATAATCTCGGATAAAAGTTCCTGAATTTCTTCTTCCTGCTGGAGCTGAACGGGATCGATTGAAATTCCGACAGCTGGATGTCCGCATGCGTCAATGATTTCTAAGGCGGAATGCAGAGAATTGAGAAAGGTCCAATTTCGGGCAAGCGAGAGTGGCATTGTTTTTAATGCCAGTTTTGTGCCATTAGCTGCTGCGGTATCTCCTAATCGTTTGAGTGCATCAATGGTCAGGTCCCGTGCATGGTTTAAAGTATGTCCTGCACGGGGGCCACTGGCGATCTGGATAGCAGCCGCATTGACTTGGCCGCCAAATTGGATCAATTGAATGGCATCTGCGATCGAATCATCAAACGAATATTCATTGCAGCCAGTGAAGCCACCTGCCAGGGAAATGGTAGAAACTTTCATACCCGAATCAATCACCAGTTCCGCTGCCTGGTCTGTTTCCAGGTCCAAAATTTTTCGATTCCAGAGGCCAATCGCAGGGATTCCACTAGCTAGCAGGCCGAGCAGGCTCTCTTTAAAAGACCAGTGATAGGTTGTGATTTGATTTACGGAAATTCGATCAGATAGAGAAAATAAATGCTCGTTATTTTTTGGTTTAACAGTGGAAGATGGAGTAGAGAACGAATTGACTTTACGCTGTGAGAGAAGCTCTTTAGTCACTCGGTCACCTGCTGTCTGGAGAGAAGATCAGGTATATATTTTCAATTAGATTTGGTGGTCTAATTGTCAATAACAATAAATAAAAATTCAGGGTGAATTACTTTGGAGGTATTTGACTTTACAAATTTAACTTGCGATTTAAATCAGTGAAGGAGACTACCGGAGTATCATAAGTAATCACAAAAAATTTTCCATAGCAAAACAGAAAACAACTTTTGCTAAAGACCAATATTGCTTATCCACTCAGAAAGTCAACCGACATCAGTCAACGTTTTAAAGAGTTCAAAAAAACTTTCATGTTACGTTCTGTATGGAGAAGCACGATTAGAAAACATGCCGAGAAAGAACTTTCATTCGGTATTGAAATTGCGTATTCGCGCTCAATAGCTCAGGCTGGTTTTGAGCGCAAAGTTGAATCCAAAGAGTTTTCAAATTCATGGTTCGCTAACCGGCAGGTTCGCTTGCAGGCCAAGGAATATTGTCAAAAAAAGAACCGGGTTCAGGAAACATGATTTATTCCAGTTCCTGCCCGGTTCAAGTTGAAGTCATTGACCAAGACAAAAATTAACTAGTGACAATTTGTGTGTGCGGATCATCTGAAATATTAACCCAGACGTGCACATGTGGCGCGCCGCGATAGTGCCAAACAAAGGCGGGACCTTCGAGACGCCAGTTATCCCAGACCTGGTCCTTTCCGATATCACCGGACTGGTAGAAAGAAATTTTGCATTGATCCAGGCCACCTTGTGCGTCGATGCATTTCCGAACTTCTTTTTGATCGGATACCCGGTAGGGTTCGATGAGGGAACTGAGAACTTTTTGCATTTCCTGTTTTTGGTCGCGTGTCATATCGGCAACCTGCAGGCCAGTGATCTGGTTGGCCGATTTTTTGAAATGGATTTTAGTTTCAGCCGGTGCCTGAGGAATCAGAGCGGCTTTACGCTGTTTTCCGTCCAGAATTTTGTAGACATGGTTTGCCTTTAATGCCTGCTCCCAGAAAACATTACCAGGATGATTTGGTTTTTCATTAAAATCATCCGCAGCATGTCCATAAAAAATGGGGCCACCAAAGGCCAGATGTTCTGCACTGTCTCCATCGCTACGAACTGTTGTGTGCCGCCCCGTCATGACAAATTGGAACTGATCCGTTCCCGGTGTGCCAAAAATGGCAATCGATTGGTCTTCGCCATAACCACCCTGGTCATCCAGAAGTTGCTTGCGAATTTTTTTATGCCAACTGGGATCAAAGTGACCAAAGAAGATGGCTTCAATGATGTCTTGTTGGTCCTTGGTGAAGAAGTCGCTATTTACAATCGGCTCTGTAATATTCCAGTTTGCCCGAACATGCTGACGCAATAGTCCATGTTTGTCTTTATGGTCCCATCCAAAACAGACTTTTGATTTTTGTTTGGGAGTCAAGCTTTCATACAGTTTTCGAGTGAGTGGTTCTGGAGCAGATGTCTGCGTTTTTTTCTCTGAAGGCTGTCCTGCTAACAGTCCTGCTGTATTAAGTAATGGAGTTCCTGCGATCGCGGCTCCCACAGATTTAACGAAATGCCGTCGTGAAACTGGCAGAGAGTCGGGAGTGAAACCTTGTGAGGGAGTGAGCGGATTGAATTTCATGAGAACACCAATCTTTAGTGAATGAGAGGGGGATGGTACTGTTCCGATTTTCAATTAGTTTATCAATCGGTTGGCTTGATCGTCAAATAAAATCTACAGGGATTGATTCGATGTGTGGCAGGGCCGATCTTTTGAGTTGAGAGGAAATTAGTTGGACTTAGTGCTGGTATCTCCTGTGTGGTAGTGTTAGTCTGATGTTGTGTCCACTTGTTTCTAAATAGGTCATTTGTGAAATCTAGTGGAACGAATGACGGGCGTAATTGAATGTTGATGGGTATGGGTTTAGAATGTTTGATTCTCTTATCTACATTTCCATAGTCAGGTTCTTTTAACAGTCAATGTCGGGCAAAAAATAGCGTGCTGAATTTTCATCATCGATTTTGGGATAAGTGGAGACAGGCGCCTGCCTGTTCAAAGCGAAAGCATATGCGAAAACGAATTTCTTCGCTGCTCCTGATGGGGGGAATTACCTACTATGTGTTGGGAGCAGCCGCTGTCATAGCCCAGGACGCAACTCCCACACCAAAACCAGGTACGAGCGAAAAAGTAGAGAAACCTGCTCCCTCTCCCAAACCATTGCCCGGACCGGAAAAATTATTGAACGGTGGAAATTTTTGGGATCACTGGAAATATTTCAGTGAAGAAGAGAAAGAGGCAAACCGAAATGTGACTTGGAAAGTTGTCAGTGGTGGCAAGGACCAGCCCAGCATTTTGATCTGTTCTGGAAAACCCTACGGTTATATTCGAACACAAAAGTCATATGAAAATTTCCGATTCAGTATGGAATGGATGTATCCCAACGACCCGAATGCCAATAGTGGGATTCTGTTGTTCACAGCCGAACCTGATAAGGTCTGGCCTAAGGCGTTCCAGGTTCAGTTACATCGACCGGAAGCCGGTTATGTCTTTCCGACACCGGGAAGCGGTGCCAAGTCTGCAAATAAGCTCTCGCCGACAAAGCCTTTGGATTTACCAGTTGGGAAGTGGCATAAATGCGTGTTAACGTGCCAACAGGGTAACATTTCTGTGATGATCAATGGGGTCAAGCTTGGTGAAGTTACCGGCTGTGATCCCAGTAAAGGCGCAATTGCACTCCAGAGTGAAGGCTCTGAAATTCACTTTCGAAATCTTCTGGTGGAAATCTTACCTTCGGAGCCGGTAGTCGAGCAGAAGGAACCCGTCGCACAACAGAAGCCCGACAAAACTTAGTCTGGCCTCTTGTTACAGCGGGTTCATTCTTGTGGACTCTCAGCTCAGCTTTTCGGCTGACGTAAAACAAGGGTAGGGCAGGGAGCATGTCTGAGGACGCGTTCTGCGACAGAGCCCAACGCCAGCCTGGTGATTCCCGTATAGCCGTGCGAAGGGATCACAATCAGATCGATGTTGTTGTCTTTTGCGAAATCGGCAATCTTGATACCAGGGTCGCCAACCAGCGTTTCGAAACGGACACCTTCAATCTGATGTTTTGCAAATTCTTCCTTGGCATATTTTACGACATGTTCTGTGCGTTTTTCATCGGTCAGCCCTCCAAACAGAACGCCCGGTGAAACCAGGTCCAGTGGCACCATGACATGCACGACGGTCACGTTTGCTGGGGCTTCTGAAATTTGAATGGCTTTCTTGATGGCTTCGAGTGAGCTCTCAGAAAAATCAACAGGGACAAGGATCTTTTTTCCTGTGAAGTAGCCCATGATGTGTGCTTTCTTATGTTAGGGTTCAAATGACAGCCGTCATTGTTAATTGTACGAATTTATAATGCCAGCAAACAGTGGTAATTTGTTTGAGGCTATGACGAACTGGACTGGTTCTCAAATTCCCCGGACTTGTACCTTTTCCAATAGGCGTCCAGTTCCCGCTTGACCCGGTTCGAAAGCAGTAATACACCCAGAATATTGGGGAACGCCATACCCAGAATCATGAGATCACCAAATTCCAGCATATTGGTAGCGGAGACAAGCGAACCAAGAACGACAAAGACCAGAAACAGAATGCGGTAAGACATTGAGGCTTTCTTGCTGTCACCAAACAGAAAGGCCCAGCAACGTTCCCCGTAATATGACCAGGAAATCATCGTCGAATATGCAAACAGGACCACTGCAATGGATAGGATATAGTTGAAATAAGGGATCTGGGAAGCCATTGCTTCAGAAGTGAGAGCTGCCCCCTTATTCCCTTGGATCAAATTCGTGTATTGAGGGTCGTTATAAGCGGAAGTAATGATCATGACGAGAGCGGTCATTGTACAAATCATTATCGTGTCGATAAATGGTCCCAGTGATGCGACGATTCCTTCCCGTACTGGATATTGTGTTTTGGCTGCGGAGTGGGCAATCGCTGCCGAGCCGACTCCAGCTTCGTTGGAGAATGCGGCTCGTTTAAAGCCAATGATAAGTACCCCGATAAAGCCTCCATAAGCGGCATCGGCATTGAAAGCGCCATTCCAAATTGCCTTAAAGCTATCGGGGATTTTTTCGAGATTGAATATAATGATGGCAAGGCATGCCAGAATATATATACCACACATGAAGGGCACAACTTTCTCTGTTGTGCGTGCAATACTGCGGATGCCGCCGATGATGACAATGCCAACAAAAAAGGCCATGGTTACACCGTAGACCCAGCTGTAGTTCTTTAGTACGGGGATCGTTTCTGCCACAGCCTCAAGGGATTGATTCACTTGAAACGAGTTACCGCCAGCTAATGAGCCACCGATGCACAAGACAGCGAACAGAACTGCCAGGACTTTACCCAGGCCATTCATAAAAGGATTTGCTGGGAACTGTTCTTTCAAGCCGTCTGAGAGATAACACATGGGGCCTCCCATGACACGACCATCCGGACTAATACGTCGATAGATTTGAGCTAACGTGCACTCAGCAAACTTTGAGGTCATCCCCAGAAGCCCAGCCAACATCATCCAGAACATAGCCCCAGGACCTCCGGTTCCGATTGCTATGGCAACTCCTGCAATGTTTCCGAGTCCTACCGTCGCAGAGAGGGCAGCTGTTAAGGCTTGGAAGTGGGTGACTTCTCCCTCGTCTTCCGGGTTATCGTATTTTCCGAGGACGAGTAAAATGGCGTGTTTAAACGCTCGCAGGTTAATAAAGTTCATGCGTAAGGTGAAGTAAGTGGCGCCAATTACCAGCCAGAGGACTGCAAGTGGAACCCCATCCCCTTTTTCTATTTGTGCGGAGGTCAAAGGGATTGGATAGAAAAAGACTTTAGCGATCCCCCCATTTACCACACCGAAGATGTCGTCAATTGTCTTCTCGACTTTCGCAAAACCAGTGGCCTCAAGTTTCTCGGTTTTCGGTGTTTCTACTGAAGTTTGTTGAGACGCTTCTGGTGCCGAGGCAGGTGCCTGTGATGCATCCACTGTCAAGTTACTTAAATTGAGAAACAGAAGCATCAGAACTGTGACCAGTCCCGAACGAACTACCAAAGAGATGGGGCTGCGTTGCCGGTCGAAATTCATAAAATTGGATTCCCATTCGCAAGTAACAGTTGCCAGAGATAAAACATCAATCAAATCAAAGTTCGAGCTTACGGTGAGTAAGTTAGTCACCAAAGCGGAAAAAATCGCGGTGTGTTACAGGCATTTCCTGAAATTATGATTTGATCGGGTTGGTTAACTGGAGTGAGTCAGAGGGATTGTGATTTCCCCTGAGAGCGCAAGATCGTCTTTTGATATCATAATTGTTGTATGAGACTATCAAATAAAGGTTTACGTTCCAAGGTGATTCTCGAAAAAGCACAGAAAAGTTCGCTCGTTTTGAAACTGGATCTCAATTGTTTCTTTTTGACAATATTGGTTGTCAAAAATGATAGGTATGCCTAGGATGCTGGTATAAAGACTATTTCGTAGAGTGTTGTAGCGCTTGAAGTGTCAGGCTGCTGCTATCTTCGGTAACAGACCCTTTTCACCAAGTAGAAAACAATCCATGCGTGTTTCAATCGATGATCATGATCGCAGTTTTTTGCTGGGGCTCAATCGTCTTAAGTCAGCAACGATAAACGAGATATGTGAACAGGAAGGCGTGACGGCGACTGCGGTTCGCCAGCGACTGGTTCGCTTGCAGGGACTGGATTTGATTGCGCGAACACAAGTCAAGGAAGGTCGAGGGCGTCCGCATTATACGTATTCCGTGACCCCTTTAGGGATGCGATTGTTAGGGGATAATTACGCCGAGCTGGCAAATATCCTCTGGGAAGAGCTCAAAGGGATTGATAATGAAGAGCTTCGATGTCGTCTGGCGGCTCGAATCCAGACTGCTCTGGTTCAGCAGTATGGTCGCAATGTGGATGCTCCGTCTTTAAATGGGCGAATGGAGCAGTTGAAAGAAGCTTTAGAAGAACGCGGGTTTGTGGTGGAGCTGGACAATTCTGGCCCGCTGCCGATCTTACGCGAACATAATTGTCCCTATCACGATATTGCCAGTGGCGATGCTTCCATCTGTGAACTGGAGCAACGCGTCTTTGAGCGGGTTTTGGGGACCAAGATGAATCTGGCAGAGTGTTGTCTGGATGGGCACCATTGTTGTGAGTTTCAGGCAGAGACAACTTAACTGAGAAAGTACCGTAAATTTAATTGACGTTTCTGAATTTGTTCAGAAAACCGGATGACAGGATGAAATACGAAAAATGAGTTTGTTGAAAATTTCCGATCTACATGTATCAGTCAGTGGCACACCGATCTTAAAAGGGGTCAACCTGGAAATTAATCAGGGTGAGATCCATGCGTTGATGGGGCCTAACGGCTCTGGAAAAAGCACACTGGCCTACGCCTTAGCCGGGCATCCAAGCTATGAAATCACCAAAGGGAAAATCGAGATCGACGGAACGGATATTTCGGAACTGGATCCGAATGAGCGGGCTCGGCTGGGGCTGTTTCTGGCATTCCAGTATCCAGTCGTGATTCCCGGTGTGAAAGTTGCTGATTTTTTGCGACATGCGATGTCCAATGTTCGGAATCCTGATCGGAAAGAAGGCGAGAAGCTGATCCCGATGCGTGAGTTTCGTAAAGAGCTCCGGGACCGAATGAACGAACTGGGCATGGATCCGGAGATGGCCCGCCGTTATTTGAACGATGGCTTCTCTGGTGGTGAGAAGAAACGGATGGAGATTCTTCAGCTGGCCATGTTGCAGCCCAAATTTGCCATCCTCGACGAAACAGACAGTGGACTGGATAGCGATGCCGTCAAAGTGGTCAGCGAAGGTTTGAGCAGGTTGTCAGGTCCGGAAATGGGCGTATTGATTATTACGCACCACGAACGGTTGCTGGAATTCAATCAACCTCAGTTTACTCATGTCATGCTGGCAGGCCAAATTGTTGAGACCGGCGATGCCAGTCTCGCTGCAGAACTTCATGAACACGGTTATTCCAGCGTGCGTGAGCGTCATCCTGAAGCGGCGGCAGAAGAAGTT
This sequence comes from Gimesia alba, assembly GCF_007744675.1. Taxonomy (NCBI): domain Bacteria; kingdom Pseudomonadati; phylum Planctomycetota; class Planctomycetia; order Planctomycetales; family Planctomycetaceae; genus Gimesia; species Gimesia alba. The sequence continues at coordinate 1,553,261 of NZ_CP036269.1, forward strand.
GTTGAAGCAGTCTAGGTTTTGTTTTGAAGGAGGCTGCTATTTCAGCAGTTTCAGAAAAAACGCCCCGTCATTTATCAAGAAACGTAATAGTCAATTTAAAAAAGTGCCTCCTGTTGTTGGGGCGCATTTTGAAATACAGAGTGGGAGAAATTGAAATGTCAACCAGGTTGGATACCAATTCTGAAAATGAGAATGTTGATATTGGAGAATATCAATATGGATTTCATGATCCCACAGACAAGTATGTGTTTACCGGCCAGAAAGGCTTGAACGCCGCGGTCGTTGCTCAGATTTCAGAAATGAAAAACGAGCCTGCCTGGATGCGGGATTTTCGTTTGAAGTCTCTTGAGATTTTCGAGTCAAAACCGACGCCACAATGGGGTGGTAATCTGGACGAAATTAATTATCAGGACATCCATTATTTTGTGCGTGCCTCAGAAGGGCAGGAGCGCAGCTGGGAAGATGTTCCCGATGATATTCGTAAAACTTACGACCGTCTGGGGATTCCTGAGGCAGAGAAAAAATTCCTTGCGGGTGTGAAAGCTCAGTATGAATCAGAAGTCGTTTACGGAAGTTTACAGGAAGACCTGGCAAAGCAGGGGGTGATTTTTACCGACACCGATTCAGCCTTAAGAGATCATCCTGAACTATTCAAGGAATATTTTGGCACGATCATTCCTCCGGATGATAACAAGTATGCGGCTTTGAATTCAGCTGTCTGGTCGGGGGGTTCGTTTGTGTATGTGCCTCCCGGGGTTCATATCGAATTTCCGTTACAGGCTTATTTCCGGATTAACTCAGAAAACATGGGACAGTTCGAACGGACGCTGGTGATTGTAGACGAAGGGGCGTCCTGCCATTATGTCGAAGGTTGTACGGCGCCGACTTACAGCTCGAACAGCCTGCACTCTGCTGTGGTTGAGATCATTGTGAAAAAGGGCGGACGGTTCCGTTATACCACGATTCAGAACTGGTCAAATAACGTGTATAACCTTGTCACTAAGCGGGCCTTTGCCTACGAAGACGCACTCATGGAGTGGGTGGATGGAAACCTGGGTTCCAAGTTAACTATGAAGTATCCAGCGATCTTTCTGATGGGCGAAGGAGCTCGTGGCGAGACACTGTCGATTGCCTTTGCCGGCAAGGGGCAACATCAGGATGCCGGGGCTAAAATGGTTCACTGTGCACCGAATACATCGAGTCGCATTATCTCCAAGAGTATCTCCAAAGATGGTGGTCGATCCAGTTATCGTGGCCTGGTCAAAGTGGATCCGGGGGCTCATGGTTGTAAATCGAACGTGGTCTGTGATGCTCTACTACTCGATCCAGAGAGCCGCAGCGATACTTATCCATATATTGAAATTGAAGAAGATGATGTTGCCATTGAGCACGAAGCCAGCGTTTCCAAAATCGGTGAAGAGCAACTCTTTTACTTAATGAGTCGCGGTCTGACCGAAGCGGAAGCCTCTTCAATGATTGTAACTGGTTTCATCGAGCCACTGGTGAAAGAGTTGCCGATGGAATACGCGGTCGAAATGAATCGGCTCATTGAATTGCAGATGGAAGGTTCCATTGGGTAAGGCAGTCGTTTAATTACTGTGATCCAATGCAATTGAACAACAGACGTAACAGGTGAAGGTAGCCCCTTCAAACAGATCAAATTTACTACACGCAAACATACTGAAGGCATAATAGATAATAGTATGAGTACTCCCTCGGTTAATACATCTGCTGCGATTCCTGCTGGCTTTGCTGAAGCCGCTTTTGAAGCGTTTCTGGCAACACGTGATGAACCCGACTGGGTCACCCAGTCACGGCGGCAGGCTTTTCAGCACTATTGTGAACTCTTAGAGACGGAGCTGGATCCGGAAGAGTGGCGTCGTGTTGACTTACGGGCATTGCGTCCCGATCGTTTTCAGCTCAGTGCCGGTTCTGATAATTCCCAGGCAACTGCCGATAGTAAAACGGCAGAGACCCTGTTGAAGGGACAGGCTGAATTTGCCGGGCATGTGACTCATGTCGACGGTCAACTGGTTTCACATGATCTTGCAGAAGAACTGGCAGCCAAAGGAGTCATCTTTGGTGATCTGTCTGTAGTTGTCCGCGAGCATAGTGAGTTGATTCAGAAATATTTCATGACCAAAGCCGTCGATAGCAAAACGGATCGGTTTTCGGCATGGCACGCGGCATTCTGGACGGGAGGCACCGTTTTATATGTTCCCCGTAATACCGTAGTCGAGGCACCCTTGCATAGTCTGATTTCGCTGCAGTCAGAAAAAGCTGCCGACTTCAGTCATACCCTGGTGATTCTCGAAGAAGGGGCTTCTGCTACTTTGCTGGAAGAAACCGCTTCAACGACGGAAGAGAATCTGGGGTTGCATGTCGGGGCTGTCGAATTGATTTTGGCCAAAGAGGCTCGTCTGCGTTATGTCCAGTTGCAGAACTGGAACCATAAAGTCTGGCATATCGGACATCAGGCTGGGCGTGTTGAGAATAACGGATTCCTGCAATGGACCGTTGGTGGAATTGGTGCCAAGCTGGCTCACATTCATCAGGATGTTGTGCTTGATGGACGTGGTGCAGAAGCAGAAGTCAATGGTGTTACATTCTCAACTGATCAGCAGATTCATTCGTTCTATACTCAGCAGGGCCACAATGCTGCAGAGACCCGGTCTGATCTGCTTTACAAACAGGTCTTGCGAGATCACGCGCGAGCGATCTGGCGGGGGATGATTCGGGTTGAACCCGAAGGCCAGCAGACAAATGGGTATCAACGAAATGATTCCCTGATGCTGTCTCCCACCTGTCGTGCCGATGCAATCCCGGGGCTGGAAATTGAAGCCGATGATGTGCGTTGTACTCACGGTGCGACCGCAGGTCGCGTCGATGAAGAGCAAATCTTCTATTGCATGTCACGGGGCATGTCAGAGTATGAAGCGATGCACATGATCGTAGAAGGATTTTTCCAGACTGTCTTTGATAGAATTCCCGTCGAAGTCGTTCGCGAGACGCTTAATCAGGCAATCATTAAAAAGTTAGGATTTGGTCGGTAACTTTTGACCGTCTGAAGACAATAAAGATAAATAGACATGCCTGATTTTGAAGAAATTGCTGCCATTGATGAATTTGGCACTGCCGATCGTCTGGAAGTGTTTATTAATGACACTCCTGCTTTACTGATTCGGGTGAACGATCAGTATCTGGCGATAGAGGATGTATGCACACATGATGGTCAGCCTTTGACGAATGGCTGTATAGAAGATGGGGCAATTAAATGTCCTCGTCATGGAGCGCAGTTTGATTTAGTGACGGGAAAAGCACTTTGCATGCCGGCTACGAAACCGATTAAAACATTTGAAATTGAGGTCCGGGGCAATAATATCTTTGCACGGCCTGCGGTGAAATAGATAAGATAGATTGTTGATATTCAAGTGAATAGTTTTTGTGATTTATTTATTTAGTTATTTTTGTTGATTATGGGCGTCATCATACAGATTGGGAGACAGGAATATGTCGGAAGAATTGAATAATGATTCTGGGAAGAATGGGGATGACGGGCAATTGCCCGTGTTTTCAGCCTTGAAAGGCGTCGGGGGTGAAGAAGCGCTGGTGGATGCGTTGAAGCAGGTAATTGACCCGGAATTAAATATTAATATTGTTGATTTGGGATTGGTATACGAAGTTCAAAGAACCGAAGAAGACAGTGCGAAGGTCACTGTCTCGATGACATTAACCAGCCCTGCCTGTCCAGCCGGCCCACAGATTATTACGCAGGCAAAAATGGCGCTGGAACGCTTGGACGATGTCGACGAGGCCAGTATTCAGCTAACGATGACACCTCCCTGGTCGCCAGAATTGATGACCGAGGATGCACGCGATGAGTTGGGAATTTTTTAACATAGTTCGAGAGACTAGATAGGGGCATTTCGATGCCCCTTTTTTTACGTCTGTTGAGTCGCAGGCTCTTTGCGGAAGGGATGTCAGTAAACCGGAAATTTAGTTAGCTCATTTTTTTGATTAAGAGTTCACGGACGACTTTCGGGTCTGCCCCTTTGATCTCGCGCATCACTTGACCGATCAATGCTCCCACCGCAGCCTGTTTACCACTTTGAAAGTCAGCGACGGCTTTCTCGTTTTTCTCAACAACCGTCTGAACGATGGCGTCGAGTTCACCAGTATCGGAAACCAACGCCAGTCCATTGTCTTCAATGATGCTCTGGATCTGTTCCACTCCGGGAATCCCGTCGGCATAGTTCAACAGCTCCTGGAACACAGTTCGTCCACTTTTGATCGTGATTTCTTCGGCGTTTATTTTTTGCAATAATGCCGCGAGCACTTCTGGTTGAATAGGGAACTCTGCAATGGTCAGCCCGCGTTCATTCAGTTCGCGGAGCACATCCTGGGTGACCCAGTTGGCAGCCTGTTTGCCATTGCTACAACCTTCAGCCACTGTTTCGAAGTAGTCAGCAACCGTCTGTCCCTGATCAATAATCACGGCGGCATCGTAGGCAGAGAGCTGATAACTCTCTGCAAAACGGGCTCTACGCTGTGCAGGGCGTTCACAAAGTTCTTTCGTGACGCGATCACGTTCTGCATCGGTGACTGTAACGGGGGCCAGATCCGGATCAGGGAAATAACGGTAGTCAGCGGCATCTTCTTTGCCGCGTTGTTCCAGCGTAACGCCACGGTCGGCATCCCAGCCACGGGTCTCTTTGGGAACGTCTTTCAGGCTCAGTTCGGTTTTCTGCCACTCCTTCCATTGACGCTGCACTTCATATTCGATTGCCTGTTCCACCCCACGAAAGCTATTCAGGTTTTTGATTTCAACGATCGGAGTTGGTACTGTTTCGCCGTTTCCCTGATGGACGTGCAAGTTCACGTTCGCATCACACCGCAGGCTGCCTTCCTGCATGTTGCAATCGGAAACATCGATGTACGTCAGTAAGAGTTTCAGTTCTTCCAGGTAGGTGCGGGCTTCCTGGGCTGATCGCAGATCAGGTTCTGAAACGATTTCGACCAGAGGGGTACCACAGCGGTTCAGGTCAACTTTGCTCTCCTGGCCGCGGCCTGATTCATCGTGGCTGTTTTTGCCTGCATCTTCTTCCAGGTGGGCACGGATGATCCCGACTTTCTTCTTCTCGCGGGTTTCAGGATCGATCTCAATTTCCAACCAGCCGTTCTGGCTCATGGGGAGATCGTATTGGCTGATTTGATATGCCTTTGGCAGGTCGGGATAGTAGTACTGTTTGCGGTCCCATTTGGTAAACGCAGGGATTTCACAGTTGATAGCCAGTCCCGTTTTCATGCCCAGGTGGAAGGCTTCCCTGTTCAAAACGGGGAGCGCGCCGGGCAGGCCGAGGCAGACCGGGCAGGTCTGTGTGTTCGGGTGGTCCGGGTTGAATTTCGTTGAACAACCACAGAAGAGCTTTGTTTTGGTCTGTAACTGCACGTGGACTTCAAGACCGATGATGACCGTATAGTCCATTATGTCACGCTACCCTTTATTTCAATGTCTAAAATTGATGTATGTTTGATATTGTTGAGAATCCGCCGGTTTTTATTCCGGGCGTTTCAAGTGCCATTCGGTTTCACGTTCAAACATGCGTGCGGCACGTAAGAGCCGTTCTTCTTCCAGTGGCGGTGCCAATAGCTGCAGGCCGATTGGGAGGCTGTTTTCGCTCATGCCTGCAGGAATCGAAATTCCTGGAATCCCTGAGAGATTGGCACTGGTCGTGAATATATCAGCCAGGTACATCGCCAATGGATCATCCACAAGTTCGCCGATCGCAAAAGCAGGTGTGGGAGTTACCGGTGTGGCGATGATATCCACATTTTGAAACGCCTGCTCAAAGTCGTTTCGAATCAATCGTCTGACTTTTAAGGCTTTGAGATAATAGGCGTCATAGTATCCAGAGGAAAGGGCATAGGTACCTAACATGATACGTCGTTTAGCTTCCGCACCAAATGCTTCACCGCGACTGGCAGCGTACATGTCGATCATGTTTTCGAACTGTTCCGCACGGTAGCCGTAATGCACGCCGTCATAGCGGGCGAGGTTACTGGAAGCTTCGGAAGGAGCAATGATGTAGTAAGTGGCAACGCAATATTTGGCATGGGGCAGCTCGATGGGGATTAGTTCTGCCCCCAGCGATTTATAAACGTCCAATGCTTGTTGAGTCGCCGCCTTGACATCCGGGTGCAGGCCTTCTGCGTGCAGGTGTTCCACATAGCCGACTTTAAGATTTTCCAGTGGCTGTTCCAGTTTTGCCGTGAAATCCGGAATAGGGGCATCGAGGCTGGTCGTGTCGCGTTGATCTTTTCCCGAGATCGTTTCCAGGATTAACGCGGCATCTGTCACATCGCGGGCAAAAGGGCCAATCTGATCTAGAGAACTGGCAAACGCCACTAAGCCATAACGGGAGACGCGGCCATAGGTTGGTTTCAGGCCGACGACACCGCAGAAACTGGCGGGCTGACGAATCGATCCACCGGTATCGCTGCCTAAGGACAGTGGTGTGAAACCGGCAGAGACGGCAGCGGCCGAGCCACCGCTGGATCCACCAGCTGCATAGTCGGTGTTCCAGGGGTTGGCGGTTGTTTTGAAGGCCGAGTTTTCTGTCGAAGAGCCCATCGCGAACTCATCGAGGTTCGTTTTGCCAATCAGGACGGCGTCAGCTGCTTTGAGTTGTTCTACAATGTGGGCATCATAAGGTGGAACAAAGTTCTCCAGCATTTTACTGGCACAAGTGGTAGTGACACCTGCGGCACAGATGTTGTCTTTGAGGGCAACAGGCACGCCAGCCAGTTTTCCCAGCGGTTTGCCTGCTTCTCGTTTCTGGTCAACTTCTCTGGCTTTTTCGAGGGCCGCTTCTTGTTGTACGGAAAGAAAGGCATTGATACTGCCATCGCGGCGGGAGATTTCATTCAGGCAAGCGGTGGTGATTTCTTCGCTGCTGATTTCGCCGGAGTTCATTTTCGCAAGCAGTTCGCTTGCGGTGGCTGACGTGATAGACATGGAATGTCGAGTCTCCATATAAGTTTAAAAGCCCGACTTGTCAGCAAGCCGGGCCTTGGATTATTGCTTTTATGTGCTCAATGGTAAAGTCGCCGGTCAACTAGAGAATTGCGGGTACCAGGAAATAACTCCCGTCCGTCTGCGGAGCATTGGCTAGCGCTTTTTCTCGTGGGAGACTTTCTTTCAGCTGATCTTCGCGAAAGACATTCGAAATCTCGATCGCATGTGCCATGGGGTCGACGCCTTCGGTATCCAGCTCGTCCAGCATGTCGATATATTTGAGTACGGATTCCATCTGTTTCCCCAGCGCATTGACTTCCGTTTCAGAAAGTTTCAAGCGGGAGAGTGAAGCAACTTTCAGTACGTCTTGCTCAGAGAGTTGAGTACTCATAGACAATCTGCTTGAGAGTGGGAATCGTTATTAATTCGAGGGCAATGTAAATGGCTTTTTCGCGACAGCTTTGGTCACTTTGCCAGATCGAATGCATTGGGTGCAAACGCGTTGCGTTTGTACGCTCCCTCCGACCTGAACCCGAATTTTCTGCAGGTTTGGCTTGAAGACGCGTTTGGAAACGCCCGTTGTCTGTCGACCGTTACCACCCAGGTATTTGTACTTACCACGCTGGCGAACTCGATTACCAATTACGGGAGTCTTGCCACAGGCATCACACTTCTGACCCATTTGTATACTCTTTGACTATCTAGTGGGTTCTGAAAAACTCAGCTCATGCTGATTTCAATTGACGTAAATTGACCGCAGTTTGAAAGATTCGGCCATTCAAGGAACCCAATAGTATATTTGCCCTGCCTGATATTGCAACCGAAGCCACTGAGATATCGTTTCCTGCCATTAGAAAAGTTGAAAAATGTGTCCCCAAAATGATTCTCAGGAATTGAAAATTGTACTATTGGGGACAGTTTTTTGAAAAAGCATCCACACTGAATTTGATGGTTTTGGGGTTGGATAATTTTTAAGGTGAATAGCAGTAACAGTTTATGGTGAATATTGTTTGTGGGAAACGTGTTTGGCACGCTAATCGCAACTACTAGTTCAATATGACCGGGCAATGGTTTGTGGACAGACTGAATTGCTCAAAGGTAAACCAAATACTGCATCTGAATTGGATCTAACGATAAAAAGGAGTGACGATTATGTTGGTTTTGACACGGAAGTTAGCTGAGGGAATCCGGATTGGCGATGATATTTTGGTGAAAGTGATTCGTACCGGAAAAGGTTCTATCAAAATCGGCATTGATGCTCCCGACCACCTTCGAGTTGTCAGAGGGGAATTGTTTGATGAAGTGCAAGGAGAAGAAAGTCAGCCTGTGATCAAAGGGCGGCAAGAACATCGAGACGGTGATGGTCTGCCTGATTCGGCATCACTGGGTACGCTGTCTGTGGTCGAGGCCGCTCGATTGGTTTGTTAGGCGAGAATGATGCAAACAACTGCTGCTGACGAATTATTGGAGCCCAGGGGGGGATTTCTCAATTCGGCAGGTTGAGAGCTGGGCGAAGACAACAGGGAAGATTCCGATCTTTCCCGTAGTGCGGTGAGGAAGAAGTACGACGAAAACAGATTCTGCGAGAACAAGCAGGGCTTGTATGGGTTGTTACCGTGAAGTGGCAAGCCGTGCGAAGTGATAGCAGGTCTTAATACAGGAAATGATCGTACCTTGATGGTTTTCTGTGATGTCATTAATTACCGGGTGTTCAAATTTGGTGGTCAGTGTGTATGTGGGGTAGGTTGACCGCCATCTCTAGAACACCCGGTAATTTTTTTGTCATAGGTGTTTCTGAAAGGAGACTTCTTGCTGAAGCGGAATCTGTTCCAGGCTACTATCATGCGAAACTACATTGACGACTGCGGTCATCGCCGGCGATAATCAAATTGCGTTGAAAGTGAGTTTCCACTGACGCGAGCATGAATCGCCTGGCAGAGTAGAAAGAACGAGATTATTTCATGACGGTACGCGTTGATTATCTGGTTCTCGGTCTAGGGGGGATGGGCAGTAGTGCCTTGTACCATCTGGCGCGTCGTGGTCTGAAAGTAGTAGGCATTGAACAGTTCGGAGTCGCCCATGATCGGGGAAGTTCACACGGCGATACTCGGATCATTCGAAAAGCGTACTTTGAACATCCCAATTATATTCCCTTATTACAGCGTGCTTATGAATTATGGCATGAGTTGGAACAGGAATCGGGAAAGGAACTCTTCAATCCCTGTGGTTTAATGGTAGCAGGGCCTCCTGAAGGTGCAGTCATTCAAGGCGTGCATCTGGCTTCCCGGTTGTATGATGTCGCGGTTGAGAAGGTGTCAGCCTCTGAGGTAACAGCCCGTTTTCCTGGATTTCAAATTCCGGACGGTTTTGAAGTGACTTATGAACCCGAGGCCGGTTTTCTGTATGTGGAAGACTGTGTGCGAACTCATATCGAATGCGCGGAGCGGCAGGGCGCACAAGTTTATTTTAATGAGAAGATTCAATCGGTCACAATCAGCGACCAGTTGATCGAAGTTAAGACAGAAGCACAACACATCATTGCCTCCAGGCTGATTGTTACAGCGGGGGCCTGGAGCAGTGCCTGTCTGGCGGAGATAAATTTACCGTTGGAAGTTGTGAGAAAGGTCCTGTTCTGGAATTCGGTTGAACAGCCGGGTTATAACCTGGATCAAGGGAAAGGCGGTTTCTTTGTTGATATGCCCTATGGTGAGTTCTATGGTTTCCCATCTCTGGATGGAACAACAGTCAAACTGGCAGAGCATACCGGCGGTGAATTGGTAGCTAATCCGAGTCATTTGAACCGGGAACTGTTGGAAACGGATGCGCTGGCGGTATCCCGGTTTATCGGCGAAGTGATGCCAGACCTGAAGCCTGATCCCGTAAGGCATGCCACTTGTATGTATACGCGCACTCCAGACGGACACTTCGTTGTGGATCGACACCCAAGGAATCCAAGGGTTGTGTATGGTGCGGGTTTTTCCGGGCACGGATTCAAATTCGCTTCGGTCATCGGAGAGATTCTGGCCGATCTGGCAACTGAAGGGCATACGACGCACCCGATCGAGTTTCTCTCGGCGAGCCGCTTTGACGAACTCTGAAATCAGTCCGCGGGAGTCGTGGGCAGGATATGGCCCATTTTGTCGCGCTTGGTCTGCAGGTAGAACTCGCGATCTTTATGTGGGGGCGCAACAATGGGGACTTGTTCCACCACTTCCAGATCGAAACCGGTATAAACATCGGAGTCGGTCTTTTTCGGGTTGTTGGTCAGCAGGCGAACTTTAGACAGTCCCAGGTCTTTCAGGATCTGAACTCCGACGGTGAAGTCGCGACTGTCTGCTTTAAAGCCGAGTTGGATATTGGCTTCGACGGTATCATAACCCTGGTCCTGCAAGACGTAGGCTTTCAGTTTGGGGATCAAGCCGATTCCCCGTCCTTCCTGAGGAAGATAAACGACAGCACCGGCTTTTTCCTGATAGATGGCAGACATTGCCATGTGCAATTGATCTCCGCAATCACAGCGCAGGGAGTCGAGCAGATCACCTGTGAAACAGGATGAGTGCATTCGCACCAGTGGAGCTTCGACAGAAGAGAGGTCTCCCCAAACCAGAGCCACGGGTTGCTGGTTTTCGTGTTCCACCGAATAACCAATGACTTGAACGGTGCCATAGTTTTTGGTGTTGATCGGAACTTCCACTTCGCGATGTACCAGCTTTTCACTGATGTAGCGGTGGCGAATGACTTCAGCGGTGGAAATAATAGGAATATCAAACTTCTTGGAAATGGCCTGCAGTTCCTCGGCATCAGCCATACCGTAGCCTTCCTGGCTGAGGATTTCAATCAGCACGCCCACTGGTTTCAATCCGGCCATGCTCAACAGATCACCTGTCGCTTCTGTATGACCGGCGCGACGCAGGATGCCTCCCTGTTTTGCCAGCAGAGGATGGATGTGACCGGGGCGGACAAAATCAGATGCTTGGGCGTTCTCATCACTTAACGCACGGATCGTGATGGCACGACATTCAGCGCTCACGCCGCTGCCACTGTCTTTGTGATCGATGGGAATCAAAAACTGGGTTTTATTAGGAGCGGTATTTTCTTCCGGGCCGACAATCGGATTGAGTTGTAGACGCTCGGCGACTTCATCCGGAAGGGAGACACATAATTCACCACTACCATGTCGCAACAGAAACTGGACAATCTCAGGGGTGATGGCTTCAGCGGCAACAATAAAGTCGCCTTCATTTTCCCGTTCACTGGAGTCTGTCACAATCACAGGCTTACCTGCCCTCAATCGTTCGAAGACATGTTGGATGTTAGAGACGGGAAGTTCGGTCTTTGCAGGATCAGCCATGAGAATGTTTTAAAGCCATCTGGGAAGTAGGTAATGAAGAGAATTTTCAAAAAATTCCCCGGAAGGAACTCTTGAAGCAGAATCTGTGCTAACTTTTATTCTATAGAAGAGACTTTTACTGGCAATCAAAGAAATCTTGTTTTTGAAAGAACAGTGTGATTCCCTTCAAATAATATGTCATCAAGGGCTGTATTAATGAGGTAATCGCGTTTTAATGATTGTGCCGGAATTTGGAATTATCTGGTTTTGGACAGTGATTTCGGCTTGAGACAAATAGAATATCGGGTTGGTTGAGTCCGATTCTCTTTTTGAGTAATGTGGACAAAACGGCAGTTTTGTCTTGGCTGACTGGCGAAAACGTTGACAATTCAATAAACTTTGATACATTGAACTATCAGGAAAAGTACATTTGATAAATGAACTTGGACTGTTCCACAAAAATCAACCAGGCAGTGAAGTACTGATTGGTTAACTTACCTAAAAAAGCTTCCCTTACAAACCAGCCATTTAACAAGCGTTTTCAAACTAAATTGCTACTTTGAAAAGGTCTGTTCGTAATCGCAAAAAACAGCATGCTGTCAGACCTGAAGTAAAAACGAAACCAGTTACACAGGAGTTGATGTATGGATTTCCGAATCACAGGCTCTCGGACACCCCTGATCCTAATGCTATGTGGAGTGCTGACTCTGTTTCTTGTTTCTGGTAGTGGTGCGACGAATGCCCTGGCGGCACCTGCTGCTGATGCAAAGGTCGATTTCAAGGAAATACAAATCGGTCCGCATCCAGGTGAAAAAGAACTATTGTCATTAAGAGGTCCTGATTCCCGGCAGCAGGTGGTTGTGACCGGCGTCTTAATGAATGGCAAATTGCATGACCTGACTCGGGATGTGACTTATTCTATTGCGAATCAGGACATCGCTTCGATTTCGAATGATGGTTATATCACCCCGCTCAAAGATGGCAAGACTCAGTTAACAGTAACCGCGAAGAATGGCAAGACAGCTACCATTCCGGTTTCCATTGAGGGCATTGCAACACCGGATGCGATCAATTTCAAAAATCAGGTCGTTCCCATTTTTACCAAGTTGACCTGTAACAGTGGTGGATGTCACGGAAAAGCCAGCGGACAGAACGGTTTTAAATTGTCGTTGCTCGGTTTTTATCCTGAAGACGATTATGAATTCCTCGTCAAAGAGGGCCGAGGACGTCGTCTGTTTCCGACCTCTCCCTCAGAGAGCCTGTTGTTAACCAAAGGAACCGGAGTCACGCCTCACGGTGGTGGCAAATTGATAAAGCCCGATTCTTATGAGTACCGTCTGCTCTATCGCTGGATTGAGCAAGGCATGCCATACGGTAGTGACAAAGACCGGACGGTTGCCTCGATTGAATGCTTTCCTGCGACCCGCACGATGGGGCAGGAAGCCGAGCAACAGATTTCCGTGATTGCCACCTATTCTGATGGTTCAACTGAAGACGTCACTCGGATGGCTCTGTTCGAAGCGAACGATTCAGAAATGGCGGAAGTCAATAAAACCGGTCTGGTCAAAACATTAAATCTGTCTGGTGAAGTTGCCATCATGGCTCGTTACCAGGGGCAGGTCTCGACGTTCCGGGCGACGATTCCTCTGGGAATTGAAATTGCGAAATTACCTGAATCGAAAAACCTGATTGACGAAGCCGTCTTCAATAAACTGAAAGTGTTGGGGATTCCTCCCTCACCGGTCGCCAATGATTCGACCTTCATGCGACGTGTCTATATCGACATCACGGGAACAACCCCCAGTGAAGAAGAAGTCAAAGCATTTCTGGCTGACAAAGATCCTGCCAAACGGGATAAACTGATTGATCGTCTGATCGACAGCCCCGCATATGCAGATTACTTTGCCAACAAATGGAATATGGTTTTACGTAACAAGAAGCTGCAGCCCGTTGATATTGCCGGCACAAATGCCTTTTATCAGTGGATCTGGAACAGTCTGTACGAGAATAAACCTTACAACCAATTTGTAGGTGAAATTCTTTCTGCTTCAGGAGAATTCCGACAGAATCCTGCTGTGGTCTGGTACCGCGAAGTCAATACTGTTGAAGAGCAAGTTGAAGACACCGCGCAGCTATTTCTGGGATTGCGAATTCAATGTGCCCGTTGTCATCATCACCCCTTTGAAAAATGGAGCCAGAATGACTATTACGGTCTGGCAGCCTTCTTCAGTCGGGTAGGAACGAAAGATCCAACAGCCGGGTCAATTGGAACACGTGGCTTCCGTGATAAGCGAGTCTTCCATAGAGAAGGTGCTGCCACAGCCAAGAATATCCGCTCGGGTGAAAACCTGAAGCCCACTGCTCTGGGAATGCAGCCTCTGGACCTGAGTCCGGAGCGTGATCCCCGTGTCGCACTGGTGCAATGGTTATCTCGTACCGACAATCCGTTCTTTGCAAAAGCACTGGTCAATCGGTATTGGAAACACTTCTTTGGACGAGGAATTGTGGAACCCGAAGACGATATGCGGGCAACGAATCCTCCTGCGAATCCAGAGTTGCTGGATGGTCTGGCAAAACACTTTGTCGAAAGCGGCTTTGATTTGAAGGAACTGGTGCGTGCGATCTGCCGCTCCAATGCCTATCAGCTCAGTTCGCTGCCCAATGAATATAACCTGAAGGACAAACAGAATTTCTCCCGTTACTATCCTAAACGACTGACGGCAGAAGTGTTGTACGATGTTTTCCATCAGGTCACAAATTCAACTCAGCGGTTCTCAGGGCTTCCTGCAGAAACTAAAGCGATTCAGATTACTGATGCGACTTCCGCTCCTTACTTCTTGAAAGTGTTTGGGCAGCCTCAGGCAGATACCGCCTGTGAATGTGAACGTTCGCAGAGTGCGAACCTGGCTCAGAGTCTGCATCTGCTGAACAGTAAAGAAGTTCAAGATAAGATTACCGGCGGCAGCAGCCGTGCGGCGATGCTTGCGAAAGATACCAAGCGATCCAATGAAGAAAAAGTCAAAGAACTGTATCGCTGGGTCTACTCCCGTGCACCTCAAGAGCAGGAAATGAAATTTGCACTTTCCTACATTGAGCGGCACAAAGAAAAGCCTCAGATCGCGTATGAAGACATCATCTGGGCTTTGATCAATACCAAAGAATTCCTGTTTAACCACTAAATTCGAATTCCGATAAAAGTCTCTGAAATTCAAGCTGACAGCTATTTTATGTTTAGACAATGGTTGTCAGCTTTTTTACAATAAACTTAAGATAGTCTGGGGCTCCGGTTCTTTTTTGTGAAGAGCCGGGTCGCCTTGGGGCTCCCTCCTGAATTCCTCCCAGAAACTTCCATCCAGAAAATTGGTAGCAGTATTATGACGCATACGCGATTTTTTGACCGACGTCGTTTATTTGCGAAGGTTGTATGTTTTCTTGTCGCAGGAATTGGGGCATGTTGTCTGACAAACATACAGTCCCTCCAGGCACAGTTGCCTCAGACAACTGTGTACGCAGTCTCTCCCTCAGGAGGCCAGAAAGGTCAGACTGTAGAAGTGAAGGTGACGAACGGCAAAGACCTGGAAAACCTGGACTCACTCTGGTTCAGTCATCCCGGCATCAAAGCCGTTCCCAAAATACAGGAAAGCAATGGGAAAAAGACACCGATTGCTAATACCTTTATGGTGACGGTTGGCAAAGAGGTGCCTGCCGGCGTATATGATGTCCGAGCACATGGCTTGTATGGACTGAGCAACCCACGTTCATTTGTTGTAGGTGATCTGCTAGAAAAGGCGGAAGCAGAACCGAATAACAAGTCCGATCAAGCAACCGCCGTTGCTATGGATTCCGTTGTCAATGCAGGCCTGCAAGGGGCCACTGATGTGGATTATTTTTCGTTCCCCGGTAAAAAGGGAGAGAAGGTTTCGATTGACTGTCGGGCGGCTCGCATTGATTCACCAATGGTTGCTGTCGTCGAACTTTATGGACCTGACAACAAACGCCTCGCCAGCGAACGCGATACCTTTCGAAACGATCCATACATCAATCTGACGCTGCCGCAAGATGGCACCTATCAGATTAAAGTATTCGACCTGACCTATTCAGGTGGAGCACAACACGTCTATCGCTTGA
Source organism: Gimesia alba (assembly GCF_007744675.1). NCBI lineage: Bacteria > Pseudomonadati > Planctomycetota > Planctomycetia > Planctomycetales > Planctomycetaceae > Gimesia > Gimesia alba. Next base: position 1,568,734 of record NZ_CP036269.1, read on the forward strand.
GTGTGCATAAAAAACCGCATATCGAATTTATTATGCCTCCCTCCGGAACACCGGGGACAACTTCCAATTATACATTGTATGGTTATAACCTGCCGGGAGGAAAAATCTCGGACTGGAGCATCGGTGATGAGCCTCTCCAGGAAGTTCAGGTTTCTATTGCACTGCCAGCGAAACCCACCACATTAGAAATGGGAGAGCAGGGCTTTCCGCATGAAGTAAGTGCAGACGGGTTTTCCTATGTCTGGGAGTCACCGGCCGGAAGTTCGAATCCAGTAACGATTTTCTTTGCGGAAGGAAAAATCGTTCGCGATGAACAGACAAAAGAAGAGACGTTGAGCATTCCCGGAGAGTTTGTGGGACAGTTTGAAGCAAAAAATGACGTTGATACTTTTCGCTTTACCGGTAAGGCCAAAGAAAAATATTCGATCGAAGTCTTTGGTCAGCGAAACGGAATTGTGATGGACCCTGTGATCGTCGTTGATCAGGTAATCAAAGATAAAGAGGGTAAAGAGACATTCAAACGCTTGGCCAATGTAGGAGCGACCAGTGTCTTCCCGGATCTGGGGGGCAAATTATTCGATACACGAACCGATGATCCTTACTACCTGTTTACCGCTCCCGCTGATGGTGAGTACCGGGTGACCCTGCGTGATCTTCAGTTTGAAACGCGTGGAAATCCGCGTATGGTTTATCGGGCAGTACTGCGACAGCCTAAGCCTGATTATCGACTGGTGGCCTTACCTCTACATCCGCAAGCCGTTAATACGGGCGGCGCTCCTGCCGCGATCGCTCTGCGAAAAGGGGACAGTTTCAAAATCTCTGTGATGGCGCTGAGACAGGATGGCTTCAATGAAACAATTGATCTTTCGGTTAAAGGGCTACCAGCCGGTGTGACCTGTAAAGCGGCGAGTATTGGTGCCGGCAGCAATAATGCAGAGATGATTATCACTGCCGATGAATCAGCGAAAAAATGGTCGGGCCAAATCGAAATTGTTGGTCATGCAGCAGGCCCTGACGCTAAGAAACTGGAGCGGGTTGCACGTGCTGCGACGGTTTTGAGGCCAGTGGCAGTGAATATTCGTGCGGAGTCTCGAATTGCACGCTCGCTGGGGCTGTCTGTGATTGATGAAGTCGCTCCCTATCAGGTGGTGGCGGATGTTGCCGAGGTCAAAGTGAATCAAGGGCGACAGATTTTGGTTCCCGTCAAAGTTGTCAAACGCACGGGATTTGATAATGCCGTGGCGCTCGCCTGGAGTGGTGTTCCTAAAAACAGCAATATTACGACGCAGAATAAAACGATCGCCAAAGGCAAACAGGAAGAATTGTTCCAGGTTTTCGTCAAGAACAATGCGAAGCCCGGCGTGTATACAACTTACTTGCAGTCGACCGTAGATGTCTCTTACCGTCGTAACCCCGGTCAAGTTGACGATGCCAAAAAAGAACAGGCTGAGCTGGCAAAGAAATTGACCGATGCACAAGCCGCTCTGGCAGCTGCGACTAAAAAACGGGATGAGATTGCCAAAGCTTCGGATAAGACGGCGGAACAAAAGAAAGCAGAACAGGCTAAAGCAGAAGCGGAAGTCAAAGCGGCAACAGCGAGTGTGAAAGCCGCCGATGCTGCGAAGAAAGCGTCTGACAAGAAAGTGGCTGCTGCAGAAAAGGCGGCTGCTCCCAAGACCGTTAAAGTGTATGCTCCCTCAACGCCTTTAGTGATTCGCGTCAATCCGGCTCCGGTCACGCTGACTTTGAATGTTCCCAGTGGTGGTGCACTGAAGAAGGGGGCGGGCATTGATGTCAAAGCGACCATTAAACGGATCAATAATTTTAAAGGACCAGTGGAATTGACGTTGCCGCTTCCCCCCGGTGTGAAGGGAGTCACTGCGACTACCGTTCAGATTCCGGCTGATCAGACCGAAGCGACAATTCCAATTAAGGCTGGTGCAGATGCCACTGAAGGCGATCTGGCGAACATGGTGGTACGTGCCAAAGCTGACTTCCAGGGGGAAGCTCTGGTGGATGCACCGATCAAGCTAAAAGTAACCAAGTAATATAAACGCATTCAAGAAACAATTTCAGAATTAGAACATAGGCAGTTGCTTGTTTTTTCAACTGTTTCAACAGTGATAACAGAGGGGCACGTTATGCGGAACCGGTTTGCTAATTTATGTGTGGTGTTAGCTGCAGTTTTTGCCGCTGGAAGTTTTGCGGTGGCAGAAGAAAAACCGATCAAACCTGCGAAAGTAGAGTTGGGACGTCCTGTCAGCTTTGAGAAAGATGTGTTTCCGATCCTGGATGCCAATTGCATCGCCTGCCATAACGTAGCGAAAAAAGAAGGCTCGCTCGTTCTGGAAAATGTCGAAGCGTTGATCAAGGGTGGAGACAGCGGTGCTTCAGTAGTACCCGGGAAACCTGATGAAAGTTATCTCTACAATGTTGCAGCCCGCGTCGAAGAAAGTTTCATGCCCCCGCTGCCGAACAAGGTGGGAGCCAAAGCGTTAACGCCTCAGCAGGTTGGTATTCTACGTCAGTGGATTATCGAAGGTGCCAAATCCAGTGGAAAGTCTGCTGATGCGGGCGTTGCCTGGCAGTCTCTGCCACCTGGTTTGAACTCAATTTATGCGACCGCACTTTCTCCCTGGGCACGTTATGCAGCAGTCGGGCGTGCGAATCGTATTTCTGTCTACGATCTGGCTTCCGGAACTGAAGCAGCCACATTAAATGATCCTGCTTTGGTGAAATTGCAAAAGGATGGAAAACCATTTTATCCGCAGGGAGCCGCACATCGCGATTTTGTACATTCACTCGCGTTTAATTCAGATGGCAGTCTGCTTGCTTCAGGCGGCTATCGGGTTGTTAAACTCTGGAAGAAATCGATCGGGAATGTGGTCAAGAAAATCGATCTTCCTGCCGCTGTGAACAGCATGGCATTGAACGCAGACCGTAGCGTGCTGGCCGTTGCAACTGCTGACAATTCTGCCTCTCTCTGGAAATTGCCGGAAGGGAAGAAATTGGTAGATTTGAAAGGGCACGCTGGCGAAATCAAAGGGCTGGCCTTTACTCCGGATCGCTCGAAAGTGGTTACATCTTCGGCTGATCAAAGTTTGCGTGTCTGGAATGCCGCCGATGGTAAGCAGATTTCAACTATGAAAACACCAGCCGTCATTAATTCATTGACGGTCAGTAAAGATGGCGCTCAGGTGATGGCGGGCGCCGCAAACAACATCATTTATGTCTGGCCTCTGACGATTCCCGCTCCCAAAGCAGGAGAAAAAGCACCAGAGATTCCTGCCGCTCTGTATGAGCTAAAGGGACATACCAAACCCGTTTCATCAGTCGAACTGGTCATGCCGGCAGGCACACAACTGGTCTCTGGCAGTGAAGACGGTACTGTCCGTGTCTGGGACTTGAATGGCAAAAAACAGGTTCGGTCGATCAACCACGGGGCGCCTGTTACAGACGTTGATGTCAGTCCTGATGCTAAAAATATCGTTTCGGTATCCGTTAACGGAACAGGAAAGATCTGGCAGTTGAGTGACGGCAAAATGCTGAAGGAATTCCGCGGCGATCTAGCGAAAGAACGCGCGTTGATTGTAGCGACCGAAGCACAGACCGTTGAAAAGCAAAAAGTTGCTTTAGGTGACGCCGCAGTTAAAGCTGCTGACAAGAATGTCAAAGATCGTGAAACAGAACTGAAAAAACGGAATGAAGAATTGGCGGCAGCGAAAAAGGCATTGCCGGAAGCTAAGAAAAAGGCTGATGAATCTGCCAAGAAGGTAGAAGCAGCCAAGGCTGAACAGGCGAAATTGCTGGCCGATCATAAGAAAAAAGGCGAAGATGCTGTTAAAGCAGCCAATGCACAAAAGGCGGCTGCGGACAAAGCGGTTGCTGACGCTGATGCAAAGCTGAAGCAGGTTAATCAGCAGAATCAGACTGCGATTGCAGCAGCCGAAAAAGAGGTGGCTGCGGCCAAGAAAGCATTGGATGATGCCAATGCGGTCAAGCCTGATCCAAAAGATAAAGCTGCAGAGCAAAAGAAGAAGGACGCCGTTGCGAAAGCAAAAACCGCCTTTGACGCAGTACAGAAAAAACTGGCTGCAGCAAAGCAGAAAAAAACGACTGATGAAAAACAGGCAACGCAGGCTATTCAGACGGCAAAGCAGGCCGTTGCAAAAGCGACTGCTGCAGTAACGGCTGCGACGAAGCTGGCTGCTTCCAAACCTGATACGAAAGCCGTCGATAAGAAAGTTGCTGACGCTGAAGCCGAAGCGAAAAAACTGGCCGATGCGGCTACAGCAGCAGCAAAAAAGATTACTTCTTCAGAGCGTTCTGTTAAAGTCGCAGAAACCACTCTGACGAAAATCAAAGGCCAACTTGCTGAGCGCACTAAGGAGAAAGCTGCTTTAGATGCATCGGCTAAAAAACTGGACGCAGCTCTTGCGGAAGCAAAAAAACAGGCCGCAGTTCTGACTCCCATTAAAGCCGTTGCTTTCTCTGAAGATGGCAAACAGGTTGTGACTGGTGATGACAGTCATCAAGTTCGCGTATGGGATGTGGCTTCCGGTAAAGAACTGGATACATTAGCCGGTCATACCGCAGCTGTCTCCTCTGTTGGATATACATCCAAGACAACCGTCGTTTCCGGCAGTGCTGATAAGACGGTTTTAATTCAGAGTATTCAACCTGTCTGGTCACTGATTGCCCAGTTGGGCGCTGATACCAAAGACCCAATGAATGTGGGTGGATCACCAATCTCTAATCGGGCACTTTGTCTGGACTTCAGCCCGGATGGAAAGTTACTGGCTGTCGGAGGTGGAGATCCTTCACGAAGTGGTGAAATCATTCTTTGGGATGTTGCAACCGGTAAAGTGGTCCGGAAGCTCGATAATGCCCACAGCGATACCGTGCTGGGACTGAAGTTCTCTCGGACTGGAAAATCATTGCTGACTGGTGCTGCTGACAAGTTTGTGAAAATCTTTGATGTGGCGACGGGTAAGTTTGTGAAATCGTTTGAAGGACACACGCATCACGTACTGGATGTTGCCTGGAAAGCGGATGAATCCACGATAGTCAGTGCAGGAGCCGACAATGTGATTAAGGTCTGGAATATTGAAACCGGCGAACAGAAACGAACGATTTCCGGTTATTCCAAACAGGTGACGTCGATTTCTTTCCTCGGGTTGGGAGATAACATTGTCAGCGGTGGCGGCGATAAAACCGTTCGCATGCACCTGACGACCAACGGTAAAAATGTCCGCAATCTGGGTGGTTCTACAGACTACGTGTATAGCGTGGCTGGCAGCCGGGATGAGGCGACGGTGATTGCTGGTGGCGAAGATGGCATCTTGCGAGTCTGGGACGCAAAAACGGGGAAACTGCTTCATAGTTTTAATCCGCCCGCGGTCTCTGGAAATCAGCAGGCCAGTGCCGGAAAGTAAGTTATTAAAGTATATAAGACGTGCTGAACGTCTTCTTCGAGCGGCTGTGCGACATTTTGTCGTAGAGCCGCTTTTTTTATGTATTTTGATTGATACGATCTGTTGAAAATCACCACCTGATTGCACTGTTCCAGCCGACTGATTATATTCGCAGACACACTTGAAACTTGTTAGAAATCAGCAGGAACCATCTCATTATGTCTGAACAGTTAAGTAAACGTATTTTCGCGGAACTCGAGAGTCTTGTTCTGATCGACCCGCATACGCATATCAATCCTCATTCTGCCGCCTCCACCACATTGGCAGACATCATGGGGTATCATTATTATACCGAGTTGGCCCATTCAGCTGGTCTTGCCAAAGAATTAATTGAAGAACCGGGTATCGATCCTAAAGAGAAGGTGGGACGTCTGGTCACTCAATTGGACGATCTGGATAACACAATCCAGCTGAGCTGGTTGCTGGATATCTGCAGTGAATTCTTCGATTTTCAAGAGGATGCCATTACGGAATCTAATTGGGAGAAGCTGTACGATACCGCTGCTGAGAAAATGGCACAGCCAGACTGGGAGCAGCAGGTCTTAAAACAGAGTGGTCTTGAGCAGGTCTTTTTGACGAATGATTTCGATGACCCTCTGGAAGGTTTCGACACGAAGTTGTATATCCCCTGTCTGCGGACGGATGATCTGGTGTTTCATTTGGTGAAAAGTGAAACGCGAGAGCGACTGGCGAAAGCCACTCAGATGGACATTGGTTGTGCCAAAACGCTGAGGGATGCTATCGGCGAGTTATTTGCGCATTTCACGGCGAAAGGGGCGCGAGCCTGTGCAATTTCATTACCGCCTGATTTTTCACCTGTCGCCGTGACGGCTGACCAAGTTGATTCTACAGTCCGATCCTTGTTTGCCGGTAATGAACTTACGTGTGAAGAATCGAAAACTGTCAGCCAGTTTGTATTCTGGACCCTGGCAGAATATTGTGCAGTACATCGCTTGCCATTTGACCTGATGATCGGGGTCAATCGTCGGGTCTATGAAGCGGGCGTTTTTCAGGGGCAGGACCTCTACGACAAGCGGACTTCGCTGATCCTTTATAAAGAACTGTTCAACGCCTTTCCCAATGTGACCTTTCCTGTGTCTGTGTTGACGAGTACCAGTAATCAAGAATTGGTCAGCTACAGTTGGATTTTCCCGAATGTTGTCATCAATGGTCACTGGTGGTATTCAAATACACCTGCGTTTATTCATTTTGACTGCAAGAGTCGTCTGGAAGCGGTGCCGAAAACGAAACAGGTCGGTTATTACAGCGATATGTATAAGCTGGAATTTGCCTTGCCTAAGTTCCGCATGTATCGTCGAGTATTAGCGAATGTATTAGCCAGCGATTTTGTGATTGGTCGGAACTGGTCTGAACAGCGTGCCATTGATCTGGGTAAACTGGTTCTGAGAGGGAATGTGGAGACCATATTTGGTTGCTAATCGAAGAGCTCGATGTCTTAACGCGATTGCATCAGGGGCAGACGAGCTTTAAAATAGCATGCGTATCCCGTTTTAAATCACGTCTTTCATCGATTCATCATAAGGGTTTCATATATGGCTACCCTGGTCATGCTGCAAGCTGGTCAAGCTGTCAATTATCCTCTTTCCGGAGAGGAAACCGTGATTGGTAGGCACCCGGATTGCCAGATCCAGCTTGATTCGAATATGGTATCCCGCCGTCATGCGCAAGTGATTGGCGAAGGGGATCAGTATTTTGTAGAAGATCTGGGTAGTGGAAATGGAACGTTCGTCAACGGCAAGAAAATCGAAGGCCGAACGGAACTGGCACACGAGGATCGTCTGAAGGTTGGTCCGATTTTATTTCGCTTTGAAGCCGATCAAAAGAACAAAGCGAAAAAGAGCTCCATTATTTCGGCAGTCGATTCGAGTTTCGACTTTGGGTATTCGTCGGATGATGAGGGCGATGCTTCCGCAACGATCATGGGGGCGATTTCCGGCGGAGGCGGTTTTGGGGGATTGGATGTACGGCCTGAGTCCAAGTTGAAAGCAATGATTGAAATCAGTCGCAGTCTGGCTGGGACCGTCGATCTGGAAAAGCTGTTGCCGCAAATTCTGACAACGTTGTTTAATATCTTCCCAGCCGCAGACCGGGGCTGTATTTTGCTTAAAGATGAAGCAACAGATGAAATGGTGCCCCGCGCATTCAAGCATCGACGCGAAGGGGAAGATGCGACAGTCAAATTGAGCCGTACAATTGTGAATAAAGTACTGGAAGAAAAATCGGGGATCTTATCCGCCGATGCAGCCAGTGATTCACAATTCGATGCCAGCGAATCGATTTCAAATTTGTCCATTCGATCCATGATGTGCGTGCCGATGCTGGGGCTTTCAGAAGAACCGATCGGCATTATCAATATCGATACTCAGAATCCACTGAAGCAGTTTCAGGAAGAAGATCTGGATCTGTTGATGTCCGTTGCCGGACAGGCAGCACTCTCTTATGAAAGTGCGCGGCTGATGTCTTCCTATATGGAAAAGCAGAAGCAGGACAATGAGATGGACATTGCCCGCGGTGTGCAACAGGGACTGCTTCCCAGTTCAGTGCCCGAAGTTGATGGCTACGAATTTTTCGCTTCGTATCATTCGGCACAAGCTGTGGGAGGAGACTATTATGACATTTTCGAACTTCCCGATGACAAAATCGGGCTTTCGTTTGGAGATGTTGCCGGCAAGGGGGTGCCTGGCGCGATGATCATGGCCCGCATGTCGAGTTGTGTTCAGAACACAATGCGGTTCGTACATGAGGCGGGGCCTGCCGTGGAAGCGATCAACGATCACATGTGTGATAGCGCGGTGGAAGGGCGATTTGTGACGTATGTGCTGGTGATCTTGGACACACGCAATCATCGTCTGTCACTGGTGAATGCAGGGCACATGTCACCGATGATTTTAAAGCCAGATGGTACACTGGATGAGTTTCCGGAAGAGAGTATCGGTGTGCCGATCGGAGTGATGGAAGGATTTCCCTTCGAAGTGGTAGAACGCGATCTGGCGCCGGGGGAAATTGTGGTGCTGTTTACGGATGGTGTTGATGAAGCCATGAATCCTGAAGGGGAATTGTATACTTTGGATCGGATGCGAGAATTTATCAAAGCCAACCGGGAAAAAAATGCAGCAGAGTTAGGGCAGGCATTGCTAACGGATGTCAGACGACATGCCAACGGTCGGCCGCAGAATGATGATATCACTATAATGACATTCGGGCGTGTATCCTGAAGAATGCTGTTTTCAATTCAATCAACCTGATGGTTTTACCATGTCTGCCAGCCTGTTTTTGCAAAATAATGGCAACTCTTCCAGACTGGAAATCAAAGGCAAGCAGGTCACTCTGGGCCGTCATCCTGATTGTGAGGTCTGTCTCAAGTCCAATACCGTTTCGCGATATCACGCGCGGATTTCACTGATCGAAGACGGTTTGTATCAACTGGAAGATCTGGGCAGTGGTAATGGGACGTTTGTCAATAATATGCTCGTCAGGGATCCGGTGGAACTACAGTCGGGCGATTCCATTTCCATTGGCCCATTTCTCCTGGAATTTTCCAGCGACGCTGAATATGAGAATAACCAGCAGGAAGGTCTACTGACATCCTACGGATTAATTCCTTCGCTGAAAAACGTGTCAGTCAGGCCTCCTGCCAAAGATAAATCGACCATTTTGAGAGCGACAGGAACCAACAGCGATCTGAATCAGTTTCAGATCAAGCCGGAAATCAAGTTGAAGGCGATTCTGGAAATCAGTCGTACGATTGCTTCCGCGTCTGACCTGGATTCGATGGCCGCAAAGGTTTTGGAAGGGCTATTTCATATTTTTCCTGCAGCTGATCGGGGCTGTATTTTATTACGGGATCGGGAGAATTTACGGTTTTTCCCAAAGGCGGTGCGTCATCGGCGGGAGAATGATCACGAAGCACTACAACTCAGTCGAACGGTTCTGAAAGCAGTAACAGATAATAAAACGGGTGTGCTTTCTGCGGATGCTGCCAATGATGAACGGTTTGAAAAAAGCGAGTCGGTCTCCACGCTGACAATCCGCTCTATCTTATGTGCGCCGATGCTGGGTTTGGATGGAAGTGTGATTGGCATTATCAATCTGGATACGCAGCTGGCTGGTCAGATGTTTTCCGAGGATGATCTGGAACTTCTGATGGTGATTGCCGGGCAGACGGCGCTTTCGTATGAGAGTGCCCGGCTGATGATCTCGCATGTAGAAAAACAGCGATACGATAATGAAATGGAGATTGCTGCCCGCGTTCAGAAAGGGCTATTGCCGGCCAACATCCCTCAGGTATCCGGCTATGAGTTTTTTGTCTCTTACGAGGCGGCTCGCGCAGTTGGCGGTGATTATTATGATTTTATTCAGCCCGAAGAAAATCTGATCTGGTTTGCCTTGGGTGATGTGGCCGGGAAGGGGGTGCCCGCATCGTTGGTGATGTCGCGTGTATGCAGTGCGGTTCGCAGTACGGTCGAATTTGTGACGGATGTAACCGACGCCGTACACCGGGTGAACCATCATATCGACGAAGCGGCCCATGACGGGCGGTTTATCACATTTATTCTGGGGCAGATTGATCTCACGCAGAACCTGATTTCCTTCATCAATGCCGGGCATCTGAATCCTCTACTATTAACGGCGAATGGCACACTGACAGAACTGGCTGCTGACCAGCCGAGTGTGCCACTGGGAGTAATGGACGAGTATGAATATCAGGCAATTCAGCATCGACTCGATCCTGGCGAACGGTTGATCCTGTTTACTGATGGCGTGACCGAAGCGATGAACGAAGAACGCGAACTGTTTGGGCTGGAACGACTGAAAGCAGCGATCTTGAAATCCAAATCAAAGCCTGACAAACTGGGCGCTCACATTTTGCAAGCGGTGAAAACGTTTGCTGGGCAATCTGAACAGTATGATGATATGACGCTTGTTATCATTGGCAGAGATCAGAGTTGATCACAGTCGGCCTGAACGAATCTGGGCGCATAAAAAAAGTGAGACACGGGGGGAATGCGTCTCACTTTTCGTTTTCAACACTGACCTATGAGATATAAATCTCTACAGGGAAATGTCGGTTGGTTCTGCTACCTTACGGTATCCCATGCTGTGTAACACTTCGAGTACTTCACTCCAGGTAGGGAATTGACGACCGCTACGTCTTTTGTAGTCATCCATTGCTTTCATGAAGTCGATTTCCTGGTCGCTATAATCGCGTTCACACGTTGTAGGATCGATCTGCCTACGTCGTTCTGTCTTACGTTGGTCGACGACTTCATGCTTTTCATGAATGGCTTCTTTTTTGGCGGTCGCGCTTCTTCTGCTGGCACGACGACGATCGACGACTAATTCTGACGGGGGATCTAGTTGTTTGACCATGTTTAATTTTTGCCTTTTTCGAGGGGAGTAAATTTGCCTGAAATCATTTGTATGGAACGAACAGTGATAAAAACCAATGTGAAACTGAATACACAAAACATTGGTTTGCGATCTTTATCCCTGAGTCTTCAATTTTTGCTTCATAAGAACTTGGTGAAAAATTGATCCACAATGCCAAATATTTTCTGGCCAGGGAAAGAATGTGGAGCTAACCTTACTCTATTATTTCCACATAAAATCGGATTGGGTAGTTTGTTTAAAATAATTAACACTGATAAGTGTAAGAGACATTGCCGGTTGAGTAGTTATCCCGATTATTCCGATTTTAGGGCGGGGATTTCGAGGCGATGTTCAGAATTGTGTACAGAATCGTGATTAAAGAGAGCGCATGTAGTGAAATAATCACGATCGCGTTTGAGAAGGTGATTCCATCCAAGACTGCTTTAGTTGGTTGGATCGAGTGAGCCTAAGCCCATGATAATGCGGACCTGGGTTTTCTGAAGCCCCGCTGCCAGGAAGAGCCCGTCAAAAGACTGGAGCAGGCTTTTTAAGCCGGAGAGCTTTTTGCGGCCTTTGTCCAGATCGCCGCCTTGTCCTTTTGCCAGTTGCTTTGCCAGGAAGTCGGAATTCTGATCAATGAATGCTCTGATAGAGGAAATGTTCAGAAAGCAAAGTTGCTTTTCTTCCTGAAAAAATGTTTCTTTCCAGGTCTGGAACAAAGGGAGCGCTGCAAGGCTTTCTTCAGATTTCAAAGTGAAGAATTCTCTGATCAGTTCCGGTGAGCTGGCAAATACGATTTGTTGTTCATTGATACCATAAGCGGGTTGATAAGGTCCGAGGCTATCAATCCACCGCATTTGATACAGTTCGTGATCTTCCAGTTTGAGGACGGAGGGAGTCACTTCCTGTTTCAGGTTAGCATTGTGATGTGCAAGCATACTGTTCATCAAAAAGTTTGCGACATTTTCGAGGGCGGTCTGATATTGAGACTTCTCTGGACCGACTGCAGGCTGGCCAGGATTCGTGAGCTGCAATGCAACGAGTCCGTCAAATGAAATCGCATCAAAGGAAAGTTCTTTGCGTGGAACCGAATAGAACAGGACATTCGGGCCGAGAGCTTTTGAGAATTCCGTGACCGGGTCGAGACCTCCCAAGAGGCCGATACTGACAGCATGGAATTTCTGCCATTTTTCCGGATTTTTGTCCGCATAAAAGTCGACAACTTTTTGGGTGAGTAAATGAACGTTGAGTTGGCCACAGAGGACTGCCAATGCTTTTTTCGGAACCAGCGTATATTTCTCGGAAATCTCTGTCGGAATTCGTAAGACATCCAGTAACGGCAGATTGATCGCTTCAGAGTTGAACAGGATGACGGTTTCCAGTGCCACGGTGTTTTTGAGATGAAGACCGACAATCAGGCCTCCCGTTTTATGCCACCAGTTGACGACTCCTTTCTCGACTTCGTTTTTGGGCGGTTTGATATGTTCATCCCAGATGCGTGGGTTGAGAAACAGCGATCCGGTGACATTCGGAGATAATTTCGATTGAGCCCGCTGATAGATTTTCAGATTGAACAGACTGGCCTGAGTATCTCGCGGTTGTTTTTTAAGAGACTGTTTTACATATAAGTCGACGGTCGACTGCAGAACCTGTTTATTTTCAGTGACCACCAGCGTGCGTTCGAGAAAGGCATAATAAATTCGAGGCACTGTATCAGAAGAAGCCTCCCGTTGACTGGCGATAAAGCAGGGGACATCCTGATAGTTGATTGATGTAACTACGACCCCAGTTTTTTCGAACCAGCTTTCGAACAGATTTTGGGTGGCGTTTGCATCTTTCACTCTGGCTAACAGCAGAGGGGAAGGGGCTTGTTTCGGGCCGTTATTAAAAACTGCCACTCCCACCGATTCACCAAACAGATTGTTGAGCAGCGGTAGCAGGCGTTGTTCTGTGACCGATTCAATATCGCGCAAGCCCTGTTTAAGATTTTTCACATCTTGACTCTGAAGCCAGGACTGAAAGACTTGTGTCTGCTGGAAGCGGGTTACCACAGGAGAAACCAGAAATTGTTTCAGATGCCCATTGAGATCAGCGGCTTCGATATAGACCCCTGCCTTGTCATCAACCAGTTGGCTGAGAGGAGCCTCATTGACAGCAGCTGCACTGCCAATGGAAGTAAAGACCACTGATACCAAAACCATTGCGAGGACTGTTGATTTCTTAACAGTCCGGCAGAGTTTTGCTGGATATTGTTTCATAGGCTGCATACTTCGGTGCACTCCCGGTAAGTCTTAAACATTGGTATCAGGAAAACATATCTTATTCTGGAACTAAGTGCTTTTAAATTCTGGTTGATTCTTCGGGAACGGAATGAAGAATGAAATTCCAGGCATGGCTGATCTGGTCTTTCAGTGGTTGCATTTCATGATTGATATCATCGACCCAGTGTGATTCAGCAGGTACGACACCAGTTGTCTCAGGAGTCGGACGTGTCACTGGGACTAGACTCACAGCTTCGGTCATCGTGCCGGCAGTGCTTTGTGCCAGTCCCCAGGAAGCTGCGCCTGCATTACGCAATAACTGATTGAAACTTTGGTTCGGAGTTTTAGTTTTAATGGGTGGTATCTGAGGATCAGAGATAATATTTGTGTTCGTGGCAATGGTGTTGGGAGGTACCATTGCGGGTTGATCCCCTGAGAATTTCAGGGAGATGGCGATCAGCAACGCTGCAGCAGTCAGCAGGCTGCCATATAACCAGCGTGTTGAAGTGTGTGAGGTTCTGTCTGTTGTAAAAGGAACTTCACTGGGAATCGTTGATTCCAAGCTATGATTTGGGGGGCCAGCTAGTTGTGACATGACAGCTTCGACCAGATCGATTTCCGGCAGAGTCTGTTTCCAGGCAGGCAATGTATGTTCGATGATCAGGAAGTCTTCCCAGACTTTCTGGTGTTCTGGCGATAAGGTGGCCAGGTTTTCCAGTTTAGAACGTTGATCAAAATTTCGCGTTTCGATCATGTATTCCAGTTCTGATTGATATTTAACGAGATTCATGTCTGACCTCTGGTACAATTCCACGCTGTCTGAGTGTTGACGCCAGTTCCTGTCTGGAGCGGTGCAACCATGTTTTGATGGTCCCCTCCGGTCTCTCCAGAATGTCTCCGATTTCCTGACAGCTCATATTTTCCTGATGAAATAAAATAAAACACGTGCGATGATCTTCGCGTAACAGGTTGATGGCTTTTTGAAGTTCTTCACCAAGATCTTGTAGTTGTTCCGGTGATTGACTGACTGCCAGTTCGGAGGCAAACTCTGCGGGAACGGGTCGTTTGGACCGTTTACTCAGAAATGTTCTGCATCGATTGGCGGCGATTGTCAATAACCAGGGTTTCAATGTCCGGGTAGGATCCCATTGATGAAGACTCCGAAAGGCACGTACAAAAACTTCCTGCGCCACATCCTCGGCGTCTTGTCGATGTCCGAGCATACGATAACAGAGTCCAAAAATCGGACTTTGGAATCGTGCTACAAATGCGCGCATCTCCTCTGTATTACCTTCCAGGCAACTTCGGACTTGCGCCGCATCTTCTTCATTCACGGAGAAATCCCGTTTTTGTCATTCGTTGCAGCTGCCGATTGCAGGAACTCCTTTACTGACTGCAATCGAAACGGTTCTGCGTACTACTGAAATTTGAATCAAAACCTCAAGCCATTCAATTAAATATACCAATTTATTCGAGCAGAGGTTTCAGGGGGATGAAGAAAATTCAGAATGGATAAGCAAGGTGGTTTAATGTTTAGTGTTCTTTTCCAATAAAGACAGGAGATGAGACTCAGATTTCCTCAAAAAGCCAGCATCTTTTGGGCAAAGTCCAGTCAATGTTCTCTGGTAAAATAGAAAAGAAGGAGGTAAATACCATATATTTATAATATTAAGTAAATAAATGTATATAGTGGTTTTAGTATTCACTAAGTTGTTGATTAAATTACACTTAAGTGTTTAGATTGACATCCCATAAGAAGAGAAACATACTTAGGTTAATTCCCTAAATAATGATCTATATTATTAATGCATGTGGAATTGTTACTTTTTATGATTTCTTTTTAAGGATGTTCAAGATGAGGCACTTGAGAACTTCTGTTAAGCCAAGAGGGTTTACCCTCATTGAGTTGTTGGTAGTGATCGCCATTATCGCAATTCTGATCGCATTGTTATTACCCGCCGTACAGCAGGCACGTGAAGCCGCTCGGCGAAGTACTTGTAAAAACAATCTGAAGCAAATTGGTCTGGCGATGCACAATTACCATGATACGCATCAACTTTTTCCGTATGCCCATATGGCGATTGGTTCGGGATACCCAAATTACTGCCATAACCGGGATACCTGGTTCCATCGCATTCTGCCCTATATCGACCAGGCACCGATGTATAATGCCTATGAGGGGGATTGTTCAAATGTGTCATCAAGCACGAGCAATCATGTGCATAATATTTCGAGCAGCCAGACTTTTGTGAAGACAGCTCTGCCGGTTTTCATGTGTCCCTCTGATATTGGACCTGCATTTGCTGAAAATGGTGGTGTTCGTTGGGGAGGTAATTATATTGGTTGTATCGGTTGGGCGAATAACCGTTCGACTGGTACCGACAATGGTATTTTTGGGCAGAATACCAGAACCAAGTTTCGGGATGTGAAAGACGGAACTTCGAATACATTACTGATGAGTGAGGCAGTTCAACGCGTTGAAGTACCAACTGGTTTCTCCTGGGGATGCCCGGGGTGTTACTGGATTGGTGGTGCTCATGGTGAAGTGACCTTTACCGCCTATGAGACCCCGAATACATCAGCAGCAGACCAGAACTACCTCTGCAAAAGCACAACGGATGTGAACGCTCCCTGCGTTACAAATCAATCGTCGCGCTGGAATTATGCCCGTAGTCAGCATGTGGGCGGAGTGCATGTAGGGATGGCCGATGGTGGTGTGCGGTTTATTTCAGAAAACATCGACCGCGGCACATACCGGGCTTTATCAACTCGTTCCGGTGGTGAAGTTGTCGGGGAATTTTAATTCCTCACAAAATTATAGATTTATCGATCTCCCATTGCCCCCGGTAGGTTCGCCGGGGGTAATTTGATCCCATAGGAAAGATTCAATGAAAACACTTTCGTTCTGTTTGATTTTAATGTGTACTGCAGGAATATTTGTTGGTTGTGGCGGTGCCAGTGATGCACCGGTGACATATCCTGTTTCAGGCAAAGTGACACTCGATGGTGAGCCTCTGGCGGAGGGAAATATCATTTTTCGAGATGCCGCTGAAAAAGCAGCCAGCGCTGCTGGAAAGATCGAGAATGGGGAATTCTCATTTGAGGCTGTTGCAGGTAAAAAAGCAGTTGTAATTACCGCAACACGTGAAGTACCAGGGAAAACTGTTGTGGGAGGCGCTCCTGATGAGCCGCCGGTTCCTGCAATTGAGCAGTATATTCCAGCGACTTACAATGAAAAGACAACACTCGAAGCAGAAGTCAGTGACTCGGGAGCAAATGAATTTACATTTGAACTCAAAAGTAAATAGAATTCTTGAGAGACAGTACGAGCCGGGTTCTGATGAATCCGGCTCATTGTTTTTCTGTCGTGACGTGATTTTATTGTTTTTGAATACACTCTCGAGCCAGGATGCGTGCCTGCTTGAATGCATGCTTGACGGTAAAGGCTCGGGCTTCCACTTGTTCTTCGGTGTAGTATTTGCCATGGTCGCTTTCGGGGAGCCCTGCCAGCGACAAAGTAAGAGGCAGAAGGTCGAGAAACTCACGGTAGCGGCGCTGAATATCACTGCTGGCGTTGGCTGAATCATTCACTGAAAGCGTCTCCCTCTTTTTCTAGCATCATGGTTCTCAAAATCAAACTGAAACTCGAAGGTGGACTAGAATTCGTGTCGCCGGTCATCCATCACTGAACTCAGGCTACAGACTTCATAGATTAAACCTTCTGCCTTGATTCTCGCAAAGGCAATTCAGAAAAGCAATGGGAACTCTGGAGAATGCTGTGAGCTATCTCAGGATTCGGCGTTGCATCAGACAGACCAATCACACACTCCATATGGCACCAGGTCGATGCAGCCAGGCTCATGCAACACCATTAAGGAAAAGTTCGCAACTTGACGAAGCGAGCGGGCTCACTCTTTGTTTTTGAGGCCGGTTTCTTCAGGTGGCGGCAGTGTTACCGGCGGTAATTCAGGGGCTGCAGACTCACCTTGTTCTGGTGGTGGCTGCGGGGGTTGTTGAGGGTAACCCTGAGGCGGCATCTGGTACTGTTGTGGATATGCAGGCATCGGTTGCTGCGGATATCCCTGTTGCGGATAGTATTGTGGCGGCATTGGGTAGGGGTATTGCTGTCCCGGTGGCATCTGTTGTGGCGGATATCCATACTGCTGAGGAGGATAGCCTGCCTGCTGTGCTGCCTGTTCGTAAGCCTGCTGCGCTGCTTGCTGTTGTTCGGCAGACAGGATTTGGGTGTCACCTTCATAGACTTCCGGGCTGACAGGTTCATTGGGAGCGGGGGTTGCTTCAGGCGCGGGAGTCGATTCGGTTGCTGCAGTGGCTGTCTCGGAACCCTCAGGAGTATGAACGGGGATATCAAAAACAGTATCTGATCCGGTAAGAATTTCACCACTGGGAGCTGCATCCGGCGCGGTTGGCGCCCCTTCAGCGTTGGCACTATGTGAAATCACAATTTCAAAATCGAGTTTTCCTACCTGGATTTTATCTCCGTGCGAGAGCTGCACCTCACCTTTAATGCGTTTGTCATTGACGAGGGTACCATTGGTACTGCCAAAATCGCGTAAACGCACACTGTACTCATCAACGGTGAAGACACAATGATGCCGGCTGACCATGTCGCTATTCGGGCGCAGGTGACAATCTTCTTCCCGGCCGATTAAAAACTTTTTGCCTTTGATGGGGATTTGTTTTCCATCATGACGACCACCAATTACCTTCAACGAAAGCTGCAACATAAATCGTTCACTCCATAGGTTTCATACAGAACACGCTAAAAGCTCTGGGACATAATATGGCTGAATATATATTCGCCATTCTGCCTCCGGTGACTTGTTTTCTCTTAGTCAGTAGATTGGAAGATAAGAAGCGTAAAATGAACAAGCAACAGAAATGAGTGAAATAACTTCTCGTCATAGAAATGGAGCAAATGACAATGCTCAATGGCCCGCATTGTGTGGTTTGACTCACTTCATCGTAAGTAAAAATCCACTACTATTTTCCGTAACACTTAAAATAATATAAGATAAAACACGTATTACATACTTAACGCTATCAGGCAGATAGCACGATGTCAATAAAGATAAAAGGTACATCTGTTATGTGAACCATTTATTAATCAACTGGTAATATTTCCTTGATATTGATAACTCCAACACCACTAACCAATAAGCTTATGTTTTGCGAGACGTCCAGGACTCACGGGAGTATTTTTCTTTTTCCAGTTGACGGGCCTGTTCAAATTCTTCGTCAGTCAGTTTTTGAGACTCAAGAGGCAGCTGAATGGCCTGGGCAATGGCCTGCGAGAATTCCTCTGCCAATCGGGACAAAAATTGTGACTGGTACAGGCTGATTTGCTCGTATTGATTCAATAGACCTGGAAAATGAGGCGCATATTCAGAGGTGAGCAGTAATAGACTGCCATGCTGAACGATTGCACCACGTCTTCTTCGTTGCGCGCTCCCTAGAATTTTGTTCCCCTGGTATACGAGATCCCGTTCATCACCCCGCCCGAAGCAGAGGAAGGGTTCCGACTCTGCTTTGAACGAAACCCCTCGAAATGCAACCTGCAGGTCATGAGTGGCCAGGATGTCGATTACAGGTTGATGAATCGTCAGGTAAAGATCGGGGGGGAATTGGGACAGAGGGTGGCTTGCCGGAATTGCGAAGGAATAGGTTAATTCATGGTGATGTAGAATGGCGCCTCCACCTGAGAGACGGCGTACCCGGGGTAGGCCTTTCCAGGTTTGATTTTGCTCTTCGGTTTCATTCTTCTGAAAATAGCCGAGGGAGATCGTAGGCTGGTCCCAGCGATACCAGCGCAATGAACAGAGTTCGTTTTCTGCTGCTGATTCGAGTAGCGCTTCGTCAACAGCCATATTCCAGCTGCCTGCTAACGGAGCTGGCTCGATGATCAGACGACAGTGATCTGGGATTGAAGAATGAGTCATACCAGGAACCAGACTGTAGAGTGATATAACTTGAGGTACATACCTGTCGCCTATTGGGGCTCGCAGCATTGCAGAATCGGGTGACGTGCCGCCACAACTTCATCGGGCCTGCTGATCTCGGTGCTGTGAGGCGCCAGATGCAGAAATTCAGGATCTTCCTGAAGGATCGTTCGGATCGACTTTGCAAAGGCGTCCAGCGTTTCTTTGGATTCTGTTTCCGTCGGTTCGACCATAATGGCTTCAGGCACCACTAGTGGGAAATAAACGGTGGGGGCATGGAAACCAAAGTCGAGCAGACGCTTGGCGATGTCCATCGCTGTGATTCCGTTTTCGGATTTGATTTTTGAAGCTGAGGCCACAAACTCGTGCATGCACAGGTCGCCGTTAGGAACAGGCAGCACATCTTTCAAGATTGCTTTGAGGTAGTTCGCATTCAGAACGGCATTTTCTGAGACGGCTTTCAGGCCTTTGGCTCCCAGCGTTCTCAGGTAGCAGTAGCCTCGTACTACGATTCCGATGTTGCCATAAAAGGTGCGGACGCGTCCGATTGATTTGGGCGGGTTTTCCAGAGTGTATTGGTCTTCGTTTTCACCCGCATTGTCATTGCGTTTGATTACAGGGCCAGGCAGAAAATCAGCCAGAAAATCACGTACAGCGATGGGCCCTGATCCGGGGCCGCCGGCACCATGCGGGCCGGTGAAGGTTTTGTGGACATTGTAATGCATCATATCGCCGCCAAAATCACCGGGGCGAGTAAAGCCCAGAATAGCGTTCATGTTGGCACCGTCGATGTAGACCAGCCCGCCGACTTCGTGAACCATGTTTGCGATTTGCTTGATGTCTTTTTCGAATAGTCCCAGGGTATTTGGATTGGTGACCATGAAGACGGCAGTCTGGTCATCCAGATTTGCTTTGAGGTCTTCCAGGTCGACGAGACCGCCTTTGCTGCTGGCCAGCTGAACGCAGTCGAATCCGGCAATTGCAGCACTGGCAGGGTTCGTTCCATGTGCGCTGTTGGGAAATAAAACTTTTGTCCGTTTTTCGCCGCGATCTTCAAAGTAGGCTTTGGCCGTCAAGAGTGCCGTAAATTCGCCTTGGGCACCGGCAGCAGGTTGCAGGGATACCGCAGGCAGACCTGAAATTTCCGCCAGCATTTCCTGTGTCTCATAAAGCAAGGCCAGCATGCCTTGCAGGTCAGATGGATTTTGATAGGGGTGCAGGTCGACAATTCCCGGCAGGCTCGCCAGCCGCTCATGCCGTTTGGGATTGTACTTCATCGTACAGCTTCCCAGCGGGTAGAAGTGGGTATCGACGCACATGTTTAAGGTCGATAAATTCACGAAATGTCGGATGATATCGGGCTCGGTGACTTCAGGGAGTCCCGTAGGCTCTGTAGCCAGTGCTGCCGCAGGGAGCAGTTCATTCAGCGGTTTGACAGGGACGTCCGCTTCAGGAAGCTCGGCACCGCGCCGGCCAGGTTGAGAGAGAGCAAACAATGATTCGGTGGCCAATTGATTTCGCATGGTATTGGTTGTTGCTTCAAAATATCAGGACTGAGTGAAACGCATTAAGGTATCAATAAAGCGAAGCTACGCTTTGAGGGCCGTCACCAGACGGTCGATTTCTTCCCGTGTTCTTTGTTCTGTGATCGCGACAAGGACACCGGTCTGATCTGCGCTGGAGCCATCTGTCCCTTCAAAGCGAGAGAGTTCCGGGCCTAAGTCAAAGCCAGCCTGACGTGCTTTGCGGAGCAGGAAGTCGGCTCCCTCTGAACAACTTAAGACAAATTCTTTAAAGAAGGCACGTTCTGGGAACAGAAGTTCGATGCCTTCAATTTGAGAAAGTTGTTCGGCTGCATAATGTGCTTTCTGGCAGCAGAGTTCTGCGACTTCACGAATGCCCTGTTTCCCGAGCAATGCAAGATAAACGGCGGCACGAATCGCGATTAATCCCTGGTTACTACAGATATTACTGGTCGCTTTGTCACGTCGAATGTGCTGTTCGCGTGCCTGTAGATTTAGTACATAACAGCGTTTGCCATTGCGGTCGACTGTTTGACCGATCAGACGTCCGGGCATCCTGCGGACAAACTTTTCACTGCAGGAGAACAGTCCGAGATAAGGGCCGCCAAATTGCAGCGGAGTTCCCAGAGATTGCCCTTCGGCGATGGCGATGTCAGCACCGTAATCACCGGGACGTTTCAAAATCCCAAGGCTGATCGGATCGTAGGAAACAACAGACAGGGCGCCATATTTATGAGCGATTTCTGTCAGTTGTTCTGCTTCTTCGAGTGTACCGAAGAAGTTGGGATGCTGGATGACGAGACAGGCGGTCTGATCGTCCATTGCCGCATCGACGTCGGCCGGATCGACTGAGCCATCAACACAGGGAACCACGACGACTTCGCAGTTTAAGTGTTTCAAATAGGTTTCCACGACCTGTCTGTATTCCGGATGCAGCGAGCCGAGCAAGACGACTCGATCGTGGCGATTGGTGACCCGCATCGCCATGAAGGCGGCTTCACTGACACAGGTACCTCCTTCGTACAGGCTGGCATTCGAAACATCCATGCCGGTTAACTGGCAGATCAGCGATTGGAATTCGAAGAAAGTCTGCAGACTGCCTTGGCTGGCTTCGGCCTGATATGGTGTGTACGCGGTATAAAATTCGCCTCTACGGGCAATTTCATCGACGGCGGCAGGAATAAAGTGATCATAAGCCCCGCCCCCCAGCATACAAACGCGTGAACCCGGGCCGACATTTTCTGCTGCCAGCTTTGAGACGTGTGCCTGCAGTTCCATTTCGGTTAAGGCAGGGGGGATATTCAGGGGGCGATCCAGACGCAGCTCTTGTGGTATTGTGGAAAACAAAGCTTCCAGAGAGTCAACGCCGATGGCTTGCAGCATTTCCTGCTGTTGTTCTGGTGTGTTAAAGAGGTAAGGCACGGTTCACTCGCTAATAAGCGTGATGTTGAGGACGTTGGTGATTCAACTGTTTTGATTATAGTCACGGGAGAGACGTTGGAACTCTCTTTTTACCGTTATTACGAACGCGGCAAGAATTTCTCGGATGCAGCCATCGAAAGCCCGAAAAGTTTGGACCAGGGACAACTGTTGTAGAGGCTTCTTTTAATGTGCTTCTGACTCACAGAATTTCTGGTAATCGTCGGCAGTCATGAATTGGTCCAGCTCTGATGGATTTGACATTTTGACCTTGGTTATCCAGCCAGCACCGAATGGATCGTCAGAAAGTGGTGCCTGATCATCCACAAGTGATGCATTGACCTCAGCAATTTCACCACTCACCGGAGAATATAAATCGCTAACGGCTTTCACACTTTCTACTTCCCCAAACACTTTGCCAGCCTCACAGGTTGAGCCGATTTCTGGAAGCTCAATGTAAACCAGATCGGTCAATTGGTTGACGGCAAAATCGGTGATGCCCACAGTTGCCATCTCGCCGTCTACACTGACCCATTCATGAGTTTTGGTGAATTTTAAGTTGCCCTGATCCATGATTGCAAAACCCTCTATTCTATTTCTTTGCTCAAAGGTCGTGAACAGCTTCCACCTTGAGAAAAGAAGTCAAAAATTCCCTGATTCCTCTTTGTTGACGATACAGAGATTTAAGCGGTTTGAAAAGGAATCGGTGAGGGAAATTCCACGACTACCGCGGTATATCTTGCGGAGTCCCATTCGGGACTCCGAGTCAGATGAATGCAGAATCGTGGCGACAGAACAGGAAACATCTGTCCGTTTGCGGCTGGCAGAGAGAGGGGAATATCTGTTTAGACTCACGAAAGGCAAAAGACCTAGTGAGGCGGCATGTTTTCTTCTTCGACTTTGTTCAATTTTTCGAGTCGTCGTGCGTGTCGACCACCTTCAAACTCTTCTTTCAGCCAGATTTCGATCATCCGGTTCACAAGTCGATCTCCGAGCAGGTCTGCAGACAGACAGAGCACGTTCGAATCGTTATGCAGACGGCTCATTTGAGCGGTGATGTCGTCGTGGCAGGGAGTTGCCCGCACTCCGGGGAATTTGTTGGCGACAATACACATTCCCATTCCGGTCCCGCAGATCAGAATGCCGCGGTCGATTGTTTTATCTGCGATCGCTTTGGCTACTTTGATCGCATAGTCTGGGTAATCGACACTTTCACCGTCTTCAGGACCATAATCGAACGCTTCATGTCCTAATTGGTTTAAAAGTGTGAGGATTTTGACCTTGGTAGCAAACCCTCGGTGATCACTGGCAACTGCAATTTTCATCGAAACTCTTTTGTATAGATAATTAGATCGAAACTGGAATCTGAATGTCGATTGAGCCCTGCTCTCAATTGATCGTTGTTAAGTCTGATCCCGCAGGATGGCGATTTCTGACTGCGATGTAGTAGAGCAGGTGAGGGTTCTACTACACTTAATGTTCCTGCCTGGTGAGAGAGGACTTAACAGCTTCTTCATATTCGTAAAGGGTAATGGTTTAGAGACTATTATAGCAAGAGTGCTCTTGCAGCGGATCTCGAATTTTTTGTTTGAAAAAACAATCTGTTCAGTCAGGTTCTGCTGAAGCAGGCTATTATTCCACGGATTTGTTGATCTGGGCAATGATTGACTTCAGGTATTGTTCAATTTCTTTTTTGCACTCGACGTAGCATTGAAAACCTCCCCCGATCGGATCGGAAACATCTTTTCCCTCCGGTGAGAGTAGTCTGACTGACTTTTCCAGGTCGGGACGCTCCGCCAGAATTGCCGCACGGTGGCCTTGTGTCATTGTGTAAAGATAGTCTGCCTGTTCGAGTAAGCGTTCTGTCAGGGGCTGGCTTTCATGGGCCTGAATATCAATACCCTGTTCAGCAAGGATTGTCACTCCTTCTGGACTGGGGGGAGCCCCCATAGCGGCGGCTAGTCCCGCAGAGCCGACAATAAAGCCGTGATCTGATAATTCATCTTCCTGACAGCCCAGCTTATCAGCAAGCATTTTTCGAAATAATCCTTCGGCCATCGGGCTACGACAGGTGTTGCCTGTGCAGACAAACATATAAATTTCGCTGGATAGTCTTTTCAAGGTGGTTTCCTTAACGACGCCTGGTTGCAGAATGCTCCATTGATTATCGGTAATAGAGACGATGGTAGATTGATCACCAAATCGGGAAGGACCATCGTCAATAATCAGCGCGACCTGGTCCTCAAAATCTTCCATCAGCGAGTCTGCGGTCTGATATTTTGGTTGTTCATTCAACAGGACCAGCGGTGAAGGGGAGAGTCGCATCGTTTGGTAAATGATTTCATGTGCTGGCGAACGCAGTCTGATGCGGCTTCCGGGGCAAATTTGAGATTGCACTTCTGAGGGTAACTGAGAGAACAGGCTATCCGGCCCGGGGCGATCCATTTCCAGTACGACGGGCCCAGGCCAACAGCGTTTTGCCAGTTTTTGACCAATGGGGGGCATTTCTGGCTGGAAATCAAGTGCTTCGTCAAAGCCTTTGACACAGAGGACCAACGGTTCATCAGACTGGGAATAAGCACGCAGTTTGGACATCGCTGAGGCGTTTAGAGACTGACCTGCAACCACATACGCTGTCGCGGTTGGAAATGCGACTAATCCGCCTTTTGCCAGATATTGAACTGCCAGATGAATGACATCGCGGATATCGTCAGTCTGTTTTAGATTGATTCGTTCGGTCATGAACAATTTGAGCCTTAAATTTCTCGCAGAAATTGTTTTTCTGGCGCAATTCAACGGTCAAAAAAGATAAGATTTTCAGGCCCGCCACGAATCACGATTAAAGTGTAACTGCATTGTAAATCTTGATTTGAATGTGTCTCAATATGAGTGATCATAACCGGCGAAATTGCATTGTTCAAGCTGCTGGAATAATACCCCCTCTTAAGTTATTATGATTGGAGCATTTATGATGCTTATGAAGAATGTGTTCTTTAGCGATTTTTAAGAATTCGGGAAATCATCACGATTTTTGGTAACCCGTTGGTTAAGATGATCTCGATTTGATTTCGAAAATCATTTTTTTCGACTAAATTTTTCTCCAGGTTTCACAAGTATCACGAACTATGGCTCCATTAAGTTCTCCCGAAAAACCCAATCCCAAACGGTTACGTTTGAAAAAATCTTTGCGCTCTCTGATTGAATTTGGTGGTGGAGATCAGATTGATCAAAACCAGTTTCAATCGACGACACGTAAACTTTATGATGGTCCCGCGGGAGCTGTGTTGTATCTGGCGAGTAAATTATCGCTGCACGATCCGCTGGTTGGCCGCATTATCAAAACCCGTCGATTTGATGTTACGGAATTTCGCAGCATCTTGGATATTGGATCAGGTGCAGGCCAGATTCTCGGGCATTTATTGCGAGAAACACATCCCGAGGCACGTCTGGTTGCCTGCGATTTATCGCATCAGATGCTGAAACGCGCCAGAAACCGCATGGATAGTGCGCGGCCGAATTACCTTTCAGCCGATCTGACCATGCTGCCGTTCCGTGATGAATCGTTTGATTGTGTAACGTGTGGTTGGGTGTTGGAGTATGTCGCCGATCCCCGGGATGGTCTCACAGAGATCTATCGTGTGCTGCAGCCGGGGGGTAGTCTGTTCCTGCTGGCGACAGAAGACAAATTTTCTGGGATGTTAAACAGCCGCACCTGGAAGTGTCGAACCTACAATCGAGTGGAATTGAAGCAGGCATTCGAAGAATCAGGCCTGCCTTGGAAAGAGCAGCACTGGTTCACGCCGATCCATCAGTTTCTAAAGCTGGGCGGCATCATTGTGGAAGCCACGAAGCCTCTGGATGAGGATTCCCCTCAATCTTTATAACGAATTGGACTCCAGTCTTTCGCTAAGTCACACAGAATTTTGAGTGTGTTTGGGTTCGCACTACAGGCGGTGATCCCCGGCAGCCGTAACATGTCGGCCCGCTCATCCAGCCAGTGTTCGTGGAAATTTACTGGTTCCCCATTATGTACCCAGACGGCGTCGCCTCCCAGAATACGGGCGATGTGCAACGAAACGGGGAAATCGTAAACGTTGGGAGTATGAATCAAAGAGCCGCCAAATGCGCCGGTTGCCAGGTGATCGTAAATGCTCCCCGGCATTTCTTCCGGGGGAACCCCTTTCAGACCGGCTTCTGTCACAAGCTGCGCGTTGGACGTATCTTCGTCTTGAAATCCGATGAGATAGATCTGCGAAGAATCGGGGCGTGTTTCGGGATCGATGGCAGGCATTGCGTCCAGCACTTCACGGGCAGGGCGGCTGAAATCATCCGGTCCACAGACCACGCGTTGATGGACGGCTTCAACCCAGGTTCCCTGTTCGCCGGTCTCCGGAATATAAACGAGTGAATAATGCACGGTTTCGCTATCGCGCAGATGAATCATCACACAATAGCCGTCGGCTGTTTTATCGCGGTATTGTTTTGTCCCGTCAATCGGATCAATCGAGAGGACATACGGAGCGTCTTCTGAAAAACGATCAAGATCGCCCGTTTTTTC
Organism: Gimesia alba; assembly: GCF_007744675.1. Classification (NCBI taxonomy): domain Bacteria; kingdom Pseudomonadati; phylum Planctomycetota; class Planctomycetia; order Planctomycetales; family Planctomycetaceae; genus Gimesia; species Gimesia alba. The sequence goes on from NZ_CP036269.1 coordinate 1,595,320, forward strand.
CTCTGCTTCGATACGGCATTGTAGAAAGATCGGATCACGGTCACGGAGTGCAGCCACGATTAATTCCTGCAGCGTCAGATCGGCCAGAGTGAGTGCATCGGTCAAAGCACTCCCCGATGTTTTGTTTTCGACGGCGATATTGAAGTGCCTCAAACGTTTGGCGATGGCACCGGACCAGCGAAGGATCTCGGGCAGATGTGTTTGCAGGGCGGTTAATAGTGCGTTTAATTCCATGTCGTTGATCTTTTCAGAATGCGCAAAATTGATGGTTATACAGAAGGCCTATTGTTTCGTTTCTGCTCCAGATATTCAATCACCAGCGCTGCGACATCGATATTTGTGGCAGATTGAAAGCCGCGCCAGCCCGGGACTGCATTGACTTCCAGCAGAGACAGATTTTCAGGGGCATCCGTTGGACAAAGCAGGTCGACGCCGGCAAATGTCGCCTGAGTCAACTCCGCAGCGCGGACGGCCAGTTCCACTTCCTGTTCGGAAGGTTGATGAGGTTCTGCCTGTCCCTGACGCGAAATGTTGGTACGAAAATCATTCATGCCGTGCCGTCGAATGGCGCCGATTACGTTGCCGTTCAGAATCAAAATTCGCAGATCGTAGCCAGGATGCGGGATATACTTTTGGAGATAAATGACGGCTTGCGTGCGTTCGAGGGTTCGGAAAGAACGATAGGCCAGATCGGGATCACTGATGCGAAAGATGCCTCGTCCTTCCGAGCCGAACAGTGGTTTGACGACGACGTCGCTTCCCAAAATCTCGAAGTGCTGCATCGCGGCTTCAGATGATTCACAAACGGCGGTCGCTGGCACAGGTAAGCCGGCAGCAGCCAGACGGGATGTGGTCAGATACTTGTCAACCGCGCATTCGATGGCGCGGGGCGAATTGAAAATGGTGACGCCCGCCTGTTCCATGCGGCCCAGCATATCCATACGGAAGATAACCTGTTCTAAAGAGCCAGGGGGCATCGTACGGATAATCAGGCAGTCAAACCGATTCAATTCGATCTGGTTTTGCTCAGCATCATAACTGAAGCACTGTTCCTGAGAAGTTCCCGAGATCAAAGAGGCCAGGTCACGGAATTCAATTTTGCATGCGTCATGTCCACGAGACTGAGCTGCTTGATGCAGTTGCTCGCAGTACCAGCTTCCCTGATTTCCCAGAATGGCAATCCGCACGAAACTGTTCCGTCAAAAAGAGGTCTGCAGAAACTTAGAAACCGAAACTGTGTCGTAAGAGTTCGGTATTCATCTGCCCGAACTGAAACACATTACCCGTATCGAGATTCTGAAAATTCACGACTGCCGGGCTGAAGAAACTGGGGTCGATTTCATAGAAATCGTGATTGGCTTCTTCGAAAACCTCCAGAAACGGCTTGCCGAAACAGGCAGCCGAATTGGAAGGAATTGTAGGGCCGATTTCCTGCAGTGATGCATCATCGCCGGTGACCCAGAGTGTGACCGCGCTTCCATAAAGAATGGAATCGTTAGTGCGTCCGATACCAGTCAGATGATCTTTCGCGACTGGTGCCAGTGGTGCCGATCCAAACCCGGCCTGCACGCGGTGTACATCAAACTTGCATTCGAACAGTTTATGCATGGCGGTTTCTACCGAACGCGAGATGACCTGGATATTGCCAGCAATACTCGAGGTGGGGGCTACAAGCAGAACGATATTTTGAGGGTCGATACCTGTTGCTTTCGAGATTTTTTCGACTACTGCCACGCCGGGAAGTGTATTCGCTTCGAGCACGCCGACCGTTTTTTCGGGTGACTCACCGAAGGCGAGGATGCGATACAGGTCTTCCACTTCCGCGGCTGCCCGCATCGGCCCGGATCCCATGGCGAAAAATTTCTCGACATCAATTTTCCAACCGGCATACTGGCTCAGCAGGCAGGCTTCGACTGCATGGTCTGTCTGGACTTGTAGATAAGGCAGCGGTTGTCCTTCCAGTGTTCCCGGAACGAGTTGAATCTGACCGAGGTCGGCCATACAGATTCGGGACAGCATTAAACCAGCCTGAATTCCAGCGGGAGTTTCAATTCCACAATCGACCACGATTGCGCCATTCTCCAACGCATGTGGAATGACTTTCAGTTCCCCCGCTTTCGCCAGCAGGCGTTCTGTCAGTTGGCACGCTCGTTCGTTTAAAACTCCGCTCATGATTCTTAATTCAATTCAACAGTTCAGAGAGTGAAATAGAGAGATGTACAATTGCGATCTATTGCAGACAGCCGACTTCTTCCATAATTCGTTGGGTGCGTGCGATCAGCTCGGGTGTGCAGGCCGGGAACGGATGAAACAGCGTGTCGTGCTCGATCACGCCGCGCAGTCGCAGGGCGGTTTTCATCGCTCCAATAATATAACCCACATTCATTGTGCCGTCAGGACAGACAAAGACTTCAAACAGGCGAACGATGGCTTCCTGCTGTCGCACTGCTTCTGCGTGATTGTTCACAGCCGCCGCTTCATACAGTTTGACAAACAGCTCGGGACCGACATTGGCCAGACCAGGAACAGTTCCGTCGGCGCCAGCGAGTACGACCGCATGCACCAGCATTTCGGCTCCGGTAAACAGTTTCATTCCCGGTGGCTTGCTGGCGACCAGTCGATGAAAACTGACGGCGTCGCCGCTGGAGTCTTTGACACCGATGATCGTGCCTTCTTTTCCCAGGGTCATTAACGTATCCATTTCGATTTTGACTTTCGTCATCACGGGAATGTCATACGCAAAAATCGGGATATCTACGGTCTCGCGAATGGTGCGGTAATGGACGAGCATGTCTTTCTGGCTTGCCGGGTAATAGAAGGGGGGGCAGACAACGATGGCGTCGGCACCCTGGTCTTTGGCGACTTTGGCCTGTTCAATAATCTGTTCTGTTCCCGGGGCGATCACTCCCACCAGGAGTGGGACGGAGCCATTGACAACCTTGACGGCGATGCCTGTTGCCTGTTGCCGATCGTCATTTCGTAGCAGAGGACCTTCCCCGGATGTTCCGAATAGAAAGATCCCATGTGCGCCCTGTTTCAGCATGAAGCGATAGACCGATTCCGCCGAGTCAGGATCGAGTCTGCGTTCCGGCGTCAGCGGAGTGATAACGGGAGGGAGAACACCCTTTAATTGTTCGGAGAGGTTGACTGCCATGAATCGTGTACCAGAGTCTGTATTTCAAAAAGTAAGGAATGGGTGATTCTTCAAACAAGTGAGCAACTTGATGTCAGACCATATTTTATACCAAACTGGTTTCCAGGATGCGATGATTCAAGGGGCTGGACTACAGGAATCGGGCAGTGTTGCCCATCAGTCAGGAGGGAATCATGACATTTAAACCGGTTTTACGGGCTGTAGTGAATGATCGGGTTTCGAAGCTTACGGAAAATCCTGAAAAAGGTGGGGCTGTTGCTCGGTTTCCGTAAATTCCAGAGGGGGAAACGAAAAATAAACTGGAGGGGAGTCTCCTCCACCGGATATAATTGTCATGTATGAGCAACGAACCTATGAAGACAATTTGTATGGAGCACCAATGTGCAGAAGATCAAGCCACTCCCTATGGGATGGTTTGTCCGCAGTGTAAACGTCGCCTCTATACAAAACCGCCACAGGGAAACCTGATGAGCTTCTGGGAAAGTCAGCCTGTTGCCTTCACTCTCGAGCGTGAGCCCTGTTTCGCTTATTCCCTGATGTGGGAAGACTATCGCGTCCGTTCGATCCATTTGCCTGATCAGGAAGCGACTGCGAGAGAATCATCCGAAATCGAATCACATTCGTGAATGAATTCTTCTGATCTATAATCTGGCGATCGCCAACTCTTCGTCTTTGAGATCGGAGACGAACATGCAACCGGGGCTATGAGTAATTGCGAATTCCGGTTTGGCTTGCATCAGCACCGCTTGCGGAGTCACGCCACACGCCCAGAAGACGGGCAGTTCTTCCGGTTCAACAGGAACCGCGTCGCCAAAATCTGGTTGGGCGAGGTCGGTAATTCCCAGTTGTTCGGGGAATCCCAGATGGACGGGAGCGCCATGTACGGCAGGGAAACGGCCAGTGATTTGCACGGCTCGAATCGCATCGGCTGGCTTAAAGGGACGCATGGAAACAACCAGTGGTCCAGAAAACATGCCCGCCGATTCACAATCGATGGTCGTGCGATACATGGGCACATTGACGCCGAGGTCAACGTGTTTGACAGATAGTCCCGCTTCGATCAACGCGGATTCAAACGTGAACGAACAACCGATCAGAAAGGAAACCAGATCGTCTCGCCAGAGATGGTTGATGTCGGTTGGCTCTTCTACGAGTTCTCCCTGCTTCCAGACTCGATAGCGGGGCAGATCGGTGCGTAGATCAGAACTTTCCCCCAGCTTGTGAGGGCAGGGATCACCGACTTCCGTGACTTCCAGCAGTGGGCAGGGCTTGGGGTTCTTCTGACAGAACTCGAGAAATTGAGAGGCATCCTGTTCACGAAGGATCACGAGATTCGCCTGAGCAAAGCCGGGGGCGAGCCCCGACGTTTGCCCGGTGATGGTTCCTTCACGACATGCCCGTCGCACAAGTGCGCCTGTTTGAAGAGAAGAACGAATGTCATTCATCGTGTTTACTTTTCAGTCGCGATGACCTCAGATGAGATGATTTTCACATCTTCCAGCGGGCGATCACTGTGATTGGTTTCGACGTTTCCAATTTCCAGGACGACGGCTTCACTATCCGCATCGCTCGTTTTTCCAAAGACCGTGTAGGAGTTATCCAGATGAGGCACGCGGCCCAGGCAGATGAAGAACTGCGAGCCAGCCGAATTCGGATCATTCGTACGGGCCATCGACAACACGCCGGTTTCGTGGGGAATGTTGTTGAACTCGGCATCAATCGTATAACCCGGTCCGCCAGTTCCGGTTCCCTGAGGGCAACCGACCTGAACGACAAAATCGGGAATCACGCGATGGAAGATAATTCCATCGTAAAAGCCGATCTTGGTCAGGCCGATAATATTGCGGCAGTGTCCCGGTGCGACATCGGGATACAAGTCCATCTTGATTGTTCCTTTTGAGGTTTCGAAGACGACCTGATAATTGAATTTGTCGAAATCAACATCGGCCAACGCGGCATCGACTTCTGCGCGACGGTTTTCAGACACGTTACTGTTCCTTCTTTGAATCATTTATATAAACGGTTAGTAATTTGTTTTTCTGTTAAAACGATGATCAATGTCACCTTACCGCCTGTCAGCGAAAATCACAAAGCTGATCAGGACAATAATGTCTTGAACCGCATAATTGACAACCCCAATCCTGAATATCGACTATCTGAGTCGGTGAACAAATTATTGAGCCTGTCAGGGACCGGAGGGAGCTGGTGGCTCAAATATTATTCCGGTTTTCCAAACCCACCGCCGCCGGGCGTTTTAATCGTCAGTGTATCACCGGCTTCCACAGAGAGAGAGAATTTGCCTCCCAACGATTCCTGAGAAGTCTGATTTGCTTTCTGCAGCAGGTTTTCTCCAATCTGTCCAGGCAGGGCACCTTCCAGACCAAAGGGAGGATATTCCCCCCGGCGTTCGGAAATCAGCGAGATTTTTAAAGGCTTGAGGAATTCAATCCGGCGAATGATGCCATCGCCGCCATGATACTGTCCTGTACCTCCTGATTTTTTGCGAATCGAAAATTCGTGCAGCCGTACCGGATAACGGCGTTCGATGATTTCCGCATCGGTGAGCCGGGTATTGGTCATGTGGGTGTGTACGGCATCGGTGCCATCATGGTCTGCTGTTGCGCCACTGCCACCACAGATCGTTTCATAATAGCCGAAGGTCTCGTCGCCGAACGTCAGATTATTCATCGTTCCCTGACTGGCGGCCGCTTTGTTCAAGGCACCCAGTAAAGTATCGACGGTTCGTTGTGAGGTTTCCACGTTGCCGCCGACCATCGCCGCACATTCTGCCGGCGTTTCCCGTTCGGGAGGATTTAGAAAACATTCGGGTAGAACAATTTCGATGGGTGCCAAGACGCCGCTGTTGAGAGGGATGTCTTCCTGGATCAGACAACGAAACACATACAGCACCGCCGCGTTCACAATCGCCCGGTTCGCATTCAGATTGGTTTCGAGTACGGGCCCCGTTCCGGTAAAGTCGACAGTAGCCGATGTCCCCTGGATTGTGATGTTTACTGAGAGCGGGACGCCGTTATCCAGATGATCGGTAAAGGAATAAACACCGTCTTCAATTTGATCGAGGGCCAGTTGCATCTTTTGTGTTGCCGCCTGCTGAATATGAATCATATACGCCTGCACGACCGGCAAAGAATAACGGCGGACCAGGTCGTTCAGCAGCGTCACACCGCAATTATTGGCGGCGACCTGCGCGGAGACGTCGGCCAGATTATCGGCGACCGAGCGGGACGGGTGCTCGCCTGATTGAAGTAATGCCCGCAGTTCGTCTTCTCGCGAAACACCCTGATCGACGAGTTTGAAATTGCGAATCAATACCCCTTCATCAGCCAGTGTTTTGGAGAATGGGGGCATACTGCCAGGCACGATGCCCCCGATTTCCGCGTGATGGGCGCGGCTGGCAGTAAAGAATAATAACTCACTGGTCTCCGGGTGATGCACGGGAGTAATAACCGTCACGTCAGGCAGATGCGAGCCGCCGCGATAGGGATCGTTGGTCACAAAGACATCGCCGGACGCGAGATCTGGGTTGTCGGCGATGATGCGCTTTACGGTTTCGCTCATCGCACCCAGATGCACGGGAATGTGGGGGGCATTCACGACGAGATCGCCGGTAGAGGAAAAGACGGCGCAACTGAAATCAAGACGTTCTTTGACATTTGTGGAGATCGAGGTTTTCTGCAGCGTGATCCCCATTTGTTCGGCGATCGAAGCAAACAGATTGTTAAAGATTTCCAGCATCACGGGGTCGGCTTCGGTGCTGATGCCGTGATGGGGGCCTGTGTTTTGGGTGGTCTCGCGAATTAGCGTTTCGCCGCGTGCTAAGATTTCCGCATTGAATCCGGGATCGATGATCACGGTCGAAATCGCTTCGCAGATGATGGCCGGGCCGGAGATCTGATCGCCCGGTTGCAATTCATCTCGCAGATACACGGCTGATTGCTGGAGCGTTCCCTGAAAACAGGTCTCCACTGTTTCCAGTGGAGTTGGAACCCGCGAAATCAGTTCTGCAGCAGGCAGGTTCGGCTCTTCCATCTGTCCCACAATTTCGGTTCGCAGTGCGGTAACTTCCACGGCGCGACTTTTGTGAATGTAGCCATAGAGCCGCTGGTGTTCCTGTTCGAAAGCGGTCAATTCATCCGCGTCTGCCTGACAGCGAATCTGAATCGTAGCGTCGGTGCCCAGGTAACGCATTTCGAGCGAATGCTCGGGCTCATTAATACGTTCGGGGGGGATTCCTTCGGAACGGACTTCGTCATACACGTTCTGATCGAGTTTTTCAAACCGGGTTTGCAGTTCCTGCTTGAGCTCAGCAGACCAGGGCTTGAGGACCGACTGCTGGCCGAACCGTCGCACGTCGGCTTGTCCAATACCAAAAGCGCTTAAAATTCCTGAATAGGGGTGAATCAGAACTTCATGAATTCCCAGTGCCCGGGCAATCGCACAGGCGTGTTGAGAGCCAGCACCGCCGAAGCTGACCAGCACATAGTCAGCCGGATCATAGCCGCGGGCCACGGAGATATTACGAATGGCGCGAACCATATTGGCGTTGGCGATTTGCAAAAAACCTTCGGCCAGTTCGAGGGGTGTGTAGGTTTTCCCCATGGGGGACGCAGCGATTTCCTCACAAAGCTGTGTGAGTCGCTGTTCGACGGCACTGCGATCCAGGGCAAAAGGAAACCGGGCGGGGATAATTTTGCCGAGATACAGATTCAGGTCGGTGACGGTGAGCGGGCCGCCCCGTCCATAGCAAGTGGGGCCCGGATTCGCACCCGCACTGTCGGGGCCGACGTGCAATTTGATGCCGTCGAAACCGCAGATACTTCCGCCGCCGGCAGCAACGGTTTCGATGCTCAGCATCGGAGCGACAATCCGCACGCCCGCTTTGCGGGTTTCAAATTCACGTTCATAGATGCCGTCAAATCGTGAGACATCGGTGCTGGTGCCCCCCATGTCGAAGCCGATCGATTTCGGAAAGCCGGCGACCTCTGCAACGCGGGAATACCCGATCACCCCACCCGCAGGACCGGAGAGGATGCTGTCCTTACCAACGAAATGTGTGGCGTCGACCAGACCCCCGGCGGAGGTCATCAGTTTGAGATCACAGTTCTGTAGCGGTGCGCGAAGTTTCTTGATGTAGTCTTTGAGAATTGGATTCAGGTAAGCGTCCATGACCGTCGTATCGCCGCGGGAGACGATTTTGATCAGCGGGGAGAGACGGCTGGAAACACTGATTTCCTCAAAGCCGATATCTTCTGCAATGCGGGCAACCAGTTCTTCGTGGTCGGGGTTGGCGAAGGAATGCAAGAGGCAGATTGCCAGTGATTCTACTTCCGTTGCTTTGAGATCCTGAAGTTGTTGACGAATTTGTTCAGGATTGGGGGCGTGAAGCACAGTGCCTTCCGCGTCAATGCGTTCCTCGATTTCCACTGAAGTTTCGAACAAAGGCTCCGGTTTCTGAATGACAAGATCAAACAGACGGGGGCGGTCTTGATTACCGATTAACAAGACATCTGCAAAACCCTTTGTGGTGATGAATGCGGTGCGGGCGCCATTGCGGGTGAGCAGGGCATTGGTGCCGCGCGTCGTTCCGAGTTTAACACTGACATTGGAGATCGTGTCTGACTTTTTCAGACCGAGGATCCAGCGGATCGCCAGGACGGGGGCCTCTTCACCTGAGGAGAGTTCATAGCCGGTTGACTCTTTCACCGTCTCAGGCAGGGACGACGTGAAACAGAGTGTACCGGTCGTGGTGTCAAAGGTCGTCACTTGTGCAGAATGAATGGGTTGTCCCTCTTCATTCAGAAATTCGATTTGATAGTCTTGCCAGAACTCTGCCGGGTCTCCGGTGCGGGAGGGGTCGACTATTGTGGTCGGATCGCAGATTTGTTGAATTCGCCCTTTGGTCATGCCCGAACTAAGAGTCTTAAAGGGAGTAAACTCATTTTCCGGAGACCGGGCGATACAGTCCGTAAATGTCCCTCCCACATCGATCCAAAATTCCCACTTTAGGTCACTTTTCTCTGACTTTAATTCATTCATTTCATCAAATATTTCGTAAGCTTTCACATGAATTTTCTAGAATTCTTTGGATTCTCTGACGTAGACTATTGTATGACATACCAGAACTTGCAGGCAGGCACAACAAACCCACAGGTTGCCCCGGCGGGAGTGTCAGTCGTACTGGAAACGGCAAAACAGATTAAGTAAATCAGCTGGTACTTGAATTATGTGCACCGTGGCCTATAATTATCATGCCTCGCGGAATCAGCTTATATGCAGCCGTTGAGCGCGATCCTATAATACTCGATGACCAAACTGTGTTCGTCTGGAACATCCCATCTCACATATTGGAGAAGATTGTCAATGAATAACTACAATCCTGATTATTACGACCAGGACACAACGGCGGGCGGCGGCATGTTTGCCATTGACGCAATTGCTTCTGAGCGCGCCGCTTTTATCCGCAAAACGTACATGCACCTGTTTGGTGCGATTATGGCCTTTATGGGGCTGGAATTTATTCTCTTCAGCAATGATGCGCTGGTGAACGGCATGATGCAGGCCATCGGTGGAAACTGGTGGCTGGTGCTGATCGCCTTCATGGCGGCCAGCTGGATTGCCAGTTCCATGGCATCGAGTGCTCGTTCGCTGGGGACCCAATATGCGGGGCTCGGTTTGTATATTGTTGCCGAGGCGCTGATCTTTGTGCCGATTCTCTGGTTCGCAACTCAATTTTCTAATCCCACTGTCATTCCCGTTGCGGCGATTATTACTCTCTGTATCTTCGGCGGACTGACAGCTTATGTTTTTGTAACCGGGGCCGACTTCTCCTTCCTCGGCGGTTTCCTGACGGTTGCCATGCTGGCTGCGATCGGGATCGCCATTGGTGCGTCGCTCTTTGGCTTCTCACTGGGAATCTTGTTTGCCGGAGCAATGGTATTGTTGCTCAGTGGTTACATTTTGTATGACACATCCAACGTGTTGCATCACTATTCGACCGATCAATACGTGTCGGCTTCACTGGCGCTGTTCGCTTCTGTTGCCACATTGTTCTGGTATGTCCTGCGGATTGTGATGATGTTCACATCGGAAGACTAAGCCAATTGTCATCACCAGTTGACAATTAAAAAACAAAAAAGCCGGGTGAAGTTTTCTTCTCCCGGCTTTTTTAGTGCGCAAAATTGATCAATCCCCACTCATTTAATGTAGGGGGCGCTCTATGTGGCGACCCGCGGTATCGACGTTGAAGGCGAATGGACGTGTGAAGTTTTCTCTGGCCCCATCATAAGAACCATAACAACAGCACCTCACCAGGCGGGCACACAGGCACGGCTCCTACGACGAATTGTTTCGTTCGCGAGAGATGAAATAACTCTTGATCAGTTAGATTTTCAAGCTTTTTTAACTGTTATACAGTTCGGCAACATATTCGCCGTATCCGTTATAGATCTTGGTGTCATACCGTTTTTCCGTTCCGAGCATCCATTCGGTGCGCTGGCTCCAGCGGGGGTGCGAGACGTCGGGGTTCACGTTGGCGACAAACCCGTATTCGGTGGGATTAACGGTATTCCAGAACGTGGCCGGCTGCTCGGATGTGAGTTTGATCTTCACAATCGATTTGCCGGACTTGAAACCGTATTTCCAGGGGACGACGAGCCGAATGGGAGCCCCGTTCTGTTTCAATAGCGGCTTTCCATACAGCCCGGTTGCGATAAATGTGAGGTCGTTCATCGCTTCTTCGATGCTTAAACCTTCGGTGTAAGGCCACGGCCAGGTGCCAGTGCCGCTGGATTCCATGTAAGGCGCCTGTTTGGGTTTGTCGAATGTTTCAAAGGAGACGAATTTCGCCGTGGGTTTAGGCTCGACCAGTTTTAATAAACTTGCCAGGGGAAAACCGGTCCAGGGAACACACATGGCCCAGGTTTCTACGCAGCGATGGCGGTAAGCCCGCTCTTCGAATTTCATCTCTTTGTAAAGATCATCAATGTCCAACGTGCGGGGCTTGGCACATTCTCCTTCGATCGTAACCGACCAGGGAGAAGTTTCGAACTTCCCGACGTATTTCCAGGATTCCTTGGACGTCGGACCTGTAAATTCATAAAAGTTGGTAAACTCAACGGCTTCGATTTCCTTGGTTTCAGGGCGACCATATTTAAAGGCTTCATTGCGGGGAGCCGGGTAGATTCCCTGCAGCGCTTCTGGCAGTGGCTCAACGGCCCCCGCTTTTTCGATTTCTTCCTGCGTGGCCTGTTCACAACCAGAGAGCAAATCCGCAAAACCAGCAATTCCCAATCCGTACCCCATGAGCTTCAGGAATTCCCGGCGATGTGCTTTGCGATTCTGGAAGATCGCCTCAGGCGTGTGCTCGTTTTCAGGGACATCCCAGATTTTACGGATCAAGTGGTTCATCAGTAGTGCCCTTTGTTGGTCGTCATAACGCGGAACAGTTTTACCGGCGAGACAGGAGCAATCGTTGTTCCTGACGGGAGGAATTTCCCCGTTGGTGAGGTATTTCCTTGAGCGAGACAATCAGTATAACCGTCAACACATACGCAAAATAGCTTGTTTCAAGGATTGCTTCAATCTTTATATCTTCTCTAAGCAATCCGAGGGACGAAGAAAGAGTAGGTTGATTACACGGAAAAGTCTACTCAGACTTCTTGGGTTAACATTATGGTGAAACGATCTGATGTTGAAGAATTAAATCGGTCACATAGAGATTGGTGCTATGAAATACGACATTGTGATAATTGGAAGTGGTCCCGCTGGACATAAAGCTGCGATTGCGGCCTCAAAACTCGGTAAGCGGGTTGCGATCATTGAACGCAACTTTCGTGGAATGGGTGGTGTCTGCCTGCACAAAGGTACGATCCCGTCAAAAACGATGCGTGAAGCCATTCTGTATTTGACCGGGTATCGTCATCGCGATGTGTACAGCAAGTGGTATCGCCGAAAACGCCGCATCACAATGCAGGACCTGCGTCTGAAGCTGGCTGATGTGGCCGAACATGAACTGGAAATTATCCACGATCAGCTGGAACGAAATGGCGTGGAAATATTCATTGGTGAGGCCCAATTCGTCAGTCCGCACGAAGTGGCCGTGGATGGTGAAACGGGACGCAAAGTTTTGTATGGGGATCATATTCTGGTGGCGACCGGAACAAAGCCTTCCCGTCCACCTCACATTCCCTTTGATGGAAAAACAATCTTCGATTCCGACGAAATCATCGATCTGAAAGAAATCCCCAGATCGATGATTGTCGTCGGCGGCGGTGTAATTGGTATTGAATACGCCATTATGTTCGCGACGTTGGGAGTCGAAGTGACGGTTCTGGATGGCCGGGAACACTTACTTGAGTTCTGCGACCGTGAAATTATTGATGCCCTGATTCACCATGCCCGTTCTCTGGGAATGGTCTTCCGAATGGGAGAAGAAGTGGTCGGGATCGAGCGTTTTTCTGATACGATGGCAGCCGTTCAGACAGAGAGCGGCAAGCGGCTTGTTGCTGATTCAGTGTTGTATACCGTTGGTCGTGTCGGTGATGCGGACGAACTCAACTTTCAGGCCGCCGGTCTGGAACCGGATGAGCGCGGTCGGCTGTGGTGCAACGAAGAGCATCAGACCTGGGTGCCTCACATCTATGGTGCCGGCGACATTGTCGGTTTCCCGGCTCTGGCCAGTGTCTCGATGGAGCAGGGGCGGCGCGTGGTTTGCAATGCCTTTAATGAACCATTTGAAGCGTTCGACCTGATGCCTTACGGCTTATTTACAATCCCTGAAATTTCGATGGTCGGAAAAACGGAACAGCAGTTGACCGACGAACATATTCCCTATGAAGTGGGAGCAGCCCGTTATCGAGAAATCGCGCGGGGACAGATCTCCGGCGACCGTGACGGGATGTTGAAAATTTTGTTCCATCGGGAAACGTTGAAGATTCTGGGAATCCATGCGATTGGTGAATCCGCAACGGAGATCGTTCATATCGGGCAGACCGTGATGTCGCTGGATGGGACGATTGAGTATTTCCGGAATGCCGTGTTCAATTATCCGACGATGGCAGAATGCTATAAGGTTGCTGCCTTTGATGCGTTTGAAAAAATGAGTCTGGATCGTCTGTTTGAAGAGTCGCAACTCACCAAAGCGAATTCAGAGTTATCTGCTGAGCCAGAAGCGGAAGAGGTGAATCAGGCTGAACTGGATGAATCAGAAACGGTAGAGGTTTAGCTTGAAGTCGGACTGTTTGGGGCTTCTTGCAATCCATGCAGACCGTTGATGATTAATATTCTGATGAGTACATTTTTGTTGAACGTGTCAGGTATTCCGTAGCCGCTCGAGCGCCTGATGAAAATCATCAGGTGCTCCCGCAGTTATTTTCATCCGCAGACCAGTGACCGGATGCGCGAACTCAATCTGTTCGGCATGCAGTGCCTGTCTGTTGATCAAATTCAGATCTGCGAGCAGCCGTTCATCGTTGCCATAAAAATCATCAGAAATAATCGGGAATCCCAGATCGGCCAAATGCACGCGAATTTGATGCAGGCGGCCTGTTTGGGGAAACGCACGTACTAGAGTATGATCGGTTAATCGCTCAAGGACTTCAAACCGGGTGAACGCGGCTTTGGCACGCAAGGCTTGTGGGTGTGTTGACATGCAGACGCCGGTCTGTGTGGGGTGTTCGCCGATGGCGGCACTGTTTTCAAATGTGTCCTGCTCTGGGTTGTGCCGAATGATGGCCAGATAAGCTTTGCTGATTTGATTTTTCTGAAATTGAATCGACAGGCTGCGATGTGCCAGATGCTCTTTGGCGACGATTAAGATTCCGCTGGTAAACTGATCGAGCCGATGAACGATGCCCGGTCGTAACAGGCTGCGAAGACCTGTCTGCTGATCCAGATAATATTGCAGTGCGTTGGCCACGGTACCTGAGAGAATATTTCCCGCAGGGTGCGCGATCATACCGGGAGGCTTGTTGACGATGATCAGCCACGCATCTTCAAACAGAATTTCGAGCGGCAGCGGTTCGGGAACATAAGTTTTATCAGGTGGTTCGACAAGAACGATATGAATCTGCTGGCCGCGAAAAACGCGTTGCAGCGGGCCAGCCGGCGTACCATTGACTTTGGCAAAACCGGCCTGCACGATGCGCTGCAGACGCTGCGTCGAATAATTTCTGAAATGGCGACTGAGAAACCGATCGATGCGGGAACCATCCAGATATTCCTCGACAATCAGATCGGTTTCGTATGCAGATTTCATCAAATCGTTGATCAGGCTTGAGCCAGATCGCGAAGGACTTTGTGCAGGATACCGCCGTTGCGATAGTATTCGACTTCGACGGGTGTATCCACGCGACATTGCGCCGTGAACAGAACCTGCGTGCCGTCCTCTTTGGTAGCGGTCACACGAATGGCCTGACCTGGTTTCAGGTTGTCGTCCAGTTCAATGTCATAGGTTTCGGTGCCATCGAGTCCGAGTTCTTCGCGGTTTTCGCCATCACGGAACTGCAAAGGCAGCACGCCCATGCCAACCAGATTCGAACGGTGAATTCGTTCGAACGAAGTGGCAATCACGGCTTTGATGCCGAGCAGGAACGTTCCTTTCGCAGCCCAGTCACGAGACGAGCCCATCCCGTAATCGCCGCCAGCCAGTACGACGAGAGGTGTACCTGCTTCTTTGTATTTGAGTGATGCTTCGTAGATCGAAGTCTGATCACCGGTCGGCAGATAGGTGGTGACACCGCCGCTGGTTCCGGGAGCCAGCAGGTTGCTGAGACGAATGTTTGCAAAGGTGCCACGGGTCATCACCCGGTCATTTCCACGACGGCTGCCGTAGCTGTTGAAGTTTTCGGGAGTGATACCATGCTCCTGCAGATATTTTCCAGCAGGGGAATCGGCTTTGATCGCACCGGCAGGAGAAATATGGTCGGTGGTTACTGAGTCACCGACAGAGACCAGCACGCGGGCTCCGTTGATGGAACTGATCGGTGCGGGAGTTTCGGGCATATCGACGAAGAACGGCGGCTCCTGGATGTAGGTACTTTTTTCATCCCACTCGAAGATGTCGCCGTCACCACCATTGATAGCCTGCCATTCAGGGGAACCTTCGGTGGCTTTGCCGTACTCATCGCGGAACATTTCAGGATTGATGGCTGTTTCCAATGTTTCGTTGACTTCTGTCTGAGAAGGCCAGATGTCTTTGAGGAAAACATCATTTCCAGATTGATCCTGACCGATGGGTTCGGTGCTGAGATCAATGTCAGTGGTACCAGCCAGAGCGTAAGCGACAACCAGAGGCGGGCTGGCCAGATAATTGGCCCGCACGTCGGGGCTGATACGGCCTTCGAAGTTCCGGTTACCGGAAAGGACGGCGGCAGCGACGATATCGTTGTCATTGATGGCTTTGGAGATCGGTGCGGGCAGCGGTCCACTGTTGCCGATACAGGTCGTACAGCCATAGCCGACCAGATTGAAGCCGAGTTGATCGAGGTAAGGAGTCAGGCCCGCTTTTTCCAGGTAATCGGTAACGACGCGGCTTCCGGGGGCCAGACTGGTTTTAACCCACGGTTTGCGTGTAAGCCCTTTTTCAGCAGCTTTCTTGGCCAGAAGTCCCGCACCCAGCATAACCGAGGGGTTACTGGTATTGGTACAGCTGGTAATGGCAGCAATCACGACCGAACCATCTTTGAGTTCGAAGTTGTCGCCTGCATATTCAACAGGAGCTTTCGTGGGAGAAGGATCCTCTTTGCCGAAGGTTTTACTGAGATCGCTGTGCCAGTGCGATTTCATGTCGGTCAACGCAATCCGGTCTTGTGGACGCTTGGGGCCGGCCAGGGAAACTTCGATAGTGGAAATATCGAGTTGCAACTGGCTGGTGAAGCTCGGTTCGGGCGAACTGTCGGTGCGGAACATGCCCTGTTCTTTGTAGTAGCGTTCGACCAGATCGACTTCCGCGTCGGTCCGTCCGGTACGACGCATGTAATTCAGGGTTTCATCGTCCACAGGGAAGAAGCCGATGGTGGCCCCGTATTCGGGAGCCATGTTGGCGATCGTGGCCCGGTCTGCCAGACTCATGTTGGATAGACCGGGACCGAAGAATTCGACGAACTTACCAACAACACCATGCTCACGCAGCATTTGCACGATTCGCAGCACCAGGTCGGTCGCGGTCGCACCTTCGGGAAGTTTTCCGCTGAGTTTGAACCCAACGACTTCCGGGGTCAGCATATAAATCGGTTGTCCCAGCATGACGGCTTCAGCTTCGATGCCGCCGACTCCCCAGCCGACGACTCCCAGGCCGTTGATCATGGTGGTGTGGCTGTCGGTTCCGACCAGACTGTCGGGATAGGCAACGCCGTCTTTCGTCAGCACGGCTTTGGCCAGATATTCGAGGTTGACCTGATGCACAATTCCGGTGGCCGGAGGCACGACGCCGAAGTTATTCAGTGCCTGCTGACCCCAACGGAGGAACTGATAACGTTCCTGGTTGCGTTCGAATTCTTTTTCGACGTTGTGTTGCAGCGAGAGTTTGGTAGCAAACTCGTCGACCTGGACCGAGTGGTCAATGACCAGATCGCAGCGAACGAGCGGATTGATTTTCTGAGGATCTCCGCCCAAACGGACCATGGCGCTTCTCAGGGCGGCGAGGTCGACGACAGCGGGCACTCCTGTAAAGTCCTGCAGGACGACGCGACCAGGTTTGAAGGGAACTTCTACCGGATTGGGAGATTCCGCACTCCAGTTGGCCAGATTGTTGACATCAGATTCATTGACCACGAAACCATCCACGTTTCGTAGACACGATTCCAGTAGCACACGAATCGAATAGGGCAGGGCTTCAATATTCCCAATGCCATCGTCGATGAGTTTCTGTAAACGGTAATAAGTGAACTCACTACCCGCTGCCTTTAATTGACCTTCCGCGCCAAAAGGATTTCCGGAAGCCATTAATCTCTCCTCAGTGCTACGTATAATAGATAAATTTTAATTTCAGGTTGCCACAGGGAACCTGTCTTTAGTTAAGTTTCTTTGCAGATCTGAATATGCTGCATTCTAGGGATTCGTATCCCGATCGACAAACGGCAGGGCCGTCAAAAACGCAAAACATCCCTAGAAGCTGGCGTTTGACCGTAAAAGTCGGGACCGACTAGGGGGATTCTACCGCAGACCGGGTCTATTTTCCATTGCGGACCTTTTTGACCTGTCGCCGGGCACTTTCCACGATTTTGTCCTCAATTTCCTCGGACCAGCGATTGGCGGGTAAACCATAGACGGCCATCGATGTGTTTCCTTCATATCCCCAGCGCGATGATTTGCGGGGCGGAACGTCTTCTTCAAGAACTCGTAGTGAAGGGGTGTAGGCCATGACATCATTACAGTAGCCGGCGACCCATGTGGAATCGCCAAACTCTTTTTTCATTCCCAATGCATAATCCACAACGACTTCGCCGCCAATGGTGATCCAGAGTTGTGTCTTTCCTAATCTCCAGACCTGGACGGGAAACGGGTATGAAGTCATGAACGGTTTGCCTGAGTTAAGCTGTTTCAGCAGGCGAGATCCCCAGCGGGTTCGGTAGGAACTGGGATTACCGGTGGCAAGTGTTTCCAGTTCTTCTTTCGTGGGAGCGTCACCCAGCTTGATGTCGATGATTTCCAGTTCGGTTTTTAATTCGGGGTCCAGTTCGACCATGGGCAGGCGGACGGTGTCGGCAACCGCATGCGCCAAACGTGAACCGTAGGATTCTGCGAGTTCCTGTGTGCGGCGTGGTAGTGGATTCTGGTCGGCACCACAGCCCATGTAGAACATAGCGGTCACACCGGGGAACATCGCTTCCAAGTCGTACTGGGCGAAACCGGCATAGTCGCCGCACCATTTTTGGATTCCCAGAGTGGTATTGTGGCAAGCATAGCCGAAGACGATGGTTTTCAGTTTACCTGCTTTATCTTTGACGGCCAGAATCGGAACGCTATGGTCGATGGGACCTTTGAGATCATCTGCTTTTCTGAGTTTGGGAACATCAGGTTCCATGTTG
Source organism: Gimesia alba (assembly GCF_007744675.1). Taxonomy (NCBI): domain Bacteria; kingdom Pseudomonadati; phylum Planctomycetota; class Planctomycetia; order Planctomycetales; family Planctomycetaceae; genus Gimesia; species Gimesia alba. The sequence continues at coordinate 1,613,521 of NZ_CP036269.1, forward strand.
TTGCGGCGATTGACGGCGAAGCTGGTAAAGCCTTCTCCAGACCAGAGCGTGGCTGGTTCCAGTTTGCTGATCGCAGTTCCGACGGCATCAACCAATTGTTGTTCTAGTTTATCTGAATAGGCGCCAATTTTTTTAATCTGCTCCGGAGTCAGCGGATAGATGTCATGCAGGGCACCACGTAATACAGGGCCGCAGTGCGTGTGTGAGCTGTTAAGCATGATCTGGCTGCGGTCGAGGTTGAATTTATCCTTGAGTGCCGCACAGACGTTATTGTAGATCGACTGGGGAATCCCCAGAGTGTCTGTAGAGACGATGACGCCACGATGTCCGTCGTGGGCTTCAATCACGAGGACCTTCATCCACAGATCATGAATTTTCCCATCTGCAGGAGCTTTGCGGCCTCCGTAACCGGCCATCCAGAGGTTTTCCTCAGGAGTGATCACCACACTGGCAGATCCAGCTTTCCAGAGTGCTTCCTCGGCAAAACAGCGTTCTGGCTGTGAGAAAGCGGCACAGGAAATCAGAAACAGTAGAAAACCGACTCGAATCTGCGTTAGATATTTCATAGAGAAAACCTCTTACTCTTGTGCAAATGACAAATAAAATAAACCTTCTTTATAAACGGTTTCGTTTTAGAGTAAAGGGGGAGAGCAGACATATCAAGCGTTTGAGATGCGTTCTTGCCTGTTTCAGGCAGCAATTTCTTTTGCCTGAGAGGCATGTTAAGATAAAATCTCACGTCTTTTAAGAGGATTTCAGTAAATCACGAGGTCGGGCTGAATCAAGTAAAAAGGATGATCGTCTGTGGAGCGAATCAACATTTTCAACAGAAGTATCATAGCCGGAGCTTTGGTCTTTGTTCTCTTTTTCATGTCTGACTCTGTTAGCGGTTTATATGCACAGGGAAAGCGAAGCAAGAATGCCAACGATGCTTCTGAGCAGCTGTCTCCCGCTGATTACCGTTCCAAAAATTTTCTGATTCATACCGATCTGCCCCCCGCAGAGGCGCGAGATTTACTGGAGCGCCTGGAAAAGATGCTGGTCATCATTTCGACATACTGGGGCAGTCCGAATCGCAGAGTGATCGAGTGTTATGTGGTGAAAGATCTGGCAAACTGGCCGCCTGGCAGTCTGCATCCGGCCGGGCTTCGCTCTGTGGCAAGTGGGGGGGGCGTGACGATGAGCCAGACCACCTATCGGGGCAGGCAGATCATCGCTGCTAAATCGATTGTGTATGCGACCTCCAGTCGAGGGACGCCGCAGCATGAAGCAGTACACGCTTACTGTGCGCAGAATTTCGGGAGAACAGGGCCTGTCTGGTACAGCGAAGGCATGGCCGAGATGGGAAACAACTGGAAAGTCGTTCCGAAAAAAGGTCAGCCTCTCTCGGTAAGCTGTGAACGTTATGTGATTGATTACATCAAACGCAGCGAGCCCAAAAGCTTAAATGAGATTGTCAATTCCAGGGAAACGACCGGCGATTCCTGGCAGAATTATTGCTGGCGGTGGGCCTTGTGCCATCTGCTGGCAACCAACCCGAATTATGCAGCCCGGTTTCGTCCGTTGGGGCTGGGGCTGTTAATGAATAAACCGGCTTCGTTCAATCAGACCTATGGTTCCATGGCGCGGGAAATTTCGTTCGAGTATCTTTTTTTCCTGAAACATTTTGACCAGGGCTATCGCTGTGATCTCTGTCAATGGGACTGGAAAACGAAATTCCGCAAGCTGAATTCGACGCGCACACTGATCTCGAAAATTGAAGCAAATGAAGGCTGGCAGGCCTCTCGAGCACTGGTAGAAGCAGGAACCGAATATCAGTTTTCAACAGACGGAGAGTGGAAAACCAGCAGCGATGCAGAGTCTGTGACGGCGAAAGGCAGCGACGAAGGGCTGGGGACTCTGGTGGGCGTGGTGCTGATCGAAAATGAAGACAACGAGTACGAACTCAGCGAAGAGTTTGAGTTGGGAGAATCGGGGCGTTTTCAGGCACCCGCCAGTGGGAAACTGTTTCTGCGGTGCCGCGATGACTGGCATGAACTGGCTGACAACAGCGGTAAGGTCACGGTGAAAATTACTGAATAACAAGTGATTTCAGGTGGAATCATCATCTCTGAGGATGGCACTGGTTGGCCAGAGTATGACGATGATGATCAGCAGCAAATAACATTGATAAGAAAGTGCCGTCAGTGATTGCCAGGGCAGTGCAACCATGCCCCCTTGTTCCCAGGGAGTGCTTTCCGCGGCGGAGGCAGCTGCTTTTTGTTTAGGAATTAAGACTACCCAGGCGACGCGAGGGCTAATCGCCAGCCCGAGAATCAGCAGATTCACAATCCAGCGTTTTCCTGTGTGTGGCTGATAGCGCGATAGCAGTAATCCGATTGGCAAAGCCAGGATAATAAAATAGTGGTGCCAGGTTGTCGGCGACATCAGCAGCATGGCGACGATCGTAATCGCAAAGCCTTCATTGCTGAATACCTCAGCGCGCGTTTTCCAGACAGACCTCACAACCAGCGCCGTCAGAACCAGCCAAGATGACCAGACTGAAATCTGCAGCAGAGCAGGGGAATTCACCAGGGGCTGGATGCTTGTAGAACTGTGGTCGAACAACCGTTCCCAGAATGCCAGCAGTGAAGCATTACCCCAGTTGTTCGTGACATCGGAGATGGAGGGTAACACGACAGTCAGGTAATCGCGGTAGGCATCAACGCCGAAGACCGCAGCAGTGAGCAGCGTGATCAGAGCAAACGAGATGACCCCGCCAGCCAGCGCCCGTCCGTCCCGTCGGACGAGGAAATACAGAAACAGATAAGCCGGGTAAATTTTCACCGCGGTTGCCAGTCCGAGACACATGCCCGAGACGAATGACTTCCCCGATCTGCCAGCTCGCCACGCGCCGACTATCAGCAGCGTCAGCAGCAGATTCGGCTGTCCCTGAATCAGAGTTTGCTGGAGTGGATCGCAGGCCAGGAGCAGGGTGACGAGGGCGAGTGTCGTCCAGATTGTCATTTGGACCTCGAGTCCCCTTACAATCCAAAATACGATCACGCAGAGCATGACGATCGAGGTCAGATTCCAGGCCAGGTGCGCTTCCTGATACGACAACCAGGCAAACGGGACTGCCATCAAATTCGCTGTGGGAGGGTGGGTGTTATAGTGGTCGAAAAAACCTTCCGGATTTGAGAGTTTGAGGCCCAGATGTTTCTGCAGAGCCAGTTCCTGATTGGAATAAACGGGTAAATCGGCTAGCCGATTCTTAACGGCGGCCCACTCCTTAAAGAAGTCGAAGATCTGCCCATGAGCTGGCCTGAAAGCAGCATAGTATCCGGGAGCGAACACAGCCAATGCGCAGAGAAACAAAAGGACCCACACAATCTTGCGGGCCACGGGCCAGTTGTCGATCTGCTGTTGCTCGGGTTGCTCTGACACGGATCGCTCCGGGAACGAAATTATAAAAATACCATGCAGCGGTTCTCTGCTGTCAAGGTATTGAAATCGTGTATGATTTTCCTTGAACTGCCCATTTAACCTTGGTGATCACCCCTGTGTCCAGAGTGGAGTGAAACTTAATGGTTTTTAGTGGTAACAGGGCTTACTCGCGCCCAATCATCGCATTTCCAGTATTAAAATTGCACTTGACTGCCTCGCGCCACCCGCGATAACCCTTGTTGCGCGTCGCGCGCGTGAGCACTGCTGGTTCAGGTGAATCTGTGAAACCGGTTTTAACCTCACCTGCCAAAAACCGCTTGTTTTAGACCGATTTTTCAAATGGAATCCTCCAAAAGTTATGCGGGTCGACACACATCGGCGCATTTCCAACACCGCCCGCTCCACTCTCCGCCCCTTGAGGCACACTCCCAACCACCGTTCGCACCACATCAAAATCTCCTTTCCTCTTGACCGCTCCACGCCCTTCAAGAAAATCACGTTTCATGAATGGCAACACAGAATGAAAATTCATCAACTTGGTCCCCGACTTCAAAAGAAACCAGCAAAAGAAAAAAGTAGGGCGCGGCCCTATGTGGCCGCCCGCCTCGCGAAATTCAGTCCAATGAAACAATCGAATGGAACCAGAACCACCGCCCTGTCATGAACAGCACGGCATCAGTCGCCGTTGCCAACCAGAGTGTGAAAATAAACCATCGACAAACCAATCCTACCAGATATCACCAGCAGCATCTCAGATGAACATATTGAAGGAATCATGAACGAATTTCGCTTAAAAATGCACAAACAGGTTCCGGTTACGGCAGTGCAATTCGTTCCTTGTATCTTTCATACGAGCAGCCGGTGACTATCAGCGAGTGTCGTTGGCACTACGATCATCAGAATCGTTATGATCCGATTAGAAACGGCAGCTTGAATCGCTTTCTTCCAGGAGGCCGTTGTATCCGGGATACCACTGCTCGAAAATCAGTTCGGAGCAATTTCACCTGGTACATTTTACGATTCACTGATGCATATGAATTCCCCGTCGTTTGAACCGATTACATCTGAAAAACACGTGCCTGCCCTGGATGGGATTCGCGGGATTGCGATATTGATGGTGCTTGGTTTTCACGGTGGTTTGATCATTAGAGCTTCCACTCCTGTAGGGAGCTATTATCGTCAAATGGCGAGCTTTGGCTGGAGTGGTGTGGATCTGTTTTTTGTGTTGTCCGGGTTTTTGATTACCGGGATTCTACTCGATACTCGTGATAGTAAGCATTACTATCGCAGCTTCTACTTCCGTCGTGTCTTGCGAATTTTTCCCCTTTATTATGGTGTGATTCTCGTACTTTTTTTGAGTAACCCGGAATTCCCTAACCAAATCTGGTATTGGCTTTATCTTCAGAACTGGAGACCTGCTTTTGGTGGAAGCACACCGCCGATGATGCTGCAACCATTCTGGTCTCTGGCGATTGAAGAACAGTTCTATCTCTTCTGGCCGTTTGCGATCTATTTTCTGAATCGGCGCAGTTTGAGTTTGTTTTGTGGCTGCATGATTCTCATGGCAATTGTCTTGCGATGTATTGCCAAGTATCAAGGGGTCGATCCCATGACCATTTATACGCTTACGGTTTTTCGGCTCGATACGTTGAGTGCGGGAGCCTTGATCGCGATCTGGTTGAGAAACACGGACCAGCGGAAGTGGTTGGAGCGGTTCAAAACACCCTGTCTGCTGATCACAGGTCTGGCATTGATTGCCGTGGTGATCTTTGATGGCGGCTTCCGGATCGAGGGGTTAGCCAGCCAGACTATTGGTTATACTCTCTTTGCGATGCTGTGTGCGTTCTTGATTGCATTCGTAATGCTGGATTCGCCTTCTATTCGCCCTCTGAAACGCATTCTGGAGTTCAGCTTGCTACGCTACTTTGGGAATCGTAGTTACGCAATTTACATTTTTCAGATGCTGGTGTTAATTCCTCTGAATCAGATTTATCTTCAGCTTTGGAAACAGAACGACGTCAACGGCTGGAGAGCAGTCTACACATTCTGTGTCGGAGTCGTCATCATTCTGATATTGGCGATCATCAGCTGGCACTGCTATGAAAAACAGTTCCTGAAACTAAAACGCTTTTTCCCACGCCAGGCAGGAACAGCAGTTCGTGAGGCGGAACCGGTGGTATAGAGTGTTAAAAAGGGGTCAGGACTCTTTTATTATAGGTTCCTGACCCCTTTAACTCACGCGGAAACGGGGCAATAGCGTTGCATTTATAGTCTCTTATGGGAAGATCAAAGGGGTCTAGAGTTTTTTCTGTCCATGGCAGACAGGATTCGAATAGTGCCTGGGTATTTCATCAATGCGATATTGTCCTCAAGGTACTTTCGATGTACAACTATTCGGTTTAAGACGCGTAAAAGAAATTGTCATTGAGAATTAGAGAAGCTCATTTACCCCTATACTTCTCACGGAATTTCTTTTGCTAAAGAGAAACGTTTCAATTAATTAAGTGTTAAGAGCCTTTGATTGACATGACACTTACTAAAATGGAGTCATGATTTGAATCCGTATCATTTGCCGGTTGACGATACTTCGCCATATTATGCTGCGCTGGCGCAGTGTGTTGATCACTGGGGGTTGGTGCCCGAGAAGACAGAGTTGATCCGCGACGGGGTCAATCATGTGTTTGCTACGGAGCGCCAGGATGGTGAGCCGGTGATTATTCGCATCAGCGACGGTGCGGTGCGCGGACGAGATGAAGTGTTGGGAGAGTTGATCTGGCTGGAACACCTGATTCGTCATGGCTGCACGGTGACGACGCCGATTCCTTCACGCGGCGGGGAATTGCTGGAGACCGTCGGCGTGGATGAAGGGGCCATGCATGTCTGTTGCTTCCAGCGTTTCGGGGGAAGACAACTCAACCCGGCGACCGATGTCGAGTGGAATGACGAACTCTTCCTCAAACTGGGCCGCGAGATCGGCCGCATCCATCGTGCTTCAGATGATCTCCACTTGCCGGGCGACCACGATCGTCTGCGCTGGTACGAGATCAATCTCGGGCAGTTTCCCGATCCGCTGCCCGAAATTTTCAATCCGCAAGTCGTCGAGGCGATGCGCGCTTTTACAGACGACTGGCAGGGACGGCCCACCACTTCTGGCCACTATGGACTGGTTCATCGCGATCTGCATGCGGGAAATTTCCTGGTTGAAGAGGGCCGGGTCGAGGTGATCGACTTCGACCTGGGCTGCTATGGCTGGCGGACAATGGATCTGGGTGTGTTGCTGTTCGTGCATTACTTTTATCCCAGTCTGCAGGTGTCGGATACCAGTCCTGAATTAGCCGGACACGTTCTGGCGAAGCTGGTCGAGGGCTATCGCGAAGAATACCCAATCGACCACGAACAGTTAGAGACGGTGGGAGACATGATCATGCTGAATACCGTTTCCAATTATTTCCTCATGCTTCCAAACCCGGAGCACTGGCAAATCGCGATGGGCAACCCGCGGCTACCCGTTTCGAAAAGTCTGGAGTGGATTGAGCAACTCTGGCTGAGCGGCGAGAAACTGCGAGTTGACCTCAAGCAGTTGTAGACAAGTGGAAAAATTCGGAAAGCGAGAACGAGGGAGCAGATCTGTTCTGACAATTTCCGATTCTTAATTTGAAAGTCTGGCTCAAACAGAGTAGTCTCATATTCTGGTCTTTTTTGTTTTTACCCCAATGATCTCCTGCAATCGGTGGAATGTTTTATGTTGCTGAATTCGAAGCGCTTGTCAAATCGTGTCTGTTGTGTACTCACCTGTGCGGTTCTTGGATTGGCCTCCAATATTGTTTTTTCCGCGGAGAAATATACGGAGAACCCGGGCAAACAAGGCAATGGGAATTATGTCGTTGGTCCCGAGTATCAAATCGACCCGGACCTGACTGATCAAGGCAATCCCAAAGGCAAGAGTTTCGAATTCTCGATGCCTTTGGCTGAAAGCAAAATCTTTCCCGGCAATGATAAGACCCTCGATCCCAAAAAGCCTGTGCGTGAAACACGTAAGATTTTTGTTTACGTTCCCGCCGCCTACAAGGACGGCACGAAGGCACCGATTCTGGTTACCCATGATGGGCCGAGCCGCATGGATCTGGTCCGCAATGCTTTGGATAATCTGACGATCTCGAAGGACCCGCAGCGCCGGCTGCCCGCTTTTATTGTGATCGGCGTTCAGAATGGCGGGAACGACGGCAAGGGAAGTGAGCGCGGTCTGGAATATGATACGATGTCCGATCGCTTTGCCCGGTTTATCAACGACGAAGTCTTGCCGGCTGTGCTGAAGAACAAAGAGATTCGAGCCGCCTATCCCAATATTGCGTTTACTGACAATCCCTGGGGCCGCGCCGCGATGGGCTGCAGTTCCGGCGGAGCGGCGGCGCTGACGATGGGCTGGTTTCGTCCGGATCTGTTTCGTCGATTGATTACCTACTCCGGCACGTTCGTTGACCAGCAGGACGATGATGCACCCGAAGAAGCGAAGTACCCGCTGGGCGCGTGGGAATACCATTCCAGTATGAAGCTGATCGAAAACAGTGATCAAAAACCGCTGCGGATCTTTACCCACGTCGCTGAAAATGATTTGCGTGCCAACGATCCGGAAGAGACCTATCACAACTGGGTGATGGCTAACGAGCGCACGGCGGCCGCACTCAAAGCCAAAGGTTATGACTACCGCTACGTCTTCAGCAAAGGGACCCGACACTGCGATCGCAAAGTCTTCGAACAGACACTGGCCGACACACTGATCTGGATGTGGCGCGGTTATCATGGGGAGTGAGAATTGAAATACGGGGCATGACTCCCCCCGAACGTTATTGAATCTCCATTAGCCCCATACAACACAGCCGGGATCAATCTTAAATCCACACTGACCACAGACTTGATGATTCATTGATATGATTCCTTCTCTGCAGTGGGGACACACGTCAGAATCGAGCAGGATTTTACATTCTTCTCCCAATTTAATCCCGCATTCCGGGCAGGTCCGTTTTTTCCATTTGAACCCCCAGTCATTCCAGCAGCTTGGACAGAAGTCTTGAGGAACGACATGGATTTCACCATCGATGACATATTTTTGCGGTGATGTATCGTTCCAGGTGCGAAAGATCTCTCCGCTTTCAGCAGTTGATATGCCAGTATTCAACAGTGGCAGAATTCGTTCCTCTTCCCAGTCAATGATATCGATCATGCAGTTGATGTTGATTCCATATCGTTTATCCAGATTGTTAACAAGTTCCATCAATTGAGTTCGAATTGTTTCAAACTCAGATGATTCCAGTAGTACGGTCAGATTATCAGAAATCAGGTTTATAAATTCTTTGGATTGCTTCCATGAATTTGGCGTCATTATTATTTCCTGGTAGCCCAAAACTTTTGCGAGATAAGAAAGTGGATGTAGAGCGTTTTATGGTCTTTTTTAGGTGTTTCCTTCATCGTGAATCGATGTTATTACGATAGTTATAGTATCTATGAAAGTTATAGTAACAATGTACTGAGGGCTTGCGAAGGATGGTTTTGTCCAAGGTATTTCGAAACAACATTAAAGAACAGCAGCATGTCGCCGCAGAAATTTGAGTAGACGACTGTCTCATGCATGCGATCATTCTTGAATCAAAAGCAGGCTTTCTAGCCATGAAGAAACACTAGATAAAACTCAATACCGAAACGGGTGGCGAAGATGGCACTGTAGGTTCATAAAGCAGATCTTGATGACGATGGGCGAAGAGATGTCAATTGTTGTATGTCAGAGTGTATCGTGAATTGAGCAAAAGAGTCTCTTGGACTCTGTCATTAATTTCTGGGGTTCAGGTTAGCTCAATCAAGTCTTCTGGTTGTACTTTCGTTTTCCCTTTGAGATCGATAAATATTGTTAATGCATACTTTGCCAAAGTCCGCTTTTCACTGACGGAGGTCATTTCATGGAGCGATTTCATGCAATTTTTTAATTTGTAAAAATCGAAATGTGTTGAATCTTCCAGATTATATAAACCCATATACCATTTGCTGAAAAAACGTTCTTGGATTGTGTAGGAAATGATACGGTTGACTCGACAATGTCGCTTGTCTTTTTGAATTTTGGCAAAGACTGATTCGACATTATTGTATCCCCCCTCCAGAACCTGGAAAAAATGACCACGATCATAAACCAGGATTCCCGTGATGCCTTGGTTTTTATTGTTACGGCATGCCACCTTCAAGATTTCTTTCAATTCGACTCTTGAAACCGAAGCGACACTCTTGCTTACATAGATCAGTTGATAAAGTTTCATAATGAATTACTCAGCAATTCAATTAGGTGAATTGGGAATCGAATTCGAGAACATCTATCATTCACTTATCGGCACTCTATGGAGGTATTTACCTCCATTATCAATATGAAGTTTATATGTGGATAAAAAAGTCGTTTATTAGTAGACAGGCTTACTCAGTAGAGTAGCGTTCTTACATTCAGTGAATTATTAATGTTTTCTAATTGCCTGTGTAGAATTGTGATTGAACTGGATGCAAATGAGATCTCCAGCGAATCAAAGCAAATTGCCTAACCAGAAGACTTGATTGAGACTGTACTAACCCGAAGAGAATCGACACGTCTGTGAAAGTATCTCCTGGTTCAGGTTTCAAGTAATGTTAGGACCTGATCCTGTAAGTCACTAATGAATTTCCCTTTTTACGCTTCGGTCATTTCAATCAGGAGTACGGTTACGTCGTCCTGTTGTGGGCTGCCGTTGCGGAAGTGAGACAGGCTTTCCTGAAGTTGCTGTGTGGTCTCTTCAATCGAAAGGTGCTGGCACTCCTGAAGCAAAGCAGTGAGACGTTTGCGCCCGAACATTTCTCCTTCGGGGGTATGGGTTTCACTGACGCCGTCGGTGATCAGCAGCATCCGATGCCCCAGTGTTAAATAGAGCGTAATGTTGTCCCATTCTGCGTCTTCATCGATGCCCAGTAGCAGACCGGTGGTTTCTGAGTCTGAGAGTTCTCCCGTTGGCGAGAGAAAGCAGGCTGGTTCGTGACCGGCACTGGCATATTCGATTGAGTGGGTTCGAGGAACGACACGCAGGAGTTGCATCGATACAAATTCACCTACCGGGCTGACGACTGTGAACCGGCGGTTAATGAAATCTAAGATTTCTGCCGGCGAGCAGGTATGCTCAGTGGCCTGAATGAGCAGGGTTTTCAGTACAGCGGCACTCATCGCTGCGGAAATGCCGTGCCCGGTAATGTCGGCGATGCAGAACAGCCAGGCGCCGTCACTCAAAGGGAGAATATCATAATAATCGCCCCCCACTTCGTCCGCCGGCTGAAAGAGCGAGGTCACGTTGAGGCCGGGGATCTTGATGCGTTTGGGTAAGAGGTTTTCTTGAATTTTACGGGCTTTGGCCATTTGCAGTTTGCGAATATTCTCGGCAGCAGCCAGCGAGGTGCTCATGTCGTTGATTTCGTGGGTCAGGTAGTTGAGCTCGGCACAGTGAAATGTTTCAGACTGTGCGCCGAGTTGCCCCTGTCCTATTTCTTGGACCGTCTGGACCAGATGATGCAAGGGACGCGTCACGATCGTGGTCAGGGCAATGTTGATTACGATGCCAGTGATGAGCGACAGTATGATAAAGCCAGTGAGATTATTCAGGACTTCAGCGAACACCGATCCATAGAGGTTGTCCAGTGTTTCAGAGACATAAACGGTGACGCCGCTCTGGGTATACGTTCCGATTACTATTTCGGAATTTTCAAAGCGTGTCGCATGTTTGGGCGACCTGGCGGCTTTTTGGATGACCTGCAGCAATTCCGCAGAAGCACCATGCTCGGAAAGCAGCTTGAAGGGGCCATTTTGAAATCGAACCACAATGTGATGGACCGGAGCATGGATTTCCTGCATTTGTGCGCAGATGGTTTCGAGATACTGCTGAACTGCCTCCTTGCCTTCGTTCTGCATTTCTAAGATCGAGGGGAGCAACGTCGCTGCTTCTTCATCGAGTGCGATCCGTTTCTCTGCCAGGCGTTCAGCCAGGTTTCGCTGATAGGAAAAAATGAGAAACAGCACCACAAAGACAGCCAGCACGACATTCACTACCAAGAGCAGCTGAAAGCGAATTGATCTCTTCGGCCGTTTTAGCTTTAAGGCATCCATTGGGGTATGAGGGTTACCACTCTGGTTGGGGGGCATCTGTTAAGGCGGGCTTATAGTCTCATTTTTAGTGTTGAAGAGGAGAAAAAACAACCGATCCAAAAGTCCATGGCGAAAAACAGGTGCGGTGGTACCGGATGATTCGTCGGGCTACTGTTTCTTTTCTCCGATCGGCGCCTGTTCTCCCGTGGCGGAAGTGATTTTCGGATAGAGTCGTCATTTTGCTGTTTTGAGTGGTAGAACTGGATGCATAAAGATATGCTGATTGGTTGTGTGGAGCGGAGTCTTTCAATGAATCGGAGCGGACCTTTTCCAGGAGCCAGATCGATGAGCAGTTTGAGAATCATTGCGTTGACATTGGTAAGTTGTGTTAGCGTCTCGCTGGTCTTTGCTGAGGTTCCGAAGAAACAGACGGCCGCTAAAGAGAAAAAATACCAGTACAAGTACGATCAAATCGCGGTTCCCGAAGCGACCGCTGATGAGCCAATTCGCAAGGAGTTTTCACTGGAGTTGGCAGATCAATATCTGGAGCAGGGGGCGGTAGCCTGGACGAAGCAGCGTAAATGTGTGAGTTGTCACACTAATGGTCTGTATCTGTTTTCCCGTCCTGAGTTGACGCTGGAACTGGGGCCGCCTGCTGTAGAGAATCGTGATTTCTTTATCGCGGAATTAAAAAAACTGAAAGCGATGGACCGGGAAAAGCAGCTGAGCGGGATTCGGCCGACCCAGATGGCGTATGTCGCGACGGGGCTGGCGGAATGGGATCGGCATGTCAGTAAGAAGTTGTCGCCGGAGACCGAGGAAGCGCTGCGATTTATGCTGAGTGTGCAGTCTCAGGATGGGAGCTGGGGCAATACGGATTGCTGGCCTCCCTTTGAATCAAGCAACTATCAGGGGGCAACCGTGGCGGCGCGGGCGTTGGCTTCGGCTCCGGGATGGCGGGATGGTTTGCAGGATCCGACTTTGAAAGCGGGCGTGGATCGGCTGATCGCATACTTAAAGAAAACGGAACCCCCGCATGATTATGGTCGTTTGCTGTTGTTGTGGACGGCGGCGCAATATCCGGATTTATTGAGCACGGAGAAAAAACAGGCTTTGATCAAGATGGTTCGGAAACATCAACTGCCCGATGGGGGCTGGTCGATTCGAACGTTTGCGGCCCCGGAAGCCTGGGGCAAAGGGAATCGGGCCGAGAAACTACGCGATGAACCCGAATTTGATAAGACTTCCAAGGCATGGCAGAATCCGGCCAGTGACGGGCATCAGACCGGGCTGGCGATCTTGGTGCTACGTGAAAGCGGCGTGCCCGCGGACGATCCACAAATTCAAAAAGGAATTAAGTGGTTGTTAACGCACCAACGGGAATCGGGCCGCTGGTGGACGCGGTCACTGAATACGGACCGCTGGCACTTCATTACCTATAGTGGAACGCTGTATCCCCTGTTGGCACTCAAGAAGTGTGACGTCTTGCCTCCCTTGAAGCAGACCACAGCAAGATAGTTGTTTTCTATTTCGGGCTTGCTGGCGGCTGACTGGCCTGCCACTTTTTGAACTGGGGGGAAGCGGTGAACTTATCAAAGTTATCCAGTTCGCTGAGATCAAGGTCTTCGTAGGCAAAACCGAATTTGGTTTTGAGTGTATCCAGGTGTTTGATGGTGTCGTCAAAGTTTTTCTGCATCACCGAGATATTGATCAGATGCAGGTAAGGCTGCAGCAGGTCCGGTTCAATTTCGGATGCCTTGCCGGCGTATTTTCCGGCTAAGTTGATATCCCCCATTTCGATCAGGATGCCTGCCCGGACCGAGTAGAGGTAGGGATCGACGGTTTTGATGGCAGCCGACAGGCGGTCCAGACTTTCCAATGCCTGATTGTATTCTTCGAGCAGAGTGAAGTACTCGACGCTTAAGAGTTCCGCCGCCGGATCGTTGGGATGGTATTTCCGGAACGCACCGAGGACGGATTGATATTTTTTCGGGTTTTCTTTCTGGATCGTGTCCTGCGCCAGGAAAAGCAGTACGGTTTTTTCCCCTTTATATTCGTTGGGGAGTTGCTGATAGGCCTGGAATGGGTCGGTATTTTCCTCGGTTGGCGTGAGGAAGTCGTAGCGTTTTTTCTGGTTGATGATTCGACTCTTTTCCTGGTCGGTCAGTTTATCTTTCACCGCGAGGTGTGCTTTGTAGATTTCCGGCAGGTAAAGTCGTTGCAAAGATTGCGAAATGAATTCGCCTGTGGACAGGCTGTCGATGTCGATAATTTTCAACTCGCCCGATGCTTGTTTTTCCACAATCAGAGCCTGGTAGTTCAGGGTCCAGTCGGGGCGAAGGAAGCGGAAAATGACTTTATACTGGTCCTGTTCCTTGCGCATGGCGAGGAATCGGTAATCGGCGCCATTGCCGACTTCAGCCAGGATTTCCGTGTCGATGCCCTGATTATTTTCGGTATAGGCGGTTTCGAGCTGCTGACGCACGGGTTGAATCGCCTGTTTGACTGCTGGATTTTGTTCGTATTCTGCCAAAACCCGGTCGATGAATGTTTTCCAGTCGAACAGGGCTCGGAATTTTGCTGTATCCTGTGAATTGGCAGTCGCCTGGATCTGTTTGCCAAATGCCTGTAATTCCTGGGGCGTCATCTGCTGGGGAGCCGCTGCCGCAATAGTGCCGGCGCCAAGCAGCGAGCCGATGGTGGGGATGGCAAAGGGAAGGCTGGCGAAATTGCGCAGAAATTGACGACGAGCAGGGGATTTGAGGCGATGATCCATCATGGCGATTCTCGATTTCCTGAGGAATTAGCGATTCAATGTGTGTACTGATGTTTTATTGTGTGGGAACAAAATGAAAATATCACTTTTGATATCGTCTGTTCTGTGCCCTGTAGCTTGACAGTTGTTTTAAAAATTGCGTAGTATGTTCGATTCCTGTCAGAAAAGCCGGTGAAAGAGCTCTCCGTGCGCTCACAGGATGATTAGTTAACGCTAAGTTGTGTTTTTAGTATAGTTTAAGTTAAGTCAGGTGTTTTAAGGCGGTCTTTTTCATGGCAGTTCCTAAAAGACGGATGTCTAAATCCAATTCTCGTAAGAGACGTAGTCACAATGGTGTCAAAGCGGCTAAGCCGACCTATTGCCCCCAGTGTGGTACCGCGTCCCCTTCCCATGCCATTTGCCCTCACTGTGGTTTCTATCAGGGGCGAACCATCGTTGATTCTGAGGACTAAGCATCAATGCGGATTGCACTGGATGCAATGGGGGGAGATTTTGCCCCCGAACCGAACATAACAGGAGCCATTGCCGCATTGCAGGCAGACTCTGCGCTGAATGTAGTGCTGGTGGGTCCTCAAGATCAACTCGAATCTCAGATTGAAGCTTCCGGCTATAGTGGCGATCGTTTATCGATTGTGCATGCGAGCCAGGTTGTTGGCATGGAGGAGAAGCCGACCGATGCGATGCGTCAAAAGCCGGACAGCTCGATTTCGGTCTGCTGGAAATTGATGGCAGCTCGCGAAGTCGATGCTGTCGTGAGTGCTGGCAATACGGGTGCTGTCGTTGCATCAGGGTTAAAAACCCGGTTGTTTTTGAAAGACGTCAAGCGGCCTGGGATTGCGGTTACTTTACCGACCATTGCCGGTCATGCCGTGCTGATGGATGTCGGGGCGAATCCTTCGGCGCGTCCTTCGCACCTGTATCAATATGCGGTGATGGGGGAGATCTATGCCCGCGAAGTGCTGCGTGTTGAATCTCCCAAAATCGGGCTGATCAATATCGGCAGTGAAGACGTGAAAGGCAATGATCTCTATCGAGACACCTATCGACTGCTTAATGAGAGTCCTTTGAAAGACAGCTTCGTCGGAAATGTCGAAGGTCGTGGGCTTTATCAGGGTGAAGCCGATGTCTTGATTTGTGAGGGATTTGTCGGGAATGTCGTGTTGAAAGTCAGCGAAGGAATGGCTGATTTTCTGATGAAAGAGGCCTCGAAGCATATTATCGGCAGTCTTGATACTGAGCGGGATAAAGCCAAGCAGGCCTTTCAGAATCTGGGGAAACGGTTCCGGTATCATGAAACTGGTGGTGCTCCGCTGTTAGGCATCGATGGGATCTGTATCATCTGCCATGGGTCGAGTGATGCACATTCGATTTCTAATGCCTTGAAGGGGAGTGCCATGTTCAAGGATCGTGGCATCAATTCTCAGATCGCCGAGCATCTGGCGCAGAAGCCAGTCGCCTAAACCCCGAGATTATTATTTTCAGCGCAGGAATAAAAATAGAGGGATCGACCAGTGAGCAGAATCGCTTTTTTATTTCCCGGACAGGGTGCTCAGCATGTCGGCATGGGCAAAACAATTGTCGAAAAATATCCCGCTGCCCGGGAGCTGTTTGATCGTGCTGCTGAAATTCTGCAGTACGATTTAGCCAAGCTTTGTTTCGAAGGGCCCAGTGAAGAGCTGGATTCGACCGTGATCAGCCAGCCGGCTTTATTTGTTACAAGTCTGGCGGCTTTGGAAATGCTCCGGGCTGATTCTCCCGATAAAGTTCTGGCGTGCGAAATGGCAGCCGGCTTAAGTTTGGGAGAGTATACCGCACTGGTTTTTGCGGGGGCCATGAGCTTTGAAGACGGTTTGCGCGTGGTGCAGCGTCGCGGTGAAGCCATGCAGGCGGCCGCGGATGCCAATCCTTCCGGTATGGTCAGTATTCTCTTGCTGGATCGCGAAAAAGTGGCAGAGATTTGTCAGGCCGCTTCCTCGGCCGGGAAAATCTGGATCGCCAACTATTTATGTCCCGGAAATATTGTACTGTCAGGCGAAAATAGTGCTTGTGAGCAAGCTGCCGAATTAGCCGAGCAGGAAGGGGGGCGTGCGATTCCTCTGGCGGTCGCTGGGGCATTTCATACGGAGATCATGAAGCCGGCTGATAGTTCGCTGTCCGAGGCACTGGCCGGCGTGGGCCTGAAAAAACCGGAAATTCCTGTGGTTTCCAATGTGGATGCGGAAATTCATGAAGATCCGGACGAAATCCGCGAACTACTGATACGACAGGTCATCAGCCCTGTTCTCTGGGAAGATTCCCTGCGGAAAATGCTGGATGACGGCTTTGATGAATTTTATGAAATCGGCCCTGGAAAAGTTCTGAAGGGGTTAATGAAACGTGTGAATCGCAAAATTTCTTGCGAGACGGTCAACGATTCATAAACGAGGGAGTTTGGGGATGATCTCATCACCCGGGTCTCGCGAGCAGAAGGCCAGTGGTGTCGTCCGGTACATTTTGAGTGATTTGACCGATCTTGATCTAATCTATCAATCTGTGCTACAACAACTTACGAAGGGTTCTCGAAGAAAATTCCCGGGAACTAAAAATCGTGTGTTCCGAGACTGGTAAAGTCAACCCAATCAAATTATGAGATAACTTTGGTGGAGTAGACAAGACTCATAATTCTTGTCTCATTTTAAGGTTTACATAATTAGGGAAACTGGATATATCTCGCTACCACGAATTGGTAAATCCATCCAAGTTGGTTTGGTAAAGATGTTTCCAGCCATACAAAAGTAAATAAATCACTAAGACGGTGAAGGAGAAGACGAGTGTCAATTGAAGAAAAAGTGGTTGGTATCGTGAGTGAGCAATTGGGCCATCCAAAAGAAGATATTACGCTGGATAGCAAATTTATCGACGACTTAAAGGCCGACTCTCTCGACATTGTTGAACTTGTCATGGAATTTGAAGACGAGTTTGATGTCACGATTCCTGATGATGATTATGACAAAATCAAAACTGTAGGCGATGTCGTCGGTTATATCACCGAGAAGGCCAGCTGATCAGTCGCAGGAACTGCTTCGTTTCTGTTTCCGATGTTTTGATTCTATAGAGTCCTGTCTTTTCATTGTAGGAAGTGTTCTCGAATGCGCAGGCGAGTCGTCGTTACGGGGGTTTCTGTTGTAACGGCTCTGGGTTTAGATGTCTCAGAGTTTTGGGACAAATTATGCGCTGGCAAAAGTGGTGTCGGTCCAGTAGAACGCTTTGACTGTTCCGACTACAAAGTCCGCTTTGGTGGGGAAATCAAAGATTTTAATGCCACCGAATATACCAATATTTCAGCCAGAGACCTGAAGCGCGTTGATCGCTTTGTTCAATTTGGTCTGGTGGGGGCGCATATCGCTTACCGGCAGGCTCAATTGGAAGACTTTGACGGTGATCCCTACCGCAGAGGCGTTCTGGTGGGAAGCGGGATTGGTGGCTTGAACGAAATCGAAAGCCAGCACGATCGCCTGTATAATCAGGGGCCGGCGCGGGTTTCTCCGTTTATGATTCCCAAGCTGATGGTGAATGCCGCTAGTGGAAATATTTCCGTAACCTATGAGCTCAAAGGCCCGAATAGTGCCGTTGCGACTGCCTGTGCTTCTGCAACGAACGCAATTGGGGATGCCTTTAAGCTGATTCAAAATGATGTCGCCGACATTATGGTGACCGGTGGAAGTGAAGCTGCTTTGACTCCGATGGGGCTGTCCGGCTTTGCCCGGATGAATGCGTTATCGACTCGCAATGATGATCCTCAGTCAGCCAGCCGGCCTTTTGATAAAGACCGAGACGGCTTTGTGATGGCAGAAGGTGCCGGCATCATTGTACTGGAAGAATATGAGCATGCGAAAAAGCGGGGTGTTCCGATTCTGGCAGAAGTCATCGGCTACGGAATGTCTGCTGATGGAACACACATGACGGCACCTGATCCGGAAGGCCGTGGTGCGGCACGTGCTATGCAGCATGCTTTGAAGGACGCCGGGATCAATCCTGAAGACATTGATTACATCAATACGCATGGAACAAGTACTCCTTTAGGTGATGTCGCAGAAACGGTGGCCATCAATACCGTGTTTGGTTCCCATGTGAAAACAATGCCTGTTTCCAGTACGAAAGGTCATTTAGGCCATTTGTTGGGCGCTTCGGGCGGCGTTGAATTTGTAGTTGCTGTCAAAGCTCTGCTGGAGCAGGTGGGCCCTCCAACGATCAATCTGGATCAACCGGACGAAAAATGTAATCTCGATTACATTCCCAATGAGCCACGCGATATGAAAATTGAGCGGGTTTTGAAGAACAGTTTCGGGTTTGGTGGGCATAATGCGTGTCTGGTTCTGCAAAAAGCTCCTTAAGCGAGTTTCTTGCATCGAATCGATTGTGCCACTGATCGCATGATTATGGGCGAGAGTTCTTGGGGAGTGACCTGGATTGAGGGGGAGTTTTCCCAAAGAATTCTTCATCTCGTGGTTGCTTCAGGGTTGAAAATCGTGCCTTGATTGTCTTAGCTATCCCTTGTTACAGGTGCTTGGATCGGTCCGGGTGGTGTATGAATGTTGCGGTTTGCCGTGAGGTTGGGTTAAGGCGAATCGCAGTATGTCTTCAGTGGCACGCAAATTCTTCTTTTTCTATGATGAGCCAGCTGTTCTGGTTTTCGTGATGGAATCGGGCAAGGGACTTGCCTGGGAGGAATATGTTTCTACGATGACAGTACATGATTCGCAGGCAGCTGGCGTAAGTAGATAAGCGGGACTTTCTAAAGAGATTCAAATGAATACAGAATCACAGCGTCGTATCCTGATTACAGGCATGGGTATTCTCAGCCCGATCGGGATCGGAGTGGAAGCATTTCAAGACAGTTTGATGTCAGGAAAATCGGGCATCAAGAAATCGGAGCTCTACTCCTATCTGGCAGCACCTGATACGTGTGTCGCAGAAGTTTCTGATTTTAATAATACCACGATCAAGAAGCAGTACCTTAAAGCGCAGCGAAAGAGTATTAAGGTCATGTGTCGTGAGATTCAGATGGGTGTCGCGTCTGCGAATCTGGCGATGGAAGATTCAGCCATCGATCTGGAAGCGGTCGACAGCGAGCGGTTTGGGATCGAGTTCGGTGCGAATCTCATGCTGAGCCCACCAGAAGTATTATACGGTGCCTGTGTCGCCTGCAGCGAAGGGACCGAGTTTCAATACGAGCGTTGGGGGGATGAGGGGTTGGCCAAGATGGAACCTCTCTGGTTGTTGAAATATCTTCCCAACATGCCCGCCTGTCATATCGGCATTATTATTGATGCACGCGGGCCGAATAACTCAATCACACAGGCGGAAGCCTCTGGGAATCTGGTGTTGGGTGAGGCACAGCGCGTGATTGAACGTGGCTGGGCCGACGTGATGGTCGCTGGCGTGACAGGAACCCGGGTGCATGAAGTGAAGTCGATTCATGCTAAGTTCTGGGAAGAACTGGCAGATGCGCCCGAAGATTTTACTAAGCGTGCCCGTCCTTTTGATAAAGCGCGAACCGGTCAGGTCGTTGGCGAAGCAGCCTGTTCGTTGTTGCTGGAAGAGAAAACACACGCAGAAAAACGTGGTGCTAAAGTCTGGGGTGAAGTCCTGGGGACCGGCGCTTCTTGTGTCGTGAGTCGGGATGGATCGGCTGATGCCAGAGTTGCCATGGCTAACGCGATGAAAGCCGCGTTAAAGCGCGCTGGAGTTGAACCTGGGGACATCGGTCATATCAATGCCCATGGCCTGGGAGAACGGTTGTTTGACGTCGAGGAATATCAGGCGATTCAGGATGTCTTTGGTGATAAAACTTCCGAGGTTCCTGTGACTGCCCTGAAGAGTTACTTTGGTAATTCCGGTTCCGGTTGTGGAATTGTGGAAGCCAGTGGTTCGCTGGTTGCTTTGAAGCAGGGAGTGATTCCCGCGACATTGAACTATGAGACTCCTGATCCCGACTGTCCTTTGAATGTGGTTCAAAGTGAACCCTTGCCAACAGATAATAAACTGTTCTTGAAAATCAGTACGACAGGATTCGGTCAGGCCAGTGCGTCTGTCATCTGTGGCGTCTGAGTAGATCACACGCAATAAAGCAAAACAGCCTCGGAGAGATTCAATCTTTCCGAGGCTGTTTTTTTTAACGTACCTTCTGGTTTGTCGCAGTCGTCTTAAAACTTCTTGAGTGCGTATTGTGCACCGCGGTAGGCTGACAGGTTCTTCAAATTGGTATTCAGCGTCTGTTGGAAATTCTGGGTTGCTTTTGCAGAATCGCCCGCCAGAAGCGCTTTTTCTCCAATGAAGTAATGTGCTTCGCAGGTTTGTGCTTTGGCACGTTTCGGGTCTTTCAGGTCGATCGATTTCAGCAGGTCTGCTTCGGTGATTCCTCCCAGCAGGAATGCCAGGATCGTATCCACCGAATCGCGCGACTCTGGTTTCTGGGATAGGATCGACTGGAATTTGGCATCGGCGGCCGGCTTCTGGTTGCTGCGTACCATGGCCATATAGATCCAGGGATTGAGCACTTTCATCTGTTCTGGTGCCTGTTGGGCGGCCAGATTAAATTGCGCAAGGGCTTCAGGATAATTCTGCTTGAAGTAATAGGAGAAACCCAGGTCGGAGTGCAGGGCTGCATTATTGGGGTCGAGTTGGACAGCCTGTTTCTGGTCCGCAATCGCCTGATCGATTTTCCCTTGCAGGAGCCGGGCTTCTCCCCGCATTCCCAAAACAAACGGCTGGTTGGGTGCGATGGATAAAGACTGCGTCAGGTCTGCCTCGGCGACTTGTGGTTTGCCCCCTTCCAGGTAAGCAAAGCCCCGGTTGGTGATGGCGTGGTGGTATTGAGGGTCAATTTGAATCGCGCGGGAGAAGTCGTTGACAGCTTCCTGGAGTTTGCCCTGCTGCTGATAAAACATGGCACGGTTATTGTAAACGATGGGAGAATTGGGTTGTTTCTGTACGACGTCGTTGAAGCTGGCCAATGCCATTTCGTTGTTTCCGGCTAACGCATAGGCGTCTGGAAGTGCGAGTAAGGCGGCAAAGTGATTGGGTTGCAGTTTAATGGTTTCGCTGAAGTCTTTTGCTGCATCTTGAGGTTTGTTCAAAGGCAGGTAGATCATTCCCCGCTGGTAATGGAAGTTGGCGCGTTCTTCTGCGGTCAGATTCGGGCGTGCCAGGATCTGATTGGCAACGTTGAGAGCCGTCTCCGCATGACTTTTTTTGTTTTCCATGACGGCCAGATTCATCATGCCGTACAGATAAGGCAGATAGTAATTCACATTTTGGTTCTGGCTATAGCGGATTGCTTCGCGGGCATCGCCGATCCCTTCGCGGATCGACTGTGTGTTTCCCTTTTCTCGACCAGACTCAACGCGGGCACTGGCACGGAGGTAATAGGCGACATGGTCATCCGGCTTTTGTTGCAGGATCTGAGAGGTTAATTCGATCGACTTTGCATGGTCACCCTGTTGCTGGGCCTGATCCGCCTGCATCTTTTGTTGTGCAAACGGGTCGTTGGGGTTGGGGGGCTGTGCAGCCAGTGTGACCGGAATTCCAAGGCAGAGAATCAAAAGGGGGAGTAGACGAGACATTACAGGTGTGTCCTTCAAAACAGGATAATTTGTTGTTCAAATTTACAAACCCGGAGAGCGGCATGGTTGAATCGCTAAAAACGGGATTTCTCCTAAATACTATAGAAGTTTCCTGTTTTGAAGGAGATCAATCTCTCAACATCATGAAGAAACTGGCTAAATGCTCATTTTCAACGACTTTTCCGCATGGATGGCATTCGTTTTGTGGCAACTGTATGTGTTATCAGTAGTCGCTCTTCTGCTCCGATTCTTAAATCTATGAGGTAAGTCGTTGTGAAATAGTTGCCTGCGGTGCTTGACATCTGAAGACGCGGAGATTAATTTCACGGGATAGTAAAGTATTCATAGTAGGGATACTTTCATGCGCAATTGTTTTGCATACTGGTGTTCAGTACGCATTGCGCTTGCAAGGGGTGACATGCCGCTCTGGCTGTTTGTTTCTTTGTGATGAATCGGCATTCGTAAACTCGAATGGAGTCCTCTGATATGTAGGCTGGTTGGAACTCGAGCACTCGCTCACCAATCCGATTGTCGTGATTTGTTATATTTATATGCCAATCGCGACTCTATCTGGCTACCGTTTTGCGGTGGTGCGGGTAGTCATAAAGTGGGCATGTTCCCGCTTTTTTTTGTTAATGGTGGTATCTGAGAAGCACGTCTTTGTGGCCGCTTCGGAAGTAATAGATAAAGATTTGACCGGTTCAGGTCTTGTTTGAGTCGTTTTCGAGTCAGTTGATCTTATCGACTGTCGAATGAAGGAAACACAATTATGGACGGTAAGGAAGTTCTCCGGATTGTTGATGCCATTCAACGCGATAAAAGTATCGATAAAGAAATCGTGTTTGGTGGAATTGAGCAGGCTATCCTGTCAGCTGCGCGCCGACACTTTGGGGATGATCACGAGCTTACTGTAGATATTGATCGTGAGTCGGGTGAGCCAACCGTTTATTGCGACAGTGAAAAGTTAGCTCAGGATATTCTCGGTGAAATTCTGGGCCGGGTTGCTGCTCAAACAGCCAAGCAGGTGATGATTCAGAAAATCCGTGAAGCAGAACGTGACACGGTTTTTGATGAATATATGGAAATGCAACACCAGTCGGTTTCGGGAACAGTCTCCCGAGTCGAAGGGGGTGCCGTTCTGATAAACCTGGGGAAAATTGAAGGCATTCTTCCCCGAGGCGAACAGATTCCCGGTGAATCATTTCGCGTCGGTGATCGAGTGCGAGCGATTGTATTAGACGTGCGAAAAGCGGGAAGCCGCGTGAAAGTGATTCTCTCGCGGACACATCCCGATATGGTACGCCGTTTGTTTGAGCTTGAGATTCCAGAGGTAGCCGATCGAATTATCGATGTTCGGTCATTAGCGCGCGAGGCCGGTTATCGTTCGAAAGTGGCGGTCTCCTGTATCGACAGCAGCATTGACTGCGTCGGAGCCTGCGTGGGTATGCGGGGCGCCCGGATTAAAAATATTGTTGATGAACTTGCCGGCGAGCGAATTGATATTGTTCGCTGGAATGATTCGCTGCAGGTACTGGTTCCGAATTCACTGCAGCCTGCGGAAGTGGAAGACGTGATTTTGTGTCCGATGTTAGGACGTGTGATTGTGCTGGTACGCGACGATCAACTACCACTGGCGATCGGCCGAAAAGGACAGAACGTGCGTCTGGCATCCAAACTGGTTGGCTGGGATATCGAAGTGATGACTCAAACCGAGCTGGACGAACAATTGGATAAAACTGTCGAAGCATTTTCTTCGATTCCGGGAGTTTCAGAGGAACTGGCAGAGAGTTTAGTCTCGCAAGGTTTCTTCAGCTACTATGACTTGTCTGTGATTGAACCAGACCAGTTGGCAGAGTTGGGCGGCTTGACTGCCGAGCAGTGTGAGCAAATTGTTGACGTTGCTGACCGGGAGAGTGAACGCGTTGAAGCAGAAGAAGAAGCGATGCGTGCTGCCAAGAAGAATCAGCCAGCTGGTGCAGAAGCAAAACCAGAAGCGCCTGTTGAAGCGCCCGCATCAGAAGTAGAAGAAGAAACAGCTGTGGCGGAAGAGCCAGCACCAGAGGTTGAAGAGACAGTCGCTGAAGAGACTTCGGAACCAGAGGCGGCTGCATCTGAAGAAGAAGTGCCTGCGACTGCAGAGGTTGAAACTGGTTCTGAAGAGGAACCAGTGAATGTGGAAAATGTGACGGAAGAACCGACTGAGAAGCAGGAATAAATCGTTTTATTACGAGTAAGTGTTATGAGGTGTTTTTACCTCATAGGGCAATTCGTTTGAGTCTGACTGGATTGAAAAACGTTTTGCAAATTTGTTCACGGGAGAAGGGCTGTTGAAGATTCGTATTTTTGCTCTTGCAAAAGAGTTGGGAATGGACAGCAAGGTGCTGATCGATGAATGTAACCAGGCGGGGGTGAAGTTAAAAAACTCCGCTTTGGCTAGCATCACGCCCGAAGAACGTGACATCGTTATTGCTTATTTAGACAAGAAGGACCAACCTTCTGAGGGTTCTGCGGAAGCCGTCGATCAGGCCGTTCTGACGCCTCAGCGAGAACCCAAAAAGATGCGGACCATCAAAGCAATGACGTCTCGCGCACAGACGCCGCGCTCAGCGCCTCCGAAACCCGCTGAAGAACCTTCAGAGCCTGAAGAAAATGAGGCTGGGGTCGCGGTAGAACAGGAAGAACCAGAATCAGAAGTGGCAGCTGAAAGCGCACCTCCTGCAGAGGAAAAAACAGAAGAGCCAGCGGAAGCCGCTGAGTCTCGCTCTGGTTTACTGAAACGGAAATCAGAGCGACAACCCGAAGAAGAGGACAAGGGCGATTCAGAACAGGCTCTCAGTCGGGATGACTATGTCCCCGCTGGTGGCGCGATGAAGTCTTCGGGCATGCGTGAGATGAAACCACGGGGGTCGACACGTACTGGCAAGCAGCAGGCCAAAACACGACCTAAGTCTGCTCTGCCTTCGGTGGCAGCACCTCCCGCTTATAAGCAGCCGGTGATTCCGAAGGTCAAGAAAAAAGAAGAGAAGGCCCAGAAGCCGGAAGTGCGATTGACTGCAGATATCCTTGAGCAGAAGAGTCCGCTGGCTGCTCACCTTGCACAGCATACAGAGCAGAAGAAGAAGGATAAAGACAAAGATCGTGAGGCACCGGATGATGATTCAAAAGGTCGCCGCGGAAGCCTGAGCCTGGTCGAGGCACGGAAGCAGCGTCGCGAACAGCGCAAAGAAGGCCGCCGTGTCTTCGCTCCAGATGGAACGGAGCAACAGGAAGTCGTTGGTCGCCGTCCCCGTCGTACAAAGCGGAAGCATGACACCGGCCCCATTGTTCACAAAACCGAAGCTGAAGTCGAAGTTCCGATGACTGTGCGGAGCCTGTCCGAAGCGATGGGTCGTCCCGCTAAAGCGATTATGTCGATCTTGTTCAAAGAGTTTGGTGAGATGGTCACGATTAACCAGATCATTGAAGAAGAGACCGCATTGGCAGTGGCGCTGGAGTTGGGTGTGGACCTGACCTTCAAGAGACAAAAGGGCGCTCAGGAAACAGTGACCGAGATTATGGAGCAGGAAGATGCTCCGGAAGATCTTGTCACGCGTCCGCCGGTGATTACGGTTCTGGGGCACGTCGATCATGGAAAGACGACACTTGTCGATTCATTGCGAAACTCAAAAGTCGTAGAAGGTGAAGCAGGGGGGATTACCCAGCATATCGCCGCTTATCAGATCGATTACAACGGCCACAAATTGACGTTTGTTGATACACCCGGTCACGCCGCATTCAGTGAGATGCGATCACGGGGAGCCAACGTAACAGACATGGTAGTTCTGGTTGTCGCCGCCGACGATGGTGTGATGCCTCAAACTGCTGAAAGTATCAGCCACGTTAAGGCTTCAGGGGTACCCATGGTGGTGGCGATGAACAAGATTGACTTGCCGGACATCAATGAGCAAAAGGTATTACAGGATTTGACAGCCCAGAATGTGCTGCCCTCTGAATGGGGTGGCGAAACGGATGTGGTCCGTGTATCGGCGCTCAAAGGGACCGGACTGGATGATCTGCTGGAAACACTGCTGTTAACCGCAGAATTGCATGAACTCAAAGCCAACCCGAATCGGCCTGCCGTCGGCGTCTGCCTGGAAGGGTTCCGTGATGAAGGGCGTGGCTCGGTTGCCTGGTTGATTGTTCAAAAGGGAACCTTACGGATCGGTGATGCCGTGATTTGCGGTAAATCCTACGGTTACATTCGCGCCATGTATGATGACATGGATCAGCAAATTGAAGAGGCACCTCCTTCGATGCCTGTCAAGGTAACAGGCTTGGATACGGTGCCTGGCGCTGGCGATCATTTTGTCGTAGTCGACGATATCGATCAGGCAAGAGCGTTAGCCGAAGAGCGTCGGCATGAAGGGCGTGCTGATGTATTGTCACGACATAGCGGCGGTCCTCGCACGCTGGAAGACATTCTGGGGTCTGCCCGTGAAGGTGCGATTCAGGACCTGCCTCTGATTATCAAAGCGGATACCCCCGGTTCACTGGAAGCGATTCGTAGTGAGATCGGGAAGTTCGAGCATCCTGAAGTACGTGTCAAAATTCTGCATGAAGGAATCGGCGGAGTTAACGAGAGTGATGTTTATCTGGCGAGTGCATCGAATGCCATCATTATTGCATTCCATGTAGTAGCAGAAGATCGTGCCAGGAATCTGGCGACCCAGGAAGATGTTGAGATTCGCCGCTACAGCATTATTTATGAAGTGGTCGATGACATCAGACAATCGCTGGAAGGTCTATTGCGTCCCGAGCTGGTGCAGGAGCAAACCGGCCGTGCATTGGTCCTGCAGACGTTTTCGATCAGTCGCTTCGGAAAGATTGCAGGTTGCCGTGTTCTGAATGGAACCATTAACAGGAACGATCGGGTCCACCTGATTCGAGATCAGAAAATTCTGAATCAGTATCCGATTGCTTCGTTAAAGCGAGAGAAGGATGATGTCAAGGAAGTTCGAGAAGGCATGGAGTGCGGTATTTTGCTATCCGGGTTTAATGATATTAAAGAGGGTGACCTGTTAGAAGCATTCCGGATCAATGAAGTGAAACGAACGCTCGATTCGACGTCGAAGTAGAACCGGGTGAATTAGTGAATGCTTGCGGGGACTGAATGACATCACGTCGATTAGCAAAAATCGCTCAGGCGATATTAGAAACAGTGAGTACGACAATCCTGTTGCATCTCCGCGATCCTCGGATCAAGAATGTAACAGTATTGCACGTTGATGTTGCACCAGATGTGCAGTCAGCCAAGATCTATATTTCGATCATGGGGGATGAAAAGACAAAAGCGCTTTGTATGCATGGGTTGGAGTCTGCTAAAGGGTTTATTCAATCCAAAATAGCAGATCGAATTCAAACTCGTTATACACCAGTGATTAAATTTGTTCTGGATTCTTCTGTCAAAGAAACGACAGATGCGCTTCGTCTTTTGGATGAGTTACAGGCCGAGAGAGAAACGGAAGAGTTAGCGAATGAGCCTTCTTCGGCTGAGGAGCAGAGCACGGACGAAGGATCGTAGCGGGAAGAACTGGCAGTGTTCCCGTGAATGAAAGAGTTGTTTTCATTACTTTCCATTTGAAATATCTCAAATATTGCACAGACAGATATGGTTGCTAAAAAAATATCAACATCCGACAAACAGGCTATCTGTAAGAAGCTGATCGCGTTACTCAAAAAACGGTATTCAGCAACATTACCAAAATATGATCGTCCCGTATTAGAGACGATCTTGCACGCTATCTGTCTCGAGAATACGACCAATTCACAAGCGGATGAAGTGTTTGATGCCCTGCTGGAAGGGTTTCATGATCTGAATGAAATCCGGGTCAGCACGATTTCTGAACTGGAATCGTGCTTTTCTGCTGTGGGTGATGCGGAATGGCGAGCGTATCGGATCAGATCTGTCTTACAGTATGTGTTTGACAAAGAATACTGCTTTGATCTGGAATTGATGCGAAAGAAAACACTGGAGCAGGCACAAAAACAGTTAACGAGAATGAAGTCGTTAACTCCGTTTGTGATCAATCATACTCTACAGGTCATACTGGGGAGTCATCTTGTTCCCGCAGATGAAAAAATTCTGAATGCCAGTAAATGGCTGGGGCTGGTTCCCGCTGATGAGTCCATTGAAACCGCCAGCGATAGCCTGAAATCGAGTGTGCGTAAGTCGGACGCCCCGTTGTTCAGCCATTTGTTGCGATGTCTGGCGACAGACGAGGAGTTGGCGGCTGACTTTAATTTAGCAAAAAATCCCTTGCCGGAAGAAGGCGTCGATTTAAAGCAGGCACCAAATCGTTTGGAAGATATGTTTGCCAATCCACTTTCGAAACAGAAGAAAAAAGCCACAAAGAAGAAAAAGAAAGTTGCGACCAAAGCTAAAAAAGCTGCTGCAAAAGTGAAAAAGAAAGTTCCTGCGAAAGGAACTAAGAAAGCCGCTAAGAAAACACCTGCAAAAGCAGCCAAGAAAAAAGTACCTGCCAAAAAGGCGGGGACCAAGAAAAAAGTACCCAAAAAGAAGAAATCTCCTTCCACCAAAAAATAGGCAAACCGAACTAAGCTCTGCCAGCCAGCTTTCCAGATGACCACAAATGACTTTCATTCGACCTGTACCATCAATATTCTTCCGGTTTTCTCGGTATGAAAATAATGGATTCCGCAGAAAGCAGGCTTGGAGAAGGTGGTGAATAGGAGTTACAATAAATATTCTCTGTTACTGTGCTTGCAAACATAGTCTGTAGTATCAGAAAGAGAATACCTGATCTCTGTTTCCCATAATGGAGTTTGACGATGAGTGGTTTTCCCAAGACGGCGATCCTGTTAGCTGGCCAGTTCCTGTTGTTACCTGTGTTAACGGTCTCAATTGGTCTGTCCTCTGTTTCAGCCAAAATGCCGGGCAAGAAGGGAAGCAGTAAAACCCCTCAGAAACAGTCGGTGCCCAAAGTCTTCTCATTGGAAGGGGGGATTGCTGATGACGATGTAATGCCCTTGGTCCCTGCAAAACCGCGCACTCCTGAAGAGCAGAAACAGATTGACTCAGCTGCCTGGTATATGACCGGGCGTTTGCGTGAAGCACGGAACGATTTTATTGGAGCTTACGAAGCCTATAAAAAGGCGATGGAATATAATCCCAATTCGATCGAGATCTACCGAGTTCTGATCAGACTGGCATCGGGGCTTGATAAAACAGAAGAAGCAATTGAATTTGCACAGAAGGCCGTTGCCCTCGACCCGAATGATTATGAACTCATGCGTAAGCTGGGTTTGCATATGGCAGGGCAAGGGCGGTTTGAAGACGCCATCATGTTTCTGAAAAAAGCATCCGACTCTCCTGCGATTAACAAAAAGTCGGGTGTGTATGTCAGTGTCAAACACGACCAGGCAAATCTCTACGAGCGCTTAGGAAAGCACGAGGAAGCTGCTCAATGCTGGGAAGTCGTATTTAATGCACTGACAAAGCCGGATGAATATACTTTTGAATTTAGTTCACGTTCCCGACTGGAAGCGAATCAGGCAAAATTATATGAACGGATCGGGCAGTCATTTCTGGAAACAGACCGACTGAAACTGGCTGTGGAAGCCTTCAACAAAGCAGCGGAATCACAAAAAGGCCGTCCGGGGATCCTGAAGTATCATCTGGCTCAGGTTTATTTTCGATCCAAACAATATCAGCAGGCACTGGATTCGTTGCAGGCCTATTTCGATGAGCAATTGCAATCAAAAGGCCGCAAGGCTTATGAATTTCTAGCAGAGATCCTGAAGTCCTTAAATCGTTCAGATGAATTGATTCCCAAGTTGCAACAGCTCGCAGAGAAAGACCGATTCAATCGAACTCTGCATTACTATCTGGCCGAGCAATATAAGTCAGCGGGCCAGTTTGATGAAGCCGAGAAAACCTATCTGGGCGCAATCGGAAAATCATCCGACCTCGATGGACTGGTGGGGTTAATGTCCCTGTACCAGAGTAATCAGAAGTATGACAAGCTGATTCCAACGCTCTCTAAAATTGTGCAGACGAGTGATGGGATTCAAAGAATTCAATCAGACTTGCAGAAGATGTCGCAGGATAAAGAATTTATCCAAGCGCTGCTGGCCGAAGCACAAAAACTGAAAGACAAAGATCCTCCGGGTATCGATGTCTATTCCGGCTTTATCATTGCCAAGCTGGCCTCAGTCGCGGATCAGAAAAAAGCAGCAGGTGAATTTTACCAGTTTGCATTGGACACTGCCGAAAAACATCCCAAACCCCAAGTACGTGGGAACTGGGCATTTTTGATCTTACAGGGATATCGCCCGTTATTGAGGCTGGATGGCCAATTTGGTACGCTGTCGGACTTGTTACAGAAAGCCGTTGAAAATCCTCTCTTGGCGCCGCAACGGCTTGATCTGCTGTTTCAATTAGCCGATGCCCGAGAGCGGAATGGCCAAACGCAGGCTGCTCTGAAAGCCAATCAACAAGCCCGGCAGATTGCTTCCCAAATTCCTGATTTGGAATTCCAGCATGCCTGGATCTACTATCACAGTCGCGATTGGGACAAAGCGATTGAGCAGTTGCAGAAATTTATCCAAAAGTATTACAAGCAGAAGGAACTTGTTTATCAGGTAAAGATGATGCTTTCGAATTCTTATGTGCAAAAGGGAGACATCGGCAAGGGGGAAGAAGTATTGGAAGAGTTGCTTGCCGCTGATCCGGAGAACCCATCAATCAATAATGATCTAGGCTATCTTTATGCTGATCAGGGCAAGAAGCTGGAACAGGCCGAAAAGATGATTCGGATTGCATTAAAGTCAGAGCCCAATAATATGGCTTATCTCGACAGTATGGGCTGGGTGCTGTTTAAGCGACAGAAATATACAGAGGCCCAGGAATATCTGGAGCGTGCCAGTAAACTGCCGGGAGGCGGCGACAGTACGATTCTGGACCATCTGGCTGACTGTTACAACAAACTAGACAAGAAAAAAGAAGCAACCGAACTCTGGAAGAAGGCGTTGGAAGAAGCACAAAAAGCAACTCCCCCTGACACGAAGATGATTGAGCAAATTGAAAAGAAACTCAATCAGTAAAAGAGGCCTTTCCTTTCTCGTGTTTTGTAGAATAAGTTAAACGATTTCTGATCTGCGTTGTTCTGGCGCAGGTATTTCACTTTATTATTTATTGAGCTGAGCGAACTATAAATGGCAGGTCATTCACATTGGGCAAATATCGCCGCCAAGAAAGGGGTGATTGATAAAAAGCGGGGTAAGCTGTTTGGCAAGTTGAGTCGTGCGATTATCGTGGCGGCACAACATGGCGGAGGCGACCCTGGTATGAATCTGGCATTACGGTATGCCATTGATAAGGCCCGCAAAGCCAGTATGCCGAAAGAAAACATTGACCGCGCCGTGAAAAAAGGCTGCGGTGAGTTATCCGGTGAAAACTTTGAAGAGTTGGTCTACGAAGGCTACGGTGCTGCTGGTGTGGCGGTGTTGTGCGATATTCTGACAGAGAACAGAAATCGAACCGCCGGTGAGATTCGCAAGATCTTTGAAGTGCATGGCGGCAACCTGGGCAGCACCGGCTGCGTGGCCTGGATGTTTGAACGCAAAGGCCTGTTTCTGGTTCCCTGTGAAAATGTCGAAGAAGACGAATTGTTTGAGATTGCATTGGAAGCAGGTGCGGATGACGTTTCCGCCAATGGTGATGTCTATGAAGTCACCTGCAGTATTGAGGCATTTCAACAGGTCGCTGATACGTTTGAGGAAAAGAAAATTCCCACAAATCTGGCAGAGATTTCGCGCATTCCCGATACGACGGTCGATTTGGGAGTCGAAGACGGGAAAAAAGTATTCAGACTCATGGAGGCACTTGAAGACCATGATGATGTGCAAAGTGTAACAGCCAATTTTAATATTCCAGATGAGATCATGGCAGAGGTCACCGCCGATTAATACTTAAAACCTTTATGGGGACACAACCTTGACGATTGAGTTCAGTTGTTCGCATTGTGATAAAGTTCTGAAGACGTCAGATGATAAAGCAGGACGCAGAGCCAAATGTCCTCAATGTGGAGAACCGGTCACTGTCCCGCAGCCTGCTGCTACAGCAGAAGATCACGGCTTTGACGGCTTTGATGAATTCGATGAGCCAGTTCCTGAAGAAGAAAGTTTTCTGGCAGGAGCAAGTATCGATTGTCCCATGTGTGGAGAATCGATACCTGCAGATTCTAAAAAGTGCCATCATTGTGGTGAGACACTTAAAGAAGAACAGATTGCTAGTTCATACATAATTACTGTAGGTGAGGTTTATTCGAGAGCGTGGCATGTCTTTAAAGCAAACTTGGGGAAGATTATTGGTATTCAGTTACTGGCATATATCGCATCTGCCGTGGCAACATTCCTGTTATTACTAATACTAGGAGCAATAGGCTTCGCAGGCTTTCTGGCGATGGGGAAGCCGAATCCTGGTGCCGCATTCGTTTTATTATTCATCATCTATTATGTAGTACTTATCGTAGTCAGTTCCGTCGTTCAATCGTATTTTCTTTTAGGGGTTCTCTCCTTTTTATTGAAGTTGGTGCGAGGGTCACAACCAGGGTTTAACGAACTCTTCAGCGGAGGCCCCTATTTGGGACGCATGTTACTATGTAGTCTTATTTTTCTTCTGTTATATCTGCTTGGTTACCTATGCTTTGTAATACCAGGAATCATAATAGCGCTCATGTTTTGGCCCTACGCGTTCTTGTTGATCGACCGAAATTTGCCAGGCATTAAATCCTTCACAGAGTCCCGGAACATAACCAGGGGTAATCTTTTAAGCTTATTTTTGATTTACCTGGTGATGGTGGGAATCACGCTAATCTCCTATGCTTTCTTATTCTTGGTGGTTTCGGGTATGGAGCAGGTACAGGGAGGGATGGCTATCGTGGCAGTGCTATTTATACTGGGATTTATTGCCGCGATTTACCTTATTTTTATCCCCTTTGTTCTGATGGTAGGTACGGTGAGTTACGCTGAAATGACTGGCCAGTGAACGAATTCAATTTTTGAAACATCTGCTATTCTTGAGAGCTTCCCAGCCTGGGTTTTACGGCTGGGGAGTTCTTTTGCTATGATACCCGCCGTTGGGCAGGGGCTGTGTTGTCTCTGGTGACGGTACATTCAATTCTGGAAGTGAACATGGTTCGTGAACCTGTCATAAGAGGCGATGAGGAACCGGAAGAAGATTTTTCCGGTGCTGGGGGCGGCTGGGATTCCAGCTATCTGGCCGATGATGCGGAGTACGATGATGCGCTCAGGCCTCAGCGGCTGAGCGAAGTCGTCGGGCAACGTGCTGTCGTCGAGCGGCTGGAAGTCTTTCTGGATGCGACCCGCAAACGGAACGAACCTTTAGGGCATCTGCTGCTGGATGGACCTCCCGGGTTGGGAAAAACCACCTTGGCTTCCGTCTTGCCACGTGAGCTGGGAACGGAACTGCAGATTACCTCTGGCCCCTCACTCAGTGCGCCCAAGGACCTGCTGCCTTATCTGACCAATGCCAGCCATGGTTCGTTTTTATTCATCGACGAAATCCATCGTATGCCGGCGACGGTGGAAGAATTTATCTATCCGGCGATGGAAGATTTTCGAGTCGATATCACCTTAGGCGAAGGTCTCAATGCACGTACTGTGAATATGAAGCTGCAGAAATTCACCGTAATTGGCGCCACCACGCGAAGTGGGATGTTAACGGCGCCCTTGCGCGATCGATTTGTTCGCCGCGAACATCTGGATTTTTACGAAGATGTGGAACTGATCGAAATCGTCCGCCGCAATGCGAAGAAACTGAGGACAGAGATTACCGATGAGGCTGCCTTCGAGATTGCTCGCCGCAGTCGAGGCACGCCGCGGAAGGCGAATAATCTACTTCGCTGGGCACGGGACTATGCGACCAGTAAGGCGGATGGTAATATTACCAATGACATCGTTGCCCGCGCCTTTGAAATGCTGGAAATCGATCAGATCGGTCTGGAGCGACAGGACAGGCGGTATCTGGAGACGTTGATCAAGACCTTTTCCGGAGGACCTGCAGGAGTCCAGGCACTCGGTCACAGCTTAAACATTCCAGCGGATACACTGGAAGACGAAGTCGAGCCATTTTTGCTCCGCTCCGGTTTTATTCAGCGATCTCCCCGTGGTCGTATCGTCACGATGGCTGCTTTAGAACATCTGAAATTGACACCCCCCGACGCGGGTGCACTGTTCGGTTAAGCCACGACGATCCCAACTGAAAATACAGAGAAGAACTATGAGTCAGTCCGTTACGTATGATTACGATGTTGTTGTTGTCGGAGCCGGGCACGCCGGTTGTGAAGCTGCTTTAGCGTCTGCGCGCCTGGGAGCGAAGACGGCCCTGTTGACCATGAACTGCGATACCGTCGGTCAAATGAGTTGTAACCCTGCGATTGGCGGCGTTGCGAAAGGACAGATCGTTCGCGAAATTGACGCGCTCGGCGGAGAAATGGGGCGGGTGATCGACGAGACGGGAATTCAGTTCCGGATGCTGAATCTTTCCAAAGGGCCAGCCATGCATAGCCCGCGTGCGCAAGCCGACAAAAAAGCCTATCAGTTCAGTATGAAATGGAAAGTAGAACAGCAGGATAATCTGGCACTCAGGCAGGAGATTGTAAAGAGTCTGATTGTGGAACAGGGACGAATCGCCGGAGTACAGGTTCACGGCGAAGCCCGGTATCGTGCACGGGCCGTGATTCTGACCACAGGCACCTTTCTGCAGGCAATCATGCATACGGGAGAAGCGAAGACAAAAGGAGGCCGCGCCGGCGAAGGAACCACAGGCACGCTATCTGACAGTCTGGCCGAACTGGGATTTGAACTGCAGCGTTTTAAGACAGGAACTCCCGCACGGCTCAACGGTCGCACGATTGATTTTTCTGTTCTGGAAGAACAACCCGGCGATGAAAATCCTCAGCCCTTTTCATACATGACGGAGAAAATTAATCAGCCGCAGATGTCCTGTTATTTAACAGAGACCAACGAGCACGTTCATCGGTTGATCAATGAAAATCTTCACCGCGCACCAATGTATTCCGGGCAGATTAATTCAACGGGCCCGCGGTATTGTCCTTCGATCGAAGACAAAGTGGTGCGTTTTTCAGAGCGCAATTCGCATCAGGTATTTCTGGAACCGGAAGGCCGTTATACCAACGAGTATTATTGCAACGGGATCTCGACCAGTCTGCCTCGCGATGTTCAGGATGAGATGATTCATTCCATTCGGGGACTGGAGAATACGGAGATTATGCGCTACGGCTATGCCGTCGAATATGATTTTGCGACTCCTACACAATTGAAGCCGACTTTAGAAACGAAGAGAGTCGAAGGCTTGTACTTCGCCGGCCAGTTGAATGGGACCACAGGCTACGAAGAAGCCGCCGGGCAGGGACTGTTGGCCGGGTTGAACGCTGCCTTGAAGATTGCGGGTAAGGAAGACCTGGTATTGGATCGCAATGAAGCCTACCTGGGAGTACTGATTGATGACCTGGTGACAAAAGGCGTGGATGAGCCTTACCGGATGTTTACTTCGCGGGCCGAGTTTCGTTTGTTACTCAGACAGGATAATGCAGATCGGCGGATGACACCCATCGGTCGTCGCGTCGGTTCTGTCGGAGAGGAACGCTGGCAGAAATTTCAGACTTACGAGGCTGAAATCGCTCAGATCATCGAGTTCATTCGAGCGACCCGTTATCAGGGAAATTCACTCGAAGAATGGCTCCGCCGTCAGGATATTGGTTGGAGCGAGATCTGTGAATTTGCTCCTGCATTAAAAGAGATGTCCCTCTCGGATCGAGCCATCCAGCAAACGTTGATTGAAGTGCAGTATGCGGGATATATCCGACGTCAGACAGCCGAGATTGAGAAGCAGAAAAACGTGGAAACACTGCACATTCCTGACCATATCGATTATCAGCTCGTGCCCAACTTACGCAATGAAGCGAAGGAAAAGCTGAGTCGCGTCAAACCACGGAATATCGGTCAGGCGGGTAGAATCAGCGGTCTGACCCCGGCAGATTTAACGGTGCTTGTGCTTTATTTAAATAGCTCCAACCGGATGGCCACGTGATTTTTGCGATGCTCGCAAAAATATTTTCTTAACTCACTACAGTCACTGCACTTTTTGCATGCGCGGATGGTTTGCATTCGTGAGAAACGAGAGTTTTTGGGTAACCGTGGGTAAAGGTCTGATGATTGTAAGTGTATAATTCGTACATGTTTGTTTCAATAATTTGGTCAACGTGGCGAATGCGTGTTGACCATATCGTCAGAATAGATACAATCGGAGTTATTGATAATACTGGTAAAGTCAAGCGGTATTGAAAGTTTTGGCGTTTGTATCTATGTGGGATACTTGTGGCGTCTGGAAAGTCAGTAGCGTTTGGCAAGTAAACGGGCCACAGAACTGCACCTTGGAGGATGCGGTTTTTTATCACTTTACTTGTTTCCAGGTAAATAGATAAGAGGCTGATTATGGAGATGTCAGTTTCATGCAGCGAGCTTGATGAACGGGTCATCGGTTTCACTGCGCAGGGGCTCGGTTATTGCATGTTGTAATAGCCTTACAGCGCTTGGTCTTTCCCGCTCAACTGTGGCGGGTCTTCAAAGGATGGATGAGCAATATGAAAACGGTCTTTACCACAGGCGAAGCCGCAAAGATTTGCAAAGTGAGTCAACAAACGATTATTCGCTGTTTTGATTCTGGCCAATTAAAGGGATTTCGTGTACCCGGCTCTCGCTTTCGTAGAATTCCTCGTGATGTCTTATTCAAGTTTATGAAAGACAATGGAATTCCCACCGATGCACTGGAAAGCGGAAAACGCAAGGCTCTGATCGTGGATGACGATGAGGAACTTGTAGAATTGATCCGCGATGTTCTGGAAGCAGACTCCCGATTTGAAATCCGCGTTGCCAACAATGGTTTCGATGCCGGAATGATGGTCAAAGAGTATCACCCCGATATTATTATTCTGGATGTGATGCTGCCTGACATCAATGGAAAAGAAGTCTGTCAGCGAGTCCGCAGCGATTCTTCCATGGACGATGTGAAAATCATTTGCATCAGTGGTATGGTAGAAGCAGACAAGATTGACGATTTAAAAGCGGCTGGCGCTAATGACTTCATGCAGAAACCATTTGAAGTCGAGCAACTGGCTGATCGGGTCTGTACGCTTCTGAATCTGGAATCCGTTCACGCTACCGGCTGATTCCAAAAAATGAACAGTCATCAGTTTCATGACGATCGGATTTTTTCTCCGATCGTTGTGGATGCTGTTTCAGGGAGTTTCAGATGTTGAGCGAAACCGGTGCCCTCAGCTTGGATTTACCGGATGCGTATTACAGACGTCTGTTTGCATTGATTCCTGCGCGCTCACTGGAATCAATTCTTAATGCACTGTCTGAAGTCTGGTGTGAAGCCGCAGTCGCGGATGCCAGTTACATTGCCGTCTTCGATCGCCGGTCACAACAACTGACGGGCAGCATTCATCGGGCTAGCCCAAATGAAACAGAGTGTTTCGTTGCGAATGCGATTCAATCAGCGCATGCTGGTTCGGAGAGAGAGCAGGCTGAATCAATCTTTACTCAGGGCCGATCGTTTTCACGGATTTCCGATTCGCCCTACGAATTCTATTCGATTCCCTCTAATCAAACTGAGGTTGTGGGTGTGTGCCTGTTTTCCGCGACACGACTCACGGAAAAACAGCCTCTCATTTCCCAACTGGTAGAACTCAGCCAGCGTCTGTTGGCTCAAGTGCTGGATCTTAAACCTGCGTTATCAAACACCGTTGCAGAGGATACCGCCGCTGCAGAACGCCGCGTGCTTCCCCGTGTTGATAAACTGGAAGCGATGGCGGAATTCGCGGCTGGTGCCGGGCATGAAATCAATAATCCCGTCGCTACGATTGTGGGACGCGTGCAGATGTTGTTGAAAGGGGAAACAGATCCGGAACGCAGGCGAGCTCTCACGACCATCGGCGGGCAGGCTTATCGCGTCCGCGATATGATTAGTGATGCGATGCTGTTTGGCAGGCCCCCCGTTCCGCGCCCGAGTTTACACAATCTAAAGCAAACAACAGAGGAAGTCCTGGCAAGTCTGGACGAAGCCATTACCCATTCCGAAAGTCAGCTCACAGTTGAGATTCCCGAATCGCATTCAATCTGGGCCGATGAAACGCAGTGGAAGGTGGTGCTTAGTAATCTGATTCTGAATAGTCTGAATGTACTGGAAACTGGCGGTCAGATTCGGATTGTTTCAGAAGAATTGACTGCTGGAGAGAAGCGGAGCCTGCATCTGCGCGTGATTGATAATGGCCCCGGCTTAACAGACCAGGAACGGGAGCATCTATTTGATCCCTTCTTTTCTGCCCGACAGGCGGGGCGAGGCTTAGGGTTTGGGTTGTCAAAGTGCTGGCGGATTGTTTCGCTTCATGGAGGATCGATCGAAGCGGAAACGAATATCGATCAGGGTGTGACATTTCATCTGATCTGGCCTGCGGAAAATCCTGCAGAGAGTGAAAACAAGTGACTTTTTGAAAATCATCGCTTGCGGATCAGTCGGGGATCGGTTTCAATATACTCAGCAGGACGTCTGGCAAGTTGATTTTTCGCGAGCAGAAATTGCTTTGCCCCAACTTTTTATCGATCAAGCAGCCTGAGGGACGATGGCGGCGATTCATTCCTTTCTGATAATTCTGACCAGCTTCTTAGGGCAGACCGAGAAGATTTCGGATGTACCTCTGAAAAAAGAGCCGGCAAGATATGCGATCGAAGCGCCTGACGTCGTTGTGGTCGGGGTCCCTGTCAGCAAAGTTACCATTCGTGCACTCAACGTCAATGGCTCGCTGGATACGAAGTTCTCTGGTCATCCTCAACAGATAATCGGTATCGATTTATGGATCGATGAAGTTGATACCGCCTTACCCCCGTTCAAAGACGGCATACTGGAACTGAAGACTGACTTAGCCAAGAATCAAAAAGTCTTCGTGACCTCTGATACAATCATCGTGGATCCGGATATTCGGGGGGCGGGGTCACTGGAAGTGTATCGGATTTCTCGCTGGTTAAGTTTGCTGCCTCCGATTGTGGCCGTGATTTTGGCGGTCTGGTTTCGAAATATCATTCTGGCACTGTTGGTCAGCATCTGGTGTGGGGCGGTGATTTTAGCCCACGGTAACCTGTTTCTGGGGTTTGTACATACCCTGGATACGTTTGTGATACATGAGATCGTCGAGCCGGGAAGTACCGACAATTCCCATATGATGATCATTTTGTTTACGATGTTCCTCGGTGCGATGGTCGGTGTGATGTCCGTCGGTGGAGGAACTGCTGCATTAGTCAACCGGCTTTCGCAGTACGCGACAAAACGCGAGCATAGTCAGCTCATGACCTGGTTTATGGGGCTGGTTGTCTTTTTTGATGATTATGCGAATTCATTGCTGGTCGGCAGTTCGATGCGGCCTTTAACAGATCGTATGAAAGTCTCCCGCGAAAAGCTTGCATTCCTGGTTGACTCGACCGCCGCTCCCGTTTCGGGGATTGCGATTATTTCGACCTGGGTGGGAGTGGAAATCGGTTACATTGCCGACTCCTATGCCAGCCTGGGGATGGCAGAAGATTACTACACCACGTTTTTATATAGTCTGCCTTACCGTTTTTATCCACTGCAATTACTGGCGTTTGTCTGGCTGGTCGCCTATCTGGGGCACGATTTTGGTCCGATGTTGAAGGCCGAAGTGCGTACGATTGCCTTTAATCAGGTCATGCGGCCCGGGCGTTTCAATATTGTCGAAGCCGAATCGAGTGCAGAAAAAGGAGAGCTGGCTCACCGCCAGTTATTGCGGAATGCGTTGATTCCGTTATCTGTGTTGCTGGGGCTGGCAATGATCGGCCTGTGGTGGACGGGGACGATTGAAATCGAGCGCCTGAATCTGGAGCGTTTGCAGCAAGGCGAATTGTTACTGGAAAAGAATTTACGGACGATTTTAGAGCATGCCTCTCCCAATCGGGTCTTACTGATTTCTTCGTTCCTGGCTTCGATCGCTGCCGTTGCCAGCTGCAGCTTTTCCAAGTCGCTTTCACTCAATGAATGTGTAGAAGCCTGGTCGGTCGGTGCCAAAAGTATGTTTCTGGCAATTCTGATTCTGGTTCTGGCCTGGTCGGTGGCCACGGTTTGTGACGAAGGTCATCTGAATACGGCCGGAGTACTCGTCGAAATGCTTTCGGGGCATCTCTCTCCGAACTGGATGCCTGCGATTACATTTCTGCTGGCAGCAGCCGTGAGTTTTGCCACCGGCAGTTCCTGGTCTACGATGGGGCTCTTAATGCCTTTGTCGATTTCCGTCACCTATAGCCTGCTGGTTCCATTGAATGAAGCCGAGCCGAATCATCATCTCATGCTGGGAACGATTGGCGGCGTGCTGGCGGGAGCGATTTTTGGCGATCATTGCTCGCCCATTTCCGATACGACGGTGCTTTCATCAGCGGCGTCCGGATCGGACCATCTGGATCACGTTCTCACACAAATGCCGTATGCGATGACCGTTGCCGCGGTTTCTGTTGTCTTCGGCTATATTCCCGTTGGCTTTGGTATTCAACCTTATATTCTCCTGCCGGTCGGTCTGATTGTCTTATTCCTGATTCTGCAGTTTTATGGAAAGTCGGCAGAAGTGGAAGCAAAAGCGATTCTGGAGGCGGGTGTGACTGCTGAGGAATTTAACCGTTCTAATGGTGGGGAGAGTGAGCCAGAAGAAATAACCGATAAAGATGATGCAGCATCCGAAGATCAAGAAGAGTCTGCAGAAGAGCCCGTAGAAGAGGCTTGAAACTGTGTCGCCCCACTGATTTGTATGCTATAATTCCCCTATACTCCGTAAACTGGCAACTTGTTTGTTTTAATGTATAGGTGTCCCCCAGAATGCAGCCCCAGCAAAAACTCAGTGGAATTTTTACCCCGAATCTGGTCCCTTACGATTCCAAAGGCGAAATTAACGAGCCTGAATTGCGACGTTATATCGATTGGCTCATTGAAAAAGGGGTCCACGGGCTTTATCCCAACGGATCCACCGGCGAATTTACTCGCTTCACCCCCGAAGAACGTCGGCGGATTGTGGCGATCATTGCCGACCAGACCAAAGGGCGCGTGCCGATTTTAGCAGGAGCGGCAGAAGCCAACGTCCGCGAAACCATTAAAGCGTGCGAGTATTATCACAGTCTGGGAATTCGAGCCGTGGCGATTGTGGCTCCCTTTTATTACAAACTGAGCCCCGCTTCTGTTTATGCCTATTTTAAGGAAATTGGTGATAATACTCCGATTGATGTGACCCTGTATAACATTCCGATGTTTGCCAGTCCGATCGATGTGCCTACGATTCAACGTCTCTCTGAAGAATGCGAAAAGATCGTGGCGATCAAGGATTCATCGGGAGATATCCCGAATATGATTCGCATGATTCAGGCTGTGCGTCCGAACCGTCCCGATTTCTCTTTTCTGACCGGCTGGGATGCGGCGTTGATGCCTCTGTTATTGAGCGGTGCTGACGGGGGAACCAATGCCAGTTCGGGAGTCGTTCCTGAACTGACGCGGAAACTCTACGATCTGACGATGTCGGCCCAACTGGATGAAGCCCGTCGTGTGCAATATGACTTGTTGACCCTGTTTGACACGATGATTTACTCGGCAGAGTTTCCTGAAGGATTCCGTGCCGCTGTTGAACTGCGTGGTTTTCAAATGGGGCAGGGACGACAGCCAAGCACGTCAGAGCAGCAAACCGATATTTCCACCTTAAGCCGAACGCTGCAGTGTATGTTATCCCAGCACGGTTTTACGAATGAGCCGATCGGGGGCTGTGCTACCGGAATCACGGAAGAGTTAGGGAGCAACGACGTATCCCAAATTGTGCAACGCGTCGTTGCCGAACTCAACCGTCGGAATCTGATCTAGAGCGCATCACATTTTACCATAGCGTGTCTCAATCTAATATACTCGGTCCAAATGACCTTGGAGACGCTACAGTAAAACTGGACACAGTCTAGCCGATCGTCAAAGCTTACGCTTCGAGTTGACTGCGGTAGTAGTCTGCGCCTGTTGCCAGTGCATCGTCCAGCTTATCCGGATCTTTGCCGCCGGCTTCTGCCATATCAGGTCGTCCGCCACCTCCGCCGCCGACCACTTTGGCGGAGGCTTTGACGCAATCGCCGGCCTTGAGGCCCTGCTTGACCAGGTCCTTGTTGACGGCTGCCATCAGGGCGACTTTGCCGTCAATGACCGTACCCAGAATCAAAGCGACCTGCTTACCTTTTTTACGTAGAAGGTCTGCCAGTTCCCGCAGTTGATCGCGGGAAGCATCCTGGGCATGGTAAGAGACGATTTTGACATCGTTGACTGTTGGTGCGCGTTCCAGCAGTTCATCGGCAGTGCCTGACAGTGACTTGCTGGAATACTTCAAAAGTTGTTTTTTGGTGTCCCGCAATTCATCCTGCAGCTGCGCGATTCGCTGAGGCAGTTCATCGGGCCGTGGAACTTTGAGTTGTGCGGCAATTTCCTGAATCAGTTTCTCCGTGTTTCTGGTTTTTTCCAGAGCTTTGGAGCCAGTCAATGCGTGAATCCGGCGCACTCCTTTGGCGACGGGTTCTTCATTCACGATTTTGCAGAGACCAACCTGACCGGTATTGGTGAGGTGAGTTCCCCCGCACAATTCAATACTGAAGTCTCCCATTTGAACCACGCGTACGTTATCGGGATATTTTTCACCGAACAACGCCATTGCGCCGAGATCGCGGGCTTTCTGCAGTTTCATCAGTTCGGTGCTGACATCAGCGCCTTCGGAAACACGTTGGTTGATGATGTCTTCGATCTGACTCAGTTCTTCGGGAGTGACTGCTTTGCTGTGCGAAAAGTCAAAGCGAAGTGTGTCTTCTTCTACTTTGGACCCACGCTGCATGGCATTTTCACCCAAGACGGTTCGCAGGGCATGATGTAGCAGGTGCGTTGCTGAGTGAGCACGCTGGATGCCGGCGCGCCGTGTTTCCACCACAGTTGCTTTGAGAGTTTGTCCCAGGTTGAGCTGGCCTTCCAGTAGATGGCCGAGATGGAGAATCAATCCTCCATTTTTCTGGGTATTGATGACTTCAAATTTGACGCCATCTGCTTCCATGAAGCCTGTGTCGCCTACCTGACCGCCGGCTTCTGCATAGAAGGGGGTTTCGTCCAGGACGACGGCAACGGGATGTGCGTGCCCTTTTTCCACGACGGATTCGACCAGTCGATCTTCGGCAATAATCCCTACGACCTTTCCTTCGGCTTCTGTCGTTTCATAACCTTTGAAAATCGTGTCGCTGGTCGTTTTATGCAGCGCGGTAAGTGGGCCTTCCGACATCACCGAGTTTGCGAAGGCGTTCCTGCCGCTGTCTTTCTGGTGCCGATCCATCAGGGTGTTAAATTCATTGCGATTCACGGCAATATTATTTTTGGCCGCCAGGGCTTCGGTCAGTTCGATCAGAAAGCCATCTGTCTGATGCAGATCAAAGGCATCTTCACCAGAGATTTCCGATTTCCCTTCCTGCTCTGCTTTCTTCAGGAAGCCAGCGAAACGGGTGAGCCCTTTCTCAATGACGTCGAGGAACTGTTCTTCTTCGACTTTGATGGTGTTCTGCACATTTTCAACGGTTTTGACGATGTCCGGATAAGGCGTTTTCATAATTTCCACGACCGCCGGGACCAGCTGGTACAGGAATGGTTCGTTTTTACCAAGCAGGTAACCTTCGAGTAGCGCACGCCTGAGTAATTGACGCACGACATAGCTCTCTTTAAGGCTGCCGGGATTGACACCTTCATGGATGCTGAAGGTGATGGCACGGACATGGTCAGAAATGCGACGGATCGGTCGTCCTTCGGGAGCTTCAAACTTGTAGGCCGTTCCGACCGTATCAGCGGCTGCCAGGCAGAGTTGTTTGAGTGTGTCGATCTCAAAGTTACTGGGGACGCCCTGCAGAACCGAGGCAGTTCGTTCGAGTCCCATGCCGGTATCGATGTTTTGCTTAGGAAGTGGCTTCAGGTTATCGGGGGGATCTCCCACGCGATTGAACTGTGTGAAGACCAGGTTCCAGATTTCGACGTTATCTTTGCCGCCGTTGGGGTGATAGAAAATTTCACTACAAGGGCCACACACACCATCGGGGCCTAACGAGGGTGCCCCGGCGGGCCAGAAGTTTTCGTGTTCATTTTCGCGACTGATGCGATTAGCGGGCAGTTTGATTTCGTCGTGCCAGATATTGTAGGCTTCGTCATCTTCTTTGTAGACGGTGACGGACAGCAGACTGGGATCGAGGCCCAGCCATTTTTTATCCGTCAGATATTCCCAGGCCCAGTGAATGGCTTCGCGCTTGAAATAATCCCCGAATGAAAAGTTCCCCAGCATT
The DNA here is from genome assembly GCF_007744675.1 of Gimesia alba. Taxonomy (NCBI): domain Bacteria; kingdom Pseudomonadati; phylum Planctomycetota; class Planctomycetia; order Planctomycetales; family Planctomycetaceae; genus Gimesia; species Gimesia alba. The sequence continues at coordinate 1,657,946 of NZ_CP036269.1, forward strand.
TCAAAAAACGTGTGATGATAAGCGGTGACGCCGACATTCTGAATATCACCCGTACGGAGACACATCTGGCACGTTGTGGCCCGTGTGAATTCGAGTTTGCCCACACCCAGGAACTGATCTTTAAACTGGTTCATCCCGGCGGGGGTAAATAACACGGTGGGATCATCGCGTGGGACCAGGACATCGGATGGTCTTCTGACACAACCTTTTTCTTCAAAGAAGGAAAGATAACTCTCGCGAAGTTCGTCTGTTTTCATTGTTTTTTGATTGCTTCTTGGGGAGAAAGGATCACCTTTCGGCCATCCAAAAGTTGTAATGTTACTGGTGAATTGTTTGCTTTTTGTGCTTCCTGATAAAACGAATCAGGCAATCTGACCGCTTGATCATTAAAATGGCTGATGAAGTTTCCTTCTTTGAGGCCAGCCTGTTGTGCAGGGCTTTCCGGAGCGACATGCGTCACAACGACCGCTGGTGGATAACTGAACGGACTGAAGGTATATTTCTTGCGAGCAGTAGGATAATCGACTCTAAGTCCGCGCCAGAGGGGATGGTGAAATTGGGTTTGCACAATACCCTCATCGTCCGCCACTGGCCATTTTCCTAGTTTCACTGTCAGAGTCAACTCACGCGGTTTTTTTCCTCTCAAGATTTGAAGCTTTACTTCCTTTCCTGCGCCTGCTTTGCCTACTTCCCGCATTAAGTCGAAATCTCGGGTCAGTTTTTGTCCCTCGATCGAGAGGATCAGATCATCGGGCAGCATGCCGGCGAGTTGAGCTGGAGAGTGTGGTTTGACACTCTTGGCTACTACGTAATAAGGCTCCAGTAGCACAGTATTCCTGGTAAAGAGATGTCTTGCCTGACTTTGTTCGATGGTCAGGGGGTGGATGCCCAGGAAACCATATTCGGGCTCCATTCCAGCAGCGAGACTGTTGATGATCCGTAATGTGGCTTGATCGATCGGGATGGCAAAGCCGGTTGACTTTTCATAGCCTTCCAATGCGGCAAGAGACGTGGTGACGCCGATTAAATTTCCATCAAGGTCCAGTAAAGCGCCCCCACTGGTTCCAAGGTCGAGGTGAGTGTCGACTTGTAGTAATGTTCCAAAGTGGTGCAGGGTTTCCTCTTTATCCAGTTCCTGATTTAAAAAATTTTTGAAGATTGGTACCGGGTAACGATGAAAATTGCTGACAATTCCCCAGCTCGCGCTGGGCGATCCATCGCGGGCGATCGCGTATGGATTTCCGAGGGCAATCACAAATTGGCCTTTGCGAATCGCTTCGGTGTTACCGTATTTAATAGGACTGAGGGCACGGGTCGAACGATTCGGAAGGCCTTTTGCCGGTGTAAGGACCGCTAGATCGCTACGGGGGTCGGCTGCGATCAGTTCGGCATAAAATCCCAGTTGGTTGGCGGCATGCACAAAAATTCGATTTTCCGGATTGGTTTTCTTCCCCGCAACCGGGCCTCCTTCTGTGAGGTGATAGTTGGTCAGGATCAAAACCCGGTTTTGTCCTGTGGGATCAGGAATCAGAACTCCCGCTCCAAATTCGTTGGGGATAAAATTCAGGTTTTTCGGATCTTGTGATAGATTTAACCCCTGATTCGGGTCCAGACCGAAGGGGGCAGGAATCCGCGATTGAATCTGTTGCCGTTTTGTTTTGATTTTTGAAATGGCAACGACGGACTTTTCAGACTTTTCGATTGCTTGAACCAGCTGCTGTTGAACGGCAAAGGCAATGGCGCGTGCATCCAGGTTCTGTGCATACAGCGACGGACTTGGAGCGAATGGCAGTAGAGACAGCCCGCTCAGAAATGCCATGATTGCCAAGAGACGGCTGCGAGCAATTTGAGTTGATTGAGCATTAAGCATGCATTGACCTGGATCGAATCAAAGGGAAATGTTCTGTGATACAGAAGAAAGTGTTTCAATTTAGTCTGACGATGATAAATCCTGATTTTACTCTGTTTTTGGGCATAACCCAATGCAAAACGACCTCGAATACCACTGCTGGTTTCAAGGTCGTTTGTGCTATTCTGACTGATTGAGTTCGTTTACAGGACGTTTACGAAATCAGGCTTCGACTGCTTCCGGCTGGGTAGAGGGAGCAAGCCCTTTGGCTTCCAGTACTTTCTGCTTGATTTCCTGGCAGATATCGGGGTTTTCTTCCAAAACGGACTTGGAACGGTCGCGACCTTGTCCGAGACGCGTTTCTCCATAACTGAACCAGCTTCCGGCCTTTTTGACAATTTTATTTTCGACGGCAAGATCCAGCAGGTCCAGTTCGAAGTTAATTCCGCCCGTCGAGAGCATATCAAATTCGGCAACCCGGAAAGGAGGGGCGATCTTATTTTTGACAATCTTGGCTTTCATGCGAATGCCAGTGACCGTATCACCATCCTTCAGCGTCGCAATCCGGCGAACATCGACACGAACCGAGCTGTAAAACTTCAGGGCGCGACCGCCGGGTGTTGTTTCGGGGCTTCCGAACATGACGCCAATTTTCTCACGAATCTGATTGATGAAAATCACAGTCGTTTTCGATTTGGAAATGGCGCCGGTTAACTTTCGCATGGCCTGGCTCATCATACGTGCCTGCAGGCCGACGTGGGTATCGCCGATTTCGCCATCCAGTTCAGCTTTGGGAACCAGGGCGGCGACTGAGTCAACAACGATGACATCGACCGAGTTCGATTTGATCAGCATTTCTGCGATCTGCAGTCCTTCTTCACCATAGGTGGGTTGGCTGACCAGCAGTTCCGAAATGTTGACGCCGAGTTTCTTGGCCCAGACGGGATCGAGTGCGTGCTCGGCATCGATAAAGGCGGCGATGCCCCCTTCTTTTTGAGCATTGGCAATCACATGTAATGCGAGCGTGGTTTTACCACTCGATTCAGGGCCGTACAGTTCAATAATGCGACCACGGGGAAAGCCTTTGCCGCCCAGTGCCAGGTCAAGTGAAAGGGCACCACTGGCGATCGAGGGAACAGCCTGGGCGTTATCGCCCGTCAGTTTCATGATGGCGCCTTTGCCAAACGCCTGCTCAATTTGCCCGAGCGCGTTATCAAGCATCCCGTCAGAACCGTTGTTGTTAGTGGGAGGGGGAGTTGCAGCTCGTTTTGATCGTGCTTTTGCAGCCATTGAGGTCTTCCTTCAATAATATGGCATTTGCCCCGCAAATGAGTTCGAGTTCGTCAGGCGAAGCAAGGTGCCTAATTTATCGAGAATTGCGGGGACGCTATTATTGAACGCCGTCTCGACCCATGGATTCTAAAAAGAAGTGTCTGTTGTGGACTAATATATACTAGTCAATATTTCTCCTACCACAACAGAAAACATGAGACATTTTTATCTGTCGGCAATTATTTCAGAATTTCCCCAGTCTGAAAAGGAATAAATGGAGGGAAAGCTTCGAAAATTCACAATAAGCTCAATCAGAATCAGACTGGGTTTCCTTTTCAATCAACATGCCCAGATAGGACGTGCGGATGGGATGAGTCATTCCCAGGAATGCAGCCAGTTCGATGATCGCGGCATCGGCTTCCTCTAGTTCCGATTCTTCCGCGAGCAATTCGATTTCGGCAAACAGACCCAGTCCTTCGACTGCATCGACAGTGATTTCAAAGGCGCGCTGCTGATGCTGACAGGTGAAGGGAGTCCGCCGTTTACGGACACTTCTCAAAGGATGAAATCCCAGTAGCTCCAGCATTTCAGTCAGTTGTTCAAAGGCAGACTGACCGGATTCAAACGCCAGCTCGATCTCTTTGCGTATTTTGCTGACCGTGTTCCGCTTGGGACCTTTATAGGTGACCCGATTCTCAGAGCCGATGCGGCGGATGCGAAAGGCTTCGTCCGTTTCGGCAAAATTTCGTACGGGGTGCGTGAAGTAAAGATCTTCCTGTTCCTGGTCCGTTTCCTGTGTCGCGCCGAGTTGTGCCAGTTGCTCCAGCAAAGCCGCTTTATCAGCGAGTAAAAACTTTTGTTCCACTTCCAGCATTTAAAGGCCCAATGGTTGAGGGGAGATCATTCAGTGAATTTGAGATATGCGGTTAATCGCGCCAGGGATGTTTGATTTTCTCCCAGTAGGAGTCGAATTCAAACTTGGGACTATTATCAAGATCATGGCATTGATAGCAGGTGCTCTTTTTGGCTTCGGCGAGCGTGACTCGCATCACTTTTTTGGCTTCATCAAGTTTGTCCATATCAACGAGTTCGATGTGACCGCTGCCTGGGCCGTGACAGTTTTCGCATTGCTGACCTAACAGGTGTGGGGATTCCTGTTTATTCACAAAACCACTTTTGTAGCGAATCACCTCCTGAGGATGCCAGCCGGTCACATGGCAGGAGAGACATTCGGGATCATAGATGCGGGAAATAATTTTCTCACCTCGTTCAATCTGATCTTTGCGGCCGTTAATCAGACTTTCATAGGCATGCGCGTGCGCGGTGGTGAGCCATTTTTCATAGGCTTTTGTATGGCACTCGCCACACTTTTCTGCTCCCACGAATGTGGCGCCGCGGGGATGATCAATGGGAAGTTCTTTGGCCGCCAGATCTTCCTGTTTCAGGCGATCCTGATAAAACTGCATATGTTCGGCCATGCGGGGGGTGTCTTTGAAACGTTGTTTATCGAGTTCGATGACCGTAAATCGGAACCGTTTTGAAGGATCGTCTTTGGTTGCCTGCTTTGGATAATAGCCGACAACGCCGGCACTTTTCCCTTTATGACCCACATCGACCATCATGGTTTTGCCAATAAATTCAGGCTCACCGAGCGGGTCTTCTACGCCGCCTGCTGTTAACAGAATGTCAAAGTTCGGAAATTTTTCAGCCAGTGCTTTTGATTCATCCTTGTTGGATTGCGAAAGCAGAATCATCAGATCGGGCTTGGCGGCTTCCATTTTTTTGATGACATCAGGCAGAACTTTGGCGGGTTCCTGCCAGGTGATGTCGGGGACTTTTTCCATGTGGCTTTTACCGATGATGGAAGTGACCGCCATTTTGACGCCCCCCACTTCAATGATTTTGAAATGGCTTTTGCCCAGATCGGGAGTATCCAGAATCAGAATATTGGCTGCCAGGAATGTGGGGGTTGTATTGGGAGAAGTGGGCTCGGGGTTATGTAGTTGTAGAAAAATATCGGCGCCAAAGCGGAGTTCTTCCGGTCCGAGGCCGACCCCGCCGTACTTCATATCTTTCATCGAAGTCAGAATGGTTTCATATTTGATCTGACTCTGTCGACGATTGCGTTTGACGAGGCCACCCAGATCAAAGGCAGTGACAGGCCATTTCCGTTCTTCAATTTGCTTGAAGAGATTGGCCAGCAGGGAAACGCCCCCGGTCTGGTTTTGAGTACATCCGCAGGGTTCCAGATAACCGTGCCGCTCACCAGTTAAGACAATCGCCAGCTTCGGTGCCGGCCAGTCTTTAAACAATGGCTCAGGTTTGCCTGGCGAAACAGTTGTTTTCGTATTTAAAGTCGCTTTGGGTTTTGCTGTTGTGGCATGTTCAGAATTGGTGGTGCCGGATTTTTCAGGTGTCGCATTGGCATGCTGTTCTGCAGGAGGGGGACTCTCTGGGCTCTGTTTCTCCGACTGATTTTCAGAAACGGTTGAATCTGATGTTTTTGTGGTTGGCTGAGGTGTGTTGCTTTCACAGCCGGCCAGCAGAAGCAGACAGAGCAGGGCAAGCAGACAATGTTGGTCTGAGATTGGTTTCAATAACATTCAATGCGGCCTTCCATGGATATGAATGAGGAAAATAAACAGTGTAGGGGGTTGGTTCCTCGCTGCTTATCTTAGCTCATCACATGGTGTTGCGTCAAAGTGGATCTGACGGTGGCCCTGAAAAGTAAAATAGAAAACTGAGAAAAATAAGGGCTGATTGATGAGTTCATGAACAGAATCAGCCCCAAAATCAACGGTTATAGTGAAATGAACTGGACCCTGAACTCGATTACTTTGGCATTGGGATGGTTCGTTTTCAATTTTACTTTCGCCAGATTGGTACGTCCAAAGGAAACAGCGGGCAGCTCCGGAGGGACGGCAAATTTCAATTCATAGCGCTGTTTCGTTTTTGATTGAAAACTATCATCTTTTTTCAGCTCAAATTTCAGAAAATCGGGTATGACCTGCTGGTCGACTATTTCCAGAGGCAGTTCTGTCCCTTCCACAAACATGGAGAGCATGACTTCTTTTCCCTCTTTGGCGGAGAACTCTCCCAGGTTCAATACCATGGTTTGCGGATTCCAGTAAACGCCAAATGTCGGGACAATTCGAATGGGGCCGGTATGGTTTCCTGAAACCTGAATCACAAATGTTCGATCTCCGGGCGGCTGATGTTCGTGCTTGTGGTCGTGCCCTTCAGGATGTTTATGATCTGCGTGGGACTCTGTTGGTTCCAGGTCGTTGGGGATATCCGTTTTGACTGTCAGGCGTTCGGTAAATCCTCCCAGAGGAAATTTTGTAGGATCAGCTGTGACTTCAATTGAGTACCCAGTCTTCGTATCTTCTTCCTTGAGTTCTTCAGGCGTGAGCGGCTTAAAGGTAGCCGTCAACCCGGCTCGGTCAGACTCGATTCCTGTAATTTTGAACTCGTCCATGTATTTGGTATGAATTGATCCCGTATACGAAACCGGTTCATCGCTTTCCATGGTCGGGAGGGACCAGTGAGCGGTGCCCATCATATCTCCGCTAAAGCTAATCAGGTTATTGGCGGTGCCTTCGATCTGGAGCTTGAGTTCCTTGTTTTCGGGGTCATTTGTAAAGATCGTTGCGGTTTGCCCAAAATGTTCTTGAGGCGCTTTCGGGGTCCACGTGAGTTCGATCTCAATGGATTTACCGGGGGCGACCGTATTATCTTTCATTTCGCTGAGCGTGCATTTGCAGGTCGTGTTCCCTTTTTTGACTTCCAGCGGAACTTCTCCCTCATTTTTTAAGATAAACTTATGAGACAGGGATTGCCCGACGGCCATCTCACCGAAATTATAGCGCGGTT